>NZ_CP039121.1:648587-1297174 GCF_014131735.1 Lactiplantibacillus plantarum
TTCCAAATCATTGGCCCAGCTGGGATGCTTGGTCAGTTCTTCACCACGTTAGCAAAGGCCAGTGGCTCGACGGCCCGGATTCGGGAGTTGTTGAATGAACCAGAAGAACAATTGACGGTTGGTGTTGAACACGCAGTCGCCAATGAGACTTTGGCGATGCACCATGTTGACTTTGCCTATGATGATGATCAACAAATTTTACACGATGTCAGTTTTGAAGCTAAACCAAATACGGTGGTGGCGTTTGCGGGACCGTCTGGTGGTGGTAAGTCGACTATCTTTGGCCTTCTGGAACGTTATTATCAACCAACTGCTGGTGAAATTAGTATTGGCGGGCAAGATGTTAATGAACTAAGTCTCAATAGTTGGCGGTCACAAATCGGGTATGTCAGTCAGGACTCGGCAATCATGGCCGGTACGATTCGTCAAAACTTAACGTACGGTGCTGATCGGTTATACTCCGACAATGAGTTGTGGCACGTCTTAGAATTAGCTTCCGCGGCTGACTTTGTACGCGCCATGGCAGATGGCCTTGAGACGCAAGTTGGCGAACGTGGGGTTAAAGTCAGTGGTGGTCAACGGCAACGGTTAGCCATTGCCCGGGCCTTTCTACGGGACCCCAAGATTCTAATGCTCGATGAAGCCACTGCTAGTCTGGATTCTGAATCAGAAGCGATGGTACAACAAGCCCTCGGCGAATTAATGAAGGGCCGGACGACCCTAGTGATCGCCCATCGGCTGAGTACAATCGTGGATGCGGATCAGATTTACTTCATTGAAGATGGGCATGTGAGTGGTTCAGGTACGCATCAAGAGCTAATGGCGAACGTCCCACTCTATCGGGATTACGTTAAAATTCAATTTAAAGATTAACTAAAAACAGTTGGTTACCATGACGTGGGCACGTGGCAATCAACTGTTTTTGTTGTCTAGTATCGGTCAGAAAAGCATAATTTGATGAAATATGTCGGGATGGATTGTTATTATAAAAGAATATACATTTTCTGAATTAAACGCTATCATTGTTATGATAACTAGTTTAATTGATAAAGGAATGATAAAACGATGCAGTCATTAGGAGTTATTGATATTGGTGGAACGACCATTAAGTTTGCCGTGTGGCAAGATCAGCAATTAGTTGCTAAGACCAAAGTTACGACGCCCACAACGCTAGCTGAATTTTACACTTTGCTAACCACGCAGGTCGCGCAGATGAAACGCGATTATCAAATTGCTGGTGTAGGCATTAGTTCGCCCGGGGCTGTCAACAAGGCAACTGGAATTATTGAGGGTGCCAGCGCACTGCCGTATATTCATAATTTTAGGATTCAGCCGGAATTACAACGACGTTTTGAATTACCGGTCAGTATGGAAAATGACGCCAATTGTGCGGCGTTGGCTGAATTGGCGGATGGGGCTGGGAAACAGGTTGCTAGCCTGTGCTTCTTAATTGTGGGAACCGGTGTTGGTGGGTCGGTCATTGTGAATCATCAAATTTGGCACGGCGCGCACTTATTCGGTGGTGAGTTTGGATTCACGCTCATGAATGACCATCAGATCTTAAGTGAGTTAGGCACCGCGGTAGCTGTTGCAAAGCGGTACAACGCGAGCCATCCAGCTCAACCTGAGCTAGACGGGCAAGCCGTGTTTGAACTGGCTGTCAAGGGTGATACTGATGCTCAAGCCGAAGTTCAAGTTATGGTTCGGGCCTTAGCGCGGGCCATCTACAACTTACAATACAGCTTTGACCCGGAATTGATCGTGATGGGCGGGGCGGTCTCAAATAATCCGCACCTACTCCCAGCAATCAATGCTGAAATTGAAAAATTGCGGGCAACGGTCAAAATTGCTTCTATAAAACCAGATGTTGTGGCTTGTCATTTCACCGATGAAGCTAATTTACGGGGAGCGGTCGTTGACTTTTGTCAGACGTATCTGGACATTCAAAAATAAAAGTCTGAAAAGTCGATGGCAAGCAAGTTATTCGCATTCCAACGCCAACTTACTTAGAATAGTCATAATGATTATAAATTCTAAGTAAGGAAGTATGGACTGATGGTAATGCGTGATCTAAATATTGGCACGAAAGTCGGGTTAGGCGTGCTCAATGACCGGTGGGCCGCGTTAGTACTGATCAACCTGAAGGCGGCGCCAACTGAGATTATGAATTTGCGCCAGCGAGTTAGGGGTCTTAGCACGCTTAAACTACTGAATGTTTTAGCTAAATTAACCGAATTAGGATTAGTTGCGACTGCAGGGAACTATCAATTTCAGTTGACGACTGCGGGCATTAGTTTTCAAAAGCAACTGCATCAGTTGGAAGTGTGGGGCGATCAAATGATCGTGGCCATGCACTGAATATAATAAGTATTGACTGTCGTGACTAAAAGCTGGTCGTAATCCACAATTATGGGATTATGACCAGTTTTTAGTTTGGTTTCTAGTTATTATCGGCCCCAAGCGGACGATCGGAAAAGAGATGGTAAGCTGCGGTGTAGCGGCTCTGAACGATAATGTTGGCAACCACTTCAGGTGGCTCCGGATGGGCCTTGGTCAGCCAGTGCTGAATAATTGCCAGCACGCCACTAAAGTAGATTGGCATGGCGTAGTCAGCCGGAATCGACTGGAAATATTGATGATTTAAGGGCGCCTGCTCAGTAGTGGCGAGTAAATTATCAATGAGACCGGCCTGAAACTGATCAAGAAACTGTGGATCACCATGGGGGCCAAGCAAGGCCTGAAAACTAGCTAATTGGGTGTTGATATTCGTTGTTAATTCCAGATAGGTTGGATAAGCATTCCGCGGGTCAGGATGAACCAAGGCAGCTTGAATCCCTTGGTTAAGGACTTGCTTTGAAACGGTTGCTTGTTCGATTAAAGCATGTTCGAAAGCGTGAATGAAGTCGTAAATATCTTGAAAGTGACTGTAAAAACTCCCACGACTAACGTGGGCTGCTTTGACGACCATGGTGACAGTCAATTTAAAGATGGGTGTCGCTGTCAGTAGTGTTGGGACAGTTGCGAACATTTTCTGTACGGCAAGCGGATAGTTAGTTGTCATCATGTCACCTCCTGTAAATGGTCAATTTGACATCAATTGTACATTTCCAACGCACTCGTTTGGTCTTAGACTATGGTTATTCTAAAAAACGAGGTGCAGCTAATGTCAAAAATTGATTTTCATACCCACTATTTACCAACGAGTTACGTTGAGGCACTAAAGCGTCATGTTCCAGGTGATCCTGATGGCTGGCCGACACCTGAGTGGACACCACAGCTTACGCTTAACTTTATGCGTGATAATGATATTAGTTACTCGATTTTATCGCTATCATCCCCACACGTGAACTTCGGTGATAAGGCGGAAACCATACGCTTAGTTGAAGCGGCTAACGACGATGGTAAAAGCTTGGCCCAGCAATATCCAGATCAATTAGGATACTTGGCGAGTCTACCAATCCCTTATGAACTGGATGCTGTCAAAACGGTGCAACAGGCTTTGGACCAGGATGGTGCTTTAGGCGTCACAGTGCCAACCAACTCACGTGGACTTTACTTTGGATCACCAGTCTTGGAACGGGTCTACCAAGAACTAGATGCTCGCCAAGCGATTGTGGCTTTGCATCCAAATGAACCAGCAATCTTGCCTAAAAACGTTGATATTGATTTACCAGTGCCATTGTTGGGATTCTTCATGGATACCACGATGACGTTTATTAATATGTTGAAATATCATTTCTTTGAAAAATATCCTAATATCAAGGTGATTATACCGCATGCTGGTGCTTTTTTGGGAATTGTTGATGATCGAATCGCACAATATGCTCAGAAGGTTTATCAAGTGGATGTTTACGATGTGATGCGCCACGTTTATTTTGATGTAGCTGGAGCCGTGCTACCAAGGCAGTTGCCAACTTTAATGAGCTTGGCTCAGCCTGAGCACCTACTTTACGGGAGTGATATTCCATATACGCCGTTAGATGGCTCGCGGCAATTAGGTCACGCTTTAACAACGACTGATCTATTAACAAATGAGCAGAAACAAGCGATCTTTTACGATAACGCCCATCGCTTACTGACTGAGTAAGTGATGTTAGGATAACTGTTGAATTTTTGACGTGACCAATATTAAAAACCGGAACACCTGTTAATTACTGGTGTTCCGGCTTTTTTACGTTATTGTTAGCATAATTAGTTGGGCTAATCTGCTGTACGGGTAATGCAAGTAATCAGAACCCTCGTCTAAAAATAAAGTGGCTATGGTGTTGCTGTTTTAGCCATTGTCTGACCGACTGTTGCGGTATATTCACGTTCACCAAGACTGTTGGGATGTAAATTATCTTTGACAAACCAGTTGTCGTTGTCTTGCGCAACGTATAGCCAATCAATGAGATGCACATTGTTATATTTTTTAGCGGCCGCGGCAATCAATTGATTGTTAGGGTCTTGCCAATCTTTGCCTGGAACGCGGGTGTTGACCCAGTAAATCTGGTGGTTGCTGCCAATCTGATCAATGATCCCATCGATTTCGGCGGCACTCGTTGGACCGTTCGTCCCCAAGTTGATCAGCACGTTTTTCTGAATTGCATTATCAGCTTTTAATTGGCTAATGACGGCTGGTGCTTCCGACACTTGGCGACCAACCTTGGCGTTAACGTTAAAATGGTCAAAGATTTGTTTTAAGTCACTCGTGGTGCGGACCATGATTGAATCACCGATCCCCGTCACTTTAAGTTTGCGCAGGACGTGAATTTCACTAGTGGATAATTGATATTTTTCACCAAGGGCACTATCCGAAACGGCGTGTGTAGCGCCCTTAGTTTTAGTATTCCCCGTAATGGCGTTGCCAATACTGACAACCTGTTGCTTAATGGTTGGTGTTGGAATGATTAATGCGCCACCAATGAAGACGACAGCAAAGATTCCGACCAACCAATAAATTAATTTTTGATGTTTCATTTGGCACCTCCATACCCCGCTATAAGATTAGCTTACCACCATTACAGTGTCAATTATGAAATTTATCATAAGGTGCTTAAAGTGGTGTGATGGCAGGTTTGTCAGTCGGACTGTCTAAGTTGAATTTGAAAAGACCATTGGAAAGTTAATTGGTGCTTGTTAGACTAAGGCTAGTGCTTTTGGAGGTGGTTAAATGCAAAAGAAAACGGTGGGACTGTTATTAGCCAGTGCCGGGCCTTTTTTGTGGGGAAGCTCGGGAACGGTGGCACAACATCTATTTGACACCACAACGATTTCGCCGTTGTGGTTAGTGGCGGTGCGGATGCTAGTATCTGGAGGTCTGTTAATTTTATATGGATTTAGTCGCCGGTTACCGGTCATGGCCGTGTTTCATGACTGGCGGGCAACGGTGCGTCTGATTGTGTTCAGCCTGTTCGGGATGGCTGGCGTTCAATTGACTTATTTTATGGCAATCAGTACTGGTAATGCGGCGATGGCCGCAATTTTGCAATTCTTGTCACCGGTGATGATTATTATCTTTATCACCGCCACGACTTGGCAGCTTCCAGGGAAAGTGGATGTCATTTCTGTGGTCTCCGCAATCGCTGGGACGGTTCTAATCGTCACGGAGGGGCACACTGACTCGCTGGCTTTGCCAGTAATTGCAATTATCTGGGGATTGTTGGCCGCGGTTGGTGCAACCATCTACACATTAATGCCAACAAAATTATTAAAAGTGTATGGCGCCACACCCATTGTTGGTTGGTCAATGCTGATTGGTGGTGGCTTGGTGCTAGTCGGAACAGGTGCTTGGCACCATTCGCCACAGCTAACCTGGGTGGCGTGGGGGCAAGTCGGCTTCGTCGTGATTTTTGGCACGATGCTGGCCTACTTGTTCTTTTTACAGAGCTTGGAATACATTCTACCAACGACTGCTAGTGTTCTGGGAGCTATTGAACCCCTAGCAGCAACCATTTTAAGCGTCTTATTTTTGCACGTTCACTTTAACTGGGTCGGACTGATTGGGGCGATAATGATTGTCGGGGTAACTATTTTGCAATTTGCAGCGACACGCGCCAATCAGTTTGTCTCTAAGTGAGCATTGATTGGTATAGATGGGGACCAAACAATATATGAACATATTAATCGTTTTATTCACAAATTCTATTGAAAATCCATCTTGCTAGCGTATACTTTTCGATGAAGGATATTATGTTACGAGGGGGATTTTTTTATGAAGTTAAGTAAGCGGGGACTATTCTGGCTACTTGGGTTAGTAAGTTTTGCAATTTTACTACTATTTAGTCAGCCACTAGGGGCCCAAGCCGCAACTAATTATCATGCGAAGGATTACACAACTGCCGCATCGGTCATCAATGGTCCTGATTTTAAGCACGCTGATACCATTCAAATTCAGTATCAAATGAGTTTTGGGGATACGGCTTTCAAAGCTGGGGACACAGTCACTATTGATATGCCAGCTAATTTGGAACCACGGACCGTTGGGGCTACTTTTGATGTGACTGATGCTGTGACTGGTACTGTGATTGGTACGGGTGTCGTCGGCGGGGATGGTCAGGTCGTACTGACCATGAATTCGGCGATTGAAGGTAAAACTAATGTAAAGATTGATGTTAACCTGGGAATGAAGTACCGTTATGATGACTTAGGGGAACAAGACGTTGTGTTTGATACCCAGGACGGTCAAGATACATCAGTGATCAATATGGTTGCTAATGAAGCTAATATGTCTAAAAAAGGCACCATTGATAAAGAAAATGGCACGATTAAGTGGACCTTACTTGTTGATCGGCGTGAAATTACCATGAAAAACTTATCGATTGCCGATACCATTGGTGATCATCAGCAAATGATCAAAGGTATTGAAGTCTACAATGGTGAATGGTCGAGTGCCAACACTTACAAGCGGCGTGATAAGCTTAGTGACGATGCTTATCAAGTTAACTACAGCGATAATGGTTTTGACTTGAAATTCAACGATACAGTCAGCAACCTAGTTGTCATCGATTACTATACTAAAATTACGGATACAGAATTAATTGATCAAAATTATCATTTTAAAAATAAAGCTGTAATGGAATGGGGCGGCGGTACGTCCGGTGGCAAGAACAGCGAAGAAGCTAACGGTAAGGTCTACGAAAAAGTCGTTAACGGTGGGAGCGGTACTGGCGACTTAAGTTCCAGCTCGAGTTCGAACAGTTCTAGCTCAAATAATTCGAGCGACGTCGATTCCAGTTCCGACCATTCTAGCTCAGAAAGTTCAAGCGCTGTGGACTCCAGTTCCGACGATTCTAGCTCAAATAATTCGAGCGACGTCGATTCCAGTTCCGACCATTCTAGTTCGGAAAGCTCGAGCGCTGTGGACTCCAGTTCCGACCACTCTAGTTCGGAAAGTTCAAGCGCTGTGGACTCCAGTTCCGACCATTCTAGCTCAGAAAGTTCGAGCGCTGTGGATTCCAGTTCCGACCATTCTAGTTCGGAAAGTTCGAGCGCTGTGGACTCCAGTTCCGACCACTCTAGTTCGGAAAGTTCGAGCGCTGTGGACTCCAGTTCCGACCACTCCGGTTCTGAAAGCTCGAGTGATGTAAATACTAGTTCTGAGAGTTCTGACAATACGACTACGGAACCAGACAATGGCCATCAGACTGGTGACATTGAAGATCCCGAAGATAATACGGCGGTTTATCCAGATATCGATGAAGATACTGGGACCATCGATGTTGATGGTGGGTTCGATAGTAACTACGATGGGAGTACGACTTCCAACAGTACTAATTCGTCAAAACCATTGAAAGATTCAACTTCGAGTGTCTTTACGAGTACGCCCGCTAACACAACGACGGGCCAAGATGGTGCTGATCAAACGCCAGCAGCGGATACTAAAAAGTCTAGTGCTAAGACAACGGTATCTGAAAGTGACGCGTTGACCCCATCAACGCCTAACCAAGTTGCTAAATTGCCACAAACTAACGAAGCTAAGATGGACAGTCAAGCGCTTCGTTCAGTCGGCATTTTGTTAGGTGTATTAACGCTAGGTGCCGGTGCACTTATCCGTCATTGGTTTTAAGGCTAACTGATAGCCCTAAAATGATGCACATATAATGTTATTTTTTAAAACGGCCTTCTGTTAATTCAGAAAGCCGTTTTTAGTTAGCGGTCATTTAATAGCTAACTTGAAATAGTTAGATTAGTTAGCAATGGCGACCATGGTCGTTAGAAGGGCTCACTGGTTAACGCACGGCAACATTAGTTTACGACGGGTTCACAAGCGGCTGCTGACTACGTTAATCGTTATTAGTCGCAATTGGCATAACTGGTTGCGCAATTCGATTTGATTTTAACTGGATAATGGGGGTAAAGTAACGAATAGATAGAAATGGAGGTCACAAGATGAGTAACCGATTGATTTTTGATGCTGACTGGCTGGTGCCGGAACAGGTCCAAGTTGCCGGGCAGGCTATTCAATATTATGCTGCCCGTAATATTCAGTACGTTCAGCATCCAGTCGCAGCGATTCAGGTCCTAAACGTTTTTGTACCAGCCGCATACTTGCATGGCAGTTCAGTCAATGGTTATCAGCGGGCAACGGCGCCAATTCTGATGCCGAATACGGTCGGCGGTTATTTGCCAGGACCGGCGGATGATCCGCAACGTGTCACTTGGCCGACGAATGCAGGGACGATTCAACAGGCACTTAAACGCGGTTACGTTGTGGTGGCCGCTGGAATTCGCGGTCGTACGACGGTTGATAAGTCTGGGCAACGGGTCGGGCAAGCGCCGGCTTTTATCGTAGATATGAAGGCGGCAATCCGTTACGTTAAGTATAATCAGGGCCGGCTGCCAGGTGACGCGAACCGGATCATCACGAATGGAACGAGTGCTGGGGGTGCCACTTCGGCTTTAGCGGGTGCGAGTGGCAATTCGGCTTATTTTGAACCAGCCTTAACTGCGCTCGGGGCAGCACCGGCGACTGACGATATCTTTGCGGTGTCAGCTTACTGCCCGATTCATAATCTGGAACACGCAGACATGGCCTACGAGTGGCAGTTTAATGGTATTAATGACTGGCACCGTTATCAGCCTGTTGCGGGGACGACCAAGAATGGGCGACCAAAATTTGAACCGGTTAGTGGTCAGCTCACAGTTGAAGAACAGGCCCTTTCGTTGGCGTTAAAAGCCCAGTTCAGTACTTACTTGAACCAGTTGAAACTCACGGCCAGTGACGGGACGCACTTGACGCTTAATGAGGCGGGAATGGGTTCATTTCGTGATGTTGTTCGCCAATTATTGATATCATCTGCTCAGACGGCATTCGATCAAGGGACGGATATTCATAAGTACGCAGGCTTTGCCGTTACTGGAAATCAGGTGACGGACTTGGATTTATCAGCTTATTTGAAGTCGTTAACTCGCATGAAAGCCGTCCCGGCGTTTGACCAATTAGATTTGACGAGTCCAGAGAATAATTTATTTGGCGATGCAACGGCGAAAGCCAAGCACTTTACGGCCTTGGCACAGACGCGAAGTACGGTGACTGCACAACTAGCGGACGCTGAGCTGATTCAGGCGATTAATCCGCTCAGTTACTTAACGACAACTTCGTCACAAGTTGCTAAGCACTGGCGGATTCGCCACGGTGCGGCCGACCGAGATACGAGTTTTGCAATCCCGATTATTCTAGCAATAATGTTAGAAAATCATGGTTATGGCATTGATTTTGCGCTACCGTGGGATATTCCCCACAGTGGTGACTATGATTTAGGCGATTTATTTTCCTGGATTGATGGCTTGTGCCAATGATTTGAATACGATGAGTGAAAGCGACCAGCGAGGGCATCGTGCCTGGCTGGTCTTTTCGTTTAGTTGGCAACGATAATGTGATGAAAATACGTTGACAATTTTCAAAACACGTGGTTAAATGTAGCTATTCTCATTTTTATCTAATCATATTCTTATTAATTTAAATGGAGGCCTACATATGGAAGCAACTACGACCGCGGCTACCGCGACACATAAGATGAGTACCATGGATTACGTTTATAAAGTTTCGGCAGGTGTTTCTAATGCTATTTTAGTTTGTTTAGGGATTGGATTGTTATTGCAGTCACTCGCGAATTTTGTTCACTGGACGGCATTATACCAAGTCGGTGCGATTGCGCAAGTGTTATTGGGACCGGCATTTGGAGTCGCGATTGCCACGATGCTCAACAGCAACACGTTAGTTACGTTTAGCGCCATGATTTCGTCGACGATCGGGGCGAACGCTGTCTTTTTCTCTCAGTCCGCAACTAACGGCGTCACAGCGACGGGGCATACGTTGGCCCAAGCAGCTCAGAGCTCGATTTTTACCACCGGTCAACCGATTTCGGCCGTTGCGGCTGGGTTAGTCGCGGTTCTGATCGGTAATTATTTAACTGGTAAGACGCCGCTTGATATGATGTTGGTCCCGTTAGCGGCCACTTTTGTCGGTGCGGTGGTTGGTCTCGGGTTAGCAGCCGTAACGACGCCCGCGTTGGTCTGGCTGAGCAAGTTCATCGCGACTTCAATGAAGGTCAACCCGTTGATCGGTTCGATGGCCGTTTCACTTGCCTGGGCGTTATTTTTAATGACACCTGCGTCTTCGGCCGCATTGGCGGTGGCGGTCATGTTAGATCCCGTCTCATCGGGTGCGGCCTTAATTGGAACAACCGCCCAGTTCGTGGGCTTTACGATTATGTCTTTTCGCCAAAATAACTTGGGGGCCAATATCGCGCAGGGGATTATCACGCCTAAAGTCCAATTTCCAAACTTGCTGGTGAATCCACGGTTAGCGATTCCACCAATGGTTGCTGCGGTTATTGCCGCCCCGGTGGCGACGATTGCCTTTCATTTTTCAACCAGTTACAAGCTGGCCGGCTTAGGATTGAATTCGTTAATTGCACCGATTTCGTTAGCATCGACGAACTTTAACAGTTTTATGGTCTATCTCTTGACTGGGGTGCTGATGCCAGCAGTTATTTCAATCGTGCTGTACCGAATTCTAGTTGCGGCAAAGTGGGTCGAATCGCAGCAGCTACAGTTGGAAATCGTTTGATGTCCAGCCGATATTAAGAGCCTGTTTCTATGACTGATGTGAAGGTCATGGAAACAGGTTTTTTGTATAGTGTTAGCTGTTTGTTCAGGATAGGGTGAGTGCTCAGGACTATGAAATGGGACGTAAATCCACTATATTAAAGGTATGAATAATGAATAAGTGAGATGACATCGATGGAATTTAAGATTAAACGGGATGGGCTGGCGTTACAGGCAAGGTTGGAGACTCCGGCGGCACCGAGCTCAACGCTAGTCATCTTAATGCATGGGTTTACGGCCGATATGGGATATGATACGACCCAATTTGTGCCGCAATTGGCGCAAGCATTAGTTGCTCACGGCTTGGCAGTTCTGCGTTTTGACTTCAATGGTCATGGCTGTAGTGAAGGTCGGTTTCAAGATATGACAGTGATTAATGAGATTGCGGACGCTAAAGCAGTTTTAGATGAAGCGTTGACCTTACATTATGACCACATTGTCTTGGCAGGGCATTCGCAAGGCGGGGTGGTAGCCAGCATGTTAGCAGGATATTATCCAGACGTGGTCGACAAACTGATCTTGATGGCGCCGGCCGCAACGTTAAAGTCCGATGCGCAACAAGGTGTTCTACAAGGTGCGACCTATGATCCACAACATATTCCGGCCTATTTGAATATTCGTGATGGCCTTAAAGTTGGTGGCTTTTATTTGCGGACCGCGCAACAGTTGCCGATTTATGAGGTAGCTCAGCAGTATGACGGTTCGGTGACATTGATTCACGTTACGGCCGACACGGTGGTCTCGCCACAGGCTTCTGAAAAGTATCATGAGGTCTATCAGCACAGTCAGTTGCATTGGGTTCAGGACGGTGGCCATCGCTTTAGCGGCGATGCGCGCGCTACCGCGATCCAATTAGCACTGGCCGCGTTTAAATGATGACTTACGCCAATTAATATAATGTTAGGTTAGTTAACGTTGGTGAGTTTAAAGGCGGTGCGGATAAATTAGTTTAATGTTCAATGAAAATAACCTTAATCTTTTACCGGAAGACGCCTATACTAAGAGTAGTTAGTTTTCTGAAAGTAAGGTGTGCAACGTGAAAAGTGAAGTACAGGGAATCATTCAAGATTTATATCAAGAATTAGCACCAACTGCGGCGAATCAAGAAATTCGGGCAGCACTATTGAAGGCACACCAACAATTGAAACAGGCGCCCCAGCTTGATCATGCGCTAATTAAGCGGTTAACGAATGACGTGACTTATAATATTTTTACTAAACAGTTGCGCTTGACGCCAACTGAAAACTTATTGGTTAGTGAGTTACTATCGGTCAGTCATCGGTTGAGTGCGTAATGGCTGAACCAGCGACTCATTTTGGAGGTGGGACGATGCGCCGAATCATCGCAATCGGGAAAGCACTAGTGACGGCCGGATGGTTAATAACGATTATTCTGGTGGGTTACGGTGTTAGCCGTCAGCTCAAGCGGACACTATTCGAGTAGCACCCTGTTATCGGTTACAAATTAATTTGCTCAATCTAATGAATATAAAAAACCTCGTAAATTAACGCATTATCATAAGCGTTAATTTACGAGGCTTTATTTGTGATACCTTCGAACAACTAGTATTGACTACCGAACAAGTTACCAATTTGATTGGCAAAGTCAGTTGCGTGACTGAGAAGTGCAGTCTGTAAATCCTGCAGAATAATTTTATCCATAAAGTAGAACAGCAGGCTAACGACTAGAACCGCAATAAGGGCTAGGTAGACGCGGCTAATTAATGGTTGGGTCACCGACTTGTTAATGACGAAGATCAAACCTAATTGCCAGACAAGGACACTGACACTCAACAGGATAATCGACCATCTGAAGCTAGCCGCAATGGTAAAGAAGTTATCAACACTGAAGTTAACTAGGGACGAAGCAAACCATAATAATAGGTTCACAATAATTGCGTAATTGGTTAACTGACCGAAGCGTTTCATATAGGTCGTAAAGCCGACTTTGGTCCCACGACTGCCAAGTAAGCAAGTGACATAGCCGACAGCCAGGTAGAAGCACATGCCGATTAGGAGACATAAGAAAATCTTTAAGTCGGTGGAAAAAGCTAATTTACTAATATGGAAATAGCTTTGACTGTCATTGGCAGTGGTCAGAAACTTATTGCTAATGGTTACAGCGGCCAACGTCATGAATAGTGCTTCAATGACAAAGGAAATGTAACTAAAATAACTTTCAGTTCGGACTTCACAGCTAGGATTTTTCCAGCTAGCCAAGAGCCAACTAAAATAATTCTTAGCAGATGATTGCAGCTGTTGGACTTGTTGGTTAGTAGCCGTCCGTGTCGTATCAGCAGCTGCTGAACGTGATGCTGCTTGTTTTTCAGCGCTGGCCGATTGTTGTTGATTGGCTGAAGCTGTGCTGGTATGGACAGCTGCTTGCGTCGTTGCAGTCGTTGTTTGGGTAGCTGTGGCTGAAGTGGCGTTGGCCGTTGCCGAGGCCGGTGTCGCTTTGGTTAGATCGTAACCACAGTGGGTACAGAACTTTGCATTGGCAGCAATCTCAGTGCCGCAGTTGGGACATTTTTTCATAAGTTAAATTCTCCTTCATTAATCATCAGAATCATCGGATTTAGTGTACGACCGAATTTTTTGGGCCGGCGTGATTTTAACAATCTTGTAGTGCCCCCCGGTTTTCTCGACCGTCGCGGTGTAACGAAAGACCTGAATGCGTTCATCTTCAGAGTTGGTAAAGTCATATTTGACGTCATAAGTGATCTGGCTTTGTTGCTTAGCTGCTGGAACCGTTGATAAGACAGTCGGTTCATAGGTGACATCGAGGACGTCATCATTGTCGTAGTAGCCCTTCGCCATTTGGACCAGTTCTTTGTAGTCAGTGTTATCGGTACCGTTGACGAAGTAGTCGTCCAAAGTGCGGTCATCGTAATCCGAAGCATCCGATAGGTCACCGGTGGACGTATAACTGCTGACAGCGGTGAAGATACCGTTCAGGTAGTCCGAGGCAGTATCTTTACTCATCACACCAGCAAATTTGAGGTCCACGTCTTGACCCTCAGCGTCACTAACGTTAGTCTGTTTGGCAGTCAATGTTTGTGAACCGGCTTTGTATTTACCAGTCAACATCATGCGATTAGACCAGGGAATATCATTCAGCGCCAGTGTGCCACTGCTGTTAATCGTTCCTTCATTTTCGCCATTGATATAAACGGTGGTATTCGGTGTACCATTAACGGTGAAGGAAATTGTACGTAAATCTAAGTCGTAAGTTTGGCCGTTTGCCCGGAGGTAATAGGTGCCCTTATTGGTAATCTGATGGCCGCTAACCGTTCCCTTGGCAGTCAAGGTGTATGAACCAGGAACATACGGCCCGATTTTATGCTCGTAAGTTGCTTTATTAGATGTTGCGACGTGCTTACCATTAACGCTGAGTGCAACGTTACGGTGGTTCGTCGCCAGTGTGGCATAAACGGAAGTGACTTGTAGTTGATACTTATCGAAAAACAACCAGTCTTTACCGGTTTTAACGAACTGGATACCGTAAT
Organism: Lactiplantibacillus plantarum; assembly: GCF_014131735.1. NCBI lineage: Bacteria > Bacillati > Bacillota > Bacilli > Lactobacillales > Lactobacillaceae > Lactiplantibacillus > Lactiplantibacillus plantarum. The sequence goes on from NZ_CP039121.1 coordinate 663,184, forward strand.
CATTAGTCGCAGAACGACTTTTAAGCGAACTAGCCAGTGATGCTAATGATTTTCGATTGTTTTTAAAGTAAGTGACCATCGGCTTGACGCTATCATTTGTAATCTTGAGTGATGGGTCAGTGCTAGTTACTTGCTTCGCTAAACCTTTTCCAGTCTTGAGTGCGGTTAAGTCACGGTCGAGCTGATTGAGCGGTTGATAATAATTCTGTCCATACAGATAGCCGCCAATCAGAATGACAACGATAACGGCAATCAGACCCCAACCCCAAGTTGGCATATGGCGTTGGGGTTGTTGTCGAACCTTGCGCGTCGAACTTGTTGTTGACTGCGCGGTGTTTACTGATGGCGATGGCTGATCAGTGGTTGCGTGCAACTTAAAACCGCAATTAGGACAAAATTCATCCGTTGCGGCCACCGCTTGCCCACAGTTAGGACAAAACGATGCTTGGCCGCGACGATCGTCAGCGGCTTTAAAAAATTGGTGCTGTTTATACATTCCCCGATGCTCCTCCAAAAATAGATTGATTAGTCGACAATAAAAAACTATTTACTGGAGTCTTCACAGTAAATAGCCGCTACTATCAATCGAGTTAAAATTCTGAATAAGACGTGTCACTTGAATATGAATAATAAGTGCTAATCGATGAATAAGGCTATTGATGACTAATCATCGTTAATAACTTAAGAAAGTCTAAAAATTATTAACATATTTTAAAGTATAAACATGATTAAACTGTTTATCAATGTTTACACGGCGTATTTATTTAGTAATGCCCCAGTTTGCACAATAAACGACATGTCACGCATTAAAAATACGACTCGGCTAAATGCTGTGCCGGTTCGTTAGTCATGAATTATGATTGAAACGTGCTGATTTCCAAAGTCAAAAGCAGCCAGCTTAGGCCCGCTGGAAAAAGTTCGAGTTAGCGTAAAATTGCTTAGTTGGCGCGTCTTACGCCGACTTCCAGGCATTTCTGCCAATTGCTGGAACGCGGTGGACACAGATTTAAGCCGCAACCCACGTCTTAAATACTGGTCTTCCACTAACCAAGCCAAGGACGCTTGCTAAGTGGAATTTCACCGCTGAGCATTGGCTGAAACGCCTTCCAGTCGGAACAGTGTTCGAATGGCGGACATGTGCGTACCCAACTTTTGGTGAATTCGTCATTGTTTTTCATAAACAATAACTTTGTCAATCAACTGTCAGGGTGAAAATGATATTGAGATAGCTCACTAATCCTGAATTGGTGTAGTGAGATTTAAGCTCTTGACAGAGGGCTTAATACACCTAATGCTTTGTTTAATCAAAATAGCCAACGACAAATTGTACCGAGTTCGGTGGTCGTTCATTAGCCATTCGAGCGACTTCCCGACCGGAGGGGCTGGGTGGACAATGCTCAGTAGCCAAATTATTCTTAGTCGGAAGTGGGGTACTTCCGGCTTAGAATAAGACTCGTATTTGAGATGACGCGGGTTGGGCGTTAGCTCAAATCGACGTCGGCTACGTTCCAGCAATTGTCACCCAGCCCCGGAGGTCGGAATAGGACGCGCACCGGCTGACGAATAACAATCTAAACTTGGCACGTTTCAATCATAATTAATACATAACAATCATCGACCTAATGCGTTTAGTTGTATTATTCCATTCACGAATAACATATCTGCGCAATCCGAATTGAACCCGCTTACGAGTGGCCGTATGATGGTCTTGTAAACTTTAAGGGAGATGAATGAAATGGCAGAACAACCATGGGATTTGCGTCGCGTGCTTGATGAGATCAAGGATGATCCAAAGAACTATCATGAAACTGACGTCGAAGTTGATCCAAATGCGGAACTTTCTGGTGTTTATCGGTATATCGGTGCTGGTGGGACCGTTCAACGGCCAACGCAAGAGGGTCCAGCAATGATGTTTAACAACGTTAAGGGGTTTCCTGATACGCGGGTCTTGACTGGATTGATGGCGAGTCGCCGGCGCGTTGGTAAGATGTTCCACCACGATTATCAGACGTTAGGGCAATACTTGAACGAAGCAGTCTCTAATCCAGTGGCGCCAGAAACGGTTGCTGAAGCGGATGCGCCAGCTCACGATGTCGTTTATAAAGCGACGGATGAAGGCTTTGATATTCGTAAGTTAGTGGCAGCACCAACGAATACGCCCCAAGATGCTGGACCATATATTACGGTCGGTGTGGTGTTTGGCTCAAGCATGGACAAGTCTAAGAGTGATGTGACGATTCACCGAATGGTCCTTGAAGATAAGGATAAGTTAGGGATTTATATCATGCCTGGCGGTCGGCACATTGGTGCGTTTGCGGAAGAGTATGAGAAAGCTAACAAGCCAATGCCAATTACAATTAATATTGGTTTGGATCCAGCCATTACGATTGGTGCAACTTTCGAACCACCGACCACGCCATTCGGTTATAACGAATTAGGTGTTGCTGGTGCGATTCGGAACCAAGCTGTTCAATTAGTTGACGGGGTGACCGTCGATGAAAAGGCGATTGCGCGTTCTGAATATACGCTTGAGGGGTACATTATGCCTAACGAACGTATTCAGGAAGATATCAATACGCATACGGGCAAGGCGATGCCTGAATTCCCGGGTTATGATGGTGACGCCAACCCAGCTTTACAAGTGATTAAGGTGACGGCGGTGACTCATCGGAAGAATGCCATCATGCAAAGCGTGATTGGACCATCCGAAGAACATGTCAGCATGGCGGGAATTCCAACTGAAGCTAGTATCTTACAATTGGTTAACCGTGCCATTCCTGGTAAAGTGACGAATGTTTATAATCCGCCGGCTGGTGGTGGTAAGTTGATGACCATCATGCAGATTCACAAGGATAATGAAGCGGATGAAGGAATTCAACGGCAAGCTGCCTTGCTTGCGTTCTCAGCCTTTAAGGAATTGAAGACTGTTATCCTGGTTGATGAAGATGTTGATATTTTTGATATGAATGATGTGATTTGGACGATGAATACCCGTTTCCAAGCCGATCAGGACTTGATGGTCTTATCAGGCATGCGGAATCATCCGTTGGACCCATCGGAACGCCCACAATATGATCCAAAGTCGATTCGTTTCCGTGGGATGAGTTCTAAACTAGTGATTGATGGCACCGTACCATTCGATATGAAGGACCAATTTGAACGGGCCCAATTCATGAAAGTGGCTGACTGGGAGAAGTATTTGAAGTAACGTCATCCATTGCACTTGATGAGCGTATTTTTATCGCATTGAACCAAAATTTAATCTTACAAAGAGCCGCCAGACCAACGGAAGTGTGCTGGTCGGGGGGCTTTTTGCTGTCAAAATTGAAGGGAGCATGTAGCTCGTGAACAAGAAAACGATTGGCTTTTTCAGCGGAATCGCCGTATTTGCCATTATTTACTTCTTGCCGATTGCCGGCTTGTCAGCTAAGGGTCAGATGGACTTGGCACTTAGTTTGATGACGGTCGTCTGGTGGGCCACCCAAATCGCGCAACCCGCGTTCGTTGGTGGGATTTACTTAATGTTGCTCATTATTATGAACGTGGCGACACCGTCACAGGTCTTCTCGTCGGCGTGGACTGGTTCAATTATGTGGCTCGTGATTGGGGCGTACTTGATTGCGGGAGCGGTTAATGAATCTGGTTTGGGTCAACGCATCGCGTACGCATTCATTATCAAGTTTGTGCGGAGTTGGAAAGGGATTGTGATTTCGATTTTTGCCCTGACCTTTATCCTCGCACTCCTGATTCCCCATCCATGGCCTCGGGCGTTCATGATTATGTCCGTCATTACGGTGGTCGCGGAAACGGCGAAGATGCCCAAACGCGATTTGGCTAAGCTAGGCCTCGCTGTCTTTGCTGCGTCCTGTCCACTATCCGGGGTCTTTTATACTGGTGACACGTCACTAAATCCGTTGGCAGTACAGGCCTCTGGTCAAAGCGTCAACTTTGTCTCTTACTTTATCTACATGGGCGTGCCCATGATCATTGCGGCCATCTTAACCATGTTTCTGTTCTTATTCCTCTTCAAGCCTAGTCAGGAAGTCCACATCGATGTGGAAGCGTTAAAGCAACAACAAGCCCAGTTGGGTGGTATGACGGGGAAGGAAGTTCGAACAATTATTTGGCTGATCATTGCGATTGCACTCTGGTTAACGAGTGGGATCACCGGTTTGGACGTTGGTTGGTTGACGTTGATCGTTGCGCTGATGATGAGTCTCCCGGTAGTTGGCGGGATCTTGACGGCCAAATCATGGGAAGGTGTTCCCGTGAACGTGCTCGTGTTCTTGACTTCGGCAATCGCAATCGGGAATGTCGGTGGTGTGACTGGCATGAATAATTGGATTGCGAAGACCTTGATTCCAAGCAACTTGCCAACTAATATTTATTTATTAGCGATTGTGATTACTGTTTTTGCCATGATTATCCACATGTTCATGGGTTCTGTCATTGCGGTGATGGGGATTACGATTCCGGCCTTCGTAGCGGCCACGGCTCATATGGGAATTTCACCCTTGGCCGTATCGTTACTAGTCTTCTCGGTGACAAACTTGCATTATATTTTACCGTTCCACAACCTCGCTGTCTTAGTTGGAAGCGACCCCGATACTGGTGGGGGTTACACACAAAAAGACGTGATGCGGTTAGGAATCCCACTGACGGCGGTTGTCTTTGTCGTTGCGTTAGTTGAGATGTTCTGGTTCCACCTCGTTGGGTTGGCATAAGCGGATAAGTTTAAAAAATACCCTTTTCAAACGGCCGGTTGGTCGGATGGAAAGGGTGTTTTTTAAACTTGTTGATTTTCCTGGGCAGTCACCGTCAAGTAGTCAATTAAGTCGGTGAGTAACTGGTTCCCCGTTCGCTGGGGATATACAAAGTTCAGTTGACTGATGAACGGGATGGCGAGTGAGCGCATGACCACGTGTTCAGTCATGAACGGAAGTACCGATTGTTTAAATAAGAAAGTCACGTTATTTTGATTGAGAATGCCCAGGAGCGTTTCAATATGCGTACTTTCAAAGAAGAATTGGGGCGTCATGCCTTGCTGAGCAAAGAGTGCGTTGATCGGTTCGTAAACACCGGAGCCCGGTGGTAACGTTGCAATTTTCTGCCGCGCTAAGTCTTGAATCCGAATGACTGGCTGGGTAGCTAGGGGGTGATCACGCGGTAAAATAATTTTGAGTTCGTCAGCGAGTAGTGGTTGTTTTTGAAATTCGGTGGGTTGCAATTGGGTCGTCTGAGTATCGCGAATGATGGCCGCTTGCAGCTCACCACTCAGTAACCGTTTGACGATTTGGTCGCCCTCATCCTCGATGATTTTGATTTCAGTATCAGGATGCTGAGTATCAAAAGTGGCGATCTTTTTGGCAATGTTATATTGACCTGAGATTGGAATGGCGCCAATGATGAGCTTGGCAAATGTCGTTGGCCGATTCGGTGCCAAATCGTGCATCATGGTCTCATAGTCTGTAATCATTTTATGCGCATGATGATAGAACGTTTCACCAGCTGGCGTGATTTGTAGACGGCGCTTGTTGTGTGTATCTAGTAGTTTAATGTTCAGTTCGTTCTCAAGGGCTCGCATTCGTTTGGACAATTCCGATTGTGATAAGTGGAGTTCTACGGCAGCGTTAGAAATGTGGCGTAAATCGTACACCATCACGAATGCTTGGAGGTCATTAATGGTCATAGCAGTCACACTTTTCTTTAGGTTAAATTCTATTCTAACACCGATGGCGAGGCCCGCCTAATTAAGTAACGGTATAAATTAGTATCAATATTGTGAGGCCGCTACGGTAATCGAAATATTAGTTATTTTTTTTATTGAGAATGGGTCACTAATAAAATCATGGTGCGGGTTAACATTTGTTAGCGGTGATGATTATTCGTTACCGTTTAATTGTGGATGGGGACTCGTGTTGAGGGAGGCAGTAATGACATCTAGATATAATTATTTTGGTGATGTGGATGAAAGTTGTTGAGTGGTTGGTGATTACAAATACGCTGAATCACTAGCTTTCCTTGCTTTTGAAATTGAATCCGGCAAAATGAAATAGTTCCAGCAGTTTCATATTGATCATCATGCTGGTCATGGCTGGGCAATACTTTTTAAAAGGGGATTAGTTTAGTATGTCAAAAGCGCTTAAGATAGTGATGGGAATCACCATGTTAACAGGGGGCATCATGGCCCAGAAAATGACGGTACATGCAGCCGAATCTAACACTCGAACCGGTCAGGCAGTAAGGATGAATGGCACGGTCAGTTTAGCAAGTCAGGTCGAAAATAACCCAGCTGTTAAGGCGGCCCACTACCAGGTAACGCAAGCGGTGCAAGCATTAACCATGGCTACTACGGCAGTCAAAACGGCTATGAGTGATCTGCAAGCGGCGCAAACCACGTTAGACGCTGCCAACAAAATGTTAGCCAAGAATCAAAAGATTCAGACGCATATGGGCGTACTTAAGCAAGCAGCCACTGACCGGCACGTCAAGGCAACGAAAGCACTTGATGAACAATTGGCAACTAAAAAGACAAGCCAAACTGCGGTAACGACGGCGCAAGCGGCAGTGACTAAGTCACAAGCTGCTGTTCAAGTAGCCCAGAGCAACTTCGATAAGGATAACAGTGCGGCCAACAAAGTCACGTTACAAACTACTCAGGCAAAGCTGAAAACGGTGCAAGAGACGTTAACAGCGGCACAAGCTAACCTTGATAAGACTAATGAGCACGTGATGATGGCAGAAGAAGAATTAGCCAACGCCAAAATTGAAGTCAGTGGCACGAGCCGCGACTTCCAAATGGCACAAAGAGATTATGATATTGTTCAGCCCCAAGCAGCAGTTAATCAGGCGAAAGCAGCGGTGACAGCTAAGTTGCAGCGCGTTGCGGGTACTCAAGATCAGGTCGTTACTGCACAGCGGGAATTGTCCCAAGCTCAAGCTGGATTAACGACCGTGCGCGCCCGGACCTTGGCAACCTTAACAGCAGCGGCCGAAAAGCCAATGACTGAAAAACCTGTGGGCGAACGACCAGTCGTTAGTCATTCAACTGGCACGTCAACCAGCACTAATCAGTCGGCGGCACCACAAGCGACCCCGGCCAAGCCCACTCTTAATCAGTCAAGTTCAGCTTCCGTCCCAACAGCGCAGCGGGTTGTTACGACGCAGCCACGACAAGCCACAACGGTATTGCGGACGACGACGAGTCCGGCAATGGCTAAGCCAGTGACCCAGCAGACGGTGCCAACGACCGCAACTAAAACGGCCACGTTACCACAGACTGGTGAACAAACCAATCGAGTTTTGACCGTATTGGGCTTCGTATTATTGGCCGCAACTAGCTTATTTGGTTTTAGCAAGCAACAACGGCGCCATAAAACAACTGATTAATTAACAAGTGTGTGGGCACAATTCGATTTCTCAATGATTATTTCGAAGTGCAAGACTAGTCCAATCGGTTACTTTAGTCTGAGCGACTAAGTTGACGGCGGAATTAATGGCGATTTAAAAAAGTTCTTTCGGAGTTTTAGTTGTTCCTGAAAGAACTTTTTTGCTGGGAATGATTGGTATCGTTTAGTTAATAATAATATGCTAAGAACGCCAGTTTTTCGGCCGGAAATACTTGCTTGAAAGTAGCTGCTGAACTACTATAAACATGGTTTCAAAGAGCCCAAGAATTTTACTAAATAAGGAGTTGAGTTTGTGATGATGATGACGGGAATGATGGTTCTATTTGTATTGTTAGTTGGTTTAGTTTTAAGTGGGATTTTCTTCCGATATATGGATACAACTGCCGGTATCTCATTCAGCTCACTGAAGTTCGCTGATTTGCGGATGGAATTGTTAAACTTGGTACTCGTTATTGGACTATTGCTGTGGGCACTGGTTTTAATTCGTTAAAGCGACAATTAAACTTATCAACTTAGCTATTATTGCGAGTCCGGTTAACGCCGGACTTTTATTTTGGCTTGTGATTGACGAATTATATCAGTGCGGCCGCCAAAATACTTGCGCTTCAACGTGGAACACCGCTATTATGGATAAGTGATTATTATCTAGAAGGGAATGAATAACTATGACGCAGTCGCCATATTGGCAACGGATCGCGGCCAAAGCTCAGGCCGCCCAGCGACCGTTTTTTAGTTTAGCACCGATGGAAGCCGTGACCGGCTCCGTTTTTCGCCGGGTCGTGATGCGCGCTGCGGCCCCCGATGTCTTTTATACTGAATTTACGAATGCGTTAAGCATTACCCACCCGAAGGCTAAGTTTACAACGCGGGGACGACTATATGTTGATGAGGCCGAGTCGCCCCGACCAATCGTTCAACTTTGGGGCAATAGTGGTGAGGACTTTACGAAAGCGGCCCATGAAGTGAAGAATCAAGGTTATCAAGCCATTGATCTTAATATGGGCTGCCCAGATATGGCGGTCATTAAAAATCATAGTGGTAGTGATTTAATCCGACATTTTGATCGTGCCAAAGAAGTGATTGAGGGCGCACGTCAAGCAGAGCTTCCCGTTAGTGTTAAGACGCGGTTGGGCTTTGACGATGTGCATGAGTACGAGACTTGGATTCCATTTTTGTTGCAACAGCAGGTTCCCGTGTTAACGGTTCACGTGCGCACGAAGATGGAGATGAGCAAGGTACCAGCGCATTATGAGTTAATTGATAATTTAGTTCAAATGCGTGATACTTTGGCACCAGCGACGCTATTACAAATTAACGGGGATATCCTGGATTATCAGGCTGGTCTGAAGCTTGCCAAAGCCCATCCAGGAGTCGATGGTATCATGATTGGCCGCGGTATTTTTCAGAACCCATACGCTTTTGAACCGATTCCCCAGCCTCATTCAACGCGTGACATGCTAGAATTGTTACGGTATCAAGTAGATCTGTATGATCAATTTATTGGCTTAGGTCTACAAGGGCATTTCGCACCGCTTCAACGCTTCTTTAAGATTTATGTTCGCGGTATGCGTCATGCGGCCGAATTGCGCAATGAATTAATGCAGACGAAGACAACGGATGATGTCCGTGCGATTATTGATCGCTTAGAGGCTAAGCTACCAGCGGATTAGGTCGCGTTATTTTAACTAAAACGGCTATATTTTTGCCATTTAGCTGTGCTTGATTAAAATGGTTTTAATGTCGAACGTACCGCATCTAAAGTCAACTGCAAATTAAATGCTAGCCTGTAAGTGGACCATAAAATAAGCTAGGTCCTTCAAGAAGTTAATTTCTTGGAGGACCTAGCTTATTTTGTGGTCTAAATTATTGTAAACCGGTCATCGAGTAAGGTAACTTGTTCAGGTGATAAGCCAACGATTTGAAGCTCACGCTGTTTAGTCACAAAAATGGCGCCGTAAATATCGGGTCGCTGAGTTGCCCAATCGGGAATCGGTTGGCCCGCAAAGAAGAGCCGCGTCGTTTCGATTTCACCATCAATGGAAGCTTTCGAGAAAACGGTGACACTTTCAAGGTCGTTTTGTCGGGGATAACCCGTTTGCGAATCTAAGATGTGGTGGTAGGACTGGCCGTTAAATTCAAGGTGCCGCTCGTAAATACCGCTGGTCACGGCCGAGCAGGGGCCAATCGTAACGCTGGCAATCGCGTTACCGCGGTCAGTGGTGGGATCTTGGATACCAACGCGCCATTGCCCATCCGGATGAAGTGGGGACGTCCCCACCATTAACAGATTACCACCTAGGTTGATCATTCCGGCCCGCTGTCCAAATGCTTCCCAGTAATCTTGAATGCGGTCGGCAATGTAGCCCTTGGCAATTGCGCCTAGATCCAGCTCCATTCCCGTGACCTTGAGAAGCACACTGAAATCAGCGTCATTACAAATGACGGCTTCGGGGTCGATCAAGGCCAATCGTTCGTTAATTGCAGACTGTTCAGGGACGTGCGCGTTAGTAAAACCAATGTGCCAGAGTTTCACGAGCGGACCAATCAACGCATTGAAACCAAAATGTTGTCGACTGAGTTCGACAGCTTGCCGAACGAGTGTATAGGTGGCGGCGCTCACTTGAACGGGGTGTTGGCCCGCCGCCTGGTTGATTGCCATGACCTCAGAAACAGTCCGGTTGACAGTCAAGCGGTCTTCATATTGGTCGATAAGATCGCAAGCAGCTTGTAGGTACTGGTCACTATCACTACCAAAAAGGGTCAAATCAATGTCGGTACCGAGCGCGTGATGAGCTTGGTGTCGACGCTGCTGAGCGAGTGCAGGAATTGCTGTCTCGCCATTATAAGCTAAAGTTGTCATAAAACCAGTCCTATCTTTCATAAATATCAACGAGTTCAGCAAACTGAACATTTATTCCCGCTCAGTTAGAAGTAGGCACAATTAAATCAGTTTCCCTGCACAGTGATCTAATTCGTGTTGAATAATTTGTGCTGTGAAGTCGTTGAATCGTTGTTGTTGCGGTTTAAAGTGTTGATCTTTATATTTCACCGTGATTTGGTGATAGCGGCTAGTCGGACGTTCACCAGGTAAGGACAGGCAGCCTTCCTTAGTCTCGTAAGTGCCGTGATGATCAATGATCTTCGGATTGATCATTGCAATTGCAAAGGGACCGAGTTGCACGACAATAATTTGTTTGTTGACCCCAATCATATTCGCGGCCATTCCAACGCAATTATCGGTGTGTGCGGCGAGGGTATCCAGTAAATCAGTCAAGACTTGAGTGTCTGCAGGGGTTGCTAAGTCAGCAGGGACACTAAGCGCGGCGGGATCATGCACAATTGGTCGAATCATTTGATGTTCCTCCATTGATTAGTCATATTAATTTAATTATAGAGAGCACGGTTGACAGAAGCAAGCCGTTCGCTAGTTGTCAGGCCCTAAAAAACACACCACACTCACACAAGTCAACGTGCAAATGTGGTGTGGCCTTCAATTAGTACGACAATTTAAATGTTGGCGTTAAGGTGCCCGCCTTTAAGGCGTCATTAGTTGTGGTGGGAACCTGGTTGTGTTCAGGCTGCCAATTTGGATCTTTAATCAGTGCGATATTAGTCCCTTGATAATTCATGGTCATTTGATTAGCGTCGTTGAGGGTCAGTTTTGCAACATTGTGATCGATTGTGAACGTGGCACGTGTATCACTTAACGTTAACGTTGCGCGACTACGAATGGGCGTATGTCCGCGTCGGAACCAAGCAACTTGATGATTGGTACTGAGGTACAGACTCATTGCTGGTCTAGCGCTGACCCAGCGACCTAAGAAATCCCGAGTCGTGACTGAGCGAACGGCGCTGACTTTTGATGTTGCTGGTTGAACGGTGGGCGTTTGTGTGTCAGTGGCAGAATGGCATCCTGTCAGTAGCCCTGTCAACAACAAGCCAACGATTATTCCCCTGCTTTTTTGCATAATTATTCTCTCCTCCAATGTCCACATCCCTCAATGAGGACTTAATTTCATTATAGCGAATCCGCCGCATGAGTTAAACAAAATAGTCATAAGTTAATCAGTTTACAACAACTTGGTTGTGTTCAGCTTAATTTTTAACGAATTAAAATTCGGTTTATGGCGTGTGAAAAATATTGAAAGCAAGCCGTATCAAGGTTGGTTCGGTAGTTAACGAGATTGATTAAATATTCTGATATTAGATAAAAAACAGTATAAAAAATATTTTTTAAATATTCCAAAGACGCACTAACCGGACGATTAAAGCGATTTGGTGTACACAACTGAAGGTGACAGTTAATTTTGGCAATGGGCAAGTTAATGGAAATGAGCTACTATATATAGTATTGATTCAAACAGAACGCACTATCAATTGTATTCAATCAATGACTTTGAAAAGTGGGGAATTAAGATGCTAACAACGACAACTAACGATATATTAGACCAATTACGGCCACTGACCGTCACAAAGCGGGGTGGCGCACAAACGAAATTTCATCCGTATAAAATTGACTTTGTCTTACGACGGTTGTTAGCGACTGATGACGAGGTACGGGTCGTCAAGCAGGCCCTTGTTGCCCAGTATCAAGATGCTGACAACATTGATACTCGGGAGCTACGTAGTACCATGATGCAGATTTTGAATGCGCAAGGCCTGACCGCGGCAGCTAAGGCATATCAGGATTACTTTGAAGCTGAACAGCAGCGGTTTGCGGCAGCAACTAATGTTCAAGGACGGATTGAAAAGTTGTTTGAGCGCGATGCCAGCGTTGTGCATGAAAATGCAAATAAGGATAGTACGATTTTTAACACGCAACGCGACTTAGAAGCCGGTGCTGCAAGTCGCGCCATGGGCTTGAAGATGCTACCAGATGTCGTGGCTAAGGCGCATCTGCGTGGCGATATCCATTGGCATGATCTCGATTATTCACCAGTCACGCCTGAAACGAACTGTTGCTTGATTGATTTTGACGGCATGTTCAAAAATGGGTATAAGATTGGGAACGCCGAAGTTGCCTCACCCCGGTCGATTCAAACGGCCACAGCGCAAATGGCGCAGATCATTGCCAACGTGGCTTCATTACAGTATGGTGGCTGTTCCGCTAACCGGGTCGACCAATTATTGGCTCCCTATGCGGCAATCAACTATCAAAAACATATGACTGATGCGAAAAAGTGGGTCCCTGCTGATCAGCGGGAAGCTTATGCGAAAGCCAAAACTAAAAAAGATATCTATGACGCGATGCAAGCCCTTGAGTATGAAATCAATACGTTATATTCGTCACAGGGCCAGACGCCGTTTACCACGGTCAATTTTGGTCTAGGAACTAGTTGGATTGAACGAGAAATTCAAAAGGCGATTCTCCAGATTCGAATCAAGGGACTCGGTAAGGAGCACCGAACTGCGATTTTTCCTAAATTGATCTTCACGATGAAGCGGGGGTTAAATTTAAGTCCGAATGATCCCAATTATGATATTAAAATGCTCGCGATTGAGTGTTCGACCAAGCGGATGTATCCCGACCTTTTAATGTATGACAAGATCAAGGCATTAACGGGGAGTTTTAAGACGCCGATGGGGTGCCGGTCCTTCTTACAAGGTTGGCGTGATGAAAATGGTGTCGAGGTAAACTCGGGCCGGATGAATTTGGGCGTGGTGACAGTCAACCTGCCACGAATCGCGTTAGCCGCACATGGGGACCAACAGTTGTTCTGGGAAATCTTCGAGGAACGGATGGCGACTTGTCATGAAGCACTCGCGTACCGTATCGAACGAACGAAGGAAGCTAAGCCGGAAAATGCCCCACTCTTATACATGTATGGGGCGTTTGGTAAGCGGCTACCAGCAGGTGGTAATGTCGATGAGCTCTTCAAAAATCAGCGGGCGACTATTTCACTGGGATACATTGGAATTTATGAAGTCTGCACGACCTTCTTTGGTCCGAACTGGGAACAAGACGAGCACGCGTTAGCTTTTGCGGAGACCGTGGTGAAAGCGTTACGGGATAAGTGTGCGCAGTGGGCGGCTGAAAGTGGCTATCATTATAGTCTGTATTCAACGCCGGCTGAATCGTTGACGGATACGTTCTGTCGTGACGATATTGCGAAGTTTGGCCGGATCGCAGATATTACGGATAAGGAATATTACACGAATAGTTTTCATTATGATGTCCGTAAGCACCCGACGCCCTTCGATAAATTAACTTTGGAGGAACGTTTTCCACAATATGCGTCAGGCGGCTTTATTCATTATTGTGAATATCCTAATTTGACTCAGAATCCTAAAGCCTTGGAGGCCGTCTGGGACTGGGGCTATGATCATGTCGGCTATTTGGGAACGAATACGTCGATCGACCAGTGTTTTAAGTGTGGGTTTAAGGGTGAGTTCAAGGCCACTGCCCGTGGGTTCGTCTGTCCAGAATGTGGCAATCACGACCCTAAATACTGTGATGTTGTTAAGCGGACGTGTGGGTATCTAGGTAACCCACAACAACGACCAATGGTACATGGTCGCCACGTTGAAATCGCGTCCCGTGCTAAAAATATGTCTCCGGAGATGATTAAGAATGCCGCGCGCTACGAAAGGACCAAACAATCCGATGCCCAAAGAATGGCTGGCAGAGGACTTAAGTGAACAATATGTTGCTGATTATAAGGCATTTAACTTTGTTGATGGGGAAGGGGTCCGCTGTAGCTTGTACTTGAGCGGCTGCCCATTCCACTGTCCAGGCTGTTATAATGTGGCGGCACAAAATTTTCATTATGGACAACCGTATTCACAAGAATTGGAAGATCAGATTATTGAAGACCTTGGGCAAGATTATGTGCAAGGGTTGACGTTGCTAGGTGGTGAACCGTTTCTAAATACTCAAGTCGGCATTCGGATTTGTGAACGCATTCGCTCCGAATTTGGAAACACGAAGGATATTTGGTCGTGGTCAGGTTATACTTGGGAAGAATTGCAACAAGACTCTGAGGATAAACTGAAGATGCTATCATTAATTGATATCTTGGTAGATGGGCGCTTTTTACAAGATAAGATGGATCTCTCGCTACAATTTCGGGGGAGTTCCAATCAACGTATTATCGACGTTCCTAAGTCGCTAACAGCTGGTAAAGTCGTCATCTGGGATAAGTTGGTTAAGTGAAATTAAGACTGGTAAAAAGAGCGTTATGACGAGGTCGTCACGACGTTCTTTTTTGTTACGGTCAATATAACGGTTACATATAACCCTTAATAATTTTTTTAATTAAAGTCTGTAACTATGTCTCGATATTTTAGTTAAAAGCGGTTATACTTTACAGGAGTTGTCAATTTATATTGACATAAAGAAATCATTAAAAGCGAGGCTTCATGAATGTATCGTTTTTTTGTTCAACCCCAAGTTGATCACAGCCATCGAGCTGTTTTTGGTTATGAATTACTGTTACGTAAAGAGATGAATGGTCACTGGGCCGTTCCGAAGTCGTTCACTGAATTATCATTAGATAAACAAGCTGAATTATTAGAACAACTTGCTAGTCAATTGCAGACGAAAGCGACTAATCAGGTGTTAGCCCTTAATTTAAACCGGCAACAAGCTGAGGACGACCTGATGTTAGGGACGATCATTTACCTAAAAAAAAGGTTGAATCCGGCCGCGCTGACGATTGAGTTGACAGAATGTCCTTCATTAAACGAGATTCAAAAATATAGTCTCTTTTTCCACCAACATGATATTAAATTAAGCATTGATGACGTGGGGACGGGCTCGAACACGTTTGAGAATATTCGCCACGCACTACCGTTTGTTGATCAAATCAAGTTTGCGATGCAAAACTTACGGATGAGTGGGCAAGCGGAGCGCATTCCTCATGAATTAGCATTTTGGCGTGATATTGCTCAGTCTTACCATCTGGAATTTATTCTGGAAGGTGTCGAAGACCAGGGTGATCAAAAGATGGCTGAACAACAAGGTATTGAATGGCACCAGGGTTACTATTATGGGAAACCGCGGTTAGTCGATGATGGTCGGCAATTGGTCAACGGCGGATGCTGAGAAAGGATCCTTACGATGACATGGTCTAATTGGCGAATTTCGCCGTTCGTAACGAGTATTTTCTTTATATTAGGTGTTCTAACACTTTACTGGGTCCTCTTTAATTGGATTACGACGTGGTTTCATGCCCGTCACATTAACATTGACGATGATACCGTCAATGCTTGGCACGGTGTGATTTACATGTTGGTCTTTGTGTTTGTCATGCAACTGTCGGTCGTCGGTAAAGCAGATAGTTGGGAGTTTGTTAACTTTCACTTGATTGCCGTCGTGTTCTGCTCGTTTTTTTTGAATATTCGAATGCCGTATTATTCATTGTTACCTGTGGTCATAGTGTACATGGTTTTCGACCAGTCGATTTTTTACTGGGAATCGTGGAGTTACGCCGTCGTGTTCGTGCTATTTTTCTGGAGCATGAATTATCTACGGCTGTGGGTACCTAAGCATCGGTATCCTTGGCTATATTACTATGGCGCGGTCGCTTTTTACGGCGGAATCTTGTGGGGCCTGATCAAGCTTAAATATTCGCTGGATTGGGACAATACTTTACAAGAATATGGCTACTTAATGATTTTTGCAGGATTATTGTACGCCTACGTTAATATGCTGACCCAAGATAGTGAGATTAAATTACGGTTGGCCCAGTTTGCGAGTCACGACGCTTTGACTGAGACTGAGAACTTTGCCGCTTACACGGAACATATCAAATATTTATTCGATGATAGTGCCAAGAACAATCTCAACTTATCGATGATGATGTTCGATATTGATCACTTTAAGCACGTTAATGACACGTACGGGCACCTTGCAGGGGACCGCGTTTTGCAAGAAGTTGCCGCCACGGTCACAACGGTCTTGGCCGCCAATGACGAGAAGGTCAAGCTGTATCGCACCGGTGGTGAAGAATTCAATGTCCTGTTTCCCGGTTATGATCTGGCTAGTACCAAAGTGATTGTCCGTCAGGTCTTTGAAGCAGTCAATCATCTCGTTGTTAAGTATGAAGACGAGGAAATCAATGTGTCGATTTCGGTTGGTGTCTCGACACTGCATCAAGCCGATGGTAGTCCGATTGATTTGTACAACCGTGTTGATCAGAACCTCTATTTTTCAAAGCGGCACGGGCGGATGCGTGTTACGGTTGAATAGTGGCTGAGATTAAAAATAAATAACGTTGACTTGTTGAGCTCCCGGAATAAAAGCCGGAAGCTCTTTTTTGCTCGCAATCGGTCTGACTGAAATTGTAGGCCTAACCGTCATTGCCTGATTGACGTATTGGGGAAACATGATGTCAAATCTACAAGATTGCTTGAGTGCGACATTGGGGTTATGGTGGCCAATTTCAGCTATTTAGTAGCATCGTTCGTTAATTGAGTTTACGAATTAACGCTAACAGATGTAAACCTTAATCGAAACCGTTAATTATGCTGGCATTCTAGTTTAATTATGGTATGGTTTATGTTGTAAAGATAACAGTCAATGACTTAAACTAATTGACTTACATATTAAAGAAAACAAGTTTTTTACGTTACGTTTGTTAAGGTTATTTAAATACGAATGGTTGCCAATTTATAAAGTAAGGAAGTGAGAAGTGTGCCAGTGGTCATTAGCTCATTAATTCCCGTAGTTGCGCCGGTTAAACGCCAAGTGATCAATGTGACGACCCTTGCAAATACGGTTCACTTATATGGGTTACTAGGATTTAAGCAGCAAATTATACCGGCAACGGATCAAATTGTTGCGCCCTTTGCTGGGGTTATCACAGCCGTGGCAGCCAATCAACGGTTAATTGGCTTTCGAGCGGCCAACGGTCTGGTGGGCTGGCTACGGATTGGTCAATTAACCAGTGCTTTGGAATCGCCTACATTTAAGTTCAACGTTAAACCGGGTGACTGGGTGGTTGCTGGGCAGATGTTGGTTGAAGTGATTTCACTACTGACACAACGGCTCCAACCAGTTAAAACGACGGTGGTATTGACGATTAGACATGCGGTTGTTCGTGCTCGAGAACGGTTGCTGGCAGCAAGTAATCAAGTCGATCCGATGGGAACTGTTATCTCAGGTATTACGACCAGTATGGCTGGTAATCATCGGGTCGCAACGATCGGGCCACCCCAAGGTAATTAATTGTTTGACAATAAGCAATCGACGTCCTAGATACGGGGTGTGTCTAGACGTCACGCTTCGACGCAGCCCATTGAATGGGCAGTAGTGGCTGAGGTGTGCGTTTTAATAACGCAGTTAGGGGCAGTGCTGGACGCATGAACAGTACTGGTTCACAAGGTCGCCGTACTAGGAGGTACGACGTCGCTGATGTTATAAGGTATTAAGATTAAGTAGTTGTGGGTAGCAGTAATTGGTCAGCGATTAAGTTTTGGCAGACTTATAAGCACAACTGCTATCACGGGTACGATTAATTGGGTGCTAACGTAAGTATGGTTACCTAGTTAATTAAGTTTCGTCGGTCAAAGGTTAGGCCGGTATTACCGAGATGGTTGTGGGGGTATAACTACTTCGGCGATCGTTTGATGTCGTGTTATGTTCAAGATAGGTCAATTATTTGGTTTAAGAACGGATCACTTGCTTTTACTTGGCAGTCCAGTTTATCATGACGGTAAATTGTGAAGGAGTGATTCGGCATGAATTCAGCGACATTTAATCAAACTGAATTAGCAAAATATAATGGTCAGGATGGTCAACCCGCATACGTGGCGGTTGATGGTGTCGTTTATGATGTAACGGGGGTTGCAGCATGGGCTGGCGGTAAGCATCATGGTAATCTTGCGGGGCAAGAATTAACTGCAGTCATCGACACCAAATCACCACATGGACGTAAAGTGTTAACGGGACTGACCGTCGTTGGTCAATACGTGACTAATTAAATTATTGAAGACTGGTTGATTGTGACCAGTCTTTTTTTGTGTGGATAGGCGGCTGTTGTGATTGCTTAAACGAGCTTTCACACCAAAATTTTTCGTACTGCGAGGCAAGTATTGACCAATTTTAGGCGGCTGTTTGTGGGTTTGAGACATTGTGTAAAATAAGTGCGTGATGATAATCGATATTCCAAGTAAACGAATAGATAACAAAAATACTAACTTATGATTAGTTAAGACCTGTAATGGTTGCTGGCACGTCTATTGACAGTCATCCACTGTTTATATAACAATACAAAATAAATTATATAAAGAGTTGAATGTTGTATGAAAAAGCGTGAAAATAGAATTGAATTAAAGGAAAGTTAATAAACTATATTTTAGGTGGGTAAATGATGGAGCGAAAACGGACGAATTTTAAAATGTACAAAATTGGCCGTCGCTGGGCGTTTGCATGTGCCGTTATCTTGACGATGGGCACAACAACGCTGGTGGCTCGGGCTGATGATGGAACGACTGCAACGGGGACTGATACGGCATCAACCAGTTCAAGCACAACCAAATCAGTCACGGCTAAGACACAAACTTTGAAGACTGCGGCCACAACTGAAGCGGATGTGACTAACCAAAATCAGCCGGTTTTAGATACCGATGGTTCGAATTCAAAGACTGCTGCTGGCACAGTGGCTGGAACTAAGGCGGCAACGGATACTGATACAAACGCTACCACCAATTTGGATGAGACAACTAGTGCCAATACTGAAACTGGTTCAGATACGACAGCTGGTTCAAAGACGGCAAAAGAGACGAATGCGACAACCGGTTCAGAGTCGACAAAAGAGACGTCGACCACAACTGATTCTGCCACTGCAACGGCTGCGCGGACAACAACCAGTTCTAATAAAGGTGCGACTACTGACTCAGCTACCAGCAATGATACCGCGGCAACGGCTGCTAAAACTACCGATGCTAGTGCTAAGATTGCCGGTACGACGACTAGTGATAGTGTAGCCCAGCAAACGACGACAACTAAAGACCAGTCGACGACAACTGCAACGCCCCAGACCGTCGCGGTGGCGCTTAGTCAAGCTGTGACCCATGCAAACGATGCCGTTGCCGATGGTGGTAATGTGACGGACGATTATCCGGATCTACATAACATGCTCGGGGTTTCGTCCCAATTCCATATTTTTGCACGGGAAGCGGAACTACATGCCCATACGAATGGGAACGTTGCGGTGCAAAACTTAGTGGGCAACGTTAACTTTGGTACGAACATTATTGAAGAATTATTAGATAAAGATATTTCGTATATTCAAAATATCAGTAATATTGCTGGGAGTTCGTTTGTTTCGGCTGGTGAGACGCGGAGCAATAAAGTTATCTTTGGCGAAAATATTGAGATTGATGTTTCGAATCCTAATCGGCCGATGGTCAACGGGGTCTATATCGACCATTTACTTGCCTCTGAAGTTTATCAAGACAAAGATGGTAACGTCTATATTGATTTTGACAAAGAGTTTGCTAAGTTGGAAAAATTGAGCGCTAGTCTTAGCGAAGCGTCCGCGAACGCCACCTATACGAGTGACAGTTTTGAAGATATGAATCAGCGGGTCATCGATGTGACGGATATGCAACCTGATGCGGATGGACACATTGTGATCAATCTGTCAGCGGATGTTTTAAACACGAGTACGCCGCTGACAATCAAGGGACTATCGGCAGATGCGGATGGTAATACGGTCATTATTAATGTTGATACGGCAGGTGCGACCAACTATCAAGTTAACTCGCAGATCAAAATCATTTATGATGACGGTACGGAGCGGAATAATAAAGAAACTGAAGACTTTGGTGATAACCATTTGCTTTGGAACTTCTATGATTCAACCGCGAGTGACAAGTTAGCAACTGGTGTCATTAGTGTCGACCGGCCATTTCAAGGCAGTATTTTAGCCCCAGCGGCGGAAATTGATGCAAATCAAAATATTGATGGCAACATCATTGCTAATAAAGTCAACGTGAAGGCGGAGACCCATCGTTGGGATTTACAGGATAATGTTGATAATGAAAATGATCCAGAACCAGTTCCGGACTATGAGAAACCGGTACATCCAAGTATTGATGCCGAATTACCAGATGGTGGCGAGGGCGAAGAGCCAGAATACGACAAACCGGTACATCCAAGTATCGACATTGAAATGCCAGATGACGGCGAGGGGGAAGAACCAGAATACGACAAACCGGTACATCCAAGTATCGATATCGAGATGCCAGACGATGGCGAAGAAGAAGAACCAGAATACGACAAACCGGTACATCCAAGTATTGATATCGAAATGCCAGATAATGGCGAAGAAGAAGAAGAGTACGACAAACCAGTTCATCCAAGCATCGATGTTGAAATGCCTGACTTTGACGAGATTGAGGACGAAGAAGAAGCTGAAGACGCAGAAGAAGAATTTGAAGACGATATTGAGGATGAAATCGAAGCTGGTGTGACGCCAGACGAAGTTGTCGACCAAATCGAAGAAGAAGTCGACAATGAAATTACAGCTGACTGGGTCACGGACGAAACTGCGACTGAATTGGAAACGGCGTTTGAGGAAGTTCAAAAAGAAGCAGTGGTTGGCGATCAGATTAAGGATGAGGAAACACTGATCAACTTGATTGACCGGGCAATCGCACAAGCTAAAGCGCATCATAATACGGCGTTAGTAGCGCAATTACAAGCTCTACGAACTAAGGTGGCTAGCGCATTGGCAGTGGCTAAGGGGCAAGCATTACCACGGACTGATGAAGCGCCAAGTCAGATGATTAGTTTAGCGGGAATCGCATTAGCAAGTACATTAGTATTAGGTGCTGCAGCGGTTAGCCGGCGGAAGCGTCGGTATTAAGCTTAAAATTGTATTTTGAAGCAACTGTTGATTCGGCAAGTTTAATCTTGCGAATCAACAGTTTTTTTGCATAAAAAAGTCACTAAACCAAATTGGTCTAGTGACGCTCAATTCTCTCTACTCCATGACCGACCTAATCTCTTGACCCCAAATGCGCCACTAGTGAAACGTGGTATAAATGCTAACCCCCATTAGCATTTATGATATTTATTATAAATAATTCAGCACATTAGTCAACTTTTATTCGAATATATTTTTAATTTATGTTGAAACTTATTCACAGATAAATTTAATTCACCGACTGAATTGGTCTAAAGTAAGTAACCATAATAAAAAGCTGGATGGTCCGGATGACCATTCAGCTAAGTAATGTTGGTAAGGTTTAATTACGAATTAATTCATTGAAGTTAAATTCGTTCGGAATAAAGTGGGATTCAGTGTATTCAACCTGGCGTCCTTCATCGTTAAATGCGATGCTAATCATATTACCGACGCAATTATTATCACCGAGCGCTAGCTGAGCTTTGTCGAGTTCGGTGGCGGATTCGACTCGTAGCATTCTTTTAACGACAGCAATTTTCAGACCATTTTTTTTGAAGTGTTGATAAATTGAGTGTTGGGCGATGGTCTTAGTCAGAGTGGGAGTGCGCTGGGCGTTAAAATAGTTAATGTCCAGCACTGCCCGAATACCGTCTACGATCCGAACCCGTTGAATAGCATACACTGGAATACCCACTTCAAAAGCGGTATGTGTGCTAAGCGGCTGGTCAACGATTCGTTGCTGAAAGGCCACGACCTCGGTCTGATAATCGAGGTGGCGCTCCGCGTTGAGGCTCTGCAGACCGTTGAGATTATTTAAAGCCAGATTGAATTGCTGGGTTTGTGGCGTGTGCTCCAATAAGACCACCCCGCGCCCCTTAACGCTGTAAACTAGGCCGTCTTTGGCTAGTTGTGCGATTGCCTTACGAACAGCATAGCGACTGCTATCAAATTCTGTAATTAATTCGTCTTCAATGGGTAATCGCATCTTAACGCTGTAGTGTCCCGCGAGAATGCGGTCCTTTAAAACGTGATAGATGTCGCTGAATGTTTGTTTCCCCATTTTAATACCCCCGCTCATCATATAATTAATTTAATTATAGCAAATAATAGTCATTAGCGAGTAAATAAGCGAATAAATATCGATATTTATTCGAATAAAAATTGACAAGCAATCATGTGACCTTCTATAATGAAAGCGAAATCAAGTCGGTAATACGGGAGTAGGAGGGGGAACATATGCAAGTTGAACAGCGCACATTAAATACTGCGGCACACCCATTTCAGATCACGGCGTATTGGTTAGACCAAATTAGTGATTTTGAAACAGCTGTTGATTATCCAATCATGATTATCTGCCCGGGAGGTGGCTTTACTTATCATTCTGGGCGGGAAGAAGCGCCAATTGCAACCCGGATGATGGCCGCCGGAATGCATACGGTGGTCTTGAATTACCAATTAATTGTGGGAGATCAGTCCGTCTATCCTTGGGCGTTGCAGCAATTAGGTGCAACAATTGATTGGATTACGACCCAGGCGTCCGCGCACCATGTTGATTGTCAGCGGATTATTCTTGCCGGGTTTTCGGCTGGCGGCCACGTGGTTGCGACTTATAATGGTGTTGCGACCCAACCAGAATTGCGCACACGGTATCATTTGGATCATTATCAAGGCCAGCATGCTGCCATTATTTTAGGCTATCCAGTCATTGATTTGACAGCGGGGTTTCCCACGACTTCGGCGGCGCGTAATCAGATTACCACGGATGCCCGGTTGTGGGCAGCCCAGCGCCTAGTCACACCAGCTAGTAAACCCGCTTTTGTCTGGCAAACGGCGACGGATGAGTTGGTCCCGCCAATCAATTCGTTAAAATATGTGCAGGCCATGCTACAACATCAGGTCGCAACTGCGTATCATTTATTTGGTAGTGGGATTCATGGGTTAGCGTTAGCCAATCATGTGACGCAAAAACCTGGCAAGGACAAGTATTTGAATGACCAGGCTGCAATATGGCCACAATTAGCATTGCGGTGGTTACAAGAACAGGGATTGTTAGCTGGTAATTATTGAAAATAAATCTGGGCGATCAGTCGTGCTTCACTGATCGCCCGTTTTTTGTCAACGATCCTGACACCAATTAATTTTCTGCGGTATAATAATACGAATAAGCTTATTAAGTAAGAAGGAGCGATTGAGATGGCAACAAATCAACACTTGGTCATTATTTCCTTAGATGCGTTAGGATTTCGTGATTTACGCGAACATCAAGCAGAATTACCCGTTCTGAGTGGATTGATGACCGGTGGTACTTGGGTCAAGTCGGTGACGGGCATTTATCCAACACTGACATATCCGTCACATACCACGATTATTACGGGACAGTATCCCAGCGTGCATGGAATCGTTAATAATACTAAGTTACAACCGATACGCCGTTCACCAGATTGGTATTGGTATCAAAAGGACGTTCAAGTACCAACACTATATGATTTGGCACGGCAAAAGAAGCTAACAACGGCGGCTTTTTTATGGCCAGTGACGGCTGGCAGCAAGATTACATATAACCTTGCCGAGATCTTTCCTAACCGTATTTGGACGAACCAAGTTCTCGTCTCGTTGAAGGCGAGTTCACCGCTCTTCTTACTCGCGATGAATCATAAGTATGGGCATCTTCGTAATGGGATTAAGCAGCCCCAACTAGATGAATTCATCACGGCTTGTGCAGTCGATACGTTAACGAATAAGAAGCCGAACCTAACGATGATTCACTTAGTCGACATGGATAGTATGCGCCATCGCTATGGTGTGCGATCCAGTGAGGCCATGGCAGCTTTACACCGGCTAGACCGGCACGTGGGCCAGTTGATTGACGCGACTAAAGCTGCGGGCACGTTTGCGGATACCAACTTTGTTATTTTAGGTGATCACTATCAAATCAATGTGGATCACATGATTCATTTAAATACGTTATTCGCTCAGCAGGGCTGGTTGACCGCACGTCAAGATCAGACGTTTGAAGATGACTGGTCCGTGATGGCGAAGACGGCGGACGGCTCAACGTACATTTATACGCGACCGGAATTTGACCAGTTGGATGAATTGAAGGCATTGGTTAGTCAGGTTGAAGGTGTTGAGACCATCATTACTGGAGAGGCGGCTGCACGTCGTGGTGCGGACCCCGCTTGTGCGTTGATGGTTGAAGCCCAGGAAGGTTATTATTTTACTGATGAAAGTCGACGGCCAACTGTGGTTGAACCCGTCCATCCAGCGACACTCGGTCAACCAGACCGTTACCACGGGGTTCATGGATATGACCCGACGAAGCCTGACTATCAAACGACCCTGTTATTCAATGGACCAGCAGTTAAAGCTGGTGGGACGATTGAAGCAGCTAACTTAGTCGATGAAGCGCCGACATTTGCGCGGTTACTCGGATTGAGTTTCGATGGCCCCATGCCGGGACATTGCCTCGATGGTATTTTCAAAGACTAGACAAAAAAGAGAGAGAGGAAAAGCGGGCGGACATCAGCACCACTAATATTGTGGTTAATGCTCGTTCCGCCTCCGATTGCGATCAGAGGTTCCCGCGAAGTAACTTAATGAAATTTAATAAACAGCAGTGGGGTTGGATCTTTTACGATTGGGCCAACTCGGGCTATGGCATTATTGTCACAACGGCGGTGCTACCCGTTTACTTTAAGGCAGTTGCCCAAAGTAGCGGTGTGACACCGGCTAATGCAACGGCTTACTGGGGTTATGCCAATAGTATTGGGACCTTACTAGTTTCGATTTTGGCGCCCGTCCTAGGTGCACTAGCAGACTATCCCCATGCCAAGAAACGAATGCTCAACATCTTTTCGATACTCGGAATGGTGATGACGCTAGGGCTGAGTGTTGCCCCGACTAGTGCCTGGAAGTGGCTATTAGGTATTTATATTTATCAATTATCGGTTATTCCGGTGGTAATCTGTTTTATGACAGTTTTCTGACTGACGTGGCACCAAACGATCAGATGGATCGATTGTCGTCATATGGTTATGGGTTTGGCTATCTCGGTGGTGTCTTGGCGTTTATCTTATTCTTGGTCTTACAATTAACCAGTGGTTTTGGTCAATTATCAAGCTATGGGGTCGCGCGGTGGAGTTTTGTCTTAGCCGCTGCGTGGTGGATTATCTTTTACATTCCTTTGTTGAAAAACGTTCACCAAAAGTACGCGTTAGCACCCAGTGCGCATCCGGTGCGTTCAAGTTTCCAACGGGTATGGTCGACTTTGAAACACATCCGGAATTATCGCGCTGCGGCGTGGTTCTTGGTGGCGTACTTCTTCTACATTGATGGAGTCGACACGATCTTTACAATGGCAACTTCGATTGGGATGGATATGGGAATTACGACGACCACGTTGATGATTGTCTTGCTGGTTGTTCAGCTAGTCGCGTTTCCGTTTTCACTGCTTTACGGGTGGTTAGCGAATAAAACGTCGACCCGGACGGGCATCTTGCTTGGCATTATTATTTATTTAGGTATCTGCTTGTACGCGTTGCGGTTGAATAGTACGACGGATTTTTGGATTTTAGCCATACTAGTTGGAACCAGTCAGGGTGGGATTCAAGCGCTTAGTCGGTCGTACTTCGGTCGTTTGATTCCTAAGACTAGTGGGAGTGAGTTTTTCGGCTTTTACAATATTCTCGGTAAGTTCTCAGCCGTGATGGGCCCCGTCCTAGTTGGAATCGTGACCCAAATGACGGGGAAGTCAACGATTGGTGCTGCTTCTTTAAGTATTTTATTTGTTGTTGGATTAGTGATTTTCTTGGCTCTACCGCATTTGAACCAGACAAAGTCGGTTTAAGCCAGGGTTTGTTTAATATCATGCAAAAAGAACTTCTTCTAATTTGGAGAAGTTCTTTTTACGTTGATCAAGCTCAGACCATCATGAGTTATAAATTCATTTCCGTATTCCGCTGTAATACATAATAAATGATAAACCAACACAATACGCGCTAATTATAACAATCTGAAAGGCGTAGCTATCAGTAAGCCTTAGGCCAGTTAATCAGTATGTGTGATTAAGAAAAAGCCTGTTCCTGTCCGGCGTAATTTATTGCCAGGCTAGAACAGGCTTTCGGTGTTAAAGATGCTTGTGAGACTGATGCGATTGGCGATAAGTCTGGGCTTGCTTAGTGCGAACGTTACGAATTGCAAATAACGTATTATCAATCCGGGGGTGATGATGTGTTTCTAAGACGCTGACTTCATCAAGCAATTGGTTGCCAATTTGCCAGTCGCCAAAGTAGAGATTCCAGATGCCAAGCCAGAATTGTTGGCTCAACCGCCCATCCCAGTTTAACTGGTGACTGTCGATGGCAGTGAACTTGGTTTTCAGATTTTGAGCGGATTGAAAATCATGAAAGTTCAATTTAGTTTGAAATAGTGATCCATAAAAATCGAGTAAGTCGTTGCTGACGTGAAAGGGATCGCCCCAACCCGTTTGATAACTGGCACAATTGGCGGCCATACGGGTTGTCAGTGGTGTTAGTGCGGCCAAGCCGTCGATGGATGCAATAATTGGAATTAGAACGGGCACTAATTTTAGTTCCTGCAGGGTCCAAGTCTTGGCTTGGAGCAGGTGATCAAAAGCGGGCTGGGTCGTGGTTGTCACGCCGACTGAACGATGGTCATAGGATAGCATCAAGATGCTGGCATAACTGGCGATGAGTTGTTCGTAGGCGTGGGGGCTGTGTCGATGTTCGCGAATCCAAGTGGCTAGGGCGGGAAAATTTAGCGTTTCATAAGCGTGACGAATTGTCCAAAGGGCCTGGTCATATGCTGATGGCTGGTAGTTTTGGTGTATGAATCGTAACTCGTCGGCTGAAATTGCTAAGTTATCCAGAATTGCAAAGAGTTTACTGGCGCCAATATCGTTGGCACCACTCTCAAAGCGTGAGGCGAATGAGCGCGAGATAATACCGCTATACACTTCTTGTTGAGTTAAGCCCTTACTTAATCGAATCTGATGAATAGTTTCTCCGATGTTTGTCATCTAGCACTCCTTAATGTGGCATATATGCAACCTACTTGCTGATTGTACCACGGTAATGACGAGTAAGCTAAGTCCATTATCTTAATGGGAGATGGGTTAATGCTGACTTTATTAAAAAATCGGACCCTCCAAACGATTGCTAGTGCAAATTTTTTTACGACGCTGGGGGTGAGTTTGTTCAATATCATTTTACTCACGTACGCAAAGAATTTTCCAAATCCACATTGGTTTGTTGCCATCGTTTCGGTGGTGACAGTTGTGCCGTACGTTTTCGGGGGATTAACGGGGCGACTCGCTGATCAGACGCGCCGAAAAACTAACTGGCTGATTGGTACTAAGGTCGTTCAAGCGGGGTTATATCTCGTCTTGGCCCAAGTGATTACTCAGCAAACGGTGGTTGTTTTCTACGTGGTCGTTGCGATTAATTTTATTTCGGATCTACTAGGTCGATATGGTGGCAGTATTTTGACAATTGTTATTCAAGACCGGATTGATCCTGACGATCGCCAACAAGTGATGGGGCTTAATGCGAGCATAAGTACGCTTGTTGAGCCACTGGGTCAAACACTAGGGGTCTTGATTATCGCCCAGTGGCATGATTATGCGTTAGCTGGAATAGTGAATGCGTTGACTTTTATTGGGGCCGCTAGCTGCTTGTTGGCCGGACGTTCAGCGATTCAGTCGACTCCCAAAGTTGCTGGACGACCACGACATATTGAGGCCTGGCCCGTGATTCAGCGAGTGATGCTGACGACGACTAGAATGGGTGCAGTCAGTTATCTGGGTATTCTGATGATTTTAAACGTCGCAACGATGAGCATTGATGCGATTTTGAACTTAATGTTTATTGACTTGGCGTCCCGCATGCCCGTGAGCTATTCGGTCGCAATTTTAATGTTCAACGTGGTCTTTGTTACCGGAAGCGTATTGGGTGGCATTACTAAAAATACTTGGTTTGATCGGCTCTCATTGTTTCAATTGTTACTGGCAGCGATGCTAGCGCCGATGCTGACCTATGTGATTTTACTAGTCGTTCCACAACTAATCTTGATTCTTGGGGGCATGTTTGCAGTGGGCTTCATGAGTGGCAAACTGGACCCGAAGATGTTCGCCATCATGATGCCACAAATTGACCCGCACTTAACAGGGACGGTCTTTGGTACCATCAGTTCGATTGTGACGTTGGCGGCACCCGTTGGTAGCGTCGGCATCGTTTTATTATATAACTTAGTTGGTGCGACGGCGGCGTGTTCGGTGATGATTGGTGTGAGTGCGCTGGCGTTGATCTGGGCAGTGATGGCGCACCGGCAGTGATTAATTGTTAATCTTTTGTTATTGATATTTCAATTTGGCGTTAGGATGTGGCTATCAGCTTTGTGATGACTTACGAATGGATTTAGTGAAATGCAGTGCTCAAAAAGACATCTTGGGACGGCTGACTAACTGAAATGGTACATTAAGGAAAAGGACGTAAGTTTCGTCCGCTTCATTGGCACCATCGCAGCACAACAAAAGCGTGTCTAACCCCTAGCAAGTTAACTAGCTGGGGGTTAGACACGCTTTTGGATTAAATATTCGATAAGAGCGTTGTGATGAATGAGGTCGGTCAGCAGTTCATTGGTTAAACGTGGAATAGGGCCAAATGCGTCTTCAAATATTGCCCTGTTACACTAGTTGGATTTTGACTAACGGCTAATGGGGTACCGGTGGCGACAATGTTACCACCGTTGATACCGCCCGCGGGTCCCATATCGATAACGTAATCAGCGTTGGCGATTACGTCGAGATCGTGTTCGATGGCAATGACGGTTGCCCCTTGCTGAATCAGTTGGTCAAAGACTTTGACGAGTTGCTGAATGTCGAGCGGGTGCAAACCGACTGAAGGCTCATCGAAGACAAAGAGCGTTCCCGTTTGGCGTTTGCCAATGCGGGAGGTGAGCTTCAGGCGCTGAGCTTCGCCACCCGAGAGTGCCGGCGTACTTTCACCTAATAGTAAGTAGCCTAGTCCCATATCATGCAGAATCTGGAGTGTATTAGCGATGGCGGATTGCGCTTTGAAAATTGGTAGTGCCTCGTCAACCGCGAGATCTAAAATATCCGCAATCGAATAGCCATGCCATTTGACGGTCAGCGTCTGTTTATTGTAGCGCTTGCCGTGGCATTGGGGGCAGACTTCGGTGATGTCTGGCAGGTATTGCACATCTAAAGAGATTTGGCCCGTACCACCACAAGTTGGGCAAGCACCCGCAGCGACGTTATATGAAAATTGGCTAGCGGTCCAACCGTTTGCTTGTGCTGCTGGGGTGGCGGCGAATAATTGGCGTAGATGGTCGAGAATGTTGGTATAAGTGGCGACCGTTGACCGTACATTCTTACCAACGGGCACTGAGTCGACGGTAACAACGTGCCGAATGTGACCATTGTCAAAGGCCTTAACGTGGGTTGGGAGTGGTCGCTTTTTAGCTGTGGCAATCAGTGCTGGAATCAAACTATCTAGTACCAGAGTCGTTTTACCAGCGCCGCTCATACCCGTGACGGTCGTGAAACGGTTTTTGGGAATGCGCGCCGTAATGTCTTGGATGTTAAAGTGATGAGCCACTTCAATAGCAAGGGCCCCCTTTTTCCAGAGCGCATCGTCGGTTAATACGGGGCGTTCACGCAGCGTGGCAGTACCGGTGAGAAATGGCGCAATTAAGGACTCTTTGTCCTGCTTGATGGCTGCGACAGTGCCTTGTCCGACAACGGTACCGCCGTGCTTACCAGCCCCCGGACCAATCTCAATAACATCATCAGCTGCACTGATAATACTAGTGTCGTGGTCAACCACCACGACGGAATTTCCTTGGGCGACTAGCCCGCGGAAAGCTTTGATTAGGCCCGCCACGTTAGCTGGATGAAGTCCAACGGAAGGTTCATCAAGGACATATAACACGCCAGTCGTGGCGCTACGCAAAGTGCGTCCAAGCTGAATGCGTTGTAATTCACCAGTTGACAGGGTCGCGCCGGGGCGACTGAGTGTGAGGTAGTCGAGTCCAAGTTCTTCCATGGGTTGCAGGCTGAGTAGCAATTCATCAACAAGGGATTGTCCAAGATGATGCATCTTAGTAGGTAGCCACGGGACAATCGTGGCCGCAAAATCATGCAAGGCGGCGACAGTCATATCACTAACCGTCGCAATGTTTTGACCATTTAATTCGTAGTTAAACAACTGAGGATTGAAGCGTGATCCGTGACAATCTGGACAAGTATCAAACTTGTAAAAGCGATTCAGCCGAGTAATTGCCCGTTCATTTTTGGTCGTCGCCATACTATCTTCAACGGCGGCAAAGGCGTTCTCGTAGACAGCGTTGTCCATGTGAAAGATTTTACCTTTAGCGCTTGGAATGTTGATGGCAACGGTTTGCTTAGGACCATGTAATACGCGTGCTTTATCGGCTTCACTAAGGTCTTTATATGGAATGTCGATGGGAATCCCAATTTCGCGCGCAACGATCGGCATAAAGTTACGTCCAGGTAGGTGCCAAGAAGCAACGGCCCCTTCTTCGATAGTTTGATTTTCATCCGCAATAATGAGTGCCGGGTCAATTTGGCGAACTTGGCCTAGGCCACCGCAAGTCGGACAGGCCCCACCTGAATTGAAGGCGAAATCTTCGGCGCCGGGCGCTCTGAATTTGGCGCCACAAGTCGGACAGGTGACGTAACCATCATTTTCAGCCACATCGAGCGTTGGTGGCATGCGGTGACCATTGGGGCAAACTGCTGAGCTGAGTCGTGAGAAGGCTAGCCTTAAGATATTTAAGCTTTCAGACATGGTGCCGACGGTTGAACGGACGCCGGGAACCTGGGGGCGTTGGCGTAGCGCTAATGCAGATGGTAAGTATTGTACTGAATCAACACTGGCTTTGCCGACCTGATTGATTCGGCGGCGGGTAAAGGTTGACAGGGCGTTTAAGTAGCGGCGGGCCCCCTCAGCGTACAGGACGCCCATTGCGAGTGATGACTTACCGGACCCACTGCGACCAGTAATCGCAACAAATTCGTTGAGTGGAATGTCGATATCGATATTTTTTAAATTATTGACGTGTGCGCCTCGCACTTGAATGTGAGTCGGTAACGTGGTTTGTGGCATGACTAAAACCCCTTTCGTGTCACTTTATATGCTACAACAAAAGGACGGCTTTGCCTAAGAAAGCGGTGGCAGTATCTCGCGCCCCACGACCGGGGGAGTATGATAAACTAGGGCTAACGATTATTGGAGGGGGCGATGGTGAGATGTCGAAGAAGCGACGATTAAGTTGGCTGAGCGTGCTCGGACTATTGGCAGGATTTTGTTGGTGGTTTAGCTTAGCAATGCGCGCGGCTGCGGATTATGATATTGACCAATATCAAGTCAATGTAGCCATTCAACGTGATGGTAGTGCGAATGTAACGCAAGCGATGACTTATCAATTTGATGATGATTATCACGGGGTATTTAATGTTCAAGATTTGAAAGGTATTCAGGGGGCCCAGTTGGAAGGGGTCACGACGCAACTGAATGGTGGGACCACGGTGACGGCGGCGCCAAGTGAAACGGGGGCCAACAACACGTATCAGTTGACCCAAAATGCTGACCGGATGCGTGTCAAGCTCTACCGGCAAGTTCAAGAAGATGATAAGTTACGGGTTGTCTATCGGTATCGGCTTAAAGGGGTCGTAACGAACTATGCAGACACGGCCGAACTGAATTGGAAAGTGATTGGTAGTGGCTGGGATGTACCACTGAATAATGTCAAAATCGTGATTCAGTTACCTGCCAAGAATGTGAGCGCGTTACAAGCCTGGACGCACGGACCGTTGAGTGGTCAGACAAAAGTTGAGCGCGCGGCAGGCCGGGTGACGATGACGTTGGGACATAATCCCGCGAACCAATTCGTTGAAAGTCACCTACTATTTCCAACCACGGTCACGGCGACGAATACGCGGACGAATACTGCCAAGCGAAAAGCGACGGTCCAAAAACAAGAAGCTAAGTTGGCACAGGAAGCTAATGAAAAACGGCGACGTAATCAGTTACTGCGTCGCGTTATCTTTGGTGCCGCGGTGGCTGGTTGGTTATTGGTCATGATTGGCTATCTTTGGTGGCTGGCTCGTCATCCGGCTAAGCCACATCAGCAGCCGATTCCCATCAATCATTCATTTGACGTGCCACCAGTAACACCAGCAGTTGCTGAGTCATTGTGGGCACAGCGGTCGCCGAATACGGATGCTTTAACGGCTGAGATTTTGCGAGCAGCAGCTAATCAAGAAATAACGATTGAAACGGTTGCGGGTCACCGAAAACCGGATGTGCGGTTAACGCAATTGAAACCAGTGACTAACTCATTTTTGGCTCACTGTTTTGATAAAATCGCGGTTGACGGGCAGTTCATGTTAACGGATCTCAAAAAATACGGGAAGCGTGATAAAGCTGGTCGGTTGGGCAAATGGTTTAGCCGCTGGCAGACCGAAGTAGACCAAGACGTGGCGGTCTATCAAGACGAAACTAATTATCGGCTTCGTAATCAATGGCTGATGGCAGCAGTTGTCGTGAGTGTTATGGGGATGATTGCCACGGGTGCTGGGTTATTAGTTAGTCCGAAGGTCGTGACCCTGATGGTGATTCCAGCGGTAGTGGCCGCGGTGGCTTTCTGGATTGGCTGGATAATTCAACGGCGGCGGATTGCCATCAATACTGACGCAGGCTTGGAATTACGTAATCAAATCAATGGACTACGCCGCATGCTTAAGGATATTGGGCACTTTAATACGGCCCAAGTCGGTGATTTGATTTTGTGGGAACAAATCTTGCCATACGCCGCGGCTTTTGGACTAGCCAATCAAGTGACTAAGCAATTGGCGATTGATTTTGGTACGGAAGCATTGGCTACGGGGATGCTCGTGTATTACCCACTCTTCTATGCGAATGGTGGGCTGGACTTCGATTTGTCCGGTGCAATCAACGATAGTTTTAGTGGCGCCTTAGATGCCTCTGGAAGCGCTAGTTCGGCGTCGGGTGGTTCAGGAGGCTTCTCCGGCGGTAGTTCTGGTGGCTTTGGCGGTGGCTCCGGTGGTGGTGCCTTCTAACAAAGTATCAGAAAAGACTTGTACTTTGCGGGCATAATCGGTAGGCTAAGGGGTAGAAAAGGCTTACATGAAATGGATGATTAGTAATGACGATTAAATTAATAGCAACGGATATGGATGGGACGTTTTTAAATGATTATGGTGATTATGACCAGGAGCGGTTTGCCAACGACTATGCGGCGCTACAGCAGCGCGGTATTCAGTTTGTGATTGCCAGTGGTCACCAAGCGTCGGAACTAGCCACGACCTTTAGTGCTTACCCTGAAATGTGGTTGATTGGTGGTAACGGCGCGGAACTGTGGCAACGAGAAGCGGGACTCAAAGCTGCGACGTTCAGTCCCCAAGCAACTCAGCAAGTGTTAGCGGCCCTGGCACCGTATCCTGAATTACAAGTGGCATTGTGTGGCACCCAAACGGTCCATGTGTTGGCGCACGCGAACCCGCAGTTTGTAGCTAATATGCGTGACTACTATTACCAATTAGAGACATGTGCGGATTTAACCACAGTTACTGATCCGGTTGTGAAGTTCGACGTTATTTGTCCCGCGGCAATGACGGAGCAGTTAGTATATGAACTTACCCCTAAGCTCGCTGGCATTGCCGTACCCGCTTCAGGTGGTCAGGGCAGTATGGACTTGATTCAGCCGGGAATGCACAAAGGCCGCGCCCTCAAACAGCTTGGTGAACAGTTGGGTATTCTGCCGGATGAGATGTTAGTTTTTGGCGACGGCACCAATGATCTTGAGATGTTTCACTATGCGACCCATGCGGTTGCCATGCAAAACGCGCCTGAAAATGTCCAAGCCAATGCGACAGCGGTGACAGGTACCAATGTGGACAATGGTGTATTGGATTATATTGAACAACATATTTTGAGTTAACTTTGTGAGACCAGTATTTTGCTAACTTGGGTTACTTGGTGTGCGTGATGATCGTCAGACGGGGCTTTGGTCGCGCAAGCCTGTTCACTAGACATGGTTAAAACTGGTGTTTACGGGTGGGGTTAATTTGGATTGTTTATGAAAATGATGAGATGCTTTCAGAAAATCACGTATGGTTTTGATTGCCAAACGAGCTGAAAGCATGCTAAAATTAAAGTTATATAATTAACGACACAGAGGTCTGGAAGGTTTGTTTAATTCCGACCTCTTTTCTATCGGACAATTTCACTTTAAAAAAGAAGAGGTAATGGAATGCTCACCGTAAATAATGTTAGTATGCAGTTTTCAACACGTAAGCTTTATGAAGATGTCAATTTAAAATTCACGCCGGGAAACTGCTACGGCGTTATTGGTGCCAATGGTGCTGGTAAGTCGACGTTCTTAAAAATCTTGGAAGGTAAATTACAACCGACTACTGGGACGGTCTCGATGGGGCCTAACGAGCGGATGTCTAGCTTGAATCAAAATCACTTTGCTTTTGAAGATGAAGAAGTGTTAGCAACTGTTATTCGTGGTCACGAAAAGTTATACGAAATCATGACTGAAAAAGATGCGTTGTATGCCAAGCCTGATTTTAGCGATGAAGATGGGATTCGGGCTGCTGAATTAGAAGGCGAATTTGCCGAAATGGATGGCTGGAACGCAGAGTCGGAAGCGGACCAGTTGTTACAAAACCTTGGTATCGATGAATCGATGCAACACTTGAAGATGAGCGAGTTAACTGAACCGCAAAAGGTGAAAGTCTTATTAGGTCAAGCGCTGTTTGGAAGCCCCGACGTGCTATTACTGGATGAACCGACGAACGGGTTGGACGTCCAATCAATTAGCTGGTTGGAAGACTTTTTGGCTGGTTACGAAAAGACGGTCATTGTCGTTTCTCATGACCGGCATTTTCTAAATCAAGTTTGTACCCACATGTGTGACGTCGACTTTGGCAAGATCACACTATTTGTTGGGAATTATGATTTTTGGGTGGAATCTAGCCAGTTAGCGGCCAAGTTGCAAGCGAATGCCAATGCCAAGAAAGCTGACCAAATTAAAGAGTTGCAAGAATTCGTGGCGCGATTCAGTGCCAATGCTTCGAAATCTAAGCAAGCCACCTCACGGAAGAAACAATTGGAGAAAATTACGTTGGATGATATCAAACCATCATCACGTAAATATCCGTTCATTAAGTTCACGCCAGACCGTGAAATCGGTAATGACCTTGTGAAGGTCGAGAATGTCTCCAAGTCGATTGAAGGCGTTAAGATTCTTGATAACATTAGCTTCACGCTCCGTCCCAATGAAAAAACGGCGTTGATCAGCCGCAACGATTTGGCAACGACAACACTGATGCAAATTATTGCTGGGTCGATGGCACCAGATAGTGGCACGGTGACCTGGGGACAAACGACTTCGCGGACTTATTTGCCTAAAGATATTAATGAAGAATACGCGGGTAGTGAATTGCCAATTATTGATTGGTTACGCCAGTTTGCATCGAAAGAAGAAAGTGACAATACTTTCTTGCGAGGTTTCCTGGGTAAAATGTTGTTCTCTGGTAGCGATGTTGAACGACCAGTGAACGTGCTATCTGGTGGTGAAAAAGTACGGGGAATGTTATCAAAGATGATGCTTAGTCGGGCTAACGTCTTATTATTAGATGATCCGACCAACCATTTGGACCTGGAATCCATTACCGCACTGAATGATAGTCTGATTGATTTTAAAGGCGCCATCGTCTTTACTTCTCATGACCATGAATTTATTCAAACGATTGCCGACCACATTGTCGAAGTGAGTGCGAAAGGCGTTGTTGATCGTGGTGATACGACTTATGATGAATACTTGGCCCATGAAGCAACACAGGGCCGGGTGCAAGATCTTTATTAGTTAGTCGTGGAATCCGATAAATCTAAACAAAATCACGTGTGAGCGTCCCCCAATCTGGTATGATTAATGCATATCAGATTGGGGGATTTTTTTATGACGCCGGAAACCGAACAATTATTACGACGCTGGTACATGGGGCAGCTCATCGTGTTATTTGGCGCGGCCTTTATTCAACTATTTACGTTTGATGGTGGTGTGTTTTTCCCAGTTGGTGGTATGCAGTTGCTGATATGGGGACTGTTAGCCTGGTGGCCAGCTGCCGAGGAGGACCAAGCACAGTGGCGGCGTTTGCGACATGTTAATTATTATGTCCAAACAGTACTGCAGTTCACACTCTTGCCGATTTTACTGGCGAACCTCGTGGCTTGGTTAAGTCAGCTGTCATGGTTAGACGAGCAGGGATTGATTGCTGTGGGGATGGCTTATTTAATGGTCGCATTCGTACCGGTGGCAGTGGTGGTCACTAAACCGATCGAATCTGTGATTGGCCGGATTGCGGTCCTAATTACGGCTATTTTTAGTGGTGTCGTCAGTGCGCAGCAGACTTTTTTGATTTTACCGAATCTGCAAGCACCATCAGTATTCGAGATGGTCAGTGATACTGGTATTTTAGGCGCCCTGGGCTTTGTGATTGCTGTTGGGGTCTTACTGCGGGGATGGGGATTGACGGGCCCATCGTGGCGGTTTAATCGTCAGGCTCAAACTAGTTTAGTGGTTGGGCTGATCGTGGTGGGAACGGCTTTTAGTCTATGGAATGCCTTTAGTGCAGGTGGTTCATGGGCGACGACATTCACACATTGGGACTTCCAGCTACGGTCAGCGACTTGGAAAATGTTTTTGAGTGGGTTAGAACCGGGAATCGCGGAGGAATGGTTGTATCGTTTTGCCGTTTTAACCTTGTTATTACAAGCTTTTCGGCATCGGCGTTACCAGATCGACTGGGCAGTGTGGCTAAGCGGTGGCCTATTTGGAATGTGGCATATTACAAACGTTTTTGCGGGCCAACCCTTGTCAGCCACGGTTGAGCAAATCATTTTTGCAGCGACACTAGGCTGGTTTTTAGCCTCGACGTACCTATACTCAGGTAGTATCTTGCTGCCGATGGTGATCCATGCTGCTATTGATATTTTGAGCATGATGGCATCAGGTAGCCAGACAATGGTTAAGCCGGATGTGTTCGAATGGCAAACAATCGGTGCTACCGTCATTATTTTTGTTGGCATAACGATTTATTTCTTGACCGGTTCTCGGCGACAAGTTATTCAAGTACATGTCAATCAACGGCTTTCAGCTCAATAAAGGCCGACTGTTAAGACCATAGTGGGCGACTTTGTTCGTTAAAGATAAACTGGGTGTCCGTAGCCAGAGACGATTAAGCAATACCAGGCTAACTTTTAGTTGGTTTAGACCAGTTGTAACATTTTTGTAATCTTCGTGTTATCTAAACGCAATGCTGGCTCGCTATACTAAAGACAAAGTTATGAAGCAATACATACGCTTTGTCAGCGGATTTAGGTTGGGAGCCGGATCGATTTACTTTGTCAGGACATTGTTAATAAGCAATTATTGATAGTGATAAGTAGCTCAGTTAGCTGAATCATAACGTTTGACAAGCATTTATACCTCTCGGGATGGGCTGGGTCCATGACGAGGCACATACACAATGGCAAGCTTGGGGTTTGCAAGTCGATCAGAGAAAGGGACGGTTGGTTACCGGCCCTTTTATTGTGGTTAAAATTTGCGAGAATTGGATTTAGAACTGCGCCCGATTTGAAGCGGTAGGAACTGCGATGCTGGCACAGGTGACTTTGCCAAATCATTGAGAGTGGAACGAAATAATTTACATTTGCCAGTAGATTATTATAATTAACGAATCAATAATAATTTGGAGATGGCAATTTGACTCAGTTTGAAACGGAACGGTTGATATTACGACCAATGACAGCGGCGGATCATGATGCGTTAGCGGACATGATTTTTGATCCGCAGGTTGTCGCTTATTTACGTTACCGACGGGTTCAGAGTCCGGCCGCGTTCGAGCAACTGTTTACGACGCACTTTTTGGCAGACACGACCACTGTTTTTGGCATTGAACGTCGCCGTGATCATCAACTGATTGGGTTTTATGAGTTTCATGGTAGTGGTGCGACTGGTGAATTGACGTACGCTTTAAGCCCAGCTGCGTGGGGGCACGGTTATGTTGCGGAAGCCGGCAATTGTTTGATGCATTATGGGTTTGAAACGCTGAACTATGAGACCATCGAGGCTCACTATGCGAGTGCCAACCCTAATTCTGGCCGAGTGATGGCTAAGATGGGCATGCAAGCGGCTGGAGAACTGCACACGTTTACCAGTGATAAAGGTGAAGTGATCCACGTCATGCGGTACTTACTGACCAAAGCAACCTGGCGCCAACTTAGTGCTTGACCTGAAACGCGTTTCAGCAGCTATACTAAAATTGTTGCGACAGCTTGCAACACACGCTTAAGACTTATGACCACCATTCTTTCAGCCAGAATGGTGGTTTTTTTAGCTGTCGTTGTCCCTAAGTGAGCTAAAGTCAAGGACGGCCAGCTTCGGTTCGCTGGAAAAGGGGCCGTTTAATGTAAGTTTATATGTCCACGAATGTGATTGTTGTTAGGGTGGTTTTTCGATATAGTAGACCTATGAATTGAGAGGGCGTGATCAAATGACGGCAACAATTACAATTCGACCGCTTCAGCGCGCAGAATTAACGACGCTATGGCAACTAGGTTTTAGTGATCCAAATGCGGAGTGGACGCGCTGGAATGGACCGTATTTTCATGACCAACTACCGACTCAAACAGACTTTGAGACAATTATTGGCCCCCGTGATTGGTTGATTCGACCGCGTAACTGGGTCATCACACGGGATGGTGTGATTGTCGGCAGTGTTAATTGGCACTTTGTGGATGGTTCCCTCAAACGCTGGTTAGAGGTAGGCATCATTATCTATAATCAGGAGCATTGGGGTGAGCATATTGGGCGCACCGCGTTGACTAAATGGTTGACCCACTTATTCCAAGAGGAGACGACTTTGCCGCACATTGGATTGACAACGTGGTCGGGGAATATGCGGATGATGCAGTTAGCGGAAGCCGTGGGATTAAAGCAGGAGGCCTGGATTCCACAAGTTCGTTATTGGCAAGGGCAGTATTATGACTCGGTCAAGTATGGGATTCTAAGGAACGACTGGCAAGTACAAAAAGATTAAAAGAAAACGTTTGTTCCCCTTGTAAAAGTACGGTATGATAGAACCGTACTTAAAAAAGATGGGGTGGAAGAGAATCATGGTGAAATTAATGCGACGCGTTGGCATAGCGGGTCTCTTGAGTTTGAGCTTGCTGTTGGGTGGTTGTAGCTTGTTAACGTCTGGTACGGATACGACGAGTTCGACGACTAGTCAGCAGTCTGAATCCAGTCGTAATCAAACGACCAGTGCGACTGGTAATACGCAACAAACTTACAAACAACTGGCAAAAATGACTTATCAATCGGGCAGTGCTGCGGCCATCAAAGTTAATAGCGGTAAGAGTACGCTGGCAGCGAGTCAGTGGAAAAATTCTAAGATTGATTACGGTAATTTAGATTCATTGAATCGGACAACCACGGACACGGCTTACTTGAGCAAGGCCAATTTAGGACGGTCTGAAGGACGGACGGCGCAAACGTGGAGCCCAACTGGCTGGCATAATCAACCGCTTACCGTTAATGGTAAGCGGGTCTATCCGCAAAATCGTGGGCACTTGATTGCTTACACGTTATCCTTTAACTTGACGTCTAATGGGCAGTATCGCGCTGGTGAAGATGGTAGCTTAGATAACCCGAAAAACTTGGCAACTCAGACGGCCTACTCGAATCAAAAAACGATGCAGATTTATGAAGATCAGGTGCGTACGGCGTTAGAACAAGGTAAAAAAGTCATTTATCGTGTGACAACGGTTTTCCGTGGCAACGAATTGATGCCTCGTGGTTACTGGTCGCAAGCAGTCTCAACCGATGGCAGTGTCAATTTCAACGTCTATATTTGGAACGTTGAACCTGGCGTTAGTTTCGACTATGCTACTGGTCGTGGGAAAGCGGATTCGACGATGCAGGTTGCTGGGGCTGACAAAGTCAGCAGTAGTCAGAATACGAGTGCGAGTCGCTCGTCTCAATCGACGACCACTAGTAAGCAAGTCGAGCGCGAGTTGGTTAAGTATGGTTACAAATATGTGAAGAAGGCGTTGAATTAAGCGGCAAGACAGTCATCTAGGTCAGCATAATGGGCACGGTCGGCTGTTAAATGTCGTTGTTTCATACAACAATTTAATCTAAATGTCCTGTTTTACGACAAAAGGTTCAAAGTAGGACTAGCAAAGTTTCACTGAGCGATTATACTGTAGTTATTCGAGTTACTTAACCGCCGTTAATTTGCTGATGTTTCTGTCATTATTAACAAGTAACGCGATGTCTTAGATCATGGGGCCTTCCCAAACACCTATGATTTTCCATACAACGGCTCCGGCTCCCAACCGGACGTTGCTATCAATCGTTTTGATTGCTAGTACTAATTACCCTTGGAGACGTCTGACTGCGTGGTCAGGCGTCTTTTTTTGCGTCAAATGCGACAAAAATAATAATTTGTCGCGTTTGCCGACAAAGTGGATTTAGGTGTTGCAAACGGATTCAAAAAGCTTTATCATTGATACATTCGAACATTAGAATATAAGAATATAGGAGGCTAATCGCATGGTCAGTAGTGAAGAAGCACTGCAAGAATTTCGAGAAACAATTCCGATCTTTGAAGTCTTAGCCGATGAACGGCGTCAACAAATCATGATTGAACTTTCGCAACACGCGCAGGGCATGACTGTTGGTGAATTAACTGAACGGATGCATATTTCGCAACCGGCCGTTTCGCATCAATTGAAGACGTTAAAGGAACGACACTTTGTCGCAGTTGAACATCAGGGGACCCGTAACTATTATCGGGTGACGTTTGACGCGCCACTAACGCAAGTTGAGCATTTGATTCACACGCTTAAGGCGGACTTGGAATTGAAACCGTACTTGCACTAAACTGCATGAACACCAGCAATCGTTGCACGGGGATGCAGCGGTGTTTTTATGGCAAATATATTCTTCTATTCGAATATAAGAATTTAAAAACGGGGTGATGGTAATTTCAATTCGTACGGAGCTGGATTTACAGCGGGCGATGTACCAATTGTTGGAGCAACGTTCAATCTCACAAATTACGGTTGAGCAGATCTGTAAGCAAGCATTTATACATCGCAGTAGTTTTTATCGTTATTATACGGATAAATTTGATTTGCTCAGGCAGATGGTGATGCACACGTTAGATGAACTATTGGCTGCTGAGCGAACTGATACGGTTGGTTCGGCAATTATGTCGACGTTTATCGGGGCGCACACGCAAGTTTTACGACATTTATTAGTGACGAACAATGAGGGTGACAATACCCGTTCTCAACAAGTGATCAATGACTGTTTTGTCACGGTCGCCGAGACGGGGGCGGATGATCGGGTTTTTGCGATGATTCGCCAGTCGCAGCATCCCGATTTGACGGCGTACTTAGTCAGTGGGGTCGTCACAAGTATTGTCCAGTGGCTCAATAACGGTCATCGTGATGGTCAGGCGGCCAGCACGCAGGTGATGATTCAGGGGACGCTTGCGACGGTGTTTTCACTTGAGCAACACACAGTTTAATTATTTGAAGGAAGGTTTCAGGTTGTGAAAATGATACGCGACGAATGGCGGTCAATTCGTCATAGCAAAATACTATGGATTTCAGTTTCAGTCATGATTTTGATCCCGTTTTTATACAGCATCTTCTTCTTGAAGTCGGTGTGGGATCCATACGGGGATACGCAAAACTTACCAGTGGCTGTCGTTAATGAAGATAAGTCAGTGAACTATCAAGGCGAAAAGTTTGCAGTTGGTAAGCAAGTCGTGACGAATTTAAAGAAAAATAACGATTTGGATTGGCACTTTGTGTCGGCTAAAAAAGCCAAGCAGGGATTGAAAGACCGGAAATATTACACGGTCGTCACGATTCCTAGCAATTTCTCAAAAAATGCCACAACGATGACGGATACCAATCCGAAAAAGATGAACTTGCATTATGAGACCAACGAATCGTTGAATTATATTGCTAAGGTCATTACCGATACTGGTGTTTCACGAGTTAATAAGAGTATTCGGGCGCAAGTCACTAAGGCCTACGCATTAGCAATCTTCAAGCAGATTCGGACTGCCGGTAAGGGCTATCAAAAAGCCGCCGATGGGGCTACCAAGCTTAAAGATGGTGGCGTCGAACTGCAGGATGGCTTGACGACGTATACGACGGGTGTTCATACGTTGAAGAACGGGACGGTCGAGCTTAAAACCAGTGTGACACCGTTATCAAATGGTGTTTCCAAGTTAGCGGATGGTTCCAATAAAGTAACGAATGGTCTTGGACAATTGAATAGCAAAACGGGGACACTTTCCAGTGGTGTTTCACAACTGGAAAATGGGTCAGGACAGGTTACAAATGGCTTAGTGACATTAGATAATCAAATTCCGGCGCTCAGCGGTGCTGTTACTCAGCTGTTCAGTGGTTCAGGTCAAGTGACTTCTGGCTCAAGTCAAGTAACTACTGGCTTAGGGACGCTCGCGGGCAATAGTACTAAATTAGCAAGTGGTGTCAATCAATTAGCGAATGGCTCTGAAACATTGAGAGTGGGGGTAGCCCAGTATACTGGTGGCGTTTATACTGTGACCAATTATTTGAAACAGTTGAATCAAGGTGCTAAGCAGTTCAGTGGTGTTGGTGAATTAGCCACCGGAGCAGATACGCTTCAAAAAGGTATCAGTGGCTATACTAATGGTGTCGCTACCGTTAATGGCTATGCCTCTCAAGCAAATACTGTTGCGACAGAATTAAAAAAGAGTACAAAAGACTTGCCAACACAGGCTGCTGAGTTAGCTGATGGAGCAAGGAAAATTGATGGTGCTGTTGGTCAGTTTTCTACAGCAAGTGGCAGTATGACGTCAGAAATTAGTGAAAAAGGACAAGCATTGAAAGATCCTGCCAATCAACAAAAGATTGCTAATTTACAGCAAGGCATGGCAGATATGAAATTAGCTTTACAGAGCTTTCAAAAGCAACTTTCGACTCAGCAAAGTCAATCTAATAATAGTGATATTGCAACTGTTGTTAGCGATATGCAAACGAATATCTCTAAGATTTCTAGCTCAACGACAACTAATAATACCGACTTAACAGCTAAAATTAATAGCCGAATCAAGGAAGTTCAAAGTTCGAATGGATTAACAGATGAACAAGTTGCCGCTTTGGAAGCGAAACTAAGTGATGTTGGCGCAACTACAAGTACAGCCTCAAATGAAAGTACTAAGACAGCATTAGCTAGTGATGCTTCGAAATTACAATCGATGCTGAAAAGTAATGCGGCTGCAACCTCACAACAAACGGATTTAGTTACTAAATTTAGTGATTTGCAAGATGGTGTTGACAGCCTGATAAGTGACCTCAGTAGTATGAGTGATTCGGTTTCCGAGCTAGAAACATCTTCGACAAACTTTACGTCTGAGTTAAACCAATTGAAGACAAAAACATCCAAATTGAGTGCGGGACTCACAAGTCTCAATGAAAATGTTCCCACACTAGTAGCTGGAATTAATGGTGAGTCACAGCTTGCTGCTGGAATTTCAGGAGGGACGAACAAATTAATACAAAATAATGATAGTTTAAATGGCGGTTCTGCGCTTATCAATGAAAAACTTGGCGTAATTAGTTCGGCCGTGCCAACACTTGTATCTTCAATT
This sequence comes from Lactiplantibacillus plantarum, assembly GCF_014131735.1. NCBI lineage: Bacteria > Bacillati > Bacillota > Bacilli > Lactobacillales > Lactobacillaceae > Lactiplantibacillus > Lactiplantibacillus plantarum. Next base: position 707,262 of record NZ_CP039121.1, read on the forward strand.
GATCAAATAACTAATGGTAGCGAACAAATTGCTGCCAAGTCTGGACAATTGAATGCTGGTGCAAGTCAAGTGGCAGACGGAAATGCACAACTGAATAGCCAGATACCAGTGCTTGTTTCTGGTGTGGATGCGCTATTTAAAGGTTCAAGTCAAGTTACAAGTGGTTCATCTAAAGTAACTAATGGACTAGGTCAATTGAACAGTAAGACTGGCGAATTAGCAACTGGAGTTACGAAACTCAAGAATGGTTCTGCACAGGTTACAAATGGCTTATCAACACTTAATGGGCAGATTCCCGTTCTGGTTAGTGCTGTACAACAACTATTTAGTGGCTCGAGGCAAGTTACTAGTGGGCTGAACACACTAAATGGACAAGTGCCGGCCTTAATGGCTGGTGTCAGTCAATTAAATGACGGGGCCACCCAGCTTGACAACAACTCTGCCAAACTCCTATCCGGGACAAAGCAGATCAAGAACGGTAACAAGACACTCGCGACTTCCTTACAAGAAGGTGCGGATCAAGTTAACGCGACACCATTAAAGAACGCGAATGCGAAAATGATGGCGGCGCCAACTAAGACGTCCTATAAAGACTACACGCACGTGCCAAACTATGGTCATGCGTTAGCACCTTACGTCTTGTCACTGGCTTTGTATGTTGGGGCAATCGTCTTCAACTTCGCTTATCCAATTCGACGGATTGCGGATGACGACGGCACGCCAACACAATGGTTCTGGAGTAAAGTTGCTGTTGGTGGTCCCGTAGCACTTGCGATGGCGGTCATCGAAGCGACAGTGTTATTAGTTGCTGGTTTGAAACCAATCAGTGTACCTGAATACTACTTGACGGCAATCATGATTGCCTTAGCGTCAATGTTCCTAGTCATGTTCTTATCGATGCTATTCGATAACCCAGGACGGTTCGTCGCAATGGTTATCTTGATGCTACAACTTGGTGGTTCTGGTGGGACCTTCCCAATGGAAATTACCAACAAGTTCTTCAACGCTATTCACCCGTATTTGCCATTAACGTACTCGATTCAAGCGTTCCGGCAAGCCTTAACTGGTGGTTGGGGTAGTGGTATTTTCTGGTCATCAATCGTTGTCTTAGCAGGAATTACGATTGTGTCGCTGGGATTACTGTGGGCTTCCATGGTCTTCCTCAAGCAACACGATATGCAAGTTCCAGCCGAGGCTGAAATTCAGATGAAAGCTGGTAAGTAATTACTGGTAATCATATTATCGCGCTTCCAAGACGAAAAACCGCGTCTTGGGGGCGCGGTTTTTTTCTCGAAAAGGGTTAAATTTTAATTTTACTGATACCATAATTCGAAGACATTACTTTTTTCTACGAGTGAGCGCAACTAATGAATAACTAGGCACATCTAATCGCGTACCAGGCCAATTGTGCGGCGATAAACCCGACTCCGATGCCATCTCCAAGGTATCTGATTAGTAATTTAGCCGCTGCCTTCCACGTCTTTCTTTGGATTAATCCTTGAATGCCTCCGCGTAATAATGCTTGGAAAGTTTGATAGCCAATCATGTCCAATAATTGATTTTTCATACAGGACCAAAAACTTCTAGTTTGAATACTATTTAGCTTGTATTCATATTTCATTATCTCGTTGATATGCTGCAATTGGTTCTGGTTATTGGAACCGTATTTTGATACTAAAGTGTTCACATCTAAGTTTGTTGCTAATCCAGTCTGGGGATCATACTGAATGCTATTTGATACATCTGCTAATTCTTGAGAGATACAATCTATGGCTTGTTGTGACGATGATGTTGTATTGGCAGAAATTTCCAAAGTTATGGTAGTAGATATTAGGATACTGCTCAATAAAATAATGACCAAAGTAAATTTGTGAATGTTAGCTTGACTGGTATAATTCATTGAACTTCCTCCTTATTCCGGTAGTGTACATTTTTGAATTGCGTATGTATAATAAGACAAAACGAAACCGGTTTCAATAGATGGGAGTAGGATATGATGGCTGTTTTTAAATCAAGTTTCAAACAAAGCATGATTGTTTTTGGAATATCAGTTATTTATTTTTTTGTTTTACATGGTGGATATGATTTTCTCACACAATACAAATATTGGTTTACAGAATACTGTGCTAATGTTTTGGGTATTTCCATTATTTATTTTGTAATGTCACTAGCTTTCAATTATGTCATCATAATATGGAAACTCTATTTGAGAAAGCATTGAGATAGTAATTTGCTTAATAGTGTGTTTATTGACGCTAGAGTACGCGAAAAGGCCCAGGTCAAAGAAAACCTGAGCCTTTTCGATGTAGATTTAAAGCATTTAAATAATTAATCTCCAAAAATGCAGCAATCAATCCACTTTCAAGACTAACGATGCTATCAGTCAATCCTAGTTTTGCCCCGCTTCAAGTCGTTTAACATGCAGAACATTAATCAAAATGGCGATCGCCAACACGAATAATAGCAAGAAATCCAACTTGCTTCCCATAATTGTTCCAGTTACGGTCGGGTGATGAATTTCATAGCCGGCAATTACAGCGGACATAATACTGGTCCCGATTGAACCGGCGTACTGTTGCATCATACTGAACATCGAGTTTTGATCGGATTTTTGAGGCAGAGGGACGCGGGTGCTACCATCCGAAATCGCAGTCCCAAAACCAGTATTAAAGCCGACGCGTAGTAGCGCGTAAATGACAGCCATGATGATGACTGTGAAGTAATCGGTTGTCAGCCAGAATAATAGTAAGGCGGCGCTCGCCATGATGGCACTAAATGTTAATAAGGTCGTTGGGCCTTGTTTATCGTAAATTCGACCGGCGATTGGCCCAGTGATGGCGCCGACGATTGCGCCGGGAAGCATCATGAGCCCCGCCGTCATGGCCGAAGCCCCAAGGACGGTTTGGGCGAAAAGTGGCAGAACGAACGACAACCCGATATTAATGAATTGTAAACCAAAGTAATTAAATAGCCGAAGTCGCAAGATTGGCAATTTGAGAATTGAATAATCAATCAGTTGGCGACGCCCCTTGATGGCGTACGTCACCATTGCACCAATCATCACGATGCTCCATAGACACCAGAGGCCGAAGTTCGGCGACAGCCAGCCGTGAGTTCCCGCGTTGTTAAACGTGAACAACAGACTAGTGAAGGTGATGGCTAAAAGGATTGCGCCCAGATAGTCGAATTTTTTATCGCCAACACCTAAGGCCTTCCCCGAAATGTTGAACGCCCCTAAGATTGCCAGTAATGCCAATAACGGTACGATACCAACGAAAATTGCCCGCCATGACCAGACGCTAGTTAAAATCCCGCCATAAGTTGGTCCGAGAGCCGGGGCTAGAGACACGATGACACTAGCTAAACCGGTATAAGTTCCTAGTTGATTGCGAGGGACGTAAGTGAAAATCAACTGGAACATCAGTGGAATCGAAATCCCAGTGGCTACGGCCTGTAAAAGGCGGCCAGTTAATAATACGGAGAAATTCGGCGCTAACCAACAAAGAATGCCCCCAAGCAGACACACGAGGGCGGCAAATAAGAATAAGGGCTTGGGGTTAAACCGCTTTAGAACATAGGCCGTGGTACTCATGACAATGGTTGTCAGTAATAGGTAACCGGTCGTCAGCCACTGGACGGTATCTAGTGAAACCCTCATTGTTTTAATCAGCGTGGGGAACGTCACATTCATCGATGTTTCCACGAGAATCCCGACAAATGAGAGTAAACCAACGGATAAGATTGCCAGTTTGGTTTTTAAAGTGACGGTACTTGGTTGGGACACAATCAACACTCCTTATAAAAATAATTGGCGTATTTTGGACAGCTCACCAAGCCCAATAGTCGGTGGTAAAAATCAGTAATCTGAATTTTTACGATTGAAAGGGACGATCGTAATGACCGTCCCACTAACGTCCCCAGTTTAAGCTTATTTTCAATCTGGTGCAATCACTTTGCATTCGGGATGGAACTTATCATTAAGGGGTTTGCGCGAGGTATGGTATTATAAAAAGTTGTCTAATTAAATTTTAATCAAATTATTGGAGGTGCGCTGTGAGTATATTTTTGAAATTAGGCTGGTATTTTCGGCGTGAATGGAAGTTGTACCTCGCGGGGGTGCTTGGACTAGTTTTGACTGCCATTATCGGCATTGTGCCACCCCGGATTATTGGGGACGTCGTTGATGGGATTAATCAGCACAGCTTGACGGCGCACACGCTGACGGTCTATTTAGTTATTATTGGTGTGGCCGCCGTTGGTCAGTACCTGGCGCGTTATTTATGGCGGAATGCCATCTGGGGTGGTGCAGCCGGCCTTGAACGAACGCTGCGGGAACGACTCTTTTGGCATTTTATGAAGATGGATGCGACGTTTTATCAGCAATACCGTACCGGGGACTTGATGGCCCATGCGACCAATGATCTCACGGCGGTTGAACGGGTCGCTGGTGGTGGCATTCTCCAATTTGCGGATTCCATTATTACTGGTGGGACAACGCTGATTGCGATGATGACACTAATCGACTGGCGACTGACGCTGATTGCGGTGGTGCCTTTCCCATTATTAGCGATCGTGTCACGGTATTTGGGTAAAAAAATTCACGTCGCGTTTCGTGCCTCCCAAGCCGCCTTTTCGCGACTGAATAATAAGGCGCAGGAGAGTATCAGTGGAATCAAAGTGATCAAAGCGCTAGGTCAGGAAAAGGCCGATGTTGCTGATTTTAATCAACAGATTGATCAGACGATTAAGATCAATCGGCATGTCAACGTACTCGACTCGCTATTTGATCCCGCGATTACCATGATTATTGCGTTATCTTACGGCGCCACAATTATTTTGGGCGGGTTGTACGTGACCCACGGTGTCATTACAATCGGTAACTTGGTCTCGTTCGTCACTTATTTGGGAATGATGGTCTGGCCGATGTTTGCGGTCGGGATGTTATTCAACACGATGGAACGGGGAAACGCCTCGTATGATCGGGTCATGGAATTATTGAATCAGCAAAGTGCCATTATTGATGCCAAACGGGGCATTGAACAGCGCCCGCATGGTGATATTCAGTATCAAATCAAGCAGTTCAATTATCCCAACGATGCAGGAACCAGTCTGAGTAACGTGGACTTTACTTTGAAGGCGGGACAGACGCTCGGAATTGTCGGGCGGGTTGGTGCTGGTAAATCAACGATTATGAAACTGATTTTGCGTGAATTTGATCAGTACGAGGGCCACATTACTTATGGTGGTCACGATATTAAGCAGTATGCGCTTGATAGTTACTTACCAGCCCTTGGTTATGTGCCCCAAGATAGTTTTCTGTTCTCGAATACGATTCGTGAAAATATTCGTTTTGCCGATCCGACTGTGAGTCAAGCCGTTGTGGAAGCGGTCGCCACCAAGAGTGATTTGAGTGGTCAGATTGCCAGCATGCCCGCTGGTTACGATACCCAAGTTGGTGAGGAAGGTATCTCGCTATCTGGAGGGCAACGCCAACGACTAGCCATTGCGCGGGCCTTACTCATCAATCCTGAATTGCTGATCTTAGATGATGCGTTATCCGCGGTTGATGCCGAAACTGAGGCAGAAATTTTAGCTAATCTAAAGGCAGAACGAGCAGACAAAACGACGATTATCGCGGCCCACCGGTTAAGTTCGGTGATGAACGCTGATGAAATCATTGTGTTGGATGCCGGTCACGTTGTTGAACGAGGGACCCACGCGCAATTAATGACGCAACACGGGTGGTATCAGAAGATGTTTACGCGCCAACAATTGGAGACCAAAGTGGAAGGAGCGGTGCAATAATGGCAGCACGTCAATCGGTATGGGCACGTTCCATGCCTGTTAAGGAACAACTCACGGTTATTCGGCGACTATTGCCGTATGCGAAACCGTTCAAATGTTTTTTTATTGCGGCCATCGTTTTTTCCGGTCTGATTAGTGTGGTTAATATCTATCTACCGCGTGTATTACAGACCTTTATTGATCATTATCTCAAAACAGGACACGCCACGGTACCGGTCATGTGGTACTTTGCGGGCCTCTATTTCTTCGGCATGGTTGTGCGCGCGTTGATGCAGTTCGTACAGAACTTCAGTAGTACGATGGGGGCAGAATATATGCTTGAAAATGTCCGCCGACAAATGTTCGCCAAGTTGCATCGGATGGGCATGCGCTACTTTGATCAAGTCCCTGGTGGCTCAATTTTGTCACGCCTGACTAACGATACGATGTCGTTTTCCAATTTTTGGGCGTTGTTTAATACATTATTTACCGCCTTTTTTGCGGTGATTTCGTCGTTTGTCGCGATGTATCTCACCGATGCGCAGATTGCCTTGTGGTTATTGGTTTTCATGCCTTTTTTGGCTGTAACGATTTGGTATTATCAACGGTATAGCTCACGGGTTTACCGGCGAATGCGGGAACGGCTCAGTGAGTTGAATACCAAGTTAAGTGAAGCAATCACTGGAATTAGTGTAATTCAGCAATTTCGACAAGAACACCGTATCAATGGTGAATTTGATCATACCAATGATGCCTATTTTAAGACCCGCCAAGCGATGATCCGGACGAACTCATTATTATTAAGTCCACTGATCGACTTGTTTTATGCGTTAGGGACGGTCATGGTTCTGGGAATCTTCGGGGTTCGTGGACTCAATGGTTATGTGGCTGCCGGGGTCGTTTATGCGTTCATCACGTACCTGAATAACTTCTATAATCCGATGACGTCGATGATGGATAATTTGTCAGACTTTCAAGATGGCGTCGTCGCCGGATCACGGGTTTTACGGGTCATGGATGATCCAACGATTGCCCCGGCCCAACACGTCGATCCTACGGCTAAGATTACGCGCGGTAAGATTGAATTTCGGCACGTCACCTTTGCCTATGACGGCCAGCATCCGGTCTTAAAAGACGTTTCATTCGTGGCTGAACCAGGCCAAACGGTGGCACTAGTTGGTCAGACGGGGAGTGGAAAAACGTCGACGATTAATGTTTTGATGCGGTTTTATGAGTTTCAGTCAGGAGAAGTTTTAATTGATGATCGCGACATTCGTGAGTATCCGGCTGAGGAATTGCGACAGAAGATGGGGTTGGTCTTGCAAGAACCGTTTATGTTTTATGGTGATATTAATTCCAACATCCGAATGTTTAACGATCAGATTTCAGATGAACAAGTTCAAGCAGCGGCACGGTTTGTAAAGGCCGATGACTTCATCAACGATTTACCTGAGAATTATCAGTCACGCGTCATTGAGCGCGGGGCCAGTTATTCTTCAGGACAGCGGCAATTGATTTCATTTGCGCGGACGATTGTGACTGACCCTAAGATTTTAATCTTGGACGAAGCCACGGCGAACGTCGATACTGAGACCGAAGAGATGATTCAGACTGGTTTGGATCGGATTCAGGAGAACCGCACGACGATTGCGATTGCCCACCGCTTGTCCACGATTCAAAATGCTGATTTGATCCTGGTCTTAAATCAGGGGCAAATCGTTGAACGCGGGTCCAACGACGAGCTATTGCAACAGCATGGTTACTACTATGATATGATTCAGTTGCAAAATTCCGCTCACGTCGATTAAAGTGTGGTATGCTCGATTTAAATTAATTGAGGTGATGCCGAATGCGTCGAAAATTATCGTTAATGGTCGTGATGACTGTTATTAGTACGCTGGTTAAAGTGGGCTGGCAATTAATCTTAGCGCGCCATCAAGCGCCTAAAAAGTTAAAAATTAAGGTAAAACTGAAATAAACATTGTCGTCGTGTCGGTAGCGATGCTTACGGCGATTCAATCAGTTGTCATGACCGACCGTTCTGGAAAAGGTGTAACTTCCAGAATGGTCGGTTTTGTGTTGGAAAATTGAGTTGGCGGAGGTGGTCACGGTGAGTTGTGGTGGTGCCCACAAAACCGGTTTATCAGTGGTTCGACCTTAAAATCGGTCGGTGACACTCACTGCAGGATGTGGCCTGGTATGGTTGCAAACGTGCTGTTCATTTTTGGCCCAACACCTGGAGTACGGTGCCACGCTTGGATGTCGCCAGGCACATTGAAAATAATGATTGGTGACTAATAACGGTCATTAATTCCTAAAACGACTGGATGACGGATAACTATACGGAATGGTTATAATTGATTATTTGAACTAGGTATTTTACTCTGCCAACGGATCGCGTTTTAATAAAGAGGGTAATGAGTTAACGAAGGGAGTTGTGATGCAATGCAATATCGACAGTTAGGAACATCCGATTTAAAAGTCTCGTCGATCGCACTTGGGTGTATGGGCTTTGGTGCGGGGACTGGAACGGCACTTAATCAGCGCTCGTGGGCAGTTGGTCAAATGCAGGCGAACCAGGTACTTGATCGCGCGATATCACTGGGGATTAACTTTTTTGATACGGCGCCGGTCTATCAAGCGGGTGCGAGTGAACGTGTCTTGGGACAAGGACTAAAGAAATTTCAGCGAGATCAATTGGTACTGGCAACCAAGTTTACGAATCGGACAACCCAAGAAATCGAAAATCATGTCAGTGGGCGTGAACACGTCTTGCGGTCCCTCGACCAGAGTCTACAGAATTTACAGACAGACTATGTTGATTTATATATTTATCATATCTGGGACTGGTTAACACCAATGGCTGAAATCATGGCTGGACTTAATGAAGCTGTTCAGGCCGGTAAGGTTCGTTACATTGGGATTTCTAACGCCTATTCCTGGCAGATTGCGCAGATCAATGCGCTAGCGGTTCGTTATGGTTACCCACAATTTGTCTCGATCCAGAGTCATTATAATTTGGTCTATCGCGAGGATGAACGGGAACTGTTCAGTTATGCTCATGAGAACGGTTTGGCAACGACGCCGTATAGTCCATTAGCTAGTGGCCGGTTGGCACATCCTTTTGGCACCCAGACTACTCGGCGACAACAAGATACGTTTGCTGATACCAAATACCAAGCTACCAGCGAGATGGATAAACCAATTATTGATCGCGTTGAGGAACTGGCCCACCAACATCATGTTTCAATGGCGGCCATTAATTTGGCCTGGCTACAACAACGAGTAACGGCGCCGATTATTGGGGCAACTAAGCCGCATCATTTAGATGCAGTGGCTGAGGCAGCGGGGTTGGCGTTAACCGCTTCGGAAATACAGTACTTGGAAACCCCTTACCAACCCCATGACTTGGAGGGCGTGATGGCACTTAACCGGTCACGAACTAATAATTGGAATCAGTATTCCGGACAGTAAGCGAACAAGTTAGTTGACTTAACGTGCAGTTGAAGTAATACACTGATCCTATCGTGCGACTAAAGGTCCACGTTTCAGTATAAAGGAGTTATTGAGATTAAATTGAAAACAATCACACAACAGTATTTAACGGGCGAGCGGGCACTCTTTAAAGCTCACGACCTTGAAATCGACACTACAACGTTTGCTGATGGTGAATCACCACTGAAGGAAAGTCGCAATGTCACGTTGAAGCAGCCAATCTTTAAGTGGAAATATCCCTTGTGGTACAGTCAACATGTGACTGTGGATCAAGGCTTGTTTGAGACAATGTCTCGCTCTGGCATCTGGTACACCAAGGATATTACAATTACGAATAGTACGCTACAGGCACCTAAGCTATTTCGGCGGGCCAGCCAAGTTAAGTTAGCGCACGTTCACTTTTCAGATGCGGAAGAAACGTTATGGAACTGCCAAGATATTACGTTGAATGATGTTCAAGCAGCTGGTGATTATTTTGGAATGAATAGCCAGAATATTCGCATTGATGGCTTCAGCCTCGTCGGTAATTACGCCTTTGACGGTGCTAAGAACGTTGAAATTCATCATGCAACGCTGATGACCAAGGATGCGCTATGGAATTGTGAAAATGTTACCGTTTATGATTCACAAATCATTGGTGAGTACCTGGGCTGGAATTCGAAGAATATTCGGTTCGTCAACTGTACGATTGAGAGCGATCAGGGCCTGTGTTACATGGATAATGTTAAGTTGGAAAACTGTACATTACTCAATACGGACTTAGCTTTTGAATATTGTCGTAACATTGACGCTGACGTGGTTTCAACGATTGATAGCGTTAAAAATCCGCTTAGTGGTCGGATTCATGCGCAAGCCATTGGTGAAATCATCATGGATGATCCTGAAGTAGATCCTCATCAGACCCTGATTAGTGTTGACCATGAAAGCCGTGCACCCCATGCCGTTTGATTTTGAGACCGTGCTTAATCGGCGGCACACAAATGCCGTTAAGTGGGACGTCGCGGATGATGAGTTGCCGATGTGGGTCGCTGACATGGACTTTGAAACGGCACCAGTTATCAAGCAAGCGTTGATAAAACGCGCCCAGTTTGGCGTCTTCGGTTACGAAGAAGTCCCCATGGCTTACTATGAAGCCGTGGCAGACTGGTGGGCAACGGAACACAACTTCCGTCCGCAAATTGAGTGGTTGATGTTCTGCACCGGCGTCGTTCCGGCGATTTCATCAATTGTTCGTAAAATGACAGCGGCTGGCGATAACGTGTTAGTTCAGGCTCCGGTTTATAATATCTTCTATCATTCAATTGAAAACAATGGCCGGCATACCTTGAGTAGTGACTTAGTGGCACGTGACGCGTCGTACGCGATTGATTGGGACGATTTGACGACGAAACTAGCTGATCCGTTGACCACGATGATGATTTTATGCAATCCGCAGAATCCGATCGGCATCGTCTGGTCGCGTGCGACGTTGCAACGCCTTGGCGAGCTGTGCTTGAAATACCATGTGCTAGTCGTTGCCGATGAGATTCATTGTGACTTGACCCTTAACGGTCACACGTACACCCCATTTTCATCATTGACTGCGCCAGTAGCACATAACAGTATCAGCTGTATCTCGCCAAGCAAGACTTTCAACGTGGCAGCCTTACACGCGGCAACGTTGATTATTCCCGATGCACACGTCCGCGCATTAGTGAGCCGGGGCATCAACAATGATGAATTGGCTGAGCCCAATTCGTTTGCGATTCCAGCCAGCATTGCGGCCTATACTGAAGGCCATGACTGGGTAGCTGCATTGCGAACCAAACTAGCTGCCAATCAACGTCAAGTTCAGACTTACTTGACTGCTGAGTTGCCGCAAGTCAAGTTGGTGGAAGCCCAAGCGACTTATCTATTATGGTTGGATGTGCGTCAAGTGACAACCGACAGTGCGGCTTTGGCTGCTTTTATTCGCCAACGAACCGGGTTGTTTTTATCAGCGGGAGATGCTTACCGTGGTGATGGCAACCGCTTCTTGCGACTGAATGTGGCTTGTCCAACGACTACCCTGACGGATGGATTGGCACGATTAAAAGCTGGTATTACGGCTTACCAACAAGTTCAAGCATAGTTGACGCGTATGAGGTGCAATTCCATAATGATTTCGCTATCATTAAGATAAGCTGGTTTGGTCTAGATGACCGCTGACAGTCCGTGATAACGGACCAGATAAGTCGGTTAATTCAAACCATTATTAAAAGATGAGGTGGAGGATAGTTATGAAAATTGGAATTATTGGTGCCGGTACGGTCGGCACAGTATTAGCCAAGACCTTTGCGCGCGGTGATCATCAAATCAAATTAAGTCGGCACAGTGGTGCGGCTAGTTTAGCAACACGGCGCGCCGAGTTTGCTGCCAATGTGGCTTTTGTAGAAGTTGCTGAAGCCTTACAACAGCCGTTAGTCATTCTTGCAGTGCCGTTTGAACAGGCGCCGGCAGTATTAGCGCAGGTCGCCGATTATAAGCAACGGATCGTGGTGGACGTGACGAACCAGTTTACGGCTGACTTTAAGAAAATTAAGACGGCCCCGTTGACTGGAAGTGAAGTCATTGCTCGTGCAGCTAACAATGCCCGGGTCATTAAAGCCTTCAATACGATTCCACCGGAGTTTATGGATGGGCACGTTGATGGGCCTGGAAAGCGGGTCTTGTTCTATGCGGGCGATGACGTTGCTGCCAAGAAAGAATTCGCTGCGCTCGTCCGGCCGTTGAATTTCCGCCCCGTTAACTTGGGCAAGCTTCGGCATGGCGGCAGTGTCATGCAAGTTGGCGGTGGACTAGGTAATACACACTTTGTTCAGATTGAAGAATAGTGGATTGTAAAAAGGGGTTCACTTTTGGACCAAAATAGCTAGTGCTGACCTTGTAAGAAAAGGTGTGGCTAGTGTCACTTTGATTGGGCCGTGCGGTGGGCATCAATTGACAGGTGTTCCTGCCAATCGTCGCCGCGTGGTTAAATTTGAATCGTGTTATGGGTCATGAAGCCTAATTCTTACTGTGTCGTAACTGTAAGAATGGGGCTGCATGGCTTTTTTTAATTGAGGTTAATTATTGTTTATACGGTTTGATGAGGACAATGGTATTGATACGAGTCTAGTCAATCAACTCCGCCCACTTAGCTACGGAAATATCCGATAGGCACAATAAGAGGAACGTGAAAATTCTTATGTCTTTACGCTATTTTGGTTAAATAAAAGTGTGAACATTACCTGCTTTATATCGTATGAGATGCAGTGTGCCCATTCAATAGGCTTTGCAGATTATGTTAATGAATTTCGACTATACGCACAATACATATTATTATATTTAGCCACGGGTGTTCTTAGTTCCCAGCTATCTATATACTAGATCATGCAATGATACTTTCAACTATTATCGAAATTTATTGGAATAATGCAGGTTTTCCACTTACAGCGCCTGAATTTAATCTCCGCTGTCAAAGTAGGTGCATGGGCAATGACCCTTGTCTGACCTGATGAATCATAATAGTGTTATTCTTCATGCGTATAATCATTTATTTTTTAATACCAAAAGCGTTGTGCTTCATTTCAATGAGAAATCTAGACACAACGTTTTTTATTAAATACTGCTATCTAAGCTAAAATACTTAGGTAATTTTAGAAAGGACTATCTAAATTAATGTCTTCATATTCGAATGAGCTTCTCATGCTGATTTTCCAATCGACGCTATGCAAACAAGTGCTCATATTTTTTGCCTACAGTGGTTTGTACTATTTGGTAACGTACTTTATGGATAAGAAAATCCAGCATCAAAAACAATTCTTATTGAAATTAGGTCTAGTTAAGCTCAAAAAAAGAAATAAGACAAGGTGGGAAAAAATACGATTGATAATGCAACTGTTCCTAATAGTATCAATACTGGTCTTAGTTGTTAGTACATTTGTTCTAAATCCTGATGATCAGTACATACTTTTGGTTATTTATGTTATGAAGCTTGCTACTTTCACTTCTTTTGCAATCGCGTTTGTGGATAGTTTAGGTCCAATAAAGGAGATACAGCAGTTGATTGTCGGCGCACAAAGCAGTGATACTTTAGACAGTGATAAAAAGGTATTAACGGTGACAATCTTTAAAAAAATTAGATGGATGCTGATATTATATCAAGTATTAAAAGTACCCGCGCTTATAATTCTTTTAAATTTAAGCGTCGACTATTAGCGCAACGGTGTTTTCATTTTATGAGAATTTGCATCTAACTTGTTTTTTAGTCCGTTCCTTTAGCTATTCTTCTCGCACGTTAATTGATAGCAAGCGTCAAGTGGATTAAATCTGCAAATCTTATCACCTGAGAAGAAAGGGCACGTTTTGACAGCTTACCCAGATGAACTGTTATTAGCATTGTTTCACGGCCGAATCTTGAATTAAGCAACGACGACTGTTTTATATAAATTGCTTTTCTTGCTGATTCGTCAATTGGTCTTTTTGTTGATTGGAAATCAAGGTAAGCAGGTTATTGAGTTAAAAGCCGTCGATACAACTACTCCGCATAATACCTAATATGTTAAATAGTTCAGTTTTTAAGATACGTTAGGCCTGCGCGCAGAGTTTGCTGATTATTTTTGCGTTTAAACTGTTAATAACAGTTTTTGCAGTTGCTTAAAGTTATCCACAGTGTAAGTTGGGGCAATTGTTGTGTCGTTATGCACATGCTGTGGATTGTACCAGATACTAGGTAAATGGGCGGTGGTCGCTCCCACGATGTCTGAACGCAGGCTATCACCAATCATGACGGTATTCGTGGCATTCATGTCTGGGTATTGGTCATGAATAGCGCTGAAAAAGTGTGGGTTCGGCTTGGCATAACCGATACTTTCAGAGATGAAGATATGATCAAAATAGGGCGTCATATGGGCACCTGCCAAGCGACTGAGCTGGGTGTGTTTGATACCGTTAGTGCCGACGAGTAAGGTCAGCCCAGCGTTGGTCAGCGTGCGCAAAAGTTCGTGGGCGCCGGGAATTACCTGATAACTGTGCGCTAATAATTGGTCGTATTCTTGTTGAACCGCAGGACCGTCAACGGTGATGCCCAGTGTGCCTAGAAAGACTTGAAATCGTTGGTCTAACAAGCTATCACGATCGGCACCTTGTTCGATTTGTTGCCAAACAGTTTCGTTATAGGCCTGATACTCATTTTCTGCACGGCGAATATCAGTGACGCCATGATGCTGAAAGACGGCTGCGAGGTTAGCCGCTTCAGCGCGGTCAAAGTCAAGGATGGTATTATCGAGATCAAAAATTGCGTATTGCATGGAACCACTACTTTCAATAGGTTTATTTAAACCATCATACAGCAATTTTGAATGGTGTGGTATGCTTAAAGTATCATACTTAAAAGGAAGTTAAACATGGAAATCGATAATGACCCAGCGTATCAACAAATGATTAATGGTGAATTGTACTTAGAATCACCAATCCTACAGCAACGTCGGCGAGACGTGCGGACGAAGTTAATGCAATATAATCAGATTGCTGATAATGATGAACGGAATACTAAGATGAAAAGTCTCTTACGTTCAGCCGGTGACCGGTTCTTCGTTGAACCGACCTTTGAATTTAGTTATGGCGTCAATATTCGTATCGGCAATCATTTTTATGCTAACCATGGGGTCACGTTATGTGATGAAGGACTTATTACGATTGGTAATGATTGCAAATTTGGTCCTAAAGTTGGCTTGTACACGCCTGCTCATCCATTAGACCCAACTGTGCGGCGGACTGAAGCGGAACGGACTGCACCGATTACGATTGGTAATGATGTTTGGATTGGTGGTAGTGCCGTGATCTTACCCGGGGTGACGTTGGGCAACAACGTGATTGTTGGTGCCGGTGCTGTCGTAACACATTCATTTCCAGATAACGTCATCGTAGTCGGTAATCCGGCGCGTGTCTTGAAACAAAATGCACCGCAGTCATAATTGACAATTACGCCTAAATTGATGAAAATAAGGGTGTAGTCAGATTATCAGAGAATGGGGAGTGGAGCCATATGTCAGAGATGAGTCCTAAGGAATTTAAGCACATCTTAGTCGGGGTTGATGATTCGGATGACGCGCAGTTAGCGTTTCGGTACGCCATTAACCGGGCCAAGAGTGACGGTGCTAAGTTAACCATCGTCTCGATTTTGGAACAGGATAATATGAATGTGTATGAAGCGATGAGCAAGGACTTTGTTCATGGTCAACGCAAGGATTTGGAAGAACACGTTCAGCAGTATCAGAAGTTGGCCCGTGACTTCGGGGTGACGGATGTTAACGCGGTCGTTGATGAAGGTGACCCTGGTGAAACCATCGTGAAGACGGTGATTCCAGCGTTAAAGCCCGACTTACTAGTCATTGGCTCAGTTGCCAAGCATGGTGTTCGTAAGTACTTCGGTTCGCAAGCCGCATATATGGCAAAACATGCACCGATTTCAGTACTGGTGATTCGATAGTGATAAGATGAATTTTGATTAATCAGGCCTTCCGGTTATGGAGGGCTTTTTTTGTTGTGTCTTGAGGAATACCAAATACCAGTGGTAGGGGCTTTATAGTTAGACAAATATATTTAAGTTATGGCTGAAAGTTGTCTTTTCATTCAGCTTTAAGAGGTGTTTCAGGGTGACGGTATAAGTATGCCATAGGTAATCGAGTGAAATACTATACGAAAAACGTATGGTAGCATGTTTATTCGGTATTTTTCAGTGAATAAGAATCGGTTTATGATAGTGTCATTCAATCAGTTGGACAAGTAGGTTACATAAGCTCATTAGACTGATTAGAGAAATATTTAATAATCACGGAGGATTTATTTATGAAAGTCTTGATTTTAGGCGCAGCAGGTCAAATTGGTCAAATGGTAACTGGTGATTTGTTGGCACAAACAGATGACAACTTAGTGCTATTCGGTCATAACGTCTCACAACGGTTGGCGGAACTTGATTCAGCACGAGTGACGTTTGTTGATGGTGATTTTTTGGAATTTGACAAGGTACGACAAGCTGCCGAAGGTGTTGATGCGGTATATTTAAGTTTTGTTGCTAAGCCAGCTATTATTACGGGAGTCATTGACGCATTAGATAAGGCCGGGGTAAAGAGGTTTATCGTAGCTAATGTTCCTGATTTGTATCAAGAAGTTAGTGGGCCATTCCAAACATGGTATCGGCAAAATACTGGGCTGACATGGCAAACTGATCTCAAAAAGTCGGCCGACTTAGTGGAAAATAGTGATTTGGATTACGTTATTTTACGTATTACTTGGCTGTACAACCAAGTAAATAATACTAAGATTCATGTTTCCGAGAAAGGTGAACCTTTAACGGAAGCCCAAGTCACACGTCAAGCGGTCGCTCAATTTGTTGTTGATCTTTTGACCGGCAAAGCTGATTATCATCAAGCCAACTTAGGATTGGGTGAACCTGATACTCAATTCACTAAGCCGAGCTTTATGTAAGAGACAAACCTGTGAATGCTCAGAAAGCATTTGCAGGTTTGTCTTTTACCAAATTAGTACTTTAAAGTTAGGAGTTTGTAATGAGTAAGAGCAAAGAAAAATTTGGCATTGTATTGCCAATTATTTTATTAAGTTATTTCATGATTTTATTAGATAATTCCATTATCTTTACTAGTACGGTAAAGATTGCGCAAGAGCTACATTTAAATTCTCAGACGTTAGCGTGGGTAAGCAGTGCTTATACGTTAACATTTGGCGGCTTTCAGTTATTTGGTGGCCGTATCGGTGATGTTTTTGGTCGTAAGCGAGTGTTCTTGATTGGTTTGGTTTTATTCTCATTTGGTTCATTAATGGTGGGGCTATCGACCAACGCCGCCATGATTATCTCAATGAGGGCATTTCAAGGCATCGGCTCAGCCATTTTAGCACCAACTACTTTGGCACTGTTATTGGATAGCTATCAAGGCACAATGCGCACGCGAGCAATTGCGGCATACGGTGCAACTGCTGGCTTGGGTGCTAGCTTTGGTCTGATTTTGGGTGGCATCATCACCAGCGTGTTCTCATGGCGGTACGGTTTTTTCTTGAATGTGCCAGTGGGAATTCTGATGTTTGTCTTGACGATATTCTTTGTACATGACAGTAAGACTGAAGGTTCACGACATCTAGACTTTGTGGGGACGCTGTTATCAGTTATCGGTTTATCCGCTTTGGTATACAGCATTGATGGTACCAGTCATCAAATTTTGGCCTTGATCGTTGCGATTGTTGCTTTGATTCTGTTTGTTTATGCGGAGAAGCGCATCAAGAATCCAATTATGCCATTGAAATTATTTATGGATAGAGAACGTAGCAGTGCTTACATCGCACGTTTCTTCTTCATCGGTGCGGCATTTGCCTACTTCTTTGTGACACCACAAGCTTTGCAGCGAGTGTATGGATTTACACCATTGATGGCTGGACTAGCCTTTTTACCAGCGACATTACCACAATTCTTCAGTGCAACCCAGGTTTCTAGAGTTTCAATGAAGATTGGCAATGATCGTTTGATTCTAGTTTCTATCATATCAGGAATTATTGGTGTCCTACTTTCAGCCGTGCTTGGTCTTAGTCATGGATACTGGCTAGCAGTTGGTATTCCAATGATTTTCTTTGGTGTTGGACAAGGGCTTGGATTAAGCCCGCTGACTATCGCGGGAGTTGCCAATACGGATGCTGATATTGCGGGCGCCGCTTCGGGTGTCGTCAATACAGTTCATCAATTTGGACAATCGGTTGGAATGTCAATTGTTGTCGCCATGACTAGCGGCTTCAATAATCCAGCGACAAGCTATCACTATCAATTGTTGATTATTGCTGTGATTTTTATTTTGAGCTTCATTGCATCGCTTGGAATTCAGAGGAAAAAGCAATAAAAAGCATTACCATACGTCTGACGTATGCTGGCATGCTTAGATAGTAATTTTCAGCGAGTTAAATCGACCTTATAATGAATTCATCAATTAAATAAAGAGGAGATCACATAATGGAAACAGTTAAATTAAATAATGGTGTTGAGATGCCCAAATTAGGGTTTGGTGTGTTTCAAGTTACAGATTTAGACCAATGTGAACAAGCGGTTGTTGATGCAATTGATTCTGGTTACCGCTTGATTGACACTGCGGCTGCCTATCAAAACGAAGCAGCGGTCGGACGGGCGATTAAACGGAGCGGGGTTGATCGTAAGGAACTCTTCATTACCTCTAAACTTTGGGTTTCAGATGCTAATTATGAACGTGCACAGAAGGGCATTGAGCAATCATTAAATAATCTGGGCTTGGATTATTTGGATTTGTACCTACTACACCAGCCATATGGAGATGTTGTAGGTGCTTGGCGCGCGTTGGAAGAGGCTTACAAAGCTGGTAAAATCCGTGCCATCGGAGTCTCTAACTTCTATGGTGACCAATTAAAAAACTTGGAATTATCAAATGAAGTCAAACCAGCAATCAATCAAATCGAAGTTAATCCATGGTACCAACAAAAATCAGAAGTTGACTTCGCACAAAGCGATGATATTCAAGTAGAGGCTTGGGCACCGTTTGCAGAAGGTAAGCACGAAATTTTCACTAATAAAGTTATTGCTGAAATTGCTAACAAATATGGCAAGTCTAATGGTCAAGTGATTCTTAGATGGCTACTTCAACGAGGAATTGTTGTTATTCCTAAATCAGTGCATAAGAATCGAATGGCGGAAAATATTAATGTTTTTGATTTTGAGTTAAAAAGTGACGAAATGAATGCGCTGAATAACTTGGACAAAGGCGAAAGTCAGTTTTTTGATCATCGTGATCCAAGAGTTATTGAACAAATTTTTGGAGCAAGTTTGGCACAATTAAAATAATAAAGGGGTAGATAAATATGTCAGAAGCAACTTTTAAACTAAATAATGGTGTGAAGATTCCAGAAATGGGTATTGGTACTTTTCAAATGTCAGTTGATGATGCTGAGCAAGCTGTAGTTGACGCTTTGAAAGCTGGTTATCGCTTGGTGGACACTGCTAATGCTTATATGAACGAAACTGGTGTGGGGCGTGGTATTAAACGTTCCGGCGTTAGTCGTTCAGATGTATTCTTGAGTACGAAGCTTTGGCCATCTGTCTATACAGACAATAATGCGGTTGATGATACGCTGCAACGCTTAGGAACTGACTATGTTGATTTGATGTTTTTACACCAACCAGCTGGTGACTTTCTCACTGGATACCATCAACTTGAAAAAGCTTATAAAGATGGCAAGGTCAAGGCAATTGGTATCTCAAATTTTCAAGGCGAAAAATTACAACAGTTATTGGATAATGTTGAAATTAAACCGCATGTGATTCAAGCCGAAGCACATCCATACTTTACTGAAGATGAAGTTAGAACAATTTTGAAACCGTTTGGGACAAGATTGATGGCTTGGTTCCCATTAGGTCATGGCGACAAGAGTCTGATTCAAGAACCCATTTTTGCTGAGCTGGGTCGGAAGTATCATAAAACGAGTGCGCAAGTTATTTTACGTTGGCACACACAGATGGGATTCATTGTGATTCCTGGATCAACTAATCCGGATCATATTCGTGATAATCATGACATCTTTGACTTTACACTGACTGATGAAGAAATGGCTCAAATTGCTGCTGTAAAGAAGAATATTCGGTATTACACACCGTCAGCTGAAAATGAAGAAAAATATGCCACGATGGCGTTAGACTTTAGTACTGAAAAGTAGACTAGGAGTGTTTTATTAATGAGTGAATCGAAAGTAATCGTTATTACCGGTGCGTCAAGTGGTATTGGGGAAGCGACAGCTAAATTAGTGGCTAAAGATGGTGCAAAGGTTATCTTGGGAGCTCGGCGCGAGAATAAGTTAAAGAAAATTGCTGATGGGATTGAGAAGTTAGGTGGCGAAGCTGCTTATCAAGCAACCGATGTTACTGATGATAATCAGGTTGAAGCACTCGCTAAATTAGCGATAGATAAATTTGGTCGGATTGACGTTTGGCTGAATAATGCTGGTATTATGCCTCAATCGATCCTTTCTGAAAAGAAAATCAATGATTGGAACAATATGATTGATATCAATATCAAGGGAACGCTTTACGGTATTGGTGCAGCGATTCCGTATATGGATAAACAAAAGGCAGGACACATTATCAACGTTTCTTCTGTTGCTGGACACACTGCTCATTCAGGTAGTGCCGTCTATTCAGCAACCAAATATGCAGTCTGCGCTATCAGTGAATCGCTCCGTCAAGAAATGGTAGAAGCCAAGAATAATGTTCGGGTAACGGTTATCTCACCGGGTGCTATCAACACTGACTTGCTTTCTTCTGTAACTGATCCTGAGGTTAAAGCTGGTATGGAGAAGTTTTATGAATCGTTTGGTATTTCAGTTGATCGAGTAGCGTTAACAATTAAAGAAGCTATTGATATGCCCGCCGATGCTGCTTGGAATGAAGTTATTATTCGACCAACAAACCAAATGGGCTAGTCCAAAAAGACTGGAAAATTTGAGCGTACTGCTTAGGTAGCTAACTCCTAGTTACCTAGTTTGTTAAGTGATAAATAGCCCCTGAACCAATCGTTTTTGGACTGGTTTCAGGGGCTGTTTATATTGATTGTCGGATTTGTGACAACTTACTTTTCGGTTGCCAACTGTTATTTTGCTGCAAGAAAATA
Source organism: Lactiplantibacillus plantarum (assembly GCF_014131735.1). NCBI lineage: Bacteria > Bacillati > Bacillota > Bacilli > Lactobacillales > Lactobacillaceae > Lactiplantibacillus > Lactiplantibacillus plantarum. The sequence goes on from NZ_CP039121.1 coordinate 728,231, forward strand.
AAACTTTAGGCCGCTTTAACATTTTGGGGGCCATTCGAACACGATTCAGATTGAGCGTGGCTATGTGGAAATCGCTGGTGGTGTCAAGTTGAGAATTTAAGAGTTAGCCATTTGGCAGTTAGTTCGAATGAGACTTTTCTCTTGCCTTGGAGTTCACACCAGGGTTTAACATGATGTTTGTTAAAAATCAAGAAAGGTATGATTAAGTTGAAAAGATGGGGAATTGGTATTGTCGTTGCAATCGTGATTATTGTGAGCGTGATTTGAATTGGATCTACTATGTCCGGTCATTACGCCAGGCCGGAATGTTGATTGAATCATTGATTGAGTATATGAAACTACTTCATCAACCGGATACTTCACCAGAAGTACGACGAGACTTACTGATCGATCAACGTGATGAATTAGTGCAACAGTTGAGAGAGACACGACAAACAATTGCATATTTGTCCTATAAAATCGATCATTTCCAAGAACATATTTTAAGCAGTGAGGCAGCACAACTATTTCCACAACAAAGCAACAAAATTATTGATGATAGTCACAACGCTGAGGACTGATCTATTGCAGTACCATAATGATTTAAGATAATCCAATATATCCTGAATGGTAGGAAATTTTTGGATGAGAGGAGTGATTGAATGAAAAATTCAAGTAACGCATTAGTGTTGTATTTTTCACTCACGGATAATACTAAACGGGCTGCTAATACGGTTGCTGAGATAACGGGCGCTGATATTGAGATACTTCGTTTAGAAGAACCTTATTCAGACGATTATACTGAAGCTGCTAAACGTGCGGAGCAGGAAAAAGACCAGCAAATAATACCAGAATTAAGACCACTTAACCATCAATTGAATGATTATGAGACGATTTATTTAGGCTTTCCGACTTGGTGGTATCAGCCACCAATGGTGATTCATACTTTTTTTGCTGAATATCAATTTTCTGGACAAACGATTGTACCGTTCACTACCAGTGCTAGTAGTTCAATTACGGCAAGTGCCAAAGTATTAGCTTCATTGACCGAACGAAAAAACGTTGATTTAAAAGCAGGGTTTACTGCTAATCAAACTAACGTGATTAAACAGTATTTTAAAGACCTGTTATAAGTTGAGTATTAATGGATAAGCTTTGATTTAAGGGGATGATGAAAATAAAAAAGGTCGGGCTAGGATTAATTGGTATTGGTAGTTTGATGTTAATTGGCATCTGGTTAGTACTCAAAGCTGAGCCGAAGAACGGGGCATGGGCAAATCAACAAACCGTTGTCGCCGTTACTCATGACAACATTAGGGATAGTGGCAATAGTGTTGCTGAATGTGTAACTTCTAATTGATGTTTATGAGGTTAGTGTGTGTCGTAGCAAACATTAGCGGATTGCTAGGTTGCGTCGCTGGTATGACATGCGTATCGGTAGGATTGAATAATTAATTTACAGAAACCTAGCGTGATGGTTGAATGTTTACCATCACGCTAGGTTTCTGTAATAGTTACTTACTTTGTAGTGCCTTGGGCCACTGTTGTTGGATTTCGCTAAGCATGGGAGCTAGGTGTTTCTTTTGGGCAATCAAGTAGTTAGCATATACGACCATTTTGGCGCTGTCATCACTGATTGGAACAGTTACCCGGTCCTTATCGTTTTTAACCTGCTCATTAAAGAACGGGTCGCTTTGCGATAGGTTAGTCGTGAAGAATGGAAAACGTGAGTATTTAGTGATTTCAGCAAAAGCGTCACGGTCATCTTGATACATAAACTTCGCCTCTGGAATATTATCTTGAATAATTGCACTCCATGGGCCAATGGCACGCATCACAATGAAACTCATACCTTGCAGTTCCTCAAAGGTTACGGTTGGTTGATTGGCTAAGTAAGTAAATTGATCCAAGTTAACTTGTAGTCGTTCTTCACCAATGTATTGAGATTCAATCTCATCCGTAAAAATCTCCTGATCAGAAAAAATCACGGTGTATTGGTTATTATTGAGTGCGTCAGTAATTTGCTGATTGGAAATGGCATTAGTGTCAATTTGGATATGCCTGCTAAGCGTGGGCTGTAGCTCACCAAGGAGGATTAATGGACCTGGAACAGTCGCTGCAATCGCAGTTAAGTGTTGACCTTGATCATAGTTCTGCACCTTCGTAATCATGGCCGTGTTGAGCTTCAGTAGTTTTGTCGCTTCTTCAGCTGCAAGAACGCCTGTGGGGGTAAGCTGAATGTGATTGGCCTGGCGCTCAAATAACTGAACCCCAAACTCGTCTTCCAATTTTTGCATACCACGAGTGACGGAAGGCTGAGTCACATTCAACTGTGTTGCAGTTTTTGTTAGTGTCCCGGTTTGCGCGAAGACGCTAAGTTCTTCTAATAAATAGCTTTCAATCATATAATTCACTCCTAAGCATACATTAAACGTATGGTAGCATGTTTATCTAGTAATTTTCAAACAATCCATCTCGCCTTATGATAGTGTCATTCAATCAGAAAGGTGTGAAACAAAATGGTCATGACGCAAACGGTCCGACTAAGTAGTGGGATTGAAATGCCGCAAGTTGGTTTCGGCGTTTTCCAAATTGTAGATGAACAACAATGTGAACGTGCGGTAACGCAGGCGTTACATGCGGGTTATCTTTCAATTGACACCGCGACGGCTTATCAGAATGAAGTTGCAGTCGGGCGTGCGATAAAAAATAGTGGGATTCGACGTGAATCACTCTTTGTTACTTCTAAACTGTGGGTGGCGGATGCGTCATACGAACGTGCTAAAGCAGGCATTCAGGCTTCGCTTCAGCACTTGGGACTAGATTACTTGGACTTATATTTATTACACCAACCTTATGGTGACGTTGTGGGTGCTTGGCGAGCGTTGGAAGAAGCTAATCAAGCAGGATTAATTCGGGCTATCGGGGTATCGAACTTTTCTGCTGATCAACTTAAAAATCTGGAATTAACGACGACAATCAAACCGGTGGTCAACCAGATTGAAGTCAATCCATGGTATCAACAACAAGAAGCCATTGATTTTGCACAGTCTGAAGGTATTCAAGTTGAAACGTGGGCACCATTTGCGGAAGGTAAACAAGCGATTTTTGAAAATTCAGTATTAGTCGCCATTGGTCAACGATATGGCAAGACTGCTAGTCAGGTTATTTTACGTTGGTTATTACAACGTGATATTGTGGTAATTTCCAAGACGATTCATGTGGAACGGATGGTTGCGAATCTAAATGTTTGTGATTTTGAACTTACTGACGAAGATATGCAACGGATTACCCAACTTGATCAACATCGTAGTCAGTTCTTTGATCATCATGATCCGTTAACAATTGATCAGATTTTTGGCACCAGTATTCAGAAGAGTCGCATGCCATCAGGGCTTGATTAGTATCGTTTAGCAGGATAGTTGTTAAGAAACAAATTGATAAAGTTTATTTTGAATTGAACGGAGGAATTATTAATGAAAGTGATGATTTTAGGTGCAGCGGGCCAAATTGGTCAAATGGTCACACAGCAGCTGTTGGCGCAAACCGATGATCAGTTGGTATTGTATGGACATAATGTATCACAACGATTGACAGCGTTTGATTCGATACGAGTGACATTTGTGGACGGAGATTTTCTTGAATTTGATAAGGTTCAAACCGCATTAAACGGAGTAGACGCGGTCTATCTGAGCTTTGTTGCTGGCCCGGATATTATTGCCGGTTTGATTAAGGTTTTGGATGCGACGGGGGTTAAACGACTCATTGTTGCCAGTATTCCAGATCTTTATCAAGAAGTCAGTGGCCCGTTTCAGCAATGGTATCGTGAACATACCGGTATCGTTTGGCAGTCAGACCGTAAACAGGCAGCTGATTTGATTGAAGCAAGTGACCTCGACTATGTGTTGTTACGGATTACGTGGCTGTATAACCAAACTGGTAATACGGCAGTTGCGGTAACTAAGAAGGGTGAACCATTTACTTCGGCCCAAGTGACGCGGCAAGCTGTGGCACAATTCGTCGTTAATTTGTTGGCTGGTAAAGGTGACTATCATCGTGAAAGCCTAGGCTTAGGAGAACCGCAGACTGAATTTTCAAAACCAAGTTTTTATTAATTAATTGGTGAACATTGCTTGCAATCAGTGCGCACCACAAAATTTTAAAGGAATGAAGGAAAGCATAATGAATATTGTTTGGATGTTATTACCTGCGATTGCGTGGGGCGTGTTACCACTAATTGTGAGCCAATTAGGCGGGCGACCAGTTAATCAAATTTTTGGTACGGCCGTTGGAACATTAATTGCTAGTTTAGTCGTTCAGCTAATCGTTCACCCAGCCATTAACGTGATTTCATTTATTATGGCCATGATTGCTGGTGCCTTTTGGATTATTGGTCAGTTGGGACAATATACGGGATACGCCAATGTAGGTGTTTCTAAGACGATGCCGATTTCAACTGGATTACAGTTAGTTGGGACATCGTTAGTTGGTGTTTTCTTGTTTGGTGAATGGTCAACGACAATTGCAAAACTTGTGGGCGGCTTAGGGGTCTTGTTACTTGTGATTGGTGTCATCATGACTTCAATTCAAGATCGCCAAGAAGTGACTGGCAGTAATCAGCGACGAACGATTGTGATGTTGATTGTGACGACCATTGGATTTATTGTCTTTAATGCGATTCCAAAGGCGTTATCTGCGTCTGGTATTGCGATCTTTTTACCAGAATCAGTGGGAATGATGGTAGCCGTTATTGTTTATATGTTAGTAAGTGGTCAAGGTCGAATTGTGGCAGAACGGGCTAGTTGGTTGAACATTATTGGTGGGTTAGTTTTTTCAGTAGCTTCGTTGACATACATTGTTTCAGTTAGCCAGAATGGGGTCAATACGGCCTTTGTGGTTTCGCAGTTATCCGTTGTGTTGTCAACATTAGGTGGCATGGTATTTTTACACGAGCGTAAATCCAAACGTGAATTAGTTTTAACTTTGAGTGGCTTAGTCTTGATTGTGATCGGTGCAGTCGTCACTACTTTAATTTAAACTGAAACGTCATATGATCAACTTGCGACGGAATAATTGAGCTGGTTTCTTTACAAAAGACGAACTAATGAAAAATTAGCCATAAAATGAGCGGCGCTAATGCAATTTTAGTCCCGTTAGTATTATGATGTCTGATCAGTAATCAGCGGTGTTCAAGAATACCTTTATTCTTAAGTACCGCTGATTTTGGTTAGTCGTGCTAGTGGCATTGATTGACTTCAAGTTAGTATGTTGAATGAGCAAGTTATACTTTTAGGAATGATTGTGGAGTTGTACCTGTGTTTAGAAACGACTAATCATCAGTGATATATCACTGGTGTAGCAATGTTGGCGTGTGTCACTGACCGAGCTAAAGGTCACACAGTTATGCCATACGTTAAACGAATGCTAGCATGTTTATCAAGTAATTTTCAAAGTGTCTTTTTAGCATTAATATATAGACATTCAATCGGAGCGATAAATAGCGGCGCTTCGTAAACAAATAGTTATTGTTAAAGGAGTGAAGTAAAAATGTATGAAGATTTAAATGGTAAGGTAGCAGTCATTACAGGTGGCTCTAAAGGAATTGGTTCGGCAATCGCCAAAAGATTTGGTGAAGAAAAAATGAAAGTGGTCATTAACTATAATAGTGATCCCGCCGGTGCGCAAAAAGCAGCTGATACTGTAAAAGTAGCTGGTGGTGACGCTGTTATTGTCCAAGCTAATATTGCGAGCGAAGCTGGTGTGGATGCATTATTAGCTGCGGCCATTGACCATTTCGGTGACCTAGATGTTTGGGTTAACAATGCTGGTATGGAAATTAAGTCACCAACTCATGAAGTCTCATTGGATGATTGGAATAAGGTGACGGCTATTGATCAGACCGGTGTGTTCCTTGGTTCACGGACAGCCCTTGCGTACTTTAAAGCGCATCAAAAGCCAGGCAATATTATCAACATGTCATCCGTACACGAACGGATTCCTTGGCCAACTTTTGCGAGCTATGCAGCTGCTAAGGGGAGTGTCAAACTCTTTACTCAGACGATTGCTATGGAATATGCGCAGGACAATATTCGTGTGAATGCAATCGGCCCTGGTGCAATCAACACACCAATTAATGCTGAAAAGTTTGCCGATCCACAGCAGTATGACCAGACCGTTAACATGGTGCCAATGAACCGAATCGGGACGCCAGAAGAGGTTGCAGCCGGAGCTGCTTGGCTGGCCTCCAGCGAATCAAGTTATGTCACGGGAATTACTTTATTTATTGATGGCGGTATGACACTTTATCCTGCATTTAAGGATGGTCAAGGATAATTATCACTAGTGAATAAGTAGTAATGGTGACGTTACATCGGCAGTACTTTGATTTAATTGGAGGTAAGTAGTTAATGGCGCTTAAAGAACGTATGGACGTTAAGTTAGCATCAGCAGTAATGGACAATCAAATCAGTGATCAGCCAGTAGTGGCTTATCAGTTAGGGAAAACGGCCAGTGTCTGGCAACATGGTGCGGGAACTAAATCTGATGGAATGGATACGAATGCTAGCAATCAGCCTACTAGACGATTAACAAAGCAGGCTCGAAGCATCATTATTTATTTTTCACGGTCCGGAAGCACTGAATTGCTTGCTAGCCAAATTGCTAAAGAGACTCAGGCTGATATTTTGGAGATTGTGGTCAAATCACCTTATGACCGTAATTATCAGCAAACGTTAGCGCGTGCTAATTCGGAGCGCGAAACTGCTAATTATCCGGAATTGAATATGCAGGTTCCTGATTTGAGCCAGTATCAAACTATCTATCTGGGTTATCCTGTATGGGCGATGACTTTATCGCATCCGATGACTGCTTTTTTAATCCAGTATGGTAGTCAACTTCAGCATAAGCAGATTGCACCGTTTATGACAGAGGGTGGTTATGGTCAGGGGGATAGCGTGGAACGTCTCAAAGGCATGTTAAAAGTCGACGGTTCGAGTACTAACCGATATGAGACAGCTCTAGTCATTGACGGTAATAAAGTTGATCGTGAAGTTAAACAGATCAATCAATGGATACACCGTGTTACGCAACGTGACTGACAGTCATTGGCGTGACTTGGTAAGTCACTTTTAGTTAGCTTAATGTAATGCTGAATTATAATTAAGTTAATTAATAAATTGGAGGATCTTTTAATGAATAATGAACGACTGACCGCATTTGAAGATGCGATTCTAGCTATTATTATGACAATTTTGGTTCTTGACTTGAGTAAACCAAATCCCGTTAGTTGGACCGGATTATGGGCATTGCATGCGAGCTTTTTCGCCTATGCGCTGTCGTTTTTCTGGATTGGATTAATGTGGATGTCACATCATAATAGTTGGCAAGCAGTTCGGACAATTAATATGACAACCGTGCTCTTAACGCTAGTGTTGTTGTTTTTCGCATCGTTATTCCCATACACAACGAGCCTGGTTGCGAACAGTTTTGATAATGCGACTGCCCAAGCGCTTTATGGGATTATTATTATTGCGATTTCGTTATTGAACGTTGGTCTATCGCTGAATCTAGGTCGTCTCAATCCACGCGCCAAATTTGGATTGTTATATAAGACGCCAACGTGGGTCGTATTGCTCGATCTAGGAATTAAATTGATTGGGCTAATTTTAGCAATCACTATTTATCCACAAGCGATGATCTATTCCATTTTTATTGCGGGTTTGGTGCTGAGCATTAGCATGACGACTAATCGCCAAGTTAAATTAAACTAAGGGGCGCTATTAATGAAAACAATTAAGTTAAACAATGGTGTTGAAGTACCGATATTAGGATTTGGGACATTCCAAATTACTGATCCTGAAGAAGCTGAAGATGCGGTGCGTGATGCGATTCAAGCCGGTTATCGGCATATTGATACGGCACAAAGTTATGAAAATGAAGGGGCCGTGGGTCGTGGTATTGCAACCTCGGGTGTTGACCGCAAGGAATTGTTTGTGACGACTAAGATTTGGGTTGAAAATACTAGTTATAAAGGTGTCATGAGCTCGTTTCAACGTTCACTTGATCGGTTAGGCTTAAAGTACGTGGATTTATTACTGTTGCATCAACCATACAACGATACCTTTGGGGCTTGGCGTGCATTGGAAGAATTACAAAAACAGGGTAAAGTTCGTGCAATCGGTATTTCTAACTTTAGTGTTGAACAGGCGGTGAACTTGGCTGAATTTAATGACGTTACACCACAAATTAATCAAATCGAAATCAATCCGTTCCAACAACAGACGAATAATATTCAAGCTTTACGTGATGAAGGCATTTCCTTGGAAGCTTGGGCCCCATTCGCAGAAGGTAAGAATGATATTTTCAACAATCCGGTATTAACTAAGATTGGGGACAAATATGGTAAATCCGTTGCGCAAGTTATTCTACGCTGGCTGATTGAACAAGATATTGTTGTCTTAGCTAAGTCGGTTAAACCAGAACGGATGCGTCAAAATTTGGACGTCTTTGATTTTGAATTAACCGATGACGACAAAGCACAAATTGCGACTCTTAATGATGGCGAAAGCCAGTTCTTCTCACATGCTGATCCTAAAATGATCAAGTGGATGGCAGGTCGCCGTTTGGAAGTGTAATGATTAATACATTGACCGATAATTGACTACAGTTTAGAAAACATTAAACCAAAACACCCGTCCCTTGTTTTTGAGTGACGGGTGTTTTCATTGATAAGTAAAACTTATCAATGTGGGCTGAATTTGAAATTGGTCTAAAAGACGTTTGCTTGTAAGATATGACTTGTAAGTTAAGGTGAATCAAAACAAGTAAAGAGGTCAATGAATATGAATAACGAAGTAATTGTGCTTTTCGGTGCCGGCTCAATTGGTAAAGCAATTGTTCGACGTGTTGCTGCCGGTAGAAATTTATTGTTGGCAGACTATAATGAAGCAAAATTAGTTGAAATGAAACAACACTTGACGGAAGCTGGATTTAACGTTGAGACCATCCAAGCGGATCTTTCATCACGGGAATCTATTAAGACAGTGGTTTCTAAGGCACAATCGCTTGGTAAGATTATGGGATTGGTCAACGCGGCTGGCGTTTCACCATCCCAAGCGAGCCCAGAACAAGTGCTCAAAGTGGACCTTTACGGGACTGCCGTATTGTTAGAAGAATTTGGTCAAGTCATGGCTCCCGGTAGTGCGGGAATCGTAATTTCGTCGCAATCGGGACACCGATTACCCGCCTTATCACAAGCAGATAATCAAGCCCTAGCCATGACACCGACTGAAGAATTATTGGATTTACCAATTTTACAACCGGATGTGATCAAGGATTCATTAGCGGCTTATCAATATGCGAAAAGAACCAATGTTTTACGGGTCGCTGCTGAATCGGTTAAGTGGCAAGCTCGCAGTGCACGGATCAACACGATCAGTCCCGGTATTATCATGACACCATTAGCCGTTGACGAATTGAACGGGCCTCGTGGTGCGGGATACAAAAAGATGTTCGAGTCAATGGTTACGAAACGTCCAGGAACACCTGATGAAATTGCCAATTTGGCGGAACTCTTAATGGATCGCCGTGGTGCCTTTATCACAGGGAGTGATTTCTTGGTTGATGGCGGAATTACCGCACAATATTGGTATGGTAATGTTTCAGAAGTTCGTAACAATGGCGTCCAGAAATAGAATTTTAAGGAGAGTTTATTATGAAAGCAGCAACTTTTATTGAACCAGGAAAAGTCGAAGTTAAAGAATACGACAAACCAACTATTCAAAAGCCAACCGATGCAATTATTCGGGTGCTCCGGGCCTGTGTATGTGGGTCGGATTTGTGGTGGTTCCGCGGGATTTCACAACGCCAAGCAGGTTCAACCGTTGGTCATGAAGCAATTGGAATTGTTGAATCTGTTGGTTCAGCCGTTAAAGATGTACAAGCAGGCGATTTCGTGATTGCACCGTTCACCCATGGTTGTGGGCACTGTGCCGCTTGTTTAGCCGGTTTTGATGGGGATTGCTTAAACCAAGAAGCCGGCGGTAACGGTGGCTATCAAGGTGAATACTTACGCTTTACCAATGCAAACTGGGCGTTAGTTAAGATTCCTGGACAACCCGAAGATTATTCTGACGACATGCTGAACAACTTTTTAGCCTTAGCTGACGTGATGGCAACGGGTTTCCACGCCGCAACTAGCGCAGAAGTCAAAAAAGATGATACCGTTGTTGTGATGGGTGATGGTGCCGTTGGTTTGAGCGGGGTGCTTTCCGCAAAATTGCTTGGCGCTAAGCGGATCATCGCAATGAGTCGCCATGAAGATCGGCAAAAGTTAGCAAAAGCATTTGGCGCCACGGACATTATCGCTGAACGTGGTGATGAAGCAGTTGCCAAAGTGATGGCTTTGACCGAAACTGGGGCTGACGCGGTACTTGAATGTGTAGGTACTGAACAATCCGTTGACACAGCAGTTAAAGTCGGCCGTCCTGGTGCGGTTGTTGGTCGCGTTGGGGTCCCACAAAAGGCTGAAATGAATACTAATAATCTTTTTTGGAAGAACATTGGCTTACGTGGTGGGATTGCTGCTGTAACGACGGATGACAAGCAAGTTTTGTTAGATGCTGTTTTGACGGGGAAAATTCAGCCCGGCCAAGTCTTTACGAAACGGTTTATGTTAGATGATATTCAAGCTGCGTACGAAGCAATGGACCAACGGAATGCGATTAAGTCATTGGTCATTGTCAGTGATAAATAGGAGGGAAACATGAAGAAAGTTTTAATTGTTGGTGCAACGGGGACTATTGGCGGTGCAGTTCGACAAACGCTTTTGAATGAAACCGATAATCAGTTAACGTTGTTTGCTAGAAGTGCCAATCGATTAAAGACTAGTGAGCGTGAAAGTGTTATCGCTGGCGATGTTACTAAAGATAGTGACTTAGACAAGGCGATTGCAGGACAAGACGTTGTTTTTGTTGCCTTGAGTGGTTCTTTAGGTCGCTTTGCCCAAAAAATTGTTGCGGCAATGGACCGGAATAAGGTTTCACGATTGCTGTTTATTACTTCAATGGGTATTTATGATGAAATTCCCGCTTCGGTTGGTGCTAGTGGAAATTTAAGTAATAATCCAGTGCTACGCACTTATCGGGAAGCCGCCGATGTTGTTGAAGCTTCTGATTTGAACTACACCCTGATTCGTCCGGGCTGGTTTACTGGTGGTCCTGTTGATTATGAAATCACGAAAAAAGGCGAACCATTTGGTGGGCATGATGTCTCAATCAATTCAATTGCGGATTTTGTCAAGAATGCGATTGTCGATAATGATTATTATGCACATGATAGTGTTGGACTAAATGCAAAATAATATTCAAAAGGTCATTAGCTAGATAGCTAGTGACTTTTTTCGTTTATAAGCATGGCAGGGAATCGGTTCAGGTTCTGCTGCAAAACATTTCTCAAATTGTTGATTAAGGTTATACTAATTAAAATAATATGACAAATTTGAACATTCAAAGATAATTTTGTAAAGGTTGAGGTGCCGGTAATGTTTCAACAGATGCAGTATTTTATCGCAATCGTTAATAATCATAGTTTTACTCAAGCGGCCGTGGACTGCCACATTTCGCAGTCAGCGATTTCTCAGCAAATGAAGGAGTTGGAAAGTCAACTTGGTGTGAAGTTATTGAATCGGAAAGGACGCAGCTTTGAAGTTACTGAAGCGGGTCAGTACTTTTATATTCATAGTCAGGATATTTTGGCGGATGTGGACCAACTTATAAAGAAAACCATCAAAATTGAAAAGAATGATGAGGTCGAGTTGCGGGTTGGCTATTTAAGAAGTTTTGGGACTGCTGAGTTTTTACAAACTGTTTCGAAGTTTACTCAGGAGTTTCCTAAAGTGAAAATCAAAATTAGTAGTGGCACGCACGAAGAACTCTATGAATTATTACAGACAGGAAAAATTGATTTGAATTTTTCTGATCAACGGCGGGCCTTATCCAATGAATATCAAAATGAATTTTTGACTGCTAGTGAGTTTATGGTTGCCGTTAACAATTCGTTGCCAGTTGAGACACAAAAAATCGATGTTGCCGACTTAGTGGATATTCCTTGTATTTTGATTATTGATGGCAATCAGCAAGTCTCAGAAGAGGAGTATTATCGCAATGTTTTAGGTGTCAAAAGTGAGTTTGTGATTGCTAAAAGCTATGACGAGGCACAAATGTTGATCGCGTCTAATCAGGGGTATTTGATCATCAATCAGCGGATGAGAACACAATTAGATAAAGATATTGTTAAAATGATTTCCTTGGTTAAAGGAAACCGAAAATTGGTTCAGAACTATTACGCTTATTGGCAAGCTAATAATTCAGGTTATTATATCGAAACTTTTGCTGAATTATTGAAACAAACCTTTGCATAATTTTTACTTATGAATGACCCTTGATTTCTGAATGGTTTTGGCATAGAAAAGTTGGTATCATGCTTGATGTAAGTAAAGAAAGCGTGGTAAGAATGACGGATAAAGAAATGATTATTAAATTGTATCGTGATGAAAATATTGCTATGGTTCAGAAAAACCTCAGTCGGTTAAATGAAATTTTGGCACCAACTATGAAGTTAACCCACATGACGGGGTATGTGCAGTCTAAATTGGAGTGGATTGACCAAATTCAAAATGAAGAAATGCAATATTTTGCTTCAAAAGAAGATACCATCAAAGCTATTCAGATTGAAGGTAACCGGGCAAGCTTAATTGGTCAGAACCAAGTTCAAGCAAGAATTTGGGGTGGTGGTACGCATACTTGGCGGTTGCAGATGCAGATGTTTTATGAGAAGAAGAATGGTGATTGGGTCATTAGTGCGCAGAAAGCCAGTACCTACTAAAGCGACTAGTGATTAGTGGTCAGTAAAACGGTCGCATTAGGAAAATAGTATTTGTTGGCTTGGCTAGACTGTCAACTAAAGGCAACACGCCCGTGCTTTGTGACAATTTCTGAATAGAATATATTAAGCGAACTATAATACCTTTAATTTCTGATGACTGTGGCATATAACAATGTTCGATATTATACATTTAATGCTACTAATGAAGAGAAATACACAATGATGGTGTTAAGCTTACCATCAAAAGACGTGTCGTGACTTGATGAGTATTTGGCATGGCGATTTTTCGCTAATTCTCGGTTAGCCAAAATGAACGAGCTGTTGCCGCACAATAATTAAAGTCAGGATAAGGATGCACATCTGATTCTTATCCTGATTTTTTGTTTGCCAGCTGTATGTTTTAAAATGAGAGTTGTTTCATGCTTGATGACAATTCTACTCAAATTCATATTAAACAAGTCCTAGAGTCCGTTTGTCCGGCCAAGTTTTTATGCTAAAATAGTTGAATAATCTAAAAAAACTAACGGAGAATTAACCATGAAATCAATCACCTTACACTTAGTCGTTGCTGGAGCAACGTACTTTAATCAACTTGACCGGTTCCAGGGTTGGAGCGGCACGCCGTTGACGGCGACTGGCGAACAGGCGACGGCCAAGGTTGCGCAGCAGTTGGCGTCGACAACGTTTGATACCGCCTTCGCTAGTGATACGAGTCGGGCGATTCAGACTGCGCGCATTATCTTAGACTCACGAGCACAACCCGTTAAGTTGCGAACGGTAGTCGCGTTACGTGCGCCATTCTATGGCGGCTTTGAAGGCACTGAACGCGCGGCGGTTTGGTCAGGATTTGCGACTAAGCTAGGTTATCAGAGTGTGGCCGCTTTTGCCGCAGATCAGACCCCCAGTGAGCTACAGACATTGTTGCACGATCACGATGCGGATGGATTGGCGGAAAGTGGGCAGGAGTTCTGGGATCGCTATCAAAAGGGGTTACAACAGGTTATGGCGGCAACGCCTGATCATGGTCAGGTCTTGTTGATTGTGGACGGCGCAACGTTGCGAATGATGCATTACGTCGCAACTGGTCGTGCGGCAACGAGACAAGAATTGGCACCAAGTGTGGTGACAACGATGGTTTACACTGGGGATAAGTTGACTGTACCGGTCACGGAATAAGTTATCCACTGTGGACAACTAGTGGCTTGCGGTTTATACAAAAGTGCGCTACTGTGAAAATTGAGTTTAAAAATTTTAACGAGGAGCTTTTAAAATGCAAGTTAATGTTATTACGAGTACGGTGGCCGGCCAAGAGACGGTCGCAACTGCGGATGTGCAAGCTTTCATGGCCGCCATGGAAAAACAATTGGGTGCAGATTTCAACTTCACGTTAGATACAGATTATGGTCAGAGTTTGACGGACCACAGCGCGGACGTTTACCTAGTTTATTTTGGCTCCCAAGCGAACTTATCCCCAGAACAACGGTCCCAAATGATCATCTTCTATTCTGATGAAGATGTGGCTAACTTAACAATCGGACGTTTTGTGGATATGCTACAACAGTTAAACAAGCAGTAGGCACTGCGTTAATCACAAGTTAGGAAGTGGCATTATGCAATTACTAATTTTAGGTGTTATTGCAATTGTTATCTTTATCTTAGAAGAGTACCTGTTTACGGCCAGTCGCTACTTTTGGGTCGGCGGTATCGTTCCGGTTTTATGGACGGCTTTTTTGGCGTACCTTGTCGTGGTCAATGCCATGAACTTAACGGTGCGCGAGTATGCTTTAGCAATTATTGCGGTCATCATTCCTTATGTTTGTTGGGGTAACGGCTATCAACGGCATCAGAGGCGACAGTCATGAAAATCCAACCGATAGCGGCAGCTCAAATTCCACGGGATTTACTGTTATTAGCTGATCCATCTTGGGCACAGGTCACAGCGTACTTATCGACAGGCCAATGTTATGGTTATCAACAAGATGGACAAGTGGTGGGTGTTGTCGTGTTGACAACGTTCAAAACAGGGGTGTGGGAAGTTAAAAATATTGCGGTGGCGCCCGCCTATCAACATCGCGGCATTGCTAAGGCCTTACTAGCAACGGCAATTGCAGTCTGCCAAGCAGCGCCAACCTGTGATGAACTGCAAATTGGCACTGGTAATTCATCGTTGCGGCAACTAGCGATTTATCAACACGCTGGTTTTGAGATGATTGAAGTGTGGGTCAACTTTTTTGTGGATAACTATCCAGACCCGATCTATGAAGCTGGCTTGCAGTGTAAAAGTATGGTGCGATTGAGTATGTCAACAACCGGGGAGGTGGCACAACGTGTGGAAAACGAGTCATTTAATAATTAGTTGGTTTTACGGTGCAATCGCCGTCTTCATTATCATGTTTTTTACGGCCCGTCAGGAAGTCAATCGGATCGTGTTAGAATTTAATCCGTTCGTCATTTACAGTATTATTTGTGCGCTCGTGCTGTTTCCAATTGTGAAGTATCGTTGGCCGCGGGTGTTTCAAGTCTGGCGTAAACAACCCAAGGAAACACTGTCAACGCGACCAGACGATGAGCAAATCATTCAGGACTCTGGCCGACCATGGTCAGTAGCAGCCAAGCGGACAAAGCCCAAACCTGTTCCAACCGCATTAACGCCGCAAGTCGAGGCTAAGAGTGACTTCATGGATGGCTTTATCAACTTCTTTAAGAATATTTTGATGGCAGTGATTTTGGTTCCTTTAAGCCCAATTATTTGTGGGTATTTTGGGGTCCAGGATTGGCGTCAGCGCCAAAAATAGTCGGAGCTGATAATCTGTTCAGAAAACTGATCAAATCAATTGAAGACTTATGCAGATACTGTGGATAACGGCATTAAGTTATTAACTGTGGATAAAAGTCTGGTTAACAAATAAACGAATCAACAAGTTGTTCATAACTTTGTTGATTCGTTTATTTGTTAGTTTTGAAAATGATTGATGTATTGTTGCCGGTTCTGTCTAATGACGCCAATGACTTTGCATCGGCCATAAATGAGGACAATGCAAATACAGACGAGTCATCTGTATAACAAAAAAGCAAGTCGCAGTTAACGACTTGCTGATAAGGTGTTCAAATCTTAAGGTTGGTAGTTATTAATATATTGTTTGCGGTTCTGCCATGGCCATGCTTTGACGACCCCAATCATCTTGCTCTTAGGAACGAGCCCCCAGTAACGGCCATCGTTAGAGACGCTCCGGTGATCACCAAGGACAAAGTAGTAACCCTTCGGCACCGTATTGTTGGTCACGGACTTGGCCCAGCCTTGATCATGGCTCAAACTATTGAGTGTCCAACCAGTGAACTTACTGTGACTATTAGCCATGAAGGACCCAGTCGTTTGTTGATACTTATTTTTGAGGTAGGTTTGCTTGACTAATTTGTTGTTCACGTAAAGTTTACCGGAACTTGTGTAGCGGACCGTATCCCCAGGCATCCCAATGACCCGCTTAACATAAACGGCGTTTTTGTCGGTCTGGTTCGGATCGAGTCCGTAGGCGTTGAAGACGACGACGGAACCTGCTTTGATTTTGCTAGTCTTAAAAGCTACGACGCGTTCGTTATTTTGTAAATTCGGTTGCATCGAAGTCCCATCGACTTTGACCATAGTAAACCAGAACTGACGAATCAGTAGGGCGATGATCAAGCCAATCGCAATCGGAACCACCCAGCTCATAATGCTTTTAAATGTTTTCAATGGTTAAAACTCCCTTAATTGTGTGTATACCTCTCATTATAAACGATAATGATTTTTTCGCAGTATAAAAAAGCTTAAAAGTTCAACGATACTCAAAATGGGGGCGGTTGCTTTCGAGAATGCGTGTTCATGGTGATAATTGCGTGCTATGCTGGTGAAAGTGAAATGCGATTGATGGGAGGAACTGGGAGTATGAAAACACAGAAAGAACGAATGCTGGCGGGTGAGTTGTACGTTGCTGATGATCCAGAATTAGGACGTGAAAATCATCGTGCCAAACGGTTAGTACGGGAATTTAATCAAACAACCGAAGCCCAACCAGAAGAACGGCAACGATTGTTAACGGCAATGTTCAACAAAATTGGTGACGGGGGCTATATCGAACCGCCATTTCATACCGACTATGGAAGTAACACGACAATTGGCAAGCACTTTTACGCCAATTACGATGCGATTTTTATTGATGTGGGTCGGATTACGATTGGGGACAACGTCTTTATGGGGCCGCGGGTCGGCTTATATACGGCGGGTCACCCCATTGACGCCGCCATTCGTGCTGAACAACTCGAATATGGTTGGCCAATTACGATTGGACACGATGTTTGGTTTGGGGGCAACGTGGTCGTTAATCCGGGTGTCACGATTGGGAGTAACGTCGTGATTGGGTCTGGTTCCGTGGTTACTCATGATATCCCGGATAACGTGGTTGCGGTCGGCAATCCTTGCCATGTCTTACGAGAAATCACCACCGCCGACCATGAATATTGGGCTCGGCAACGGGCCGCCTATTTTGCTGATCGTGATGATGATTGATAGAAATTAATGGTACTGTGTTCATGTCATTAGAGTTTGGATTAGAAATAAGGCCGCGATATTTTTAATAATAGACATTACACCCCCTCAGCCTTAAAATTAACTTAGAAACAGGATAAGAAAGAGGCGGTAAGCGCAATGCTAAAAGATGATCAGATCGTGTGGGCAATTCACCAAATGGAAGCAGACATCGGACCAGTGGGGCCTTCCCTGGACTCGCGGACGCCGTTTCAGTATTTGATTTCAGTAATTCTGAGCGCTCAGGCGACCGACGTCTCGGTTAACAAGGTGACGCCGGTGCTGTTTGAGAAGTATCCAGAACCAAAGGACTTGATGGCTGCCGATGTTGCGGATGTGGAAGCAATTATCAAGAGCGTCGGATTATTTCATAATAAGGCCCGCAACATCATTAAAACGGCGCGCATTGTCCATGAAGAATTAGCCGATGTCGTGCCTACCGATCGTAAAGGCATCATGGCGTTACCAGGTGCGGGCCGCAAAACTGCCAACGTGGTATTGAGTGACGTTTTTGAACAACCGACGTTTGCTGTCGATACACACGTCTCGGCAATCTCGAAACGCTTGCACTTTGTCGCTCAGACCGCGACGCCGTTACAAGTTGAACAAAAAATCGTGAGTGTGTTGGCACCGGCAGAATTACATCAAGCCCATCACACGATGATTGAATATGGGCGGAAGTATTCGATGAAGTTGACGCCAGACAAAGAAGTTTGTCAATTGATCATTGACTGTGACAAGTTGAATGAGGAAAATGAAGCGTTGATCTAGTAGTGTGGGGCGACAGCGAGCATATTTTAGCCATTGGTAGAACTGCCTGTAAGTCTTGCTAGACGTGTAATCAAAGCCAGGTTACGCTAAACAACCTCTTTTCCGACAGGCCGAAGTTGGCTGCCCTTGATCTTAACTGGCAGTCCTATTTTTAACATAATACGTACTGACGTGAGCATTAAGACGAGTGGTGGTCTTGATGTTCGCGTTTTTTAGTTTGTTCACGGTCGTGTTTTTCGATGCGTCTGAAAAATAGGCTATTCAGAAAGTAAGTAAAACCGAACATAAAAACAATTAGCATTAAAACAGTCGCAATGGCTTGGGCAATCATAGTTGGACCTCCTCGGATAACGGGTGATAACACTGGAATTATCAGTGTCAGTGACTGTTGTCATTGTACGGGCAATGCGAGGCAAAATGCAAGCGGTGGCTTAAATGCTAACCGTGAATCTTGAAAATACGGTATGATAATAGTAACCGATTACATATAGGAGGCTAAATTATGGCATACATCGAAGTGCAGCAGGCAACGCGCCAGTTTAAAAATGGTGAGCAGGTCACCGTTGCTAATCGTGATATTTCATTTGAAGTTGACCAGGGTGCGGTCGTTGTGATTTTAGGCCCGAGTGGTGCGGGAAAGTCCACGTTACTCAATATTTTAGGTGGCATGGACAGTCCTACGAGCGGCCGTGTACTGGTGGATGGTGTGGACATTGCGCAATTCAACTCACGGCAATTAACAACCTATCGCCGGCAAGCGGTCGGGTTCGTTTTTCAATTCTACAACCTGGTTCCGAACTTGACGGCGCGTGAAAACGTCGAGTTGGCGTCGCAAATTACCAAGGACGCACGCGACGTTGATGAGACGTTGACCTTGGTAGGACTGACGCACCGGTCAGATAACTTTCCAGCCCAGTTGTCCGGTGGTGAACAACAGCGGGTCGCAATTGCGCGGGCAGTTGCGAAGAATCCCAAATTATTACTCTGTGATGAACCCACTGGCGCGCTCGACTATCAGACGGGGAAGCAAGTCTTACAGGTGATTCAAGATGCAGCTAAGCAGACGCAGACAACGGTCATCATTGTGACGCATAATAGTGCGATTGCGCAGCTGGGTGACCAAGTCATTCGTATCAATGATGCTCAAGTGCAGTCGGTTGAGCATAATGCTCATCCAACGCCTTTGGCTGAGATTGAATGGTAGGTGCAGCGATGACAGCAGCTTATTTTAAAACAATTATGCGTGAGATTTGGTCGTCGAAAGCCCGTTTTGCTTCAATATTACTGATCATTTTCTTAGGGGTTGCTTTTTATACGGGAATTCGGGCGACTGGTCCGGATATGTCACAGGCAGCTAATGATTATTATGCGAAGCAAAAGCTGGCGACCAATAGTGTCCAGTCGACAATGGGGCTGACTAAGGCCGATACACGAGTACTGAATCAACACCGCTCACAGCTCACTTACCAAGCGACACGCTATGCTGATGTTAATCAGTTGAACAATAGTCAAGTCGTGCGGGTGATGGCGTTACCGACAACCCAACGACTGAATCGGTTACGGATCGTTAAGGGACGGTTACCGCGGCATGCCAATGAGATCGTGTTAGACGCGCAAGCACAGCGATTGCAGCCGAAGCTAAAAGTCGGTTCAACGTATCGAATTAGCAGTACGGCTAAGCGCAATGCACAGTTCACGCGGCGAACATTCAAGGTCGTGGGGTTTGTCAATTCACCAACGTATGTTGAAAATACGAATCGTGGCGTCACCAACGTTGGTAAAGGGACTTTGGACTACTTGGTCTATGTCCGTCCGCAGGTGATTAAGTCCAGTGTGATAACGCGCATTGACGTGCAATTCAAAAATTTGCGGGGCGTCACCCCCTACACGGCGAAGTATCGGCGCTTGAATCGCGAGAACACCGCGCAACTCAAACGCTGGTTAAAACCACAAGCGCGTAAGCGGCAGCAGGCATTACAAGCCCAGGCCCAGGCTAAGCTGAAACCATTGCAACAGGCGACCCAGCAACTTGCTAGTCAAGTACCAGCGGGAACGGCACAACTAGTCAAGTTACAAAGCCAATTAAAACGCGCGCAGGCCCAGGTCGCGGCCATCACAATGCCGACTTATTTGTACACTGACCGTACGGATAATCCGGGTTACACAGAATATCACGAAAATACGCAACGAGTCGTGGCACTGTCGACTGTCTTTCCGCTGTTCTTTATTGCGATTGCCGCGTTAATTTGTCTAACGACGATGACGCGGATGGTTGAAGAATTGCGGCTACAGATGGGGACGTTAAAGGCCCTCGGGTATACGAATACCGCGGTCGGTAGCGAGTTTATGATTTATGGTGGTTTAGCCGCGCTGATTGGGACCGCGCTAGGTGTCCTGTTCGGCGTCAATTTTTTCCCGCGGTTTATCGCGCAGGCCTATGGTAGTATGTATAATTTGCCCGCAATCAACGTTCAATACATTTGGATGGACATTGGTATCGCCTTAGCCATTGCGTTGTTGTGCACGTTGGGGACGGCACTGGTCGTGCTCCGCGTGGATTTAAACAGTTTACCCGCGCAACTCTTACAGCCACGATCACCTAAGGCCGGTAAGACTTTGCTATTAGAACGCTGGCAATGGCTATGGCATCGGCTGAGTTTTAATCATAAAATCACACTTCGTAATCTATTTCGGTATAAGCAACGGTTGCTGATGACCGTGCTCGGTATTGCGGGCTGCATGGCAATGATGATTACGGGGTTTGGCTTAAAGGATTCCATTGGTGATATTAGCGTCAAGCAATTTAACGAATTGTGGCACTACGATGCTGTGGTGACGCGTAGTGGGAACGAAACGGACCAACAACGGCAAGCACTCAGTCGTGGTCAACTTTACCAGGCTAGTTTGAAATTACAGGCCAAGCAGGTGACGGTCAAACAGTCCGGGGTAGCAGAACAGACGGCTACGCTCGGTATACCGGCACCCCACCAATCGCTAAGCAAGTTCGTGGTATTACGGCACCGACAAAGTCATCAGGCCATTCATATTGGTGATCGCGGTGCGGTCATCGATGAAAAATTAGCTAAGTTATATGGCGTTCAGGCGGGCGATGATTTAACGATCAAGTTGGCCGGGCAAACCACCAAGCGGATTCACATCAGTGCGGTGGCTGAAAATTACGTCAATCACTTTATCTATATGAGTCCGACTTATTATCGACGTGTCTTCAAGCAGGCACCAGTATATAACACGAACTATGTCCGGTTTAAGCAGGCAACGAAAAAGCAAGAAAATGCTTATGCGGACCGGCTATTGAAACAGGCGGGGGTTCAGAACGTGACACTGATGAGTACAGAGAAAGCCACTAATTTTAAAATGCTAGATAGCATGAACTTAGTCGTATTGATCTTTGTCATCTCGGCGGGGGCACTAGCGCTAGTAGTGCTCTATAACTTAACGAATATTAATGTTTCTGAACGGATCCGGGAATTGTCGACAATCAAAGTGTTGGGCTTTTACGATGGTGAAGTGACGATGTATATTTTCCGTGAAAATCTGATATTGACGGTTTTAGGCATTATTGCCGGTTGTTTCTTGGGCAACTGGTTGCACGCATATATCTTGCAAACGGCTGAAACGAACGCGTTAATGTTTTCACCAACGATTCATCCGTTGAGTTACGTTTACGCGGCATTATTGACCCTGGCCTTTAGTTTATTAGTCATGGGAATGATGCATCGTAAGTTAAAGCGAGTCAATATGCTGGATGCACTGAAATCTGTCGATTAAACGTGTCTGACAACGGCCAACGGTAGCCGAAGTGGTATAATTAAATTGATTGGAACAGTTTAATTAAGGATGACTAGGGGATGAATGGCATGGCAGAAACGGCACAGTTAGAAGCTGCTGTACAGGCATTAAGCGATATTGTAAAAATGAATACGGTAAATAACCATGAGCAATTGGTGGCGGATTATTTGGTCACACTTTTAAAGCAACATGGTATTGAAGCACAATCAATCGAGTACGCTCCCGGGCGGGTGAACTTGGTGGCCGAAATTGGTGATGGTCACGGCCCAGTCGTCGCGTTGGATGGTCATGAAGATACGGTGGCGTTGGGTGATGCAGATAAATGGCACACGGACCCGTTGGCAGCAACTATCAAAGATAATCGGTTGTATGGTCGCGGTGTGACGGACATGAAGGCTGGACTAATGGCTGAAGTCTTCGCGATGATTGCATTGCACGATCAGGACGCCCCACTCCATGGCACGGTGAGGTTACTCGCAACTGTGGGAGAAGAAGTCGACCATTTAGGCGCTGAACAATTGACGGAACTCGGTTACGCCGATGATATTCAAACGTTGATCTGTGCGGAACCAAGCGGTGCGGACAAACAACTTTTACTGACCAAGTCGATTCAAGCCATGTTAGGTGTTGACGGCGATACGGCGCAACGGATGGCGGATGCGAATCCGACGACCGAACAACACTTCATCGAATTAGCGCATAAGGGTTCACTGACTTATACGATTAAAGCGCAAGGGGTGGCGGCCCACAGTTCGATGCCAGCGATTGGTCAAAACGCCATCGATATGTTGATGACTTACTATCAGAAACAAACTGCCTATTTTGACAGTTTCAAGACTATTGTTAATCCCGTATTGGGCCCAACCGTGCCTGTCGTGACGTTAATTAGTGGTGGCGAACAGGTCAACACCGTCCCAGCCAGTGCCGAAATGTCAGTAAAAATTCGGACGATTCCAGAATTACGGAATGACCGCTTGATTAAGGATTTGGAAGCCATCATTGCTGAATGCAATGCAGATGGTGCCAATCTAACGATGGACATCGCAAGTTCGTTCTACCCAGTGCATACGCCGGAAGATAGCCAGTTGGTCCAGTTGGCGAAGAAGGTTGGGGAACAAGTTTTACAGCAACGGCTCCCGTACTTTGGTGCTCCTGGTGGGACGGACGCATCGTCTTATATTGTAAAGAGTCCTGATATGCAAGTGATTGTCTTCGGACCCGGCAATATTACAGCGCACCAAGTTAATGAATATGTTGATTTGGATATGTATGGGCGCTTCATCGAGATTTATCAAAAAATGATTACGGAATTGCTGGCTTAACGGAAACGTCAATAAGTGTGAATTTAATTGTGCCGGAAAAGGTTTCAAAAAAAGTAATAGTCGTTTCAAGAATTGATTCTTGAAATGACTATTACTTTTTTTGAGCAAGGCGACTGAATCTCGGTGTATCTAACTTAATAATGATTGTGGTGACGGTTGTGCGTTATTCAGGTTATTCGTGATGCCCAAACCGTTGCAAGTAACTCGAAAAATCTTCGTGATCCTGGGTAATACCAGCTTCCTTTTCTTCATACCAATTAATTTTGTCGTTGAGAATCTGTAGATGATGCTGAACTTCGTTGAACTGGACGAGAAAGTCTTCTTTAACGTGTTTGAGTAGTGCTAATCGCTGGGGAATCGTGTTGTCGCCGGCTGCGCGCCAGGTAACGTATTGTTGCAATTCGCTAATACTCATACCCGTTCCTTTAAGATGCAATAAGAATTTGACCCAGTTAATATCGGCAGTCTCATAATAGCGCCGGCCATTGTCTAAGCGATGTGGTTCAATCAAGCCCGCTTTTTCGTAGTAGCGTAGTGTGGGGGCGCTGAGACCAACGGCTTTAGCGAAGTCACCGATTGAATAACGTTCTGTAGTAGTCCTTACCAATTTTAAAATTCTCCTTATTCTAACTTTTATTTGAAGTAACTTTAGCAATAACAATACCACGAAATCCTATTTTAGCAAGTTTAAACTTTATTGTTGACTTAAAGTGCACTTTAAGTTGTAAGCTGTATTCATCAATCAGTTAGCAAGCAAATAATTAAGGAGTGTTTTTAATATGACAACAACTAATAATAGCGGCCTATTTGGATTAGGTGTAAAGAATGAGGCCTACCAACAATACTTTATCGGTCAAAGTTACCTGAATGCCTTAGCCGGTGATGAGCAGGTCGACGTGAATGTTTCCAACGTGACGTTTGAACCTGGCTGTCGGAATAATTGGCATATCCATCATAACGGATACCAAATCTTATTGGTAACGAGTGGTGAAGGTTGGTATCAAGAGGCTGGTAAACCAGTCCAGTTATTGCATCCCGGCGACGTGGTCACAATTCATCCTGGTGTGAAGCATTGGCATGGTGCAACAAAGGATAGTTGGTTTGCCCACATCGCGATTACTAAGGGAACTAGCGAATGGCTCGAACCAGTTGATGATGAAGCCTACGCAAAATTATAAAAGTTAAAGTAGTTATCGAAGGAGGAAACTAATATGACAGTTAAACAAACCGCAGGACGCGACAACTTAGGCAAATTAGCACCACAGTTTGCCGCATTAAATGATGATGTGTTATTTGGTGAAGTCTGGGCACGCGAAAGCGCACTAAGTTTACATGATCGGAGCATGATTACCATTGCGTGCTTAATGACCAGTGGTGATTTTCCACAATTAAAGGCGCATTTTAAGATGGGCAAAGATCATGGTATCTCAAAGGATGAAGCCGTTGAAATTGTTACCCACTTGGCTTTCTATGCGGGATGGCCTAAGGCGTGGTCAGCAATGGCACTGATCAAAGAAGTTTACGGTGAGTAGGAGGAACAGTTAGATGACAGTTAAAAACAAAGTCGTTGTGATTACGGGGGCCTCGTCCGGAATTGGGGCGACGACCGCTAAGCAATTAGCCAGTAATGGTGCTAAAGTCGTATTGGGCGCACGGCGTGAAGAACGCCTGGCTGCTTTAGTTGATGAAATCAAGGCAGCTGGTGGACAAGCGGCCTATCAGGTGACGGATGTAACGAAGTCGGCCGATGTACAAGCACTGGTTAAGCTAGCGCAAACGCAATTCGGTGGGCTTGACGTGATTCTCAATAATGCTGGGATTATGCCGACATCGCCAATCAGTGCCTTGCACACGGATGAATGGGACCAGATGGTTGATATTAACATCAAAGGCGTCTTGAACGGGGTGGCAGCGGTCATGCCAATCTTTACCGCTCAAAAATCTGGTCAGATTATTACGACATCTTCAGTGGCTGGGATTAAGTCCTTTGCTGGCTCCGGCGTGTACGGTGCTACGAAGTTTGCGGTTCGTAATTTGATGGAAGTCATTCGGATGGAAAGTGCCCAAGAAGGTACCAATATTCGAACGGTCAGCTTATATCCAGCGGCCATCAATACGGAATTACTGCACACGATTACGGATAAGACGGCCAAACAGAATATGACTGATTTTTATCAACAAGTGGGAATCAGTCCAGCAGCCGTTGCGAACGTGGTCAACTTTGCCATTGACCAACCAGAAGATGTTAACGTTAATGAATTTACGATTTATCCGACGAAGCAGGCTTAACTTGATTTAGCTGTTGTTAACGGTTGTTTGAGCTAGTTGCCGATAAGTCGAAAATTTGAATTCAAAAAATACAAGCACCCGGTCTAGCGCATAATGGCGTTGCTAGACCGGGTGCTTGCTGTTGTTATAAATATTCAACTAGTGGGCCTACTTCAACCGTAAGCCGCGCTTTAAGTTGCCCCAGAAACCGAGTTCATCCGTTTGTAACATTAGCCCGCCATAGATTCGGCCGATGTAGATCATACTTCCAATGATTGTTGCAATGAGAATCAGGAGTGACACGATTGCAGCGGGCATCGTTGCCATGCCGTTAATGAGGCGTAATGGCATGAAGTATGATGAGAAGAACGGAATATATGAGAAAATCTTAACGAAGAGATTGGTGGGTGTGTTCTGAAAGGCTAGGGCCATGAAAAACGCTAGCATACTCAGATAGATGACCGGTTGTGCTGCCTTGCTAGCATCCGCGACCCGGGTCACCAAAGCACCACAGAAGGCCGACGCTACGGTGTAGAGTAGTACGGCCAGTAATGCAAACAACAAGTTGATTGAGACCAAGTTGTGAATCACTTGATTGATCAAATCGGTATTCTGTTGCCAAAAATCAATTGTGAGTGAGCTACGTTTAACGAATTGCATGACGGCAAAGCCACCCACTAAGTAGACGAGCAGCTGAGTCACAATGACTAGTAAGAC
This sequence comes from Lactiplantibacillus plantarum, assembly GCF_014131735.1. Taxonomy (NCBI): domain Bacteria; kingdom Bacillati; phylum Bacillota; class Bacilli; order Lactobacillales; family Lactobacillaceae; genus Lactiplantibacillus; species Lactiplantibacillus plantarum. The sequence continues at coordinate 754,541 of NZ_CP039121.1, forward strand.
ACCGTAAATTTTACCATTGAAGTATTTCCGCGGTGTCGTACTCGAGAAGATGACTTCCATAATCTTGGTGCCTTTGTCTGCGGCAATTTCTTGGGCTGTGATTGCTGAATAAGTGGTCAAAATCAAGTAGACAAAGAAGACGACAATATAGAAGGAGACCGTTTTAGCTGTTTTATCTGAAGCAGCGTGTTTCTGTAATTGTTCAGTAAATTTTGGCTGTACAGCCAACGCCTGGGTCTGCTTGGCACTTAGTTGTGCGCGCTGTACGTTACGTTGGCTTTGGGCAGTGGCTAAGAACTGCTGAATCTTAGCCTTGTCACCGCTGCTGACAGCATTAGGACCAGTGAACTGCGCTTGCAACTGTTGATTTTTGGTTGTTAAAACGAGGTAGCCGGCGATGTCATTGCGCTTCGTCGCCGCCTTAGCGCTGGCGAGTGTTTGGTATTTATTAGCGGTAGCCACATGACTCTGCTTAATGAAACTTGTGCGTAATTGTGGGCTAGTGCTAACGACCGCGATGTCATTCTTACTAGCGCTGGGTGCAGCAAAATAAGAAAAGGCGGCCACGAACCCGAAGAACAAGAAGGGCATAAAGACGAGTGACAAAAAGCTCCAGGACTTGATCTGCCGCAAGTAGGTTTCAAAAGTCACAATCCAAGTCTTATTCATGGTTAACACCTCCCGCTTCAGTTCGGAAAATCTCATCCAGCGTTGGTGGCTGCTGACTGAACTCTTCAATGTAATGACCAGCAGTGACTTGATCAAAAATCGCTGGGCCAACTGAAGCATCTGCAAGTTCGAGTCGGAATCGACGGGCACCTTGTTGAGTAACGGTGGTGACTCCTGGTAGATCGGCCAGTTGCGCTTGTGACCAGTCAGTCGTCAAGAAGAGACGGGTCCGGCCAAACTGGGCGCGAACATCTTCAACGGTACCCTTAAGGACTGCTTCACCATTACGTAGCATAACGAGTGAGTCACAGATCGCTTCGACATTACTCATATCATGACTGGAAAAAATAATCGCGGCGCCCCGTTGCTTAGCATCTAAAATAGCTTGCTTGAGCAGGTCGGCGTTGACCGGGTCCAAACCACTGAACGGTTCGTCTAAGATAATCAGTTTGGGATCATGAATTAAAGTACAAATCAGCTGGACCTTTTGTTGGTTCCCTTTAGATAACTTATCAATCTTATCGGTCGGCTGCCCCTTGACCGCAAAGCGCTTCATCCATGCGGCAATTTTGCCCTTGGTCACCCGTGCCGGCTGATTTTTCAAACGGGCCAAGTACACGATTTGTTGTGTGATGGTTAATTTGGACATTAGGCTACGTTCTTCGGGTAAATAGCCGATTTGATCGTAGTCATCAGCGGTCAACGGTTGCCCATTCCAAGTAATTTGACCGTCGAATGATAGAAAATTTAAGATGCTGTGAAACGTGGTTGATTTCCCCGCGCCATTTTGACCAATCAATCCCATGATTTCTCCGTCATGGACATCAAATGACACGTCATTTAATGCTTGAACAGTCCCGAAACGCTTCTGAATATGTGCGATGGATAGCATTAGTTTGTCCCCCAAATTCTTGAAATAAAGTCATTACGTGTTGTGCGAGCTAATAGTCATGAAATAGGATCAAAACGTGCCAAGTTTAGATTGTTATTCGTCAGCCGGTGTGCGTTCTATGCCGACCTCCGGGGCTGGGTGACAATTGCTGGAACGTAGCCGACGTCGATTTGAGCTAACGCCCAACCCGCGTCATCTCAAATACGAGTCTTATTCTAAGCCGGAAGCAACCCACTTCCAGCTAAGAATAATTTGGCTACTGAGCATTGTCACCCAGCCCCTCCAGTCGGGAACCCGCTCGAATGGCTGATGAACGGCTACTTAACTTGATGAAATTTGTCGTTGGCTATTTTGATACGGGAACTTTAAATAAAACATCAGGGTGCATAACCTACTTTGTCGCAACATTCAATTTTGACTACAGCGGCTTAAGATGTTGAGCTATTCCAATATCATTTTCAGTCTGATAGTTGCTGAGAGAAATTACTATTTATGAAAAACAATGACGAATTCACCAAAAGTTGGGTCCGCACATGTCCGCCATTCGAACACTGTCCCGACTGGAAGGCGTTTCGGCCAATGCTCAGCGGTGAAATTCCACTTAGCAAGCGCCCTTGGCTTGGTTAGTGGAAGACCAGTATTTAAGACGTGGTCTGCGGCTTAAATCTGTGTCCACCGCGTTCCAGCAATTGGCCGAAATGCCTGGAAGTCGGCATAGGACGCGCCAACTAAGTAATTTTACGCTAACTCGAACTTTTTCCAGCGGGCCTAAGCTGGCTGCTTTTGAACTTACACAACTTGGCACGTTTTAATCCTAATTAGGCCTAATAACTATTGGCACAATTAGCAATCATTGTTTGATTTTATGATGACATAGTTGATTCGGTGTGACAAGGGCGTGCGCTTGGTTCTAAGTGAAGCTTATTTGGGCAAGCGGGCGTTTTCAAGAGCTAATAGGGCGCGTTTCATTGGCAAACCACCACGATAGCCGCCAAGTTGACCGTCTTTGCGGCGGATACGATGGCAGGGGATCACAATAAGGAGTGGATTTTTACCAACGGCGCTGGCGACAGCTCGGACTGCGGTAGGGTGATTGATCATTGTGGCGAGTTGTGAATAAGTTGCAGTTTGACCGTATGGAATACGGGTTAAAGCTTGCCAAACTTGGTGTTGTAAAGGGGTGCCCGTCGTTTGGTCGAGGGGTATGTCAAAATGCTGGCGTTGACCAGTTAGGTAATCATGTAATTCTTGACAGGCCTGTTGATTAGCTTGTTGATCATAATGAATATTAGCGGATTTGAAGAAGGCTTGCCATTCGTCGCGTGGACCGTTGGCACGGCCGACAAAGGCTAAGCCGGTGGGCGTTGTGCCCAGCCAGTAAGTTTGCTGGTTAATGGTTGTTTGGGTCAATGTTAAGTGCATGTGTGAGCCCTCCGTCTCAATTAGGATAGCGTTAGTATAACAGAATTGGTGGTGTGACGACCTGATTAAATCAGAACATCACTGCTATATCTTAATGAAAAAAGCCAGTGCGAACGATGAGTCGTCCGCGCTGGCTTTGATGTCAATGATAAAGCTTGAATTTGATAATTGCAGATGCTGATTAGTACCAGCCGTTTGCTTGCCAGAACGCTTTAGCAGCAGTCCATGAGCCGTAACGGCCAGCGACGTATGCGTCGGCAGTCGCTTCTTGGTTGGCGGCAGAATAATCGCCATTTAAGAGGGATTGACCAAGTTGATATTTACCATAGTAAATACCGTTGGTTACGGTGTAGGAGCCACCAGATTCGCGAGCAGCAATCCAGGCCTTGGCAGCAGCCTCAGATGTACTAGTCGAGCTGGTTGTCGTGCTTGTTGTTGAACTGGCCGTGCTTGAGCTAGCTTGACTGGCAGTTGTGCTGCTAGTACTTGCACTACTAGTTGCGGCTGAACTAGCGGTGGTCGTCGTGCTTTGACTGGTTACCGTTGTACTTTGACTAGCCGCACTTTTTACTGAACTAGCACTGGCTTGACTAGTACTGCTTTGGCTAGCGGCCGACGTTGCACTCTGGCTCGTCGTGCTAGTGACTGAACTAGCACTGGCTTGACTAGTACTACTTTGGCTAGTGGCCGACGTTGCACTCTGGCTCGTCGTACTAGTGACTGAACTAGCACTAGCTTGACTAGTACTGCTTTGGCTAACGGCCGACGTCGCGCTTTGGCTCGTTGCACTGGTAACTGAGCTGGCGCTGTTTTGACTCGTGCTGCTCTGGCTAACGGCTGATGTGCTGCTTTGACTGGCTGCACTGGTAACTGAGCTGGCACTGGCTTGACTCGCTGTGCTTTGACTAACCGTTGACGTGGCGGTAACGGTGCTAGTAGGATTTTGAACGGCGGCACTAGTTATTGTAGTCGTCGTGCTTGGCGTGGCTACTGAGGTGGTGGCCCGTGTCATTTTAACTGTCTGGTGTTTGTTAACTTGTAGTTTGTCCCCGACGTAGATTAAGTTGACGTTCTTCAAATGGTTCAACTTTTGAACGGCGGCAACGGTTGTTTTGTGAGTGTCTGCGATTTCACTGACAGTGTCACCAGCCTTGACCGTCACCGTATCGGCCTTAGCAGCAGTTGCACCAAGGGCAATGGCACCAGTTGTTGCTAATGAGGATAATAATAGGTGTTTAATTTTCATATAATTGATTCACTCCCAAACTAGATTAGACTTCCCTTAAAGTTTACCATCATGTAAGCGGTTCGTTAAGCGCAATTTGCTTACTGACGGACTTTTTAGAAAATAAAACATGCCCGATTAAGACATAGTGTAACAGATTAACGCTTACATTACCGCTAATTTGCAATGCAATCTTAGTGACGAGTGTGTCAATGTAGTGACCTGCGTAACGTGATTACGTTGACGGTGGGGGGCATGGTAGAATTGGACTTTTGAAAAGCCCTCCCAAATTGACTGCGGCTTGCACGTGTTCGACTTTACCAGCAGACCATTTGCATAGTGGTTGATGAAGGACTGCAATAAGGGCCGATCATGGGGGGATTGCCAGTTTGCAGTCAGGCAAGTCCGATGCACCTATATGGCAACAGAAAAACGCGGCCCCCATATAGGACCGCGCTGATTGTATGTTCAGTTGTGCATGAATGTGTTTAGTAATAACCGTTGGCTTCCCAGAAGGCCTTGGCCGCTACCCATGAACCGTAGCGTGAAGCCACGTATTCGTCAGCGACGGTTTCCTGATTAGAAGCTGAGTAGTCACCGTTTAGAAGTGACTTGCTGAGTTGATACTTACCATAATAGTTCCCGTTAGATGCGGTATAGGAGCCACCGGATTCCTTGTTGGCAATCCAGGCTTTTGCGGCAGCTTCAGCACTACTTGATGTGCTAGTTGTTGATGAACTGCTGCTAGTACTCGTTGTGGTGCTGCTTGAAGTGGTAGCACTACTGCTGGCTGCCGTACTTGTGCTGGCGGCACTGGAAGCAGTGGTGTTGCTCAACTTCGTCATAGATGCGGAAGTGGCGGTTGAACTTGACGCCGTGCTAGCTTGGCTCGTTGCAGAGCTTGAAGTGGCACTGCTAGTTGACGAACTGGCGGCACTACTTGAGGCCGCGCTGGCGGTTGACGTGCTGGTCACGCTACTTGAAGCAGCACTTGTGCTTGATGAGCTGGCAGCACTACTTGAGGCGACACTTGTCGTTGACGAACTGGTAGCCGTGCTAGCTGCTGACGTACTTGTACTGCTGCTAACGGATGCGCTGCTGGCACTTTGGGTGCTAGTACTGTTGGCCGTTGAACTGGCAGTACTGGTCGAACTAGCCGTACTTGAAGCAGCACTAGTTGGTACTTGGGTAGTAACCGTGGTTGCGTGGTGTTTGCCGTTGACTTCCAGTTTGTCACCGATATAGATCAAGTTAACGTTCTTTAAATGGTTGGCTTTTTGAATCGCTTTGATGGTCGTCTTATGCGTTAAAGCAATTTCACTGACAGTATCGCCAGCTTTAACGACAACGGTATCGGCATTAGCAACGGTAGTACCTAAAGCTAACAGACCGGTAGCTGCCAATGAAGTTAATAGGGCATTTTTAATTTTCATAAGTTAATCAGTCACTCCTATAAAAGTTGTGTTGTTATTTCGATTGAATGATGATTAGTATACCGACCGCAGATTGCAAAGCAATAAATAACAGATTACGGTTTGAGCCAATTTTGTAATAAAGTAACATGGTGTAACAAGTTAACACTTTCATCATGTTTTCGCCACATTATCATCACACTCGCGGTAAAATTCAGAAGGTAACTTAAAAAATGGTTTAAAGCTGTGAGCGATATTCTTATTAATTCAGTAAAATTTGTTATAATCGAGACCGTTAAGCAGAACGTCGTGTAAGGGAGCGAGTAATAATGTATTATTTTGTGAATACCAGCATTAACCCGAAAAAATCGGGAATTGAACATGCTGAGATGAAACGGCTGGCACTTTTTAACCAGCATCACGTTCCTGCTAAGATGGTCACGCGATTTTTTTCATTATCGTTACACCAGACACTGACAGCAGCAGGGATTGCGGCTGAAAATCAAATTAATCTGTTTGATTTCATTCAGCATTCCAGTGAACGGCCAACGACTAAGATGACGATTGAAGATCTGCATCTAGCACCGGACTTGCGGGTGCAATCCGTTGGGCGTCATTATGAAGTTTATCAAAATGACCAATTATTAATGAAGGTCAATACATTTCTGAACACTCAAAAACAACTGAACAATGTCCAATATTATGATCAAAATGGTAAGTTAGTGAAGACCGATTGGTACGATACCCGGGGATTTAAAGGGCTTGAACAGTTCTATGCCGCTGATGGACAAGTAGCAAGTGAACAAGTCTTTAATCCGGACGGGGAGGTTGTCTATCAGACATTTCATATGGCAGATCGACAAAATCAGGTCCAAAATTCACTTTATCGATTCATTAATTATGAGGGGCAAGACTGGTCATTTGCTGGTGAAACGGCAATGACAACCTTTTTCCTCGATGAACTTAATCGGAGGACGCCGCATGCGGTCTTTGTCATTGATCGGACGTATGAGTTGGCTTACGCCGCACTTCACATGCGAACTAAAGCGTTTAAAGTCATGCATTTACACAGTAATCACGTTAATGATCCAGCCCATCCGAAGACGGCTAGTCTCAACTTTAATTATGCTTACGCGCTCAATAACCTAGACCAATGGAACGGCGTCATTGCGTCGACTAAGCAACAAACTGCTGACTTTCAAGCCCGCTTTGGCAATCAACCCGCCGTTTATACGATTCCAGTTGGGATTGTCGATGACGCGACTTTGAATGCGCCCAAGCCATCTTTTGATCAGCGCACCGCAGGCAAGATTATTTTTGTGGCGCGTTTAGCCGAAGAAAAGCAACAAGATCAGGTGATCCGGGCATTCAAAAAGGTATTGGCCCAAGTGCCGAATGCGACCCTTGATTTCTGGGGCTATGCAAATGGTGATACCGGCAAACAACTGCATCAACTTGTGGAACAGCTGGGACTGAAAGCGGCAGTTACGTTTAATGATTATACGACCGATTTAACAGCTGTCTATAATGATGCGCAGTTGGCGATGTTAACGTCGCGGGCAGAAGGTTTTGCACTTGCCTTGCTTGAAGGTCAGGCCCATGGGGTGCCCCAGATTGCCTATGATGTCAAATATGGGCCACGTGATATTATTCGGGACGGTCACGATGGTCAATTGGTGCCGGTCAATGATGAAAATGCGTTGGCTACGGCGATGATCGACTTGTTAACGCAGCCGAAAAAGTTAGCCATGTATAGTCAACAGGCTTATCAAGATGCCCAACGCTTTAGCACAACGGCTGTTTGGCAACAGTGGCAACCACTCATGAAAGCCGCAGCCGATTTTTATCAAGTTGAGGGGGCAACACAGCGATGAATTTTTTTGTGAACCAATATTTAATGGCGTTAAATTCTGGTGTGGAACATGCCGAATTCAAACGGCTCCAGTTGTTTAAAGATCATCAGGCACCGGCTAAACTAGTAACGCGTCAATTTGATGGTTTGTTACATCAGAATATGCGGCGCTTCAATATTGCCGATGATCAGATGGCCAACTTGTTTGACTTTTTTCGTGAAACGACCAGCTTTTCCAGTCGGGTCATCAAGATGGCTGATTTGAACTGGCCAACTGCCTATGACATTAAGCCGGACCCCAATGTCAGTGAGGTGCGAGCTGGTGATCGGCTGGTTGCTAAGGTCCACTTTGTCCCCAGCACGGTGGGGCATGTGTACTTCATTGAAATTTTTGATCACTTCAATAATCTTGTTCAGCGTACTGATTATGATGAACGGGGCTTTAAGGCCCGTGATGAATTCTTCTCGTCAGCCGGGGAACCAATCACGGATATTTTCTATCGACCAGATGGTAGTCGGATGGCCGAACAGTATTATACGCATGATAATAATGGGACTAATTATGTTTCGTTGTGCCATCTTATCAATTATCATGGCCGTGACTACTACTTTAATGGTGAACAAGAATGGTACCGGTTCTTCTTAGATGAACTGAACAAGCAATATGATGAAAACAACGTCTTTATTGCGGATCGGCCGTTAGCTGCTCAGTGGCCGGTGGTGAACATGCAGACGGCGGCTAAAAAATATTTGTGGTTACCCACGCCACATGCAGTCGATCCGCGTGATCAAGTCTATTCTAATTTGAATAACGCGTATGTTTATGGCCTGCACGAGTTTCTGAGTGCTTGGGACGGTGTGATTACGAGTACCGAACAACAGAAGCAAGATTTGACGCAGTGGCTCGGTGGTCAACCGAGTGTCCCAATCCTGACGATTTCAGCAGCCATTGTTTCCAAACAGCAAGCTCAACACGCACCAATTTCGATCAGTGAACGTCATGCGCATGAAATTATTTATACCGGCCGTTTGGATGCGGAACGGCGCGTCGATCAGCTAGTGACAGCTTTTGACCAAGTGCACCATAAGATTACGGATGCGACCTTAGTGATTTACGGGTATGGTGGTGAGCTTGACCGTCTAAAACAGCAAGTGTCCCAGTTGCACCTAGAGACCGCCGTGACTTTTGCTGGGTATCAACCGAACTTAACAATGGCTTATGATCAGGCCGGTGCTTACGTTTATACTGGTGAAAGTGATGCGCAGCCATTATCGTTAATTGAAGCCCTTAGTCATGGTGTGCCAGCAATTGCTTATGATATTAACTATGGCCCTAAGGATGTTTTGAAGGATGGCAAGAATGGTTATCTGGTCACGGATGGTGCCGTCAACCAACTAGTCAGAGCGCTGACCCGAACACTTGAAAGTCCGCAACGTCAGCAACGACTTAGCAAGGGGGCCTATCGGAGTAGTGAACAATATAGTGATGAACAAGTTTGGCAACAGTGGCAGCCGGTTGTTCAGTGAATATCAAAAATGGTCTGGCTTTAGTGGTCAGACCATTTTTTAAACGCTAATGTCAAAAAGACCTAATAACAACGGCGGGGATCGCTAATCTGACCACGTTGTTAGGTACTGGGTAATTGCAGTCTGTACGGGGCGCAGTGCCGCTGCCGGTTGCGTGTTAGTCAGTAAAAAGAATTGGCGTTGGTAATGGGCACTTAGCTGTTCGATGGGAATCTCGTTGCTTAAAACGTGACGTGAAATAATTGTTTGGCCGATACCATGAGCGAGGAGGTCCGCGATGATTTGGTTACTGTGGATGACCATGACTTGTGCTGGCTGAATGTTGCGGGCTTTTAAAAAGGCGTTGGTATAATGACGCACACCGGAATTAGGTTCACGTAGCAGCCAGAGGGGACTGGCAAAGTCGCCCGCATGGACGAGCTCATCGTGACCAAATGGCAAGCGATTGAGCTGGTCAGTAACGAGTGGCTTTTCAACTAAACCAAAGTCCAGTTTGTGTTGGGACATAGCGGTCAAAATTTCGGCCGAATTGGCAAGCGTCACTTGAAAGTCAAAGCGATCACTGACGGCACTCAAATTGGCTAATAAGGTGGGTAGAATCAGACGCCCGGTTGTGTGTGAGGCACCAATCCGGCAAGGAACTTTCACTAAGTGGCGTGGTGATTGTACCGCTGTTTTGGTAGCGGCCCAAGTTGTTAACAGCTTTTGAGCCTGTTGATAGAGGAGCTGACCACTGGCAGTAGGAACGATTTCTTGGCGCCCGTTACGTGTTAAGAGCGTGGTTTGTAAATCGGCTTCAAGTTGTTTGATTTGTGTTGAGACGGTCGGCTGGGAAATAAAAAGTTGCTCGGCGGCATGGGAGAAGTTGCGAGTTTCGTATACCGCACAGAACGTTTCCAATTGTTTAAACATTGTGTTCACCCCTAACTATTATTTTTATTAATAGTAACTATCATAATAATTTATTTCTCAAATGTAAATAACTTTCGTATACTTAAAAGCATCGAGATAGAGATGGGAGAAAGCGAATGAAGGTCAAAGGGATTTTACCGGGGTTAGTGACCAGTCTGGTCATTGCAATTATTAGTCAAGGATTGGCGCAATTTGTGCCAGCGTTAGGTGCGGCTACTATCGCGATTCTATTAGGAATCATTGGTGGCAATACGTTTCTGAAACAACCGCAACTTGGTCGGGGGACTAAGTTCGCAGAAAGTAAGCTGTTGGAATATTCCGTGATGTTGCTCGGTGCGACGATGACGGTACAGACAATCGGCAAAATTGGTGGGTTCGGCGTGCTCTTTATTCTTTGCCAAATGACGATTACGATCGTTGGGGCTTTGTGGTTGGGGCGTAAGCTGGGTTTCAGCCAGTCGGTACGTATGCTGATGGCCGGCGGTAACGCCGTGTGTGGGTCGTCGGCGATTGCATCAATCGCCCCCGTTATTGACGCGGATGAAGATGATAAGGGGACTGTCATTACCTTAGTTAACTTGATGGGGACAGTGCTGATGTTAACGTTACCGGTCTTAGGAATGGCCGTGTTTGGTGGCAGTGTCATTCTTAAAGGGGCGTTGATTGGGGGAACTTTACAATCAGTTGGGCAGGTAGTGGCCGCAGCTAGTATGATTAATCAAACAACGGTTCAATTTGCAACGATTTTCAAAATTATGCGGATTATGATGCTAGTCGTCGTTGTTTTGATTTTTGGCCGGTTACACCAACGCACGATTGAAAATGAATTGGCTGAGGATGCTGTCGTCAGTGGTAATGGGAACGGTCATTGGTTACCATGGTACGTGGCCGGGTTCTTAATCTTATGTGCATTGAATAGCTTGATTTCGTTACCAGCAATTATTGGCGCAACGGCTCATACAATCAGTAGTTGGTTTGAAATCATTGCGTTAGCAGCTATCGGGTTACGTTTGAATCTTGTTAACTTTATGAAAGCTGGCAAGCGCTTAGCACTGTATGGTTTAGGCGTGGGGACGATTCAGGTCGTCAGCGCCTTGATTTTAATTACGTTATTACTGCAACATTAATTGGGTTTTGAGACACTTAAATCGCAATCATGGTTAATCATTCAATTAATCATGATTGCGATTTTTCATCTAAGAGAGTAGGAATGTTCATGCTAACTTATCAAGTCACACCAGCGATTGAATTGCGAGAACCGCTACCCCAAAGCGATGCGCCGGCATTACTAGCATTATTAACCGCTGATCGTGCGCAGTATCAGTATTATTTGCCATGGGTGGCTAAAATTCAAACGGTGGCGGATGAACAACGCTTTTTAACTTTTGCACAAGCTCAGTTACAACAAGCGCAAGCGCTCAACCTAGTCATTGTCGTTGAACAACGGGTTGCGGGAATGGTTAGCTGTGACCACTTCGATGATAACGACCACAGTGCCAACATCGGCTATTGGTTGGGACGACCATTTCAGGGACGCGGCGTCATGACGGCAGCCGTCCGTGGCGTTTGTGATTTGGGTTTTAATCAGTATCATCGGCAATGTTTGCGGATTCGTGCGGCGGTGGACAATCAGGCAAGCAATGCGGTGGCGCAACGGGCGGGCTTTGACTTTTTGATTCAGCATCCAGGTGGTCAGCACTTATTGGATGGCGATCATGATGAGAATGTGTATCAGGTTTCAGCGGTTGATTGGCTGGCGAAGCGCCACAAGTGATGACGATTAAACAAAAATAAAACTGACTAGCCAAGATGGTTAGTCAGTTTTATTAACGTCTAATTTTTAACTGTCACCACTTGCCACGTCTTAGGAATTGTAAACAAATATTGGCGTTGAACAATTTTTGTCTTGGTATTTCCTAGGCTGAATAACACGTGTGTCAGGTGATTTTTAAACTGCCAAGTCGTGGTCTTTAGTTGAACCTGCGCGGGTGAACCGCTAGTCAGTTTAGTTGTTGTGGTGGTTGCGGTCACCGTGTGACTGACTTTAGTGGCGGCTGCAACTCGGTAACTGATGACGCGTTCAGACCCCGTTCCGAGTTGCTGGACCCGCAACGCCGCTTGTTTGGATTTTAGCGGGGCTAAATCTTGAATTTGCGTGCGGGTGACTTCGTGCATGCCCCAATGGTAATTGTCGTTTAGGACGAGGGCGATGAGGCTAGCGGCAATAATCAGGCCACTAATAATAATGGCAATGAGACGGTTGCGGCCTGCTGGTGAAAAAATCATCGTGCCAGCAAAGACAAGGGTTGCAAGAATTAGTAAGACAATGATCATGCGGCATCATCCTCCTGACTAATGGTTTTTGAATGATTGGTTTTTAAGAAGAAGGTAATCCCAAAGCCAATCGCACAAAAAATGAGTGAGACAACGAACGCCATGTGATAACCAGTTAAGGTTGCGGTGATTCCGTCCTGACGGTATTTCAAAGGTGCCTGTGTCAGTAATTGATGTCCCGGCATTTGCCACTTAGCGACGCTGGAGTAGACACTGATTAAAACGGCCGTCCCCATTGAAGCTGCGACTTGACGTAGGGTGTTGTTGGCGGCGGTCCCATGGGAAATCAGCCGGAAAGGTAACGCATTGATCCCGGTCGTTGTGACGGGCATGGTAACCATGGTCAGGCCAAACATCCGAATGGCGTAAACAACGATGATCCATAAGATTGGGGTCGTGGCGCTAATTGATAGGAAGAAAGCAGTTCCAAGCGTTAGGAGTAACATCCCCGTCATTGCTAGTCTGCGGGCACCGATATGGTCAAAGATGCGACCAGTAATGGGGCTCATAATTCCCATCATGATTGCGCCAGGTAATAAAATCAATCCAGAGTCCATTGCTGAACGACCGAGGACCGTTTGAATATACATTGGCAAAATCATTTCGACGCCCATCATAGCCATGTAAGCGAGGGCGGTCAGGATTGCGGATAGGGTGAAAGCCGGAATCTTAAAGACACGTAATTCCAATAATGGCTGATCCATGTGAAGTTGCCGCCAGACGAATAGACCAATGAAAATCAGACCAATGACTAAAGTTGTGAGGACGACTGGGTCGCCCCAACCAGCATTACCAACGGATGAAAAACCGTATAACATACTGCCAAAACCAATTGTTGAGATCAAGACTGACCACCAATCAATTGGTTGTTTGGAAGTTGGTAAGACTTTCCGTAAAGTGAAGAATGAAACGATGATGACTAGAATATTGATTGGCAGGATGAATAAGAAGAGTGCCCGCCAGGAATAGTTATCAATAATCCAGCCAGAGAGTGTCGGTCCGATGGCGGGTGCTAAGCCAATAACAATTCCGGCTGTCCCCATTGCGGAACCCCGTTTTTCGGGTGGATAAACTGAAGACATGATTGTTTGAAACACTGGGGCGGAAATTCCGACGCCCATTGCTTGAATCATTCGGGCAATCAGCAACATCTGAAAGTTGACGGCAAAGTACGCCAGCGTAGTTCCCAGACCAAAAATAAGCATGGCTGTTAAGTACAAATACTTGGAATTGATTCGGGTCAGCAACCAGGCACTGACGGGAATCATGATTCCCATGATTAACATGAAACCAGTGGTCAACCACTGAACGGCGGTTGCTGAAATATGAAAATCGGCCATTAACGTTGGAAAAGCTGTCGTTAATAGTGTTTGGGTAATGAAGGTAGTGAACGTCCCGACAAGTAAAGTCAATACAAGCCAAGTCCGGTGATAGGGCTGGCCGTTGGCATCAAGCGGCAACGTTGAATTTTGAGTTGGCATAATACCGTCCTTTCTTTTATAAATTCTGTAATAATGCACAATCAATAAGTATATCACGATGCAAGTCCTAGGCCTATTAATTGGTACTGGGGCGGTCTGCTGAGTGTTCGGTGTCGTGGTAAAATAAAATAGATAATATTAGTTAATTTGTGGTGAGTCGTGCTAATGATAGCCAGCACAATTCATCGACATTCAGTAAGGAAGCTAAAAAATATGACCAAAAAATATTTAACATTTGATTGTTACGGGACGTTAATTAATACTGAGCCGCTGTATCAATGGGTGGCTAATTTAGGATTGGCGGTTGGTTTAGACCCACTAACGGTTCGCAAAGCCTACGCGACTTATGAGGACGATCCTGCCAGTGTCAATCCTTATCTAGATTATTCAACATTAGTCCGGGCTGATCTTAAGCATTTAGATCGATTGTTTGAACAGAGACACTTCTTTGAAAGTCATTACGTTGAATGCTTGGAAGTGCAACGACACCTATTACCATACGCCGATGTTATACCGACCTTAACAGCGTGGCAGCAATTGGGCTATCAATTGATTATTATGTCGAATTCTTCCTGGGATATCATGCCGGCCAACATTGCTGCTTTAAAGGTGTCGTTCACAGCGGTTGTTACGGCTGAAGACATTCAAGCTTACAAACCAGCGTTAGCTTTCTTTGAAACGGTTCAAGAGCGTTTTAAGTTAACGGCAGATAATCATTGGCATATTGCACGTGGCTATGAATCCGATGTTGTTCCAGCCAGTGCTATGCAGTGGCCGATGATTTGGATTAATCGTGATCAGCGACAACCGACTAGTTCTGAACGGCCGACCCATATGGTTACTGATTTGGCCGCTGTTAAGCAGTGGGTTAACTAGGCGTGCGCGGTAGTGTCCCCGTTGATCAACAGTTAAAACACTGGTTGATCATCAGGGTTGAACAAGCTTTCTAATTTTGACTAAGCTGTTAAATCTCAAAATTAGAAAGGAAATTAACGTGAATTCAAAATCTTTAAATAAAAGTACGGTCCTATTAATGGCGATCTCCGCGGCCATTGTAGTGGCTAATATTAATTATATTCAACCGATTGAGGCGGACATTGCGCAACAGTTTAATCTCCCAAACGCCGTTATTGGCGCGGTGGCAATGCTGACGCAGTTAGGCTATGCCTTTGGGTTGCTCTTAATTGTACCCATGGGTGATATCATGAATCGCCGAATGTTGATTATGCGCTTACTGGTACTCGCAATCATTTCAGCGTTACTAGCCTTCGTGGCTCCCAATATTTGGGTGTACGCCTTGGCAAGTTTACTGATTGGGATAACCTCTGTGGCACCACAAGTTATTATTCCGTACGCTGGCTTTCTCGCACCTCGTAATCAGCGTGGTCAAGTCTTGGGCAACGTCCTGAGTGGCTTGCTCGTGGGGGTTCTCTTGTCACGAACTGTCAGTGGGGTACTTGCGAGCTATTTGTCTTGGCAGATGGTCTATCTGATTGCCGCTATCTTGATTGCAGGATTGTGGCTCGTCTTGTGGCGAAAATTACCGCATGATCCCGTGACGACACATACCACGAATTATAAAGCCATGATTCAGACAGTACCTCAGTTAGTAAAACGCTATCCGGTTTTGCGAGCGTCGGCTGTTAACGGATTTGTCTTGTTTGGTGTTTCTAATATTTTCTGGGCAACACTCGTCTTTTACTTGCAGCATCAATACGGGTGGGGAAGTCGTGAAGCTGGTCTGCTTGCGTTGCTAGGTGTTACCGGTGTGTTAGCAGCCCCTTTAATTGGCCGCCTAGCCGATCGTTTTCGGCCCCGAACGATTATCGGCTTGGGTCTAGTGTTATCAACATTAGCCTACGTAGTGTTTTGGCTGAGTGGTACGCATTTGGTGGGGTTAATTATTGGTATCGTCATTCTTGATTTAGGTACTCAATTCGGGCAGGTCGCGAATCAGACACGGATTCAAAGTATCGATGTCCATGCCAGTAGCCGTTTCAATTCGGTATTCATGTTTGGCTACTTCATGGGTGGCGCCCTAGGTTCATTTTGTGGCAACGTCTTATGGTATTTAGCTGGTTGGAACGGCGTCTGCGGGTTAGCGGTCGTCGTGTTAATGATTGGCTTTTATGCCCACTTTGTTCATTATCCACGGGTGGTGACACGACAAGTGCAACATTAGCAGTGTATTAGTTAATCGGTCATGAATCATGATTAAAACGTGTCAAGTTTAGATTGTTGTTCGTCAGCCGGTGTGCGTCCTATTCCGACCTCCGGGGCTGGGTGACAATTGCTGGAACGCAGCCGACGTCGATTTGAGCTAACGCATAACCCGCGTCATCTCAAATACGAGTCTTATTCTAAGCCGGAAGAAAATCACTTCCGACTAAGAATAATTTGGCTACTGAGCATTGTCACCCAGCCCCTCCAGTCTCAGCCTGTGAGGGGCCACGGGTTGAAGCCGAGCATTGCCTAGCCATCGGATTAATGCGGTTTTGGCATTAGTCCGTTGGCGTAGCAAGCACAGGATTCAGTGGCACCGAGCACGTTTCGGGAACCCGCTCGAATGGCTAATGAACGGCCACTTAACTTAGCACAATCTGTTGTTGGCTATTTTGATACGGGAACTTTAAACGAAACGTTAGGGTTGTATTAACCACTTTGTCGAGACGGCCAATTATTACGATGTTGATTGAGGAATAGTGAGACATCCTAATATCATTTTCACCCTGACAGTTGATTGATAAAATTATTGTTTATGAAAAACAATGACGAATTCACCAAAAGTTGGGTCCGCACATGTCCGCCATTCGAACACTGTCCCGACTGGAAGGCGTTTCGGCCAATACTCAGCACTGCAAGAGTGTGAGGTTCAGACGAGTTGAGACTGAGGATTAGCCTAGCTAGGGCGTTAAGCGGTGAATTTCCGCTTGGCGTCATAGCGTAGCTAACCGCAAGTCTCAGTCTGACCCGAACACGTTTCACCAATATGGCATTAAAGCGTGGAAGACCAGTATTTAAGACGTGGGCTTCGGCTTAAATCTGTGTCCACCGCGTTCTAGCAATTGGCCGAAATGCCTGGAAGTCGGCGTAGGACGAACTTGAAAAGCATGTTTACGCCCACTCGCACCTGTTTCCAGCGGTTTTTAGCTGGCCGTTTTTGAACTTAAAAAACGACACGTTTTAATCATGATTAATCCTAAAATGACTAGCACGATACCTGTTGTTAAGTAGGCTGTTGATGTTTGTGTAATAACTTAATGATTGGTATAGGCGCTGGCAGTAGGGGACAGTTAATTAATATGAAGTATGCTGATGATGAGCTTAATGAATATTAACCATAATCGGCGTTGAACTTAATATTAGTCGTAAATCAATTAAAAGGATTGTATTTCAGAGAAAATGGTCTAAACTCTAATTATTCATGTTAGAAGATGTAACATGAAATCTAAATAAGAGGGTTTTGCTATGCGAATTGAAGCTGATTGTATTGGTAAGTTAGCTGTTCCGGATGATGCTTTGTATGGAATTCATACGTTACGTGCCGTTCATAATTTTCCGATTACGACGGAATTGATGCATCCACTGATCATGCAAAGCCTTGTTCAAATCAAGAAAGCGGCGGCCAGTGTGAATGCGGCTGCCGGAACTTTGTCTAATGATAAGGCACACGCCATTATTGCGGCATGTAATCAGTTACTACTGGGGCGTTACGCGGATAACTTCATTGTGCCAGCGATTCAGGGGGGTGCTGGGACCTCGGCTAACATGAACGTCAATGAAGTGGTGGCTAATTTGGCTCACCGATTGATGCCGGCAGTTGCCGTTCATCCCAACGATGATGTTAATCAATCACAATCAACCAATGATACTTTTCCAACGGCCGGTAAAATGGCGCTTTGCATGCAACTCCCAGGACTATTAACGGCACTCAGCCGGTTGGTACAAACGTTACTGGTTAAATCGCAGCGTTATCAAGATGCCATCAAAGTTGGCCGAACTCAGCTTGAAGATGCGGTACCGACGACGTACGGGCGGACCTTTCATGCTTATTACCAATTATTCAAGCGTGATTTGACCCGTGTACGGCAGGCGGGCGAACATCTCCGAATCGTAAATTTGGGTGGGACTGCAATCGGTACCGGCATCAACGCGACTCACACGTATCAACAACAGATTTTAGTGAAATTAAATCAAAATACTGATTTAGATTTAGTAGCCGCACCAGACTTGATCGATGCAACGCAAAACTGCGATTTGTTCGTGGAATTCTCTGCGGCCATGAAGACGTTAGCCGTTGACCTTTCCAAGTTTAGCAATGACTTAAGATTGCTGGCGAGCGGCCCACAAGCTGGCTTTGGTGAATTGAATTTGCCCGCGCAGCAAGCTGGTTCTTCTATTATGCCAGGTAAAATCAATCCGGTTATTCCGGAGGTTGTTAACCAAGTTGCGTTTGAAGTGATTGGTCACGACACGACGGTAACAATGGCAGCGGAAGCAGGCCAATTGGAATTAAACGCTTTCGAGCCGATTATGTTACGGGCATTGCTAACCAGTGAGCAGCATTTACAGCAGGCCTTGACTACATTAGTCGATCACTGTGTGCGGCAATTGACGGTCAATCGCCAACGCTGTGCAGATCAAGTGGCACATTCGGCCATTACGGCAACTGTTTTGGCGCCATACCTTGGTTACGAGACGACTACCGCGCTGATTAAAGAAGCGCTCACCACTAACCAAGCAATTCCTGAATTATTACATCGACGTCGCTTGCTTAGCGATGCTTTGGTCGAGCAGCTGTTTTCGCCGGCCGGACTAACTCAGCCACGCCCAGAGGTTATTGAACAACTACGAGCGGTTGCAAAGTAGCCACTGTTTTGCAGTGCAATTTATGGCTGAGATAGGCTAGTGCTGAAGGTTGACACCAGCCAGTTTAAAGCCAATGGACGTCGCACGACTTAGCACAAACTAAAGTTAGCGCGCTTTCTGCCAATTACTAAAACGCAGTGGATCCAAGTTTAAGCCGTATCTCAAATGCTAGTCATTAAAAATGAGTCACCAGAATGAAAAATTCTGATGGCTCATTTTTAGTTGTCGTTTACTTAGTCTTAGCTAAAAGCAGTGAGACACATTAGTGTAAGTTGACCAAAGCAAAAACGATTGGAATGGTAACGACACTTAAAATCGTTGAGATGCTCATTAGGGCAACGGCTGGCCCGGGATCACCGTGGACTTTGAGCGAGAACAAGACGACGATTCCGGCGACTGGGCAAGCAGCCATTAACACTGTGGTGAATAATGGCTGCTTGCCCAGTGATACCCATTAGCTGGAGGACAACAATCGCCAAGTATGGAAACAATAAATTGCGCAATAAGATGACTAACCAAAGACGTTTATCGAGTGTTGCACGGTTAAGTTTAACGTCTGCCAAACTATTCCCAATAACGATCATGGACAGGGGTGTGTTGACCGAACTGACATATTTAATAGCGCTATTGGCAATCGTTGGCAGTTGCAGCGAGGTTACGAAGATCAGTAGCCCAACAACAATGGCGATGATATTCGGATTAAAGACGATCTGTTTAAGATTATCCCGCCGATTGCCCTGTTGTCCGGTGAAGAGGGTGATACCGTGAGTCCAGCTAAAAATATTGAAGGCCGCTAACGAGGCAACAGCATAGAATACGCCAGTTGCACCGAATAGGGAGCTGGTTAATGGAATCCCCATAAAACCGGCATTAGAATATACGGCACCGTAACGCATAATGCGACGCAAATTCTGGTCAGAGACACGTTTGAATAGTAATTGCGTCACAATGATCATGAGCACATAAATGATCACAATTCCAGCAATGACCCGGGCTAACATTTGTAAGCGGTCGGCTGAAAATGTCTTTTCAAAGGCTTGAATAATCAAGCAAGGTGACACAATGTATAACAGGATGTTGGTTAAATCAGTTGAAGTCTGGGCATGCATGAAGCCGAGCTTGTTAACGAGCAGGCCGACGAGCATGAGAATGAACATCAAAATGATTTGACTAGTTAGTTGCGTTAAATTCATTTACTTCAGTCCAATAAATTAGAATACTCTCATTATTGAGGTTTGGCCTGAACTTTGTCAAGATTCATTTAGGCCGGATGATGCGCCTGGACAATATCCACGTGATGTTTGAGATGGGGAAAAACATGATGATCAGACCACCCCATGATGGCACCTTGAGCAATTAAGGCAAAGGCCGTCCCGAAGCCAATGGCGCGCAAATGACCTGTGGCGAAGAATGAAACGACGATAATCGTCAGAGGTGGCAAATAACTAGTCCACTGGGCAATAATAGCGGAACCATGTAAAAACCGAAAGCGTAAGATATACGATAAATCATCGTTCGGATGCTGAATTAAATTACAACGCTGGTAAATCGAGACGGCGGCCGCAACGCCTAATAGCCCAAGCACGTTTAGAATCAAGCGTGGTAACAGGGGCAGGGCGGGAATCTGTAGCCAATCCCAAAAGTAGCCGATAAATTGGACCAGGTAACTAAAGGGCACGATATAGAGCAAGTTGGAGATAAACCGACGCCGATCAAAGTGACCTAACAGAAGTTGGTTGAGAATCGTGACAACCACACCGTACAGTAATAAGGTGGTTCCTAATGAAATATGGGTCCAGTCAGCTAGATTAACGCTGGAGCCAGTCCAGACGGCGCTGCCTAGGCTGGTGGCGATGGTGAGCGCGTTGGCAGCAGAATTCAGAATAATGGAAAAGACTAAAAAACCAAAACGTTGACGAAAATCAGGAATGTTCAACACGACTAAGCGACCTTTCAGTTAACAGTATATGAGTTATTATAACCGCTTTCATAAGTGGATGTCACGGCTAGACTCATAAAAATATGCTATACTAATTGCACGATAGATTTTACGGTTGAAGGACACTTCAAGAATTCGGGCTACTTTTGGGTTGGGTAGTCAGAGCTTGCAGTGCCCTTTTTTAGGAGGTTTTTAATGGATTACGTTGGTAGTTTAGCGTTGATTTTAATTGTTACGGCGGTTGCGGGTCACCTGAGTGTCCGAATGGGCCTACCCGCGGTGATTGGCCAATTGTTAAGTGGAATTATACTTGGTCCAGCCGTATTAGGTTGGGTCTCAGCAACAAGTTTTATCAAAGACTTCGCGGAGCTTGGCGTGATTATTTTAATGTTCATGGCCGGCTTAGAGAGCGATTTAAAATTGCTGAAGAAGTATTGGCGTCCTAGTTTGTTAGTTGCGGTCCTGGGGGTCATTCTACCCGTTGCGGTGATTGACTGGTGTAGCCAACTATTTCACCTTAACGCCACTGAAAGTTTGTTCTTGGGCGTAACCTTCGCGGCCACATCGGTTTCGATTTCAGTCGCGGTTCTCAAAGAGTTAGGCGCCCTCGATGGTAAAGAAGGGACGACGATTTTAGGTGCAGCGGTCGTTGATGACGTCCTGGCTGTTTTGATTCTGAGTTTGATGATCAGCTTATTTGGCAGTGAAGTCAGTGGTGGCGGTAGTCATGCCTCAACCAACTTGGGACTCTCGCTGGCGATTCAGTTGGCGTTCTTTGTGGCGCTGTACTTTGTGGTCAAGTGGGTGGTGCCACATTTAATGGCCGTGGGGAATGCCCTACTGGTTCCAACCTCCATCACGCTGATGTCACTAGTGATTTGTTTTGGACTCTCATACTTAGCGGACGCAATCGGTTTAAGTGCTGTGATTGGCGCGTTCTTTGCCGGTATCGCCGTTGGTCAGACGGACTATCATGAAGTTATCGATGAGCATATTCAACCCATTGGTAATGCTGTATTTATCCCAGTCTTTTTCGTTAGTATTGGGCTGAATATGTCATTCAATGGTTTCCTGAACGATTTTTGGTTCATCGCTGTGATTACCGTTGCGGCAATTGCCACTAAGCTCATTGGTGCCGGGGTCGGCGCACGGTTGGCGGGTTTTAATTGGTTAAGCGGCTATGAGATTGGCGCCGGCATGGTGTCACGTGGGGAGATGGCCCTGATCATTGCACAGATTGGTTATCAAGGCAAATTACTATCAGCTGATCGTTATTCGGCAGTCATCACGGCAATCATTTTAACGACGCTGATTGCACCACTATTACTTCGTCAGGCGGTTAAACGCCAACGTGAAGCTTAAAGCAATTGAAAATCCCAACTTGTTTGCGTGTTGCAAACGGGCTGGGATTTTTTAATCACGACATTATTCAGTTGTTAAACGTTGATAGTGGACTTCGGCGAGCTGACCATATCGATTGGTGTCAACTAATTCAAAGCGCTGTTGCTGGTCAATTGCTTTAAATAAGGGAATACCATCACCCAAAATGACTGGTGCAATCTGGATGTAGAGCTCATCAACTAAATCCGCAGCTAACAGCGGCATTAAGACGCCAGCACCGCCAACAATCCAAATATTTTTGCCAGCGGTACGGCGCAAGTCTTCGACGATCTTCGTGACGGGGGTATTGGTGAACTGGGTGCGTTCATCGCCGGTGTGGGGGTGGGAAGTCATGACAATATTGTGGGTCGCCGGATTATATGGATTAATGAGTTGATCAGTGGTTTGTTCCATCGTGTATTCGTAAGTATGGCGGCCCATGATGGCGGTATCAACTTGCTGCATAAATGCTTCGGTGGGGGCATCGTTGGCACCAGCTGTTTTGAACAGCCAGTCCAGCCGATTATCCTTAGTGGCTAAACAACCGTCAATTGAAATGGCCCCATAAAACTGAACTTTACGCATGATTCGACACCTACTTTATCTTTAGTAGTCATATTGTACCATGTTTTCCGGTCATTCACTTGCTGAACTCCGGTAAAAGTTCAGTAACATAATTAAATAATTGGTTCGAAATGGGAGGTGGGAAACTACTTAAGGTGTCGCTGGGAGCGTGTGAATGCTGCAAATAATGATGTTGTGGGGCTAATGAGAATGAGTATCCACAGCGGGTTGAGCAGGTCGTGGTGATCATTGTCGGAGAAGTAGCATACGGGCAATCAAGATGTGAGTTGAAGTAACGATTGGTGGTTTTCAAGGGCCCCACCGTCCGCTATAATTGGATTAGCATTTCATCACATACAGTTTGACCTAATTAGGCGAGCTGGCCTGGTTCGTAAACTTCCCAGGATAAAAAACCAAGAACTTCAGTTATCGGAGGTAAGAGAATGAATGCGACGCGTAACGTTATTATTGACTGTGATCCCGGGATCGATGATAGTTTAGCACTATTATTGGCGCTTAAATCACCGGCACTTAATGTGATTGGGATTACAATTGTTTGTGGGAACGTGCCAACCCATATCGGTGCGGAAAATGCACTGAAAATTTTAGATTTGGCTGACCGATTGGATATTCCAGTCTATTTGGGCGCTAATCGCCCATTGGAAGTCGCCTACACGAGTGCGCAAGACACCCACGGCGATGATGGCTTAGGGAATAGTCAGATTCCAGCGGTAACGGCGGTACGACCGATTCAAGATGCCGCTGGTTTTATTGAAGAGACGCTGATTGAAGCACCTGATACTTCGATTTTAGCGTTGGGACCGTTGACGAACATTGCAACGGTACTGCAACGTGATCCACACTTATTTGAACAAGTCGATCAATTTACACTGATGGGTGGAAGTTATCGGAGTCACGGTAATTGTTCGCCAGTGGCTGAATACAACTTCTGGTGTGACCCGGATGCGGCCAAGGTCGTCTTTGACTTGATGCCTGTTCCCATTCAGATGGTTGGTTTAGACGTCACGCGTAACATCGTGTTGACACCCAGTTTATTAACGTATATTAAAGACGTCAATCCAGCAATGGGGGCTTTTGTTGAGAAAATTACAACCTTTTATTTTGACTTTCATTGGAAATATGAACGGGTTATTGGTTGTGTGATCAATGATCCGTTGGCCGTGGCCGGAATGCTTGACCCAACGATTCTGAGTGGCTTTGAAAGCTACACGACGGTTGTGACGGATGGTGTCGCGCGTGGGCAGTCAATCGTGGATGATCATGATTTCTGGCACAACACACCCAATAGTCAAATCATGACGAAGGTTGACGTCGTAGCTTTTTGGCGGTTGTTCTTAACGACTGTGGTCGGTGCGGCTGATCCTGATTTAACGCAAGTCTTGCACCAATTGGTGAGTGCATGAAGAGAATAAAGACGCGGGCAATTACGTTATTGGCGCTCTGCATTGCCCTGAATATTGTTGGCAGTAACATTGCCTTGATGTTAAAATTACCGATTTATTTAGATTCAATTGGTACCGTTTTGGCTGCTGCTGTGTTTGGACCACTGGGTGGGATGTTGGCCGGGGGTGCCACCGGAGTTATCGTGGGTGCGACGACAGACCTGTACTCGCTGTTCTTTATGCCCGTTCAACTGCTGACTGGGTTAGTTGCTGGTCTGCTATATCGGCGAATCAAGCCGGGCACGTGGCGGTCAAATTGGTGGTTAGCTGGTGTTATTTCACTTCCCGGAACACTTTTATCCACGGCGATTACGGTCATCTTATTTCATGGCATCACGTCGTCTGGTTCGAGCATGCTAGTCCAATTATTATTAGGTACCGGTATGGGCAAAACGATGGCCGTCTTCTTGATACAAGTGGGAACGGATTATCTAGATCGGTTTATCACGGTGTACGTGGTCGCACTTGTTTACCGCGCGTTGCGATATAAATTGCCGCAAGCTAATTAGTCGAACGGATGACTTGGTGTCGGATGACCAATCTAAGCATGTTTACGCTAACTCGCACTTTTTCCAGCGGGCCGAAGCTGGCTGTCTTTGAGCTTGGCAAATTCTAGTTTTCGATTCGTAGTATCTGATGAGTCGTGTGAATATGAACAGTAAAAATGACCTCACAGGAACATTCCTGGCGAGGTCATTTTTACTGTTATGAGGTTAAAGTGCAGTGGTCAGTAGCACTACGAGTCGCGGCGACTCATCTTACCATCTTCAATTTGATAGACCACGTCACAGTCATCAATCAGCCGTTGGTCATGGGTCACCATTACGATGGCCTTTTGGTGCTGATGAGCTTCGTTGGCGAGGCGCTTGACGACGTCGATGGAGCGGGGCGTGTCCAGGCTAGCGGTCGGTTCATCTGCAAGAATGACGCTTGGATCATTGTAAAGAGCGCGGGCGATGGCAACACGTTGGCGTTCACCACCGGAGAGGTCACTTGGGTAGGCATCCCGAACTTCAGTAAGGGCTAACTCTGCTAGTAATTCATCGGTGCCTGCTTGATCAAATTTGCGCCGGGCCATTTTATCGACGAGCTTGAACTGTTCACGAACCGTCAGGAATGGAATCAGATTGGAACTCTGCAAGATAAAGCCAATTTCATTGAAACGGTAGGCTAAGCGCTGTTTTTCCGTTTGATTCGATAGTGGTTGTCCGTTCAGAATAACTTGACCACTTGTTGGCGTTTGTAAACCGGCAGCAATCGTCAAAAAGGTGGATTTACCCGAGCCAGAGGGGCCGATAATCGCGACGAATTGGCCAGCACTGACTTCGAAATTGGCATCAGTCAAAGCGTTAACAGCGGTATGACCGTGACCAAATTGTTTATTAATATTTTGTAAGGCTAAAACTGGTTGACTCATTGATATCATCCTCCTTATCCAATGGCAACGACGGGGTCAATCTTGGCGACAGTCCGCCATGAGAGTAAGGCACCGACGACTGCAGCTAACAAGAGAGCCACACTATAAATACCAAATTGTGGCCAGTCAATGGCGAATGGTAATCCGGCGGGCATGATTTGCGCGAGGCCTAACGTAATTAGAAGGCCGATGCCGATACCAATGATTGCCATGACGACACTTTGGGTGAGTAGGGCAGCCAAGATGTGTTTGGTACCAATACCTTGTACTTTTAAGACCCCGAACAAGGCTTGTTTTTGAAGGGTCAGAACGAACATGAAAATTCCAATCACGGCTAGGGCAATTGCGAACAAGAAGTAAATCATCGTGTTGAGTGTCAACTGCTCAGCGCTGTATCCTGGTAATTTTTCAATAAACGTGGCAATTGATAAACGTTGCATGTTGCCATGATGTTGAGTCTTGAAATGACTCTTTTTAGTCACAAAGGCGTTGACCGGTTGTTGATCGCCACTGGTGATGGGATTACCTTTGAGACGATTGAGCGTGGCAACGTCCGTGTAGACCGTTGGCGCAATACTATAGGTACTAGCTTTGAAAGTACCGACGATCGTTACCTTTTGATCAGTGGTCCCAATGCGAACTTTCTGACCAATCCGATAGCCTTTGTCTTTTAATCCCGCGGAAATCAATAATTGATTCTTGCCGTTGATTCGGTGTCCTGAGATGACTTTTGGCATCAGAAAACTATCGCGAGTGGTCCCAAAAGCGCTAGCGTTAGTTTTTTGACCATTACTGGCAGTTCGTAAAGTACCGGACAGACTAGCTAAGGGTGCGACGTCCTGACCTTTGATTCGATCTTGGTCTGCTAGTTTTAATTGGGATGCTGACAGTGTCTGATTCGCATCTTCGTTCAAATAAACTGTTTGAGCATGCCACTGGTCAACAGCCTGACGATTACCATTGGATAACCCGTTAGCAAGGCCCGCTAACATAAAGACGACGAGGGCAATTAGTAGCAAAACCCCGCTAAGTAGCCCATATCTGAGTTTTTCGTGGGCCATTTCTTTTAAGCCTAAATACATGTCAATTCCTCCCTTTTAATTTCATTTATCAAGTGATAAATCAATGTGGTAATCGTATCACGTTCATTTTTGTAAATCAAATTTTTTATTTAATTACCAGGCTAAATTATTTCGAAATGGGTACCAAGGCTGGTATGATTAATTTATTGAATAGAGAGGCAGGTAATTATTAATGGTGAACAAGCAGTTCAATCATCGGGCCGCAGTTATTGCTGGTGTGACTGGTGGTGTGATTTCTGGTTTAGTTAAGTTAGGGTGGGAGAATATCCTACCGCCACGAACGCCACAGCGGGATCAAACGAATCCCCCACAACAATTATTGCAACAAATTGGGATTCCCGCCAGCGTTACGCATGCAACGTATTCATATTCTGGTCATGATTTACCAGGTGTCAGCTATGTCATGCATTTCGGATTCTCAACGACGTTTGCTGTGGCCTATAGTTTATGGGCTCGCAAGCACCCCCGGGCAAAAGGTGGCAGCAGCGCGTTGTATGGGTTAGGTATCTGGACAGCCTTTCACCATGGTATCTTGCCAGCACTGGGGACCGTTCCCGCTGCGAAGGATCAACCAATGACCGAACACGTGTCAGAAGCCATTGGGCATGTTTTATGGATGTGGACCGCTGATTGGGTTAGTGCCGCTGTCTATGACCGGATGACCCGTTCCAAATAGCGGTTTAAATCGGTTAGTGAGTGACGACATGATGAGGTGTTGTAGCCGCAGCCGTTGAATAAAGTTGTTGCTTGAAAAACTAGCTTGGTTAGGAATGATTACAACTGCTAACCAAGCTAGTTTTAATTGTCGCTATTTTGGTTAATGTTCGGATTCTGATGGTAACGGAAATAGTGATTCACCGCGACAATTACGTGATTATGAGGAAAGCAACTGAGATTAACGTCTATTACAATGGGACCATTTGATTTTAATGATTGATTTTTTAATTTAATTCTCATATTGACTGAAAATGTGCTAAAATATTAATATTGTGTGCAATATTTCATAAAAACATCCATAAATGAGAATGGGGCGGAAGTAGCTTGGAAAAGCAGGGAAAGATGAAGCGGTATCGCCAGTTCCGATTGAGCTTGGGCTGGCAGATCTTAATTGGGCTAGTGCTTGGAATTGTATTAGGGGTCGTCTTTTATGGCAATAAAACGGCGATTACTGCGATGCAAAACATCGGGACGATGTTCATCAGTCTGATTCAAATGATCGTTTTACCAATCGTGGTGGCATGTCTGATTACCGGGATTGCTAATATGGGCGACCTCAAAAAGTTAGGTCGGATTGGTGGTAAAACCATTATCTATTTCGAAATCATGACGACGATTGCGATCGCCTTAGGGTTGTTAATGGGTAACATTTTTCACCCTGGTGACTATATCGATATTCATCAACTACATGCGTCGAATATTAGTCAGTATGTGCAAACCGCTAAGACGGTCTCACACAATGGTATTTGGTCGACGGTCATGGGTATTATCCCGACTAACGTCTTTAAATCATTGTCAGCTGGTGACATGATTCCAGTCATCTTTTTTGCCGTTTTCTTTGGTTTAGGGACGGCGGCTATTGGCGAACAAGGCAAAATTATTCTGGACTTTATGAACGCTGTCGCCGAAGCTATGTTCAAAGTGACGAACTGGGTCATGCACACGGCTCCGATTGGCGTCTGTGCCTTAATTGGGGTCACGGTCGCTGAAATGGGCTTGAAGGCGCTGGCCCCGTTAGGCTATTTCATTATTCTTGCTTATATTACCATGGCAATCTTTATTGTGGTTGTGATGGGCATTGTTGGTAAGTTATTCGGTTTAAATATTTGGCACCTACTACGGGTCATTCGTGATGAAATGGTGCTTGGCTTTTCAACGGCGAGTTCTGAAGCGGCCCTGCCCCGCATTATCGATAAGATGGGGAAATACGGTGTTAGTGAAGGAATTGTCTCATTTGTGATCCCAACTGGGTATACGTTTAACTTGGATGGCTCCGCAATTTATCAATCGTTAGCGGCGCTTTTCTTAGCTCAGGCTTATGGGATTCACCTGTCACTCAGCCAGCAGATCACTTTATTGATTGTACTTATGATTACGTCAAAGGGGATTGCTGGTGTGCCGGGGGCTTCGTTTGTTGTCTTATTGGCGACGATTTCAACGATTGGCGTGCCAGTACAAGGACTCGCTTTTATTGCGGGAATCGACCGGCTAGTTGACATGGGACGAACCGTGGTTAACGTGGTCGGCAATTCATTAGCTGCGGTAATTATCGGTAAGTCAGAACATGAATTTGATACGGCCAAAAGTGATCAGTATTTAGCTGAGATTCGGGCGGGGCATGCGCGCGCAATTACGAAATAATTGAAAACAGCTCTGTCAGTTAGTTCTGCATTAATAATGCGATGGCGATGATCACTGATGATTGATAGGCCCAAAAGTTGTATTTCAGAAATTAATTTCTGAAATGCAACTTTTTTTATGATATCTTATTCTGGTTACAGCAATTACTTCAGCGATTAAGTTATGATAAGACCTATAGGGGAGGATGGCGATCGGATGACAACTGATTTTTCGATTGGGCAACTCGCACAGTTATTTGATATCCCAGTGGCGACTTTACGCTATTATGACGAGATTGGGTTATTGACGCCGGCACGAGTCAATCCGCATAGTCACTACCGATATTATGGGACGCCTCAGTTCGAACGGTTGAGTACCATTAAATATTTGCGAGCACTCGGCTTACCATTGGCTACGATTGCCGATTTTTTTGCGGCCCGTGAACTGTCCAAGCTGACGAGTATGTTAACGACCCAACAGCAGCAGGTTGAGGCGCAATTGCGATTATTAACGGCGGTACAACAACGGATCAATACACGCTTGGCCCAGATTAAAACGGCCCAAAGTGCCAATTTTGATGTGACTGAATGCGTGACGTTACCTGAAAGAGCGATGGTGGCTTTACGTCAGCCTTATCGCCCTCAAGATGATATTGAACTTGTTATTGCTAAGCTACGCGCACAGACCGGCGCGACGAACGAAATCTTTCTCGGCAAGGTTGCGCTGATGCTCGACCAGCAAGCCATCCAAGCCGGACATTTTGACCGCTATGCGGGAATTTGTTTATTATTTGAACCGGGTGATACGGTGCCACCCCATCAAGAACACTTGGCGGCTGGTAGCTATGCGCAGCGGATTTTTCACGGCACTCATTTGGATGCCCCGATGCAGTATCGACAATTGTTAGCGGATTGTCGTGCTCGCGGCTGGCACGTGGCGGGAACAGCTATTGAGACAGCACTGATTGATTATGGGATTACAGATCAGGTTGCACAGTCGGTGACGCAGATACAATTACCAATCAAGACTTGACCCTCAAGTAACTTTAGACTTTATACTAAATGATAATTAATTATTTTAAATTGAAATAAGCGCTAGAGATTAAGCTATTGATTAGGAGTGGCGATATGATTGGAACGATTTTTAATACGAGCATGATTTTAGCTGGTTGCTTGGTCGGCAGTATCTTTAAAAAAGGAATCAAGCCAGCTTACCATGCGATATTATTACAAGCGTTAGGGCTAGCGGCTTGTGTCATCGGCATTAATGCGGTCGTGCAACGGATGCCGCAGAGTAAGTACCCGGTGCTTTTTATTGTGAGCTTGGCGATTGGTGGATTAATTGGTCAAGCTTTGGATATTCAAGGGCATTTTGACCGCTGGGTGGGCCGTTTGGCGGGTGGCAACTTAGCGGAAGGCCTAGCGACTGCGGTGTTACTGTACTGTATTGGATCGTTATCGATTTTGGGGCCGATTGAGGCAGCCTTAAAGCATGATTACACCTTTTTGTTTACGAATGGCATGTTAGATGGCATCACGTCGATCGTATTAGCATCCACTTTCGGATTTGGCATCGCGATTGCGGCGGGCGTCTTGTTTTGTTGGCAGGGGAGCCTGTATGTTTTAGCATTAATTTTGAAAGGTGCGTTGAGTGCAGCGTTACTGAATGAAATTACCATTGTTGGTGGTATCTTGATTCTAGCATCCGGCTTAGGTATGTTGAAAATCAAGCAATTCAGTACGTTGAACCTATTACCAGCCTTGCTAGTGCCACCAATCGTAATTAGCGTGATGCAATTATTTTAACTAGTGGGCCAATGGTGAAGTCAATTGAGTCTTTTGATTGATAAAGTAAAAGCCACCAATTTAGGACAATCAGTGAAAGCTGATCATTTTAAGTTGGTGGCTTTGTGTATAATGCATCGATTTGAGAGATTGGCATTAAATATGGTTAAAACGGACTGTTTTTTAAATCAAAAGCAACCAGCTTAGGCCCGCTGGAAAAAAGTCGAGTAAGCGTAAAATTGCTTAGTTGGCGCGTCCTACACCGACTTCCAGGCATTTCGGCCAATTGCTGGAACGCGGTGGACACAGATTTAAGCCGCAAACCACGTCTTAAATACTGGTCTTCCACTAACCAAGCCAAGGACGCTTGCTAAGTGGAATTTCACCGCTGAGCATTGGCCGAAATGCCTTCCAGTCGGGATAGTGTTCGAATGGCGGACAAAGATGTACCTAAGCTTTTGATGAATTCGTCGTTGCTTTTCATAAACGATAATTTTGTTAATCAACTGTCAGACTGAAAGTGATATTGAGATAGCTCACTAATCCTGAATTGGTGTAGTAAGATGTAATCTCTCGACAAAGTGCTAATGCACCTAACACTTTGTTTGAAGTTCCAGTATCAAAATAGCCAACGATAGATTGTGCTAAGTTCGGTGGTCGTTCATCAGCCATTCGAGCGGCTTCAACCCGTGGCCCCTCACAGGCTTGAGACTGGAGGGGCTGGGTGACAATGCTCAGTAGCCAAATTATTCTTAGCTGGAAGTGGGTTGCTTCCGGCTTAGAATAAGACTCGTATTTGAGATGACGCGGGTTGGGCGTTAGCTCAAATCGACGTCGGCTGCGTTCCAGCAATTGTCACCCAGCCCCGGAGGTCGGCATAGGACGCGCACCGGCTGACGGAAAATAATGCAGTTAAACAGTTTGTTTTAACCATAATTCATGTCAACACGCACAATAGATGTCAAAGTAAGACACTGGTTAGATTAAGTGGTGTTTGATGCTGAAGAGTTGACGATTGCGTTCCAGATGACGGTGAATGTGATCGATGAGGACGTCGTGCGACCAATCGGTAGTTGTGTTAAGTGGCGGAACGGGAAAACGTTCATCGATATCGATTGTCGGTGGCGTGATGGCACAGTTGGCGACTAGGGCGATGGCGAGGCTCGTAGGTGTGTGCTGGTACATGAGGTCATTTCGAATCGCAAACCTGATGTGCTGCTGGTTGGCTAGTTTAACGTAGCGATTCAGGATGTCTTCATCTAGCAAGCCATGTAGGAGTAGCTGGTAATCAGGATGGGCCGCCATTTCACTTTTTAGTTCGGTTGAGTAGTCACGCATGAGTGCTTGGGTGAAAGTAATGCCCACATCGATTCGTTCGTGAAACGTGCCAAGGTTACGGTGTTGTTCATCCGGATGTAGTACGGGGGCCCCGAATATTGCGGATTGTAAGTGTTTATCCATTTGGTCTTCAGAATTAGCCATGCCAGTCAGGTCCTTTCACAATTAACCATAAAATTTAACTGCTTTTACTACTATTGTAATAAAGAAAGCGCTTTAATCAACATAAAATTTTCTAAAGCTGATCAGAAGTTAAAACTTTGGATGCCACTAGGCTTGAAACGGATGACAGATAATCTAAGGACGCAACGGATTTGCCGGGGCCAATTTAATGCTGTTTTGAAAACAAGGACTCAGTGCTTCATAAAATAACGAAGGTGCCCAGAATTAGGAAAATTGACTTCATCGGCAAATAACGAATATTCAAGGCCATTTTGGGAAAAGCCAGCCTCGGCCAGATAATCTCAATTATAATCTAAGTAACGGTCAGGGCTAATTCAACAAATTGATAATAAGGTTACTAATATATCAATAAACTGATTAAAGCAGTGTGCTGCTTAATGATTAACCAGGCTAACCTTAATCCTTGTCAGCATTGACTTACGGCTGATTATACAAGCCTTTTTTTTAAGATTGTAAAGGTGTATTATTGATTCGTCCATGGTATGATACTACATAGTATGTTAGGAAAGTAGTCAATCAAATTAAAAGAGAAACGGATGGTAACAAATGCCAAGACATTTACGGAAACGGCGCCGGTCCTGGACGCTGATCATAATTGCCATGGTGCTTTTGGGGGTCATTGGATTTACAAGCACACAAGTTTCTGACTGGATTGATGCATCGTTTACAACTAAACAAACGGATGCAGCTAAGTCTAGTTCCCAAACGAAGCCCAAGTCGGTCAATCAGGTCAAGTTGGACGTCCCGCTAGTGAATCAAATGACAACACCACGTTTATACAATGGTTGTGAAGTCACATCGTTAACGATGTTGATGAATTACGCGCATATCAATGTCACTAAAAATGAATTAGCGGCAAAGATTACGAGTGTGCCACTCACTTATAGTGACGGCGAACATGGGAATCCAGAGTATGGGTTTGTTGGGGATATTACTGGTAACGATCCTGGGTTAGGTGTCTATCATAAGCCAATCTATAAATTGGCGAAAACTGAGACTAGTCAGGTGAAGGACTTAACGGGGGCAAACTTTGATACTGTGATTGAACAGTTAGAACAAGGACGGCCCGTTTGGACAATTACGACGGCTTCGTTTGCACCGGTCAGCACGATGCAAACTTGGCAGACACCACAGGGCTCCGTTAAAGTGACTTATGATATGCACAGCGTGGTCATTGTTGGCTTTAACCGGACTAAAAAGTTGATTTATATTAACAATCCGTACGGAGAAAAACAGCAGGCAGTCAGCTGGAAGAATTTTGAGGCTGCTTATAATCAGATGGGCAAGCAAGCCATTGTTCTGACGTTACCACATTAGTTAGTTAACAACATGCTATTGTGAACCAATTAGTTTAAGCAACTAATCTTGGTCAAGATGAGCCAAAATCTTGATGAGGGTTAGTTGTTTTTTTGTGGCGGTATTTTCGAATGAAACGGTTGTAATATCCCGTGGTATGGGTAGTTCGGGCACCGGAAAGCGGGTGAGAAACTGCTAACAATATCATGATTGTAACCAAACTGTAATTCAAATATCAGCCTTTCCAGAGTTGTTCATAATATTAACCATAAAGGGGCGACGCTTTGTTAACAAGCTGTAACTGAATTGAAATCGAATTGACGCCCCAGCCCATTAAAAATGGCCTATTATTGGTAGTATAAGAATGTTAAAGTTATGGGTATGTCATAAACTGTCCTTGATAGTTTAGTTGTTGGTGATTGTGGGAATCACCAACAACTTATGATGATAATTTTTTTAATTGCGGAGCACAGTATGGGGAGAGGGACCGCATGATGGGGATTAAAAGGCTCAGTTGGTTAGTTGGAACGGCGGTGGTCGCCACACTTGGCAGGCAAATTACGGTTCAAGCACAGGGACACGCGGTGGTCGATATTTCCGAGTGGCAAGGACAGCTCAGCCCAAGTCAGGTGCAGGCGATGAAGTCGCAAGTGCTATTTGTGATCAATCGTCGTCAGTATGGTTTAAATTATGTTGACCGGGACGCAGCGAATAATACGGCATTATATGTTCGTTATGGGATTCCATTTGGTGAGTATGATTTTTCGCAATTTACGGATGCCGCTAGCGCGCGCCGTGAAGCCCAAGCGTTTTATGCGCGCTCCAATAAAGCTGCGCGTTTTTATGCTTTGGATTTTGAAGTTAATACGGTACGTTCAGGATCAACTAATGCGGCAGTTGCGGCTTGGTATTGTGAAATGCGCGCATTGACTAACAAAAAACTGATCTTCTATTCGTATGCTTCGTTCGCACTGACGTATGCCAACCAAGCGCGGCAACGGTTTGATGCCCAGTGGATTGGTGCGCTAACGCCTAACCCACCAATCATTTCGGCGGCATTATGGCAGTATACCAATCGCTATCATTTAGCTGGGCTAGCGGCACCGGTTGATAATAGTCGGGTCATTACTAGTGTTCATCCCGTTTCGTGGTGGTTGGGGACGACCCGTGGCACACCCGGTGTTGCGATTAAAGCTCAACCAAGACTGAAAGTTGTGCACGATCGCCATTTGACTATGCCGGCCCACAATCAACAGCATGGACGGGCGGGCCAAGCAGTTGTCGCCATTAAGAGGCCAGCAGTTCAGCCAGCTGTGAAGACTCGGCCGGTGCAGCAGAAAGTGGTAAGCAATAAGTCGCGTTCGCAGACCGTGGCGCGCGTCAAACGGCGGTCATTGCAAACGATCAGTGTTAACAGCCATCATGGCAAAATAACTCAGCATCGCGCCATTCGACGCCGAGCGACTCAGCCCAAAGTGATAAAACTTAAAGCGACGCGACGTACAGGAACACAGTTTAAACTGAATACGTCCAAAGCAACTAAACTTCGGCGGCCCGGTAAGAGTATTCGAACAAAACCGGTGACTCGTTCAAAAGGGCGAACGCGGCAGCGACTTACGCGACGTCAACCGTCACTGAGGCAGCGAGTAACGAAAAACAGGCAATCCCGCCGCCGCGCACTACGAGTAACGGTGCAGCGGCGAGGGTCGACGATTCGTCGTGCACCACGTCGGCAACGAACACAAATACGTCCCGTACATAACACTTCTCGGGACAAGCGAGGACTTAGCTGATTGCATGGCTGTCGCTCAGTTCTCATTATCATGGTAGAAAAGGTAATTATGGTTAAGTAAAATCGGTCATTTGTTGTAGAAATTAGGAGGATATTTTTCATGAACTTTAAGCGCAAAATTCAATTAGGAATCGCCACTGCAACTGGGATGTTGGTGGTCGGAATTGTTGCCGTACCTTCAGTAACGAATGTATTACACGCGGCTTCAGACAGTGTTAGTTTGGTTAGTCAGACGGCAGCGCCTACGACCGTCAAGGCAACCAATCAAACAGTCAAGGCCATCAGTGCAAGTGGGACCAAGGGAAACTACCGGGTGAAGTACGCCAAAGCTGGGACTAGTTCGACGACTGCGACGTATCAACAGACGAACTACAATACGAAAAGTGATGCCAGCAGCCAAGTCGATTACTTAGCGAATACGCAGGGTCAGCGTACGACACTTAATTCAGGTACAGCGGCAACGGTTCAAGGGACGATGGGCAAAGTGTATGTTCATTGGAACACGGGTAGTTGGTCAGTGACAACGATTGCCAATACACAGGACGTTGCTGGTAATCCAACCAAGTTTGCTAATCAGGTCAATAATCAGATTCAAAAGCAAGATTTGACGAGTAAAAATGTCACGAGTGGTGCCGTTACCGTGTACGATACCCCACAAAACGGACAGGCAAACTCAGTTCAATGGCAAAATGGCAAACAGGTTGCTAAGGTTCAAGGCCAGCAAGCCAATACCGTTGTCAAAATTGCGGCGGATGCTAAAGATTAAGTTTTTACCTGGGAGCTCAATAAATGAGTGCCAGTAGTCTGGTTATATCACTGTGTCGACGTCAACCGCATTCACAAGCCAGACACTATGGTTAGATTAGTGGGTTTAATGCGATGTTTTGACCGAAAATAGGATTGACTTTTGGCAGTGGAGTGCTTATGATGTTAGGTAATAATTAAAAAGTAGTGATCGTTAATTAGTAGTCGTTGACCCAACAGTCTAGCGACTCGGTGGGTGGTGCGAACCGAGCTGTGGTCAAAGATGAATTACATAACGTGAACTGCCATTGGCCGGATGATATCCGTTACTAATCAATGAGCGATCACATTTGGTGATAACTTGGGTGGTAACGCGGAAAACTCGTCCCTGTTTTGATGACAGGGGCGAGTTTTTTTGTCCAGCGACAATAACGAGGAGGACTAACATGAACATTATCGATGATTTAAAATGGCGTGGTGCCATTAACCAACAAACGGATGAGGCCGGGTTAAAGGAACTTACCGAAAACCAATCAGTCTCACTATACTGTGGGATTGATCCAACCGGGGATAGTATGC
The DNA here is from genome assembly GCF_014131735.1 of Lactiplantibacillus plantarum. Classification (NCBI taxonomy): domain Bacteria; kingdom Bacillati; phylum Bacillota; class Bacilli; order Lactobacillales; family Lactobacillaceae; genus Lactiplantibacillus; species Lactiplantibacillus plantarum. Next base: position 791,034 of record NZ_CP039121.1, read on the forward strand.
ATATTGGGCATTTGATTCCTTTCATGATTCTCAAACGATTCCAATTGGCTGGTCATCATCCCTACGTTGTAGTTGGTGGTGGGACGGGTGCTATCGGTGATCCATCTGGTAAGAACTCAGAACGTAAGTTACAGACCATGGATCAAGTGAAGCATAATCAGGATGGCTTAAGTGCTCAGATGTACAAGTTGTTTGGTCATGACGAAAACTTTTCGATTGTGAATAACTACGATTGGTTATCAAAAATTTCATTACTAGATTTCTTACGCGATTATGGTAAGTTGTTCAGTGTGAACACGATGCTGAACAAGGAAGTTGTTGCAAGCCGGTTGGAAGTGGGCATTTCATACACTGAATTCACATACCAAATCTTACAATCAGTTGACTTCTTACACTTGTACCGTGCTGAACATGTGCAACTCCAGATTGGTGGGGCTGATCAGTGGGGCAATATCACCGCGGGGACCGATTTGATCCACCGCTTAGAAGGCAATGACGCTAAGGCTTACGGATTAACAATTCCATTATTGTTGAAGGCGGATGGGACTAAGTTTGGTAAGACTGCTGGTGGGGCCGTATGGTTAAACCCTGAACGGACATCACCGTATGAATTCTATCAATTCTGGATCAACCAGGATGATCGAGACGTCGTCAAATACCTCAAGTACTTCACGTTCTTAAGTCATGAAGAAATCGATCGATTGGCCGAAACGGTGAAGACTGCACCTGAAAAACGGGAAGCACAACGGCGCTTAGCTGAAGAAGTCACGGAATTTGTTCATGGCAAGCAGGCGGTAGTTGAAGCTGAAAATATTACTAAGGCGTTGTTTACTGGTGATGTTCAAAGTTTAACGGCGGACGAAATTGAACAAGGTTTCAAGGGTGTGCCATCAGCAGACGTCTCAGCTGAAAAGCAAAACATTGTCTTGTGGCTGGTTGATGCTACGAAATTCGAACCTTCTCGGCGTCAAGCACGTGAAGATATTAAAAACGGTGCGATTCGAATCAATGGTGAAAAGGTGACGGATGTCGAGGCCGAGATTGATCCGTCCGCAGCCTTTAATGGTAAATTTGTCATTGTACGTCGTGGTAAGAAACGTTACTTCTTGGCACATGTTAAGTAAGTTAATTTAGCAGGTGGACTGGACCCGTTGTGGCCCAGTCTTTTTATTATTATTACAAGTAAGAACTGGTGTAAAATTTATTTAGGTCACATTAATAATGTGTGATCATTGCCAGATGAAAATCAATTGAGGAGATGAAAGTTTTGGTGGGGGTTAAATTTAATACACGGACGATTGCAATCCTGGGGATGTTGATCGCACTTAATGTTGTTATTTCTATCTTTTTCCATATCCCAATCCCGATGACACACGGTTATATTAACTTATGTGATGCGGGAATCTTTATTGCAGCACTGATTTTTGGCTGGCGTGGTGGGGTCATTGTTGGCGGTGCTAGCGGACTATTACTAGATTTATTGCTAGGGTATCCACAGTATATGTTTTTCTCACTACTCGTTCATGGTTTAGAGGGCGGAATAGCAGGATATCTTGGTGCTAGCAAATCACATGGTCGACAGATTGCAGCGATAATTACTGCGGTAGTGGTGATGGTGGTCGGATACTTTTTGTCAGATTCGCTGTTGTATACGATGGCAACTGGATTGGTTGGTGTACCGACTAATTTAGTTCAAGCTGTGGTTGGTGGTATCTTGGCATTCCCAATTGTTGCGGGAATTCGACCAATCGTTAAACGTCATTTGAATTTTTAAAATTAGATGTGCTGGCTTAAGATAAGCGTTCGTCGTGCTTTTACGGGCGCTTTTTTGCTGTCTAAAGGGAATCCTTAAATTGGAAAACATAGTGCCATCTCACAATGATGTTAATCGATGACATATAATGTAGTAATTGTGTAATTGACGACAGTTTTGTGCCGTTCTTTTCATAAAAGTGAAAAAACATTGGATTAATTGTTGACAGTTTCATAACTGGCTTATTAGTAAACGTTGCTGCTACGGCAGATGCATCTCACCACCAAATAATTATTGAAATTAGTTGTTGACAATTTCTTCAGTAATTGGTAAGATAGTTTCTGTTGTCGCAACGGCAACTATGACAAATTAATCAAGTTACTTCTTAAAAAAAAAGTTGTTGACAAGATATTGATTAAGATGTTATGATGATTAAGTTGTGTTAAGCGATTAACACACGGAATTAGATCTTTGAAAACTGAACAAAGTTTCGACGAATCAAATGTGTAGGGTCTCTTGATTTTGAATCAAGAGCAAAACATTTGCGAAGTCAATTCGCTAGCAAATAAATTTTAGTACAACATTAAATGAGCTTTTTAGAACTCATCATTAATTTGAGAGTTTGATCCTGGCTCAGGACGAACGCTGGCGGCGTGCCTAATACATGCAAGTCGAACGAACTCTGGTATTGATTGGTGCTTGCATCATGATTTACATTTGAGTGAGTGGCGAACTGGTGAGTAACACGTGGGAAACCTGCCCAGAAGCGGGGGATAACACCTGGAAACAGATGCTAATACCGCATAACAACTTGGACCGCATGGTCCGAGCTTGAAAGATGGCTTCGGCTATCACTTTTGGATGGTCCCGCGGCGTATTAGCTAGATGGTGGGGTAACGGCTCACCATGGCAATGATACGTAGCCGACCTGAGAGGGTAATCGGCCACATTGGGACTGAGACACGGCCCAAACTCCTACGGGAGGCAGCAGTAGGGAATCTTCCACAATGGACGAAAGTCTGATGGAGCAACGCCGCGTGAGTGAAGAAGGGTTTCGGCTCGTAAAACTCTGTTGTTAAAGAAGAACATATCTGAGAGTAACTGTTCAGGTATTGACGGTATTTAACCAGAAAGCCACGGCTAACTACGTGCCAGCAGCCGCGGTAATACGTAGGTGGCAAGCGTTGTCCGGATTTATTGGGCGTAAAGCGAGCGCAGGCGGTTTTTTAAGTCTGATGTGAAAGCCTTCGGCTCAACCGAAGAAGTGCATCGGAAACTGGGAAACTTGAGTGCAGAAGAGGACAGTGGAACTCCATGTGTAGCGGTGAAATGCGTAGATATATGGAAGAACACCAGTGGCGAAGGCGGCTGTCTGGTCTGTAACTGACGCTGAGGCTCGAAAGTATGGGTAGCAAACAGGATTAGATACCCTGGTAGTCCATACCGTAAACGATGAATGCTAAGTGTTGGAGGGTTTCCGCCCTTCAGTGCTGCAGCTAACGCATTAAGCATTCCGCCTGGGGAGTACGGCCGCAAGGCTGAAACTCAAAGGAATTGACGGGGGCCCGCACAAGCGGTGGAGCATGTGGTTTAATTCGAAGCTACGCGAAGAACCTTACCAGGTCTTGACATACTATGCAAATCTAAGAGATTAGACGTTCCCTTCGGGGACATGGATACAGGTGGTGCATGGTTGTCGTCAGCTCGTGTCGTGAGATGTTGGGTTAAGTCCCGCAACGAGCGCAACCCTTATTATCAGTTGCCAGCATTAAGTTGGGCACTCTGGTGAGACTGCCGGTGACAAACCGGAGGAAGGTGGGGATGACGTCAAATCATCATGCCCCTTATGACCTGGGCTACACACGTGCTACAATGGATGGTACAACGAGTTGCGAACTCGCGAGAGTAAGCTAATCTCTTAAAGCCATTCTCAGTTCGGATTGTAGGCTGCAACTCGCCTACATGAAGTCGGAATCGCTAGTAATCGCGGATCAGCATGCCGCGGTGAATACGTTCCCGGGCCTTGTACACACCGCCCGTCACACCATGAGAGTTTGTAACACCCAAAGTCGGTGGGGTAACCTTTTAGGAACCAGCCGCCTAAGGTGGGACAGATGATTAGGGTGAAGTCGTAACAAGGTAGCCGTAGGAGAACCTGCGGCTGGATCACCTCCTTTCTAAGGAATATTACGGAAACCTACACATTCTTCGAAACTTTGTTTAGTTTTGAGAGATTTAACTCTCAAAACTTGTTCTTTGAAAACTAGATAATATCAAATATATTTTTTCATAATGAAACCGAGAACACCGCGTTTTTTGAGTTTTTTATTGAAGTTTAATTATCGCTAAACTCATTAATCGCATTTACCGTTAGGTAAATGAGGTTAAGTTAACAAGGGCGCATGGTGAATGCCTTGGCACTAGGAGCCGATGAAGGACGGGACTAACACCGATATGCTTCGGGGAGCTGTACGTAAGCTATGATCCGGAGATTTCCGAATGGGGCAACCCAGCAGTTTTAATCAACTGTTACCACTAGATGAATTCATAGTCTAGTTGGAGGTAAACGCTGTGAACTGAAACATCTCATTAGCAGCAGGAATATAAAGAAATTTCGATTCCCTAAGTAGCGGCGAGCGAACGGGGAACAGCCCAAACCAAAGTGCTTGCACTTTGGGGTTGTAGGACTGAACATTTGAGTTACCAAAGAACTTGATAGTCGAAGGATTTGGGAAAATCCGCCATAGATGGTGATAGCCCAGTAGATTAAATCAAATTCTCTCAGTTCAGGATCCTGAGTACGGCGGAACACGTGAAATTCCGTCGGAATCCGGGAGGACCATCTCCCAAGGCTAAATACTACCTAGTGACCGATAGTGAACCAGTACCGTGAGGGAAAGGTGAAAAGCACCCCGGGAGGGGAGTGAAATAGTTCCTGAAACCATGTGCCTACAATAAGTCAGAGCGCGTTAATGCGTGATGGCGTGCCTTTTGTAGAATGAACCGGCGAGTTATGATCCCGTGCAAGGTTAAGACTAAAAAGTCGGAGCCGTAGCGAAAGCGAGTCTGAAATGGGCGTTTTGAGTACGAGGTTATAGACCCGAAACCAGGTGACCTATCCATGTCCAGGTTGAAGGTGCGGTAAAACGCACTGGAGGACCGAACCCGTGTAAGTTGAAAATTGCTGGGATGAGGTGTGGATAGCGGTGAAATTCCAAACGAACTTGGAGATAGCTGGTTCTCTCCGAAATAGCTTTAGGGCTAGCCTCGGAATTAGGATCATGGAGGTAGAGCACTATTTGGACTAGGGGCCCGTCTTGGGTTACTGAATTCAGATAAACTCCGAATGCCATTGATTCATATCCGGGAGTCAGACGATGAGTGATAAGATCCACCGTCGAAAGGGGAACAGCCCAGACCATCAGTTAAGGTCCCTAAATGTATGCTAAGTGGAAAAGGATGTGGAGTTGCATAGACAACTAGGATGTTGGCTCAGAAGCAGCCACCATTTAAAGAGTGCGTAATAGCTCACTAGTCGAGTGATCCTGCGCCGAAAATGTACCGGGGCTAAGCATACTACCGAAACCATGGATGCGACCATTAGGTCGCGTGATAGGAGAGCGTTCTAAGGGCGGTGAAGCAAGATCGTGAGGACTTGTGGAGCGCTTAGAAGTGAGAATGCCGGTATGAGTAGCGAAAGATAGGTGAGAATCCTATCCACCGAATGACTAAGGTTTCCTGGGGAAGGCTCGTCCTCCCAGGGTTAGTCGGGACCTAAGTCGAGGCCGAGAGGCGTAGACGATGGATAACAGGTTGAGATTCCTGTACTAGTTAAGTGCGTTTGAGCAATGGAGGGACGCAGGAGGCTAAGATGTGCATTCTGTTGGATTAGAATGTCCAAGCAGTAAGTCTGGTGAAGAGTCAAATGCTTTTCACTTTAAGGACAAGCTGTGATGGGGAGCGAAATTTAGTAGCGAAGCGTCTGATGTCACACTGCCGAGAAAAGCTTCTAGTGAGTACTTAACTACCCGTACCGCAAACCGACACAGGTAGTCGAGGAGAGAATCCTAAGGTGAGCGAGTGAACTCTCGTTAAGGAACTCGGCAAAATGACCCCGTAACTTCGGGAGAAGGGGTGCTGATCGCAAGATCAGCCGCAGTGAATAGGCCCAGGCGACTGTTTATCAAAAACACAGGTCTCTGCAAAATCGTAAGATGACGTATAGGGGCTGACGCCTGCCCGGTGCTGGAAGGTTAAAAGGATGGGTTAGCTTCGGCGAAGCTCAGAATTGAAGCCCCAGTAAACGGCGGCCGTAACTATAACGGTCCTAAGGTAGCGAAATTCCTTGTCGGGTAAGTTCCGACCCGCACGAAAGGCGTAACGATCTGGGCACTGTCTCAACGAGAGACTCGGTGAAATTATATTGTCCGTGAAGATGCGGACTACCCGCGACAGGACGGAAAGACCCCATGGAGCTTTACTGTAGCTTGATATTGAGTGTTTGTACAGCTTGTACAGGATAGGTAGGAGCCATAGAAACCGGAACGCTAGTTTCGGTGGAGGCGTTGGTGGGATACTACCCTCGCTGTATGACCACTCTAACCCGCACCACTAATCGTGGTGGGAGACAGTGTCAGGTGGGCAGTTTGACTGGGGCGGTCGCCTCCTAAAAAGTAACGGAGGCGCCCAAAGGTTCCCTCAGAATGGTTGGAAATCATTCGCAGAGTGTAAAGGCACAAGGGAGCTTGACTGCGAGACAGACAGGTCGAGCAGGGACGAAAGTCGGGCTTAGTGATCCGGTGGTACCGTATGGAAGGGCCATCGCTCAACGGATAAAAGCTACCCTGGGGATAACAGGCTTATCTCCCCCAAGAGTCCACATCGACGGGGAGGTTTGGCACCTCGATGTCGGCTCATCGCATCCTGGGGCTGTAGTCGGTCCCAAGGGTTGGGCTGTTCGCCCATTAAAGCGGTACGCGAGCTGGGTTCAGAACGTCGTGAGACAGTTCGGTCCCTATCCGTCGCGGGCGTAGGAAATTTGAGAGGACCTGTCCTTAGTACGAGAGGACCGGGATGGACATACCTCTGGTGTACCAGTTGTGCCGCCAGGCGCATCGCTGGGTAGCTACGTATGGATGTGATAAACGCTGAAAGCATCTAAGTGTGAAACACACCTCGAGATGAGATTTCCCATTCCTTTATGGAAGTAAGACCCCTGAAAGATGATCAGGTAGATAGGTTAGAAGTGGCAGTGCGGTGACGCATGAAGCGGACTAATACTAATCGGTCGAGGACTTAACCAAGTAATTGGTGTTCCGGTTCATATGAAGATATTTGATATTAGCTAGTTTTGAGAGCACAAGTTTCTCAATAGTGTGGTGACGATGGCGAGAAGGATACACCTGTTCCCATGTCGAACACAGAAGTTAAGCTTCTTAGCGCCGAGAGTAGTTGGGGGATCGCTCCCTGCGAGGGTAGGACGTTGCCATGCAACCTAAGGAATCGTTAATTCGGTTCCTTTTTTTTACGTTGAATGTCAACCAGTACAGTTTGAATTTAAACATGCTTTTGGTATACTGGATAGGGTCAATTAACGCCGTTTTAGCTCAGCAGGTAGAGCACTTCCATGGTAAGGAAGAGGTCGGCAGTTCAAATCTGCTAAACGGCTTGCTGTTAGAAGATGATTGGCGTGGAATGCTTGTTTAACTGTTTTTTCTGCAACTAATCATCACATTAGGGTCCATGTTTAAGATTAAGACTTGAACGAACCAAACTTAATATGAAAAGAGGTCCACACGCTCGCATTAGATTAGCTAAGCGAGCGTGTGGACCTCTTTTGCTATCAAGAACTGGGAGGGCGAGCTTCAACCAGTATATACCCCCTGTGATTGAGCGTAACACTTCATTTTGCAGTTTTAGACCGAACGGCTTAATTATGTTAGCTGCTAGGACGTGGAAGTATGCTTGAGATTGGCTGGCCACGCGGCTTCAAATTGCTTGAATAGGGGCATTAATGATTGTCGATTGCTAACAAGATAATTGACATAGATTGGCATGTGAGCACGAGTATCGCTAATCGGGATAGCGACTCGATTGTCATCATCGGCTTGGCTATCCAGCTGGTGAGGCGCCAATGCGGTAAAGTTAGTACTGAAGTACGGAAAATCAGAGTATTTAGTGATTTCTGTAAAGGCCGTGCGTTGGGGTTGGTATAAGAATTTAGCATCTGGGATGGCCTGCTGAATAATATCTTTCCAAATACCGATTGCGCTTAGAACCACGAAGCTAATTCCCTTAAGTTCGGCGAACGTGATGCTAGGTTGGTTCGCACGGTACATGAATCGCTGTAAATGGACCACGAGATTTTCAGTACCGATGAAGCGAGATTCAATGCCGGCCGTCAGAATTTCCTGATTAGAGAAAATGAAACTTGCCTGGCGGTTAATGAGATGCTCAGTGATTTGGTCGTCGGCAATCAGTGGTTGCCTTACTCGCAGCGAATTAGGTAATACCGTTTTGAGATGGGTGAGTAAGGCAAGTGGACCAGGTAGGGTGGTTTCGACGGTACGTGTGACTAAGCTTTGCTCGTAGTTTTGTATTTTGGTTACAAAAGTCCGTTGTTGTGTCAATAATTGTTCAGCTTCCTGAGCGGCTAACTGGCCAGTGGGCGTCAGTGTAATTCGATTGGGTTGACGATCAAATAAGCGAACAGCGAGCATTGTTTCCAATTTCTGCATGCCGCGAGTGATAGTTGGTTGCGTCACGTTTAATGCGGCCGCGGTCTTAGCCAGCGTGTGCTCGTGGGCGAATGTGATCAGCTCTTCTAATAAATAATTTTCAATCATCAGGAACCTCCGTTACTAGTATGCACTATATGTATACTAGTATGAATAAGTAGTAATTTTCAAGTATTAGGTTTGCGGGTATGCTTGTTATTGTAATCAAATAGTGAAAGGTTGATGCGTGATGGTTCCAACAACGAAATTAAACAATGGTGTGGTTATGCCCCAATTGGGATTCGGCGTGTTCCAAGTCCCTGACCTGAATGAATGTGAAGCAGCGGTGACCGCGGCCTTAAAGGCTGGTTACCGTTTAATTGATACGGCAACGGCATACCAAAATGAAACCGCAGTGGGGCGGGCAATTCAAAAGAGTGGTCTTAGACGTGATGAACTCTTTGTCACTTCCAAGCTGTGGGTCTCAGAATTCACCTATGAACGTGCAAAGCAAGGTATTGATGCGTCATTACAACGTTTAGGCGTAGACTACTTGGACTTGTATCTTTTGCACCAACCTTATGGCGATGTGATGGGTGCTTGGCGTGCTTTAGAAGAGGCTTACCATGCTGGTAAGATTCGCGCAATTGGTGTTTCCAATTTTTATGCGGATCAGCTAAAGAACTTGGAACTGACCATGTCCGTGCAACCAGCTGTCAATCAAATCGAGGTCAATCCATGGTACCAGCAAGCAGACGAGGTCCGCTTTAATCAAGATGAACACGTACGGGTTGAAGCTTGGGCACCGTTTGCAGAAGGTAAGCATGCGATTTTCAGTAATCCAAGTATTCAAACTATCGCACAGGCCCATGGTAAGACGACCGGACAAGTCATCTTACGTTGGCTGTTGCAACGCGGGATTACGGTGATTCCAAAATCAGTGCATCCTGAACGTATGGCTGAGAATATCGCTGTTTTTGATTTTGAATTAACAGCTGCAGAAATGTCAGCAATGGCCGAACTTGATCAGGGCGTCAGTCAGTTCTTTGATCATCGTGATCCTGTGACAATTGAACAGATTTTTGGCGCTAGTTTACGACAATTACATGAATAAGTTAAGGAGTGATTATTAATGACAAAAACACCAACTATTACGCTAAATGATGGCCGCGCGATTCCAGCAATTGGGTTTGGCACTTTCCAGATTCCAGACGACGGTTCCACTTATCAAGCAGTCAAAGAAGCATTGGCGATTGGTTATCGACACATTGACACAGCCGTGGCCTATTTTAACGAAGACGAAGTTGGTCAAGCTATTAAGGATAGTGGGATTCCACGGGACCAAATCTGGGTGACGAGTAAACTTTGGCTCCAAGACTACGGCTTTGACGCAGCCAGTCGCGCCATCGATCGTTCGTTAACTAAGTTGCGACTAGACTATATTGACTTGTACTTAATTCATCAACCTTATGGCGATGTTCCGGGTGCATGGCAAGCAATGGAAGCAGCCCAAAAGGCCGGGAAATTAAAGTCGATCGGTGTTTCCAATATGACACCAACGTTGTGGCAAAAATTTGTGCCACAATTTGAAACGATCCCTGCAGTCAATCAGGTTGAATTTAACCCGTACTTTCAGCAACAACCCTTGCGCCAATTACTCGCGGCACAAGATGTTAAATTAGAAGCTTGGGCGCCCTTGGGTCAGGGCAATCAAGCATTATTCAAAGAACCAATCATTCAACAATTGGCTATTAAGTATCATAAGGATGCTGGTCAAATCATTCTTAGATTTGAACATCAAGAAGGCGTGATCGTCTTTCCTAAATCAGTGCACAGTGCACGGATCAAGAGTAATCGGGATATCTTCGACTTTGAATTAACTTCGACTGAGATGGCCCAATTACGAGCTTTAGATACCGGTAAAGGTCACCACGACCCAGATGCGCCAGGGGTTTCAGAACAGTTGTTGCATGCCTTTGACGTGCATGCAGATGACTAGCGGCAGAGCCGGCCAAGTCGCGGACGAACGTACCGTAGTGTAAGCTGCTTTGATTGTAACTGAAAATTAACGACGCCATGGACGCTAGAATCACTAGCATCCATGGCGCCGTTTTTTGATTAAGGCCTTTAAAAGCCGTAACTTGAAATGGCGACGAATAAAAATCAGCTTACTAAAATGGGGCACGTTACGACTAATGCCGAATGATGAAGCTGAGGATGGCTGGTTATTAATCGCTGGCGGGAACCTCATTATTGATAATTTGCTCGTTAAAGTCAGTGAAGATGCCTAGCAGGGTCTTCACCCGTTGCGGGCCCAATTGAGTCGTCCACTGGTGAACCGTTTTGTGCATGGTGGCCATTAGTTGCTGATCTAGGTGACGGCCGGTAGCCGTTAAGGAAAGTCCTTTTTGGCGGCGATCAGTGGCATTAGCCTGTTGCTCAATGTATCGATGTTTGAGGAGGACTCCGATTTGGCGTGAGATTGCGCTGCGTGAGACATGGTGCTGATGTGCGATCTCCATTAATAATAGTGGCTGGGGGCTTTGACCTATTTCATGCATGATTAAAAAAGCGTCAAAGGTAAGATGTTGCGTGGCCAGTAGTGAATTTAAGCGAGTATTCAGGTAACGAGAGATATTGGCATAATCGGTCAAAAACATGTCGAGAGCGTCGACGGTAGCCATAATAAGAACCTCCTTGAAGAGCGACTGCTTGGTAAATTTGGATTGACTATATTCACTAAGAATCATACCGCTAAACGTGTAAAAAGTGTAAGATTGTGAGCCGCAAATTAGTGACTGAAATGTTACGTGAACACGCATGCCTACTAGCAACGGTTGGTAATACCAAAACCACCGCTGACAGTTTTTTGCGCTGTCAGCGGTGGCGAATAGATTATCGATCAACGTTACAAAAAAGTCAGTGAGTCCGCAGGCGTAGAGCGACGATGCGGGCGTAAAGATCGGTGACGCACTAAGCGGTTTTAGTGCGATGACGACGAGCAATCATCGGCAAAATCATCCCTAAGGCAACAAAGATAATTGGCGTTAGAATATTTAAAGTCAGTTGGAAGAGCCAACTGCTAGGATTGCTAGCGTAGGAAGTCTTTGGAACCATTCCGAGGATGCAAGCAAATGCTGTAAACAGGAAGCACCAAGCACCGACCAAACGGCCAGCGACTGGGTTTTTCAGGAACTTGTAATCACTCTTGAATTCCTTTAAGTGCTTGTTGAGTAGCATGTAAGCTAGAAAGACCCACAGGTAGCGCATCGGCATTACGACCGAATTTAAGTTCAATAACCAATTAAAGAGTTCATTCATGTTTCCAATCCCTAATGCAGGAATGATAATGAGAATGCTGACCAAAACCCCAGTTAAGATGTAACCGTTGACGGGCACATCCTTCTTGTTCATTTTACTTAATTTTTTGGGAATAAATTCAGGGTCGGCATCACCAAGCAAAATCTTCAATGGCGCATCGATTGAGAACGCTAAGGCGGAGATTTGGGCAAGCACATTGGCAATTGCGTAGAGGATCAAGAACAGATTGCCCACGTGGTAGAAGGCACCTAGTCGTTGAAACGCGTAGTAAGCACCGTTGGCCATCAAATCAGCGGGAATGTGCTTGGAGTTAAACAGAATCCCCATGGCAAATGAACCCAGCAGGGCACAGATTGCGACCATACCTGCGAGCACTAACATGCCTAACGGAAACTCACGTCCCGGATTTTTGGTTTTATTAACGTACGGCGAAATCTTTTCAGATCCCCCGACCGCGAAGACTAACATTGAAACGGTCGTAAAGTAGGTAAAGTCAAACTTAGGTAAGTAGGACTTGAGTGAAAACATGTTCGGTGTCTGAACAGTCGCCTTGGTCATAAACGGTGCTGATACGGCCAAGATGATGAATAAAATCGACATGATGAACATCCCCGTACCAGCAACGCTCCCGATGCGTTTCAGTGTCGTTAGTCCCAATGAAGCAATCCAGAGGAAGAATAAGAATAGCACTAAACAAATGGCTTGAACGACTAACGCAGGTGTCGTGTTGACGAAGTTCCCATTACCGCGGAACAGCCAGCTGAATGCAATTAGAATCCCTTGGGGTTTTTGTGCTAAGTACGGAATGTGCACGATCCAATAAGTCCAGGCAGCATAGTAAGCTAGGCGCTTGGTACTCGTTGCTCGAATCCAAGATGAGACGCCCCCCTCAGCATCCTTAAAGGTCGAACCCAGTTGACCCACAATCAAGGTGTAGGGAATAAAATAAATAATCATGATCAAAATCCAAGAAGTGACGACTGAAAGCCCTTGTAACGCAAAATTATTGACAACGTTACCTAGGCCCCAGACCGCCACGAATGCAATTAAAGCAATGTTGGACCATCGAAGTTGTTTTTCGTTTGCCATGTTGAACTCCTTTGTGAGCTAAAGTATGCTTAATTGTAAGGCCAAACTGAAAGCGATGCCAGTATTAACAAGTTAATATTAAAAGCGCTTTAAATTTTAAGTCGAAAAATGAATTTTGAGTGTCAAAACAGCGAAAATTTGCTATTGTTAAGAGTAGATAAAATTTAACGGCAACGGACGCGCATTGTTCGAATGAAAATGAAAGCAGGAATGGTCTTGAAAGAAGTTACAGTTGGGGAGTTAACGTTAGCGACAGGGATGCCTAAGATTGGTGTTGTTTTAGCGGGGGCCACACGGGAGGACCTCTTGCGTAAAGCGGGGCAGATTTTAACTTCGGTGGCACAAATTGTTGTTTGGCGGTTAGATCCTTATCAGGAATTGGATAACCGTGCGGAGTTAGTCAATACAGCGGCCCAATTGCAACAAGTTTTGGGGACGATTCCATTAATTGCCATGTTTGGGCTGGCAAACGATCCAGCTGAAGTGACCGAATATTATCAAACTTATCAAACATTAGTGAATAATCGAAGCGTGGCTGGCGTGGATATTGACTTAGCCATGGTCAATCAGCCAGATTTTATGACGTTGACCAAACAGATGCGTGCCAACGAAATTCGGTTAATTGCGAGCCAGACCGTCACGACAGCAACAACTGACGATTTATTGGCGACTTATCACGAATTAGCAGCAACTGGTGCTGATGTCGTGCGGGTGACAGTGGCTGGACATGATGCACAGACGGTGTTGGCATTAATGGCGGCAACTGAGCAAGCACGGCAGCAATTAGTTGTGCCAATCGTGGCAACGGCGACGGGCAAGTTTGGTCGTTATAACAGTGTCTGTAGTCAGTTGACGGGGTCGGCAGTTGCCTTTGGACACGTCGGCCGGGTCGGTGATCAAAGTCAATTAGCAGTGAGTCAGGTCAAACAGGCGTTACAAATGTTGGCACCACTTGAAGGGGCGTGAAATCAATGCAATGGCGATCGTTTTGGCGGCATACCCGGACGATTTTTGAAACGTTAGTCATCTATTTCTTACTGATTCAAGGGCCGTATGATTTGTGGATCGGCAAGGTGGGCTATCGACTTAGTTCGTATTTAATTGATATTGTGGGTATCACGGTGCTGTTTGTCATCGTTGAGCTAGTTTATAATGCGATTCGACAAATCGTTGTGAAACGACGATCCAAATGACTCGGGGCCGAGTGACAATTATCGTATCTACTAGCTCATGATTACGCGGGGGGAGTCTTTCGATTCAAATTAGGGAAATACGCTATTAGAATGGGTAAACCAGGTCTTGAGCAGTAATATTGCTCAAGGCTTTTTTGATGGCCGGGGATTACTGGAAGACACTGGTCAGTCGCCATGGTGACAGCTGACCGGTGCATGATGCAACTGTCAGTATGGTGAACGAATAGTGGTGGTCGAATACTAAAACGACCAGAATTAATGAATCACCACGATGAAAACGATTGCAGAAATAGGGAGTTGATAATTATATTTTTGCGATAAACAAGCGGATTAATCATAATGATAACAGGTTAATTAGAATTGTGATAATCAGTTGAGCATTATGAGGGTACCATGGTATATTTAAAAACCGTAAATGATGTACTAGTTAAACACGATAATCAAATATAGTAAGAACACTTTATTTAATGAGATTAATCGTTAGGTCAGTTAGGTTGTTTTTGAAGAAATGGGGAATTACTATCAATTACCGTGAATCAGAAGTGAAATGTTATAAAATGTATAAAAGTGGCAAGATGTGGTTGCTTGCGAGCGCTTCACTATTATTGTTGAATACTCAACTGTTAACCGCACATGCGGATGAACCAACATCTGCATCGACTAGCGAAACGAGTGTCGTAGCGACTAACGGTGTGTCAATTCAAAATCAAGGTAGCAGCAATCAAACACTGGCAAGTTCGGTTTCTAAAACGGATAACGTTGTCGTGGCTAATGATGAGAACGCTTCGATTACTAATCAGACGGTAATCGATGCACAGCCAGCTACTAATGACGAGCCGCAATCCGCTGCATCAACGGCTGCGTTGAACGGGACATCTGGCGCGCCCAATAGTGAGGTAGCCGCTGATTCGATGGCAGCAGTGAACGGACTAAACACGGTAGCGCCCGCGACGAACAGTTATGAAGCATCACGGACTGACGATCTGTTCAGTAATGCCGCAGAATCGACTGTTAGTGAACAACAGCCTGAAGCGAGTGAACAGTTATTACTCGATACTGCTGACGCGTCAGAACGTAAACCCGCCGCTGACTTGCAACATGTTGAGCAGCATCAGCTGGTAGATGACCTTAAGGTGGAGTCACAGCACGTTGATACTCGTGCTGTGACTAGGGCGGATGAGGATGAAATGTCTGGTAACTTTGGCGTTGATTGGCACTTTGATGCCAGTGCAGGCCGCTGAAGAACAGTATACTGATGAGATTGTCAATCAATCTGATGATGAGCATGCGAATTCTGATCAGGTCAGTGTACCGGTCACGGATCAAGTTGACAGTGAGACCCCCGTTCCGTCAGACGAACATACTGCAACACTTGATACGCATCCGAACCAATCGACAACTGATGATTCTGAACAGCCAGTTAGTGCCGACGAGCAGTCGCAAGATATTGACACGGATAGTACTGCAAAAGTCTTGTCGTCGCAGCATAAAACAGAAACCATCAATGAGCGGGGAAGCGGTGATTTGGCTGGCGTGATTCGAAATCCAGAACGCCCACATCTCACGGATGGTTATCGCAACGATGATATGGAAGACGATGACTCGATGGCCGGCATCTGGGGTGCTGGTTACAACGCCGATGGCATTAAATGGCATTTTGACGCGGATTCTGGTGTGTTAGTGTTGGACGGTGGCGATATTTACGATTGCTATGGGGATAGTCCGTGGCAATCAAAATCGTGGGTGTTACAAATAGTTAAAGTTGTGATTTCAAAGCCAATTCGCATTATAGGTGATAGTGGGGGCTTCTTTGAAAATTTGACGAATGTTGAACACTATGAAGGGCTTGAAAAAATTGATGTTAGTTCTGCGACGGATTTAAGATATTTCTTTTCAGAAAATACGCATGTTAAGGAGCTAGATTTGAGCAGCTGGCAGGTGGGAAATGTGACTGATATGTCTTGCCTGTTTTTCAATTCTCCAGGGACTAGCCAACTAACGACAATCAATATTTCAGGGTGGGACACTCGTCGAGTAAGTGAAGCGGACTACATGTTTGGTCCCAATGAAAAGTTAACTCGTATTATTGGTATCGAGAATTTGAACTTTGAAAGCCTAAAAGAAGCAGGCGGTTTGTTTATCAAAACGGGGTTGTCGGAGCTAGACTTATCCAAATGGAAGACTGATAGCCTTGACAATATGGCTGCTTGGTTTATGGACATGCACAACTTAACCAGTGTTAAATTCGGGTCTCAGTTCAAAACAGATCAGGTTACTTGGATTCATTTGCTATTTTCAGGATGTTCCAATTTAACTGAGGTGGATCTATCTGGTTTTAATTTGCATCGCGTTGAACAAAATCTCGACATGTTTGCGGGATGTGAGCGTCTACAAAAAATTACACTTGGTCCGGATACTGATTTGACGCCAGCCAAAATCGAGTCGGTTGGGCTAATGGACATTGAAGCTAATGACCAATATACCGGTTACTGGATAAATGTAGCCAATCCCCAGCAACGGTTAACTAGTGCTGAACTGATGAATCTGTATTCAGGAAAAAATACGCCGATTGGAACCTACATCTGGGAAGCAAACCAAGCAGTTATCGATGCCAACGACATTACCCTGGAAGTTGGCGATGATTGGAACTGGACGGACAGTATCGAGAGTTTAACCGACCAATTTGGTCAAAAAGTCGATGTTCAGGCCCTCTATGTGGCTAATCCCCAGGCTGTGAAACTATCGGGTGACCGAGTAAATACAAGTCAGCCGGGTACTTACCAGGTCACTTTCAAGTATGCAGGTAAGACGGTCACTGCTTTGGTGATCGTGAAAGCTGACCAGACAAGTTTGACTGTCCATGATACAGAGTTACACGCTGGTGGCACTTGGCATGCGCAGGACGGTTTTGACGGGGCGACGGATAAAGACGGTCACGCCATCGACTTTAACGATGTGACGATAACAGGTGAAGTGAACACCATGGTTCCGGGTGATTACCAGATTACTTACACGTATGGTAGTCAGACGCAGACGATTACTGTAACTGTTAAGGAAAACCAAGCCAGTTTGAACTTATATCAAAACCACGCAACGGTGCATACGGATGGGCAGGGAACCAGTACTTGGCAGCCCCAAAGCAATTTTCAGAATGCCACTGATAGTGATGGTCAAACGTTAGACTGGTCGGCCATTGAGGTCGTTGGAACGCCAGATTGGACTACAGCCGGGGACTATCGGTTGACGTATCAATTTACTGACAAGACTGGTCAGTTGGTGACGGCAACGATGACGGTAACGGTGGTTATCGAGGAGGCCGACGAACAGGCGGAATCCCAAAGCGATTTACAGATTCATGATTCAACTATTACTGTCGGTGAGTCGTGGCAACCAAGCGATAATTTAGTCTTGGCTACGGATGTTAATGGCGGTGAATTGTCGCTTGCTGACCTAGTCGTAACTGGCACGGTCGATACTAATCAAGCCGGTGTTTACCAGGTGACTTATCAGTATACGGATGCGAGTGGTCAAGTTTTCACTCGCGTGGCAACAGTCACGGTCGTTGCGGCGAGCGATGGCGATACGAATACTGAACAGCCAGGCGCTACCAATACCAATGACGATGTGAACGGCGGCTCGACTGGAAGTATCGATGGTGATGATCAAGCAGAAATACCTACGGATGATGCTGACCAGATGGAGGGTGATGCGGCTGACGTTGATGCAAATGCAGTTATTGATGACGCAACACCCGCGGTTGGCACGAATCATGGAAAGGGTGCGGATCGTAATTCTGGCATGCAAACGACGGCTAATGGGGCTAAATCAGTAGTCACTTCATGGCCGCATCGGAGCCAGACGTCCAACACAGTTAGTTCACAACACGCGCAAACTATCGTTGCCGGTCATCATCAAGAATCACGGCCGACTGAATCAGCTTCGGTAGCTGTTCAGCCCGCAACGGCCAAACTCGGCACATCGGCTTTACCGCAAACTGGTGAAGCGCCAAGTCGTGCAAATGTGATGGGAACAGTGCTATTGGGGTTGACCATGTTCGGTAGTTGGCTCGGATTTCGGCGTGTGAAACGCCATTAAACAACGTGCTCGAAATCGTAAGGACTGAATAAAAGTGATTACGGTGATTGTGATTTTCGGTATCAGCGTCAGGATGATGTGTCGATAACAGTTAATAAAAGAAACGCTTCAAGAATTAGTCATGAATTCTTGAAGCGTTTCTTTGTTATTCACTCAATCAAACTAGTCAGGTTACTGAACTTTAGCAACGAGTTGTTCAGTAAATGCATCCAGGGCTTTTACATCATCAGCTTCTGGTGCAAGGTTAACGAACACGTCCTTGGCACCCTGAGTAGCTCCAGCCTTCTTTAACGCGTTACTGAAATCGGTGACGGCACGGCAATAATCATCATCATAGAAAGTATCGCCAGAGCCGGCACAGCCGTAAATCTTACCGGTTAAATCCAAATCCTGTAAGTCCTCGTAGAAGTCGAGTCCCTCTTCAGGGAGGGCGCCCTCATCGTAGGTGTAAGGGACGACAACACAAATATCAACATCGTTGAATTCAGTTGCGTCGGCTTGCGAGATTTCTTCTTTGGCAACATCGACCCCAAGTTTTTCGAATTTTTCAGTAATAATATCGGCAACGTCTTCGTTGTTACCGGTAATGGTAGCAAAAATAACTTTCGCAGTAGCCATATGAACTCCTCGCTTTCAAATATCTTGATAAGCCGATTATAGCAGAGTTTTAACCTTAATTTAAGGTATTGGGCAGTTATTCACAAATCCGCTTGACCAGTGGTTTCTCAGTAGCCAATTCCATGCTATAATTTAACTATTAATGGTTATTTTACCGAAATTGATAAAAATTTTTGGTCGGCGCTTAACCAGGAATCTAATGTAAATTATAAATTGGCGAGGAGCGTTGGTTTTGTCTAGAAAAAATAAAAAAGAAGGATTGGGTAGACGGCTCTGGAATTCGATTACTGAGCCAATTCCCGACGATGATAGTACTGAACAAGATAATGAACAGATCCCCTTGGCCTATGATCTGAAAGACTCGGCCGCATCAAAGGCGGACGAAGCCGAAGCAAAATCAACGGTCAATATTCCCCGCTCGACGGCGAATAACAGTGCCGAAAAGCAACCTGTTGACGCAGTAATTGAACCAGAAAAGGTGGCTAAAAAAGCGCGCCATTCCGGAGACGATCGCCAGGCTGTAAAACAATCGGCGGCACCCGTCAAGCATGGGGCGACTAGTGCGGTTAAGCAAAAAGGCTCGGCTGGTTCTCAGTCGTCGGCAAAGGCGGAATCCGCGCAAATAACTAAAAAGTCCGCCGCAACTAAACCGGCCTCAACAGCAAGTCAGGCGGCGCCAAAGACGGCCAGCGCGGTCTCATCACAGGCAGTAAGTGACCAGCGTTCCAAGCACGCAGCTTCGACGACAGCTAGTGCGGCTCAATCGGCACCAGCGCGGGCCGCTAAGGAAGCGTCACAAGCAACCAGCACCGCAGTGTCTGATCAGAAGCGTGTGGCTAAAACAACAGCAAGTACCAAGGTTCATCAGTCGGCGGCAACGTCGGAAGTTCCAATGACGCGGATGGCCCGGCGTGCTAGTCAGGAAGCTGCCAGTCAGGCCAAGACGCACAGTCAACAGTCTAGTGCTTCGACATCGAGTGCCGCGGCCGCCGCATCTGCGGTAGCACAATCCACGGCCCCGAAGTCCACAGCCCCCAAGTCAGCGACATCAAAGGCTGCTGTATCTCAGGCCACGGCCACAACCGCTAAGGATCCGCAAGCGACTGCTGCTAAACAGCCGAAGGTCGAAAGGCGCATCCCAGCTGATCATATTCCACCGGTTGCTCGTAAACAGCAACCGCGGATTGCGGTCAAGGGGACGGAACAAGCGGATGATGACACGCAGCCTGAGTTACCATTATCACGTGAAGAGTTGTATGGTGATCAGCAGCCCAACGGTGGCAAGCAGCCCAATAAGCCAACCATGTCACGGGTCGCTCGGCACGAAGAACAGCGGGTACCACATGATGATCAGCCGGATGACGACCGTGACTTTTCTGAGTTAGAAACGGATGAAAAGAATCCACATCTTAAGAAGCCAGCTCGGCGCTATAACTGGAAGTTGATGTTGGCTGGTGTTGCGATTCTGGTTGTTGCTGCTGGTGGAGCTTTCTTCATGTGGAACCATGGGCAAGCCACTCAAGCTGCGGCACGAACCAATGCGGAAAAGATCGTGGACCAAGTTTATACATCATCAGCCCAACGGGACTTGCGGGCGAGTGCCTCAAGCTCGACTTTGACCAAGTTGCAAAATAATATTGATAATATGAAGGATTCAAGTGAAAAGACCCGTTTGCAGAAACAGCATGATACGGCTGCTAAGATGTTGACGGTCCGGACTAGTTACCAAGATTTACGCAACGCTAAGGGGTTACTTAAGACCGACGTGACCATGGACACCATTACTAAGGGTCAGCAACGGTTGACAACTGCTGGCTTAACGACTAGTAAGCCGTACTTTGCTAAGAAGTATGATAAGTTGTTTACGACAACGGGAAAAACGGTTAAGAAAGTGGTCAGCTATGATGCTGATTTCCAAAAATTATATAACAAGAAAAATAAGCTCAAGGCTTCGACCCCGTCAACGACAGTCGATAAAGTACTTGCAAACCTGAAAGCTTATCGCAAAAAGTCGCAGTTAGCGGCCAATGATTACCAGAAGTTGATTACGGATCGCAAGAAGTTGGCGAAAGCGAATAACGCATCGTCTTCAGCCTCAAGTTCGAGCACGTATAGCTATAGTGAACCAGAATCATCGTCGAGTTCATCATATTCGACTTATAGTGAAAGTAGTGACAACAGTAGTTCGGCTTCAACGCATAGTTATAGCAACGATACGGACACGAGCTCGGCAACGTCGAGCTCAAGTACGCCTAGCTACAGTTATAGTGCAAACACCGATAGTAGCTCAACGACGAATTATGGAGATACGTCTTCAACAACGACCGGTGGCACTGCTTCTTCTACAGATGGTTATAGTACGGCAACGGGCAATAATTAATTTTTCTGGGTAAACAAGACCAGTAAACTTGATGATCGTCTGAAAATTTAAAAACCGGCCAGCTTAATTAATTCATAATTAAGTTGGTCGGTTTTTGGTCGTTAGTGACTGATCGACTCGTGTCAATAACCTGGGAAGCGTGCAGGCAGGTGAATATCCGAGCTGGTTAGCCATTAGTTCCACTAATTGTTACCATTCAAGGAGTGTCCATTATCTGGGGCGAATGACGACCGGTTTGCGGTAACTGGCAGACACAAAAGTGATGTAAACGGGACATCAATGTTAGAATGTAAATATAAAATTAATTATAAAGTGAGAGAGGCGTGTTTTGATATGGAAATCACAATTTTTGGTAAGGGCAACATGGGGCAAGCAATTGGTCATAATTTTGAAATCGCTGGGCACGAGGTCACTTATTATGGTTCCAAGGACCAAGCCACAACGCTCGGTGAAATCGTGATCATGGCGGTACCTTATCCCGCTTTAGCTGCGCTGGCTAAACAGTACGCGACTCAGTTGAAGGGCAAAATCGTCGTTGATATCACGAACCCCTTGAATTTTGACACGTGGGATGACTTGGTTGTTCCAGCTGATAGTTCGGCTGCCCAAGAATTACAGCAGCAACTACCAGATAGTCAGGTGCTCAAGGCTTTCAATACGACTTTTGCGGCGACGCTTCAGAGTGGGCAGGTCAATGGTAAGGAACCAACAACCGTGTTAGTTGCTGGTAATGACGATAGCGCCAAGCAACGCTTCACCCGCGCCTTGGCTGACAGTCCGTTAGAAGTGAAGGATGCAGGTAAGTTAAAGCGGGCCCGTGAGCTTGAAGCGATGGGGTTTATGCAAATGACATTAGCAGCCAGTGAACAAATCGGCTGGACCGGTGGCTTTGCGGTTGTTAAATAATTGGTCAACGATTAAACCCAATTAGGTTAGTTACCGATTGGCGATGCTCGGGAGTGCGACTTTCGAACATCGCTTTTTTGTTGGTATTTTGTGAGCCGTTTGTCAGCAGTAGCGTCAAACATTGTGATTTAAACCAAACTGTGGGCTAAAAAAGGGTCAGCCTAACTTACTGGCCAATCTTAGCTAATATCCGGTTGTGGATCATTACGGTTCAAGTGAATGATAGTGGTATGATAAAAGTATTGATCAAGAAATTAGAAATGGGGTAATAAGTTATGCCAATGGTATTGATGGCTCAAGCAACCAAACCTGAACAGCTGCAACAGTTACAAACCACTTATCCGGACTGGACGTTCAAGGATGCGGCGGCGGTCACGGCGGCCGATTACGACCAAATTGAAGTCATGTATGGTAATCATCCGTTATTAAAGACGATCCTAGCGCGGCCAACCAATCAGTTAAAGTTTGTACAGGTCATTTCAGCTGGCGTCGATTATTTGCCATTAAAGGCATTGCAAGCGGCCGGGGTGGTGGTTGCGAACACGAGTGGTATTCACGCCGATGCGATTAGTGAATCGGTCTTAGCCGCGATGTTAAGCGTAGTCCGGGGGTACCATGCGGCCTGGCTGAATCAGCGCGGGGCACGGCAATGGGCCTTGCCAATGACGACATCTACCTTGACCGGGCAACAGTTGTTGATATATGGCACGGGCCAAATTGGGCAATCGTTAGCGGCTAAGGCTAGTGCGTTAGGCATGCACGTGATTGGGGTCAATACGACCGGTCACCCCGCTGATCATTTTCATGAAACAGTGGCATTTACCGCGACGGCTGACGCGTTAGCAACGGCTAACTTTATTGTCAACGCTTTGCCATTAACGCCAACAACGCATCATTTGTTTAGTACTGAATTATTTCAGCAGACCAAACAGCAACCGATGTTGATTAATATTGGGCGTGGTCCGGCGGTTGATACTACAGCGTTAATGACCGCCCTGGATCATCATCAACTCAGTATGGCAGCGTTGGACGTTACTGAACCAGAGCCATTACCGACGGACCACCCGTTGTGGCAACGAGATGACGTGCTGATTACGCCACATATTTCAGGTCAAATTGCCCACTTTCGGGCGACCGTTTTTCCAATCTTTGCGGCGAACTTTGCACAGTTTGTCAAAGATGGCACGCTGGTACGTAACCAAGTGGATCTGAATCGTGGTTATTAATTGAATATATGTAACGGTAGCGGCAATGTAAAAGCCGGTTGTGACTAGGACTTAGTCACAACCGGCTTTTACTGGTTTCATAATTATGAGTCATCGTTTATGGTTGCTTGAAATTCTCTGCCGTGCGATCATTGGGACCCTGCCCAATAGCCAAAATAAAGACGGTACTAATAATCAGGACACTGCCCAGAATGTCGAGCCAACCGAAGCTGACACCGAGTAGAACCACCGCAATGATGGTTGCGGATAAAGGTTCAAAAGCGTCTAGTAGACTGACAACGGTTGGCCGGATATATTGCAAACTTTGCAAGAAGAATAGGAAAGCTAACAATGTTCCAAACAGCACAACAAAGGTCAACTTGCTGATATTAAGCATAGTCAGTGGAATATGGATTGACCAGACTGGCTGAACGATGTTAAACAAGATACCCCCTAACAACATTGACCAGGTGTTGACGGTCATTGGGTCGTACTTAGTAAGTAGTTTGGTTGGTAGCAAGGTATTCGTAGCGGACGAGACCCCCGATAAGAGTCCCCAGATCAACGCCCAGACGGAGATGACTAGGGTCTGAGGGTTGCCGTGAGTCACGAGCAAGAATGAGCCCAGTAGTGCACAAATAATTGCAAGGCCTTCTGCACGGGTCGGCAATTGCCGATGAGCGACTAGCATCCACAGAGCAATGAACACGGGTCCCATGAATTGTAGAATTGTTCCGGTCGCCGCGTTACTAGCTTCAACTGCTAAAAAGTAGGTGAACTGAACCGGCATTAGACCCAATAGTGTGTAGGCCACGATCTGTAGGAGATCGCGGGGTTGACGCCAAATCGACCACAAATCAACATGGGTCAGCAAACTGACCAGTAATAGTGCGATTCCGGCACCCAGCATGCGAATTCCCGTTAACCAAATAGAATTAATATCGGTCGTATCAAAAAGTGTTTGTGCGACGGCTCCGGAAATCCCCCAGAAGGTCGCACTGATACTAGCAAGAAAGATACCTTTGAATTCCCGACTGACTTGCACAGCAAACCGCCTCCTCAGTAAAATCAACTTAACCTCCATTGTACATGATTTTGCTGAGAAAAGGGGAATCGGTTACGCACTTGCTTGTTGACTAGCCTGTTCGGTCGCGTTCTGAGCATTTTGTTCAGTAGTGTGTTCAGTTGTGGCACTGGTTTGGCGGGTGGTTTCGGCTAAGTGAACCAGATGGGTCAGAAACGCGTGCGTTTTTGCTTGGTAATGGTACTTTTGGCCGAGCTTGACGAGGTAGCCATTGATATAGTCGACTTCAGTTGGCCGATTATGAGACATATCTTGATACATCGATGGGTAGTGGAGGGGATTAGCCACTTTGCTGACGTAGTTGACAGAGGCGAGCTCTTCCGCGCGGGTATTCAACATGGTGACACCATCACGCTCACAGACATCATAGGCTTCATCGATCAATTGACGACTCAGCTCATCAGCCCCTGGATAGGCCGCGAATTCGCCCATCGTAATTTCAAAGAGGGTACAGAGGGTGTTGACCACTGAGTTGAAGACGACTTTAGCCAGCAAGGTGCCGCGGAAGTTCGTTGTTAAATTAGGGTGGAATTGGCATTTATCTAATTCTGTCACGATTCGGTGGGTCATTTCGTCAGGGTGTTCCGTATAATTGGCGAGATTCATGGTGCCGGCGCCGCGAGCTCCAATGAAGTCGACATCACCAGGGCCGTTTAAGACCGTAGCGACTAGTGCGGTCCCAGCTAATAATTTTTCGGGTTTGAAGTAGTGTAATAATTTTTCAACGTGACCCATCCCATTCATGCAAGTGAGCACGTACTGGCGACCATTAAAAGCGTGGGCCGTCCGAGTCAAAAAATCAGCAAGTTGCATCTGTTTAGTAAATACGACCCACACGTCGGGATCATCGTGATAATCTTCGGGAGTTGAGACTTTGACGGGAACTAAGTGTCGATTCTGGTGATCGCGCGACACGTAGACGCCACCTTGACGATGAATTTGATCAACATTTGCTTGCCAAGTATCCACAAAATCAACTTGATTGCCTGCTTCTTGTAATAACACACCGTAACGTAATCCCATGGCGCCTGCGCCGAGTACTGTAAAATGCATATGTATGACCATCCTTTAAAATGATTTATTAATAAATGAAAATAAAAACGTCCGACAGACGAAGTCGTCTGCCGGACGCGAGCGCGGGTTACCACCGGTATTCATCAGCAATTTACATTACTGACCTTAAGCACATCATGAAAGATGTACTACACGTTAGTGGGTGTTAACCAGTACGGGTTACTTGATTTCACCCATACAACTCACAGTCGATATTCGTGATACCGGATTAGGTCTGCTCACACCATCTCAGACTCGCTAAGGCTAACGACCGGCAACTACTGAACTGTTCAATGCTTTTTATCATCATTTATTAATTGTTCTCTAATTTAGCGGCTAGACTGGTGAATGTCAAGTAGTGAGATTGAATTCTTTGGTATATAAAGCTGATGAGGGCAAATAATGCTCTAAATAGCTTCTAAACTTAAGATTGTTTAGCCTTACGTGGTGAAAATGCGGTGGCTAGTTCGGTTTTGAAAGCGATTTCCATTATAGGAGGGAATAGCGTACAATTGGGAGTGTAAATAAGCCTTGTGCTAATTATGATTGCTAAAAAAGGCGGCGGTGCGTCATCTTTTTAATTTAAGCCCATTCAAGTCCGGCCAACCGGCTTACTCATCAGTGCGGATACGCCAATTTGCGTATTTACTGACGATGGCAGGATGGTACCGACTGATTGGCAAACCCAGCAAAAGCAGTCAAGCTGAATGTCACAGATGATCAGTTAGCTAGCACAACATATAGGTAAATACGTAGGAGGAGTTCAACTATGCCAAAATATTTAGTCTTTATGGACATTGACGGAACATTATTAACGGATCACCAATATGTCTCGGAGCGAACTCGAGCGACGATTGAACGGTTTCAGAAGCAGGACGTGTTATTTTACATCGCTACGGGGCGCATGTACGAACTGGCGAAGATTGTTCGAGACAAAGTAAACGCTGACGTTCGTTTGGTGACGTCTAACGGGGCGGTGTTCGATGGTGCCCAGGGCCGTGAGCTAACCAAACTCGGGGGTGCTGCGGTTGAGCTTGCCTATCTGATTGCACGTCGTGATAACTTACCAATGATGTTGTTCACGCCAGACATGGCCTACTATACGGAACAAATCCCACGGTTCGTTGCTCGTAATGCGGCTAACTTTGATGCGGATGAAGTCTCGATTGGCTATGAAGAAGTGAAGAGCTTTACGCAATTAGCCACGATTGAGGACCAGATTACGAACGGCGTCATTCTCAGTCGTGAAGACATGTCACGGCTGGATTCTGCCCGCGAAAAGCTCACTAATAGTAAATTGTTGCGACTTTCATCATCGAACCCGAATAATATTGAGATGATTCCTCTGAATACGGATAAGGGGACGGCGGTCAAACAAATTCAACGTGAGCAACATGTCGATGCCGCCCACACGTTTGTCTTTGGGGATGGTTTGAATGACGTTGGGATGATGGCAGAAGCTGACTTATCGGTGGCAATGGGCAACGCCTTGCCACAAGTTAAGAAAGTTGCGAACTATGTAACTGATATGAATTATAATGATGGTTTGGCACTATTCTTAGAAAAATACTTTGCGGCCCACCCATTATCAACGACTAAGTAAGGTCAGCTTACAAGCGTATCGGTGTATCGACGAGGACAATAAGGCCATTAAAAAAGCGATTCTCACGTGTGTGGGAATCGCTTTTGTGGTATTATTAAAATTTCGCTATGACTTAAGTGGTGGTAATTGACTTTTACGTCAAATTTGGCACACTTAGTATTGAAGTGTTTTTAGGAAGTGATAACTGTTGAAAATTGAAATCTTACCGACGACTACCACGGAAATTCCACTAGCAATTTTGTCGATGAGCAATCTTGATAACCGTGAGTTGAATCCAGCAATTGAAAAACAATTAGCTGCACAAGGGCTTGCCGTTGCTCAGCCGCAGAATGCTTTGGCAGACTTGCTTCAAGTGATTCACGCGCGCCATCCAGTGCAGATCAATGCGTGGGATATGAATACGCTTGGCACTGAGCAGGTTCAGCTTCATTTAACGGCACAAGGGGCCAGTCTTTCAGCGGATGCTACCACCCCAATCAGGCCTAATTTGGATAGTAAAAGCAGTCGCATTTTAATTGTAGTTGGCGATCCAGATGCAAGTGAAGCTTCAGTGCATGCAACTGGTCAAGAATTACAACGCAAAATCAAAGCCTTTTTTGGTATTCAGGCGCGCTTGCAATTTCCGAGTTGTACCACGCAACCTGTTAGCATCGAGACAACTAGGCCCGCTTCTTAGGGGTGATATTAATGTCGATCAACTTGAATTGCCGATTTTGGTAGTCCACGCGACTAACACTTGTATTTTTCAGGAGTCGGGTGGGAAGCTCACGGGGGCTGATTTGGTATAGGAATGCACTGAGAACCAGCCCGTGAGAAACGATAAGAATATTCTTGTCATGCTGACTATCCTGAGATTCATACAAACAGATTCGTCGTAGCGCGCTACTGATTCGATCCGTGACACCGACCAAAGTCTCGGCGCCACGAGTCTGGTCGAGGGAGTTAAAGACCCATAGTAGGGTGGCGAAGCGTTCACGACTCAACATCAACTTAACAAACGTTCCAATGCCCAATTGTTTTTGGACTTGCTTGACGATCCACATGTTTCTGGTACCTTCAAGCCCACCGAAGTTAAATTCGCGTAAGCCGACGTCAATCGTCGGCTTTTTTATTTCAGGATGGAGTGCGGTGATAATGCGACTCGTTTGTTGTGCTCGGCCCAAGTCACTGACGTAAGCAGCGTCGAAATGAACATCTGCTAGCATGCGGGCTAACCGTTGAGCGGAGCGCACACCGGTATGTGTGAGTTCCGAATCATAGATGCCTTGTAAACGGCCGGCCGCGTTGAGCTTGGTTTGTCCATGACGGACTAAGTATAAGTGAATCGTAGCCATCGCTAACCCTCCCATCAAATTAATTAATATAGTCCAATTGTAAAGCGTTACTCGTCATTCAACAAGTCTTTAATTGTTAATTGCCACTTTATTTTGTCGCTGATATCAAAAAGAGCTTGAGCAGCTAGCTTGTTTCGCGCCACGGTCGGTTTAATCGGCGGCGAAAGCGCATTTGAGACTGCGAGTGGATGGCTACTAGCCTCGAATAATTGCGCATCTTCTGGTCATCGTAGCCGATTATGCTAGGTATCAAAAAATCCCCTAAAGGGTGATAGCTATTTCAGCTACCGACCTTTAGGGGCGATGGCAACGTAACGTTGCTACTGATTATTCCAATCTTCGTTCAAAACTTGCTTGTTTTCCTGCTTGAGAATCTTCATCATCTTACGACGAGCGGTGAAGAATGGAATTCCAATGTGAGCAAGGTTGCTTCGAAAACGCCAACGGTAATGGTAAGTCCGGTCCGGTACGTATTCGGAGGACTGTACGTAGTTAGCGTAACGAAAGGCAAACAACTGGTCTTCAAGAAAATCAATATCTTCGTTGAACTTGAGGTGGTGCGTGGTAATAATACTGCGAATGAATGCTTTATTCCACGAAAAACCGCCAACCGTGCCAAAGTTGATGTTGGCAATCAAGTCTTTTTGGTTGTATGTTTTGGCAGGACTCGGAACGGCTAAGTAACCGTAGTGACCGCATACAACGAGCTGGGTATCGGGTGCTGACCGGTAGGCGGCTAGGAAGGTTGCCAGAAAGTCTGGTTCGACCCAATCGTCGCCATCGACAAAGCAAAGGTACTTACCCTTAGCAGCAGCCATACCGGAGTTACGAGCTGCGGAGACGCCCCGGTTATGGGCGTGAGTGATCACGTGGAACCGGTCGTCGCCTTTGATTAACGCGGCAATCTGTTCACCAGTGTCATCAGTCGAACAATCATCAACCACGAAGACTTCAAAGTCTGTCAAGGTTTGGCGTTGTAGACTAGTCAAGCAGCTATCTATAAATTTGTGCTGGTTGTAAGCTGGTACAACCACTGAAAAAAGGGGTGCTGACACGCTAATTCCTCCATCGTAAATTTGGATACTGTTACTAGTATACCCATAAATTGTGATGAAATTATAGTGAATCGTCTTTTTTTAGCCATAAATTAATTATTTGCAAGATTTGTCGTATGAAAATACAATGCGAGGTCGGGATAAACAAAGATGGTGTGAGAAAAATCTAGTAAGCCATTATTCTTATAATAGTTACAAGAATCCAAGGCCAAGTGAGTTGCGCCCTGTGCCAAATTCATTAGTTCGGCCTCTTCCTTGTTAAGATTGGTGAGTGAAAGATAATCATCACTGTTAGCAATCCCGATGCCGTAAGCTTCGTTGATGAAGTCCCAAATTGACGTATTGACAGCTTCGGTCGATAGATAGGGGACGACAGAGCGTAAGTAGTAGGCCTTTTCCAAACAATACAGTTGGTCGTGCCAGTAGCGGAGGCGAATGATACGATACAGTTCTTCGTCGACGGGAATGTTGAGTTTGCGGCTCAGGGCACTATCGCCGTGGATCGTATCAAAAGTCAGAATCTTCGAAGTTAAAGTCCGTGGGTGGACATGACTATTGAAGAGTGAGCGTGCTGACAGATTCACTACCGTTTTATGTTGAAGCTGAATATTAGTAATATAATAGCCACTGCCTTGAACCCGACGCAGGAGCCCCTGCTGGTACACCAAGTCAATCGCTTTGCGAATGGTGTTGCGGCTAGCTTGGTAACGTTCCATTAATTGGGCTTCCGTGGGGAGTTTGACGGTAAAAATGCCGTCTTGAATGGCGGCAACGAGTTTGGTTGCAATGTCACGATACATGGTGTTCACTTCTTTCGAATATTAAGTTGTTATTTAATAATTTGTGGGTACAAATCAAATAAATTGCAGATATCTGATTAATAAGGCTTGTCAAATTTGTACCCATGACTTATAATTCTAATTGTAATGAAAGCGGTTTATTAAAGCAACCGCTGTAACATATAAATTTAAAACAATCTAGGAGCGTGTTTATTATGGCTGAAAGAACAATTATGTTGGTATGTGCCGCTGGGATGTCAACGTCATTATTAGTCTCAAAGATGCAAAAGGCTGCGGAAGCAGAAGGCATTGATGCAGATATTTTTGCAACCGCTGCCAGTGATGCTGATGCGAAGTTAGCTGAAAAGAATCCTGACATTTTAATGCTTGGACCACAAGTTCGTTATATGTTAAGTGATTTCCAAAAGCGCGTTGATATTCCAGTTGAAGTTATCAACATGCAAGACTACGGCATGATGAACGGCGAAAAAGTTTTAAAGGAAGCCGAAGCATCAATTGCAAAAGCAAACTAATCATTAAATTGTAAGTGCTACCAGCCCACGGTAGATCAATCGCGGCCGGTGGCATTTTGATTGTGATGCACACGAATAAATGCTAAAAGGATGAGGGTAAATGGCAGAAGAACAAACAAAAGAAGTTGAAGCAAGTCTCGAAACCATTATGGGTTTGATCGTTAATGGTGGTAATGCAAAGAGTTCCGCTTTCGAAGCAATTAAAGCTGCTAAGGAAGGCGACTTTGAAACCGCTGATGCCAAGTTAAAGGAAGCAGATAACTTTCTAACCGAAGCACACAATTCACAAACCTCAATGTTAACGGCGGAAGCACAAGGGGAACATACCCACGTGTCATTGTTATTAGTACATTCACAAGATCACATCATGAATGCCATCACCTTCCGCGACTTAGCTGGTGAAGTTGTAGACGTTTATCGGCGTTTAGTTGCCGATGAGGCGAAGTAGTTAATTAATTTGAGCCTAGGCAAATACCTGCTGGTGTTGGTCTGGGCTTGTTTTTTCATTCATGCCGTGGTCGCTTATAATGGCAGACAGCTTAACAACGGTGACGTGGCGGTTACACGCTTTTCGTTAGTTAAGGTAACAAAGACTGTAACTCAGGGATAGCCTGAGCAGCATTAATGGAGGGAATTAGTTCATGACAAAAGGATACAAAATGCCCAAAGATTTTCTGTGGGGTGGCGCGGTCGCGGCCCATCAATTAGAAGGCGCTTGGGATGTTGATGGCAAGGGCGTTAGCATTGCCGATGTAATGACAGCCGGACGTAACGGGGTTCCCCGTAAAGTCACTGATGGCGTCAAAGATGGTGAAATCTATCCTAATCACTGGGGCAATGATTTTTATCATCGCTATCCAGAAGATGATCGATTATTTGAAGAAATGGGCTTTAAGTGTTTCCGGACGTCAATCGCGTGGACCCGGATTTTCCCGAATGGTGACGAGAGCGAGCCTAACGAAGCTGGTTTGAAGTTTTACGATGACTTATTCGATGATTTATTATCGCATGGCATCCAACCCGTTGTGACCCTGTCACACTTTGAAATTCCATACCACTTAGTGAAGGTTTATGGTGGTTTCAGCAACCGTAAGATGATCGACTTCTTTGTTCATTTTGCGAAGACTGTCTTCAAGCGCTATCAGGATAAGGTCAAGTATTGGATGACCTTCAACGAAATCAATAACCAAACAGCTTGGAGTGATCCGCACCCATTGTTACAAAATTCCGGCCTACAACTTAGCAAGGATGACAATTGGGAACAGGCGATGTATCAAGCAGCTCATTATGAATTAGTAGCGAGTGCCCTAGCTGTGCAAGCGGGCCACGCAATCAATCCTGATTTTCAAATCGGCTGTATGGTCGCGATGTGTCCAATCTATCCGTTAACAGCTAAACCAGCGGATGTGATGATGGCAGAACGGGCCATGCAAAAACGGTATTGGTTCGGGGATGTCCACTGTCTCGGTGAATATCCAAAGTGGTTACCGAAGTACTTTGAACGCAAGGGCTTCGATATGGATATTACCGCTGCTGACTTGGCAACTTTAAAGGCTGGTACGGTGGATTACGTTGGTTTCAGTTATTACATGTCATTTGTTACAAAGGGTCGTGACGGTGACAGTGATTACGATTTCAAGGAACCCGATGACTTTGTTGAGAACCCCTACGTTGAGAAGTCTGATTGGGGCTGGCAAATTGATCCAACTGGGTTGCGCTATGCGATGAACTGGATGCAAGATCGGTGGCACTTACCACAATTCATTGTTGAAAATGGCTTTGGTGCTTACGATAAGAAGGAAGCCGACGGGAGTGTACATGACGACTACCGGATCAGTTACTTCCGTGATCACATCTTGGCGATGGAACAAGCGGTCGTATTAGATGGTGTTGATCTGATTGGCTATACACCGTGGGGCTGTATTGATTTGGTCTCAGCAAGTACTGGTGAAATGGCGAAACGGTATGGATTCATTTATGTTGACGCCGATGATAATGGTCAAGGCAGTTTTGACCGTTCTAAGAAAGACTCCTTTAACTGGTTCCAACAAGTTATTGCGAGTGATGGTAAAGATTTATAGTGAAAGGATGATAATGCATGGCAACAACGAGTGGTTTACGATCTGATTTCTTATGGGGTGGGGCGGTCGCAGCCCATCAACTAGAAGGCGGCTGGCAAGCTGGTGGCAAAGGGGTCAGTGTGGCTGATGTCATGACTGCCGGTGCCAACGGTGTTCCTCGTGAAATCACGGATGGTGTGATTGCGGGTAAGAATTACCCGAACCATGAAGGCATCGACTTTTATGGTCACTATAAGGAAGATATCAAGCTATTTGCTGAGATGGGCTTCAAGTGTTTTCGGACATCGATCGCCTGGACGCGGATTTTTCCAAATGGTGATGAAGAAGAACCCAATGAAGCGGGTTTGAAGTTCTATGATGATATGTTCGATACTTGCCGGCAATATGGTATCGAACCAGTGATCACGCTGGCCCACTTTGAAATGCCGTACCACTTAGTTAAGGAATATGGTGGCTGGCGTTCGCGGAAAGTTATTGACTTTTTTGTGCACTATGCTGAAACGGTCTTCAAGCGCTATAAGAACAAGGTTAAGTACTGGATGACCTTCAATGAAATTAATAATCAGACGACTTATACGAACCAATTCCTGATGGCGACGGATTCTGGTTTAGTGTTGAAGCCCGATGATCCTGACGCTGAAGCGTTGATGTATCAAGCTGCTCATTATGAAGTCGTTGCCAGTGCGCTAGCCGTTAAGATTGGCCATGCCATTAATCCCGACTTCCAGATTGGCAATATGATCAACATGACACCGATTTATCCTGCAACTGCTAAGCCACAAGATATCATGCAAGCTGAAAAGGCTATGCAGCGGCGTTATTGGTTTGCAGACGTACAGTCATGGGGCTATTATCCAAATAATATGGAAGCTTACTTCAAACAGACTGGTTTCCGCCCTGATATCACGGCCGAAGACCGCCAAGTCTTGAAGGAAGGCACCGTTGATTATATTGGCTTTAGTTACTATAATTCCAACACGGTCGCCGCTCAGGATGATAACCCAAGTTACCACTTTGTCGGGACCGAAGCCGTTGATAATCCATATTTGAAGACGAGCGAATGGGACTGGCCAATCGATCCAGAAGGTTTGCGGTATTCTTTGAATTGGTTACAAGACCGCTATCACAAGCCAATGATGATTGTTGAGAATGGGTTGGGTGCCCGCGACAAAGTCGAAGCCGATGGTAGTATTCATGATCCTTACCGGATTGACTATTTACGCGCTCATATCAGTGAAATGATCAAGGCCGTTACCGAAGATGGGGTCGACTTGATTGGCTATACGCCGTGGGGGTGTATCGATTTGGTCTCAGCTGGAACTGGTCAGATGTCGAAACGTTACGGTTTTATCTACGTCGACAAGGACGATGAAGGTAACGGGACACTAGAGCGCTCGAAGAAGGATTCGTTCTACTGGTATCAAAAAGTGATTCGGACGAATGGGGCCGATTTGAAGTAGGAAACTCGTTGTGCTAGAAGACTACTGAATGATTATGCAGTTCGAACGACGATTATTAGTCAATTAATAACCACTAATTGAAGACGACGTTCAAAGTGAGTGAACTTTGAACGTCGTTTTTCGATTGCCTTATTAGCTTGTTTGATTGGCTAATCAACAATTATTGTTAATCAGTGCCTAAAGATTGTTTCTAAGTATCAAATATGGTTAAATGATGGACGAAGGTGATGTCATATTATCTAACATGAGTTGTGATTAAAAATCGTTAGATTCAGAGAAAAGCCACTAACTTAGGTTCGGTTGAAAGGGTCGGGTTGGGGGAGGCTTGTTGGCTCAGTGCGTGTTATATCGACTTATCGGCATTTGTGCTGATCGTGGTGACGTTTCAGTATGTTACCTAGTCTCGGAAGGTCGGAATAGGCTGAACGCATGCAGACGGCCATCGAAAACTGATAATTTTAACTCACGATACGTAATATGATGCAATTAAATGAAAAGGACCTGAAAGTATGGATACAACGGTAATGATTGAAGAACACCCACAGATTAAGGAATTGATGGCAAAACGACCAATTGTTTGGCAGAACCCAGATTATGGGAAGCGGGCGGACCTGCCGTTAACGCGGGCCGATATTTTTGACGCGGTCGCACGTTGGGAACGTTTCGCACCATTTTTGGCCGTTGCTTTTCCAGAAACGGCAGCTATGAATGGGATTATTGAGTCACCATTGTTACCACTTGAGCAGATGAAACCAGCATGGGAGGCTCTCAACCACCAGTCATTGGCGGGGCAGCTTTATTTAAAAGCTGATAGTCAGTTGCCGATTTCGGGTTCGATCAAGTCACGTGGTGGGATTTACGAAGTGCTCAAGTTTGCTGAACAGGTAGCCATGGCCCATACGGATTTAACGTATATGGATGATTACAGTGTCTTGGCAACGGCTAAGTATCACGAGTTATTTGCACAATACGGCGTCATCGTTGCATCGACGGGAAACTTGGCACTCAGTGTGGGCATCATGGCCGCAACGTTTGGATTTAAGACGACCGTTTATATGTCTCACGATGCTCGTCAGTGGAAGAAGGACAAACTGCGGGCAAATGGCGTCACCGTTGAGGAACTAAATACCGACTTTTCAAGTGTGATTCCGGTGGCCCGTGCCGCCGCGGCCAAGGATGACCATACGCACTTTGTTGATGATGAAGGTTCACGTGACTTATTCCTCGGGTACGCTGTTGCTGGGGTACGGTTACAACATCAATTAAAAGTACAAGGCATCAAGATGGATGCTGCGCACCCGGTCGTCGTTTATTTACCGGCCGGGGTCGGTGGCAGTCCTAGTGGCGTCGCTTTTGGCCTCAAGATGATTATGGGAGCCAATATTTACCCCGTCTTTTGTGAACCGACCCACGTGCCGTCCGTGACCTTAGGGATGATGACCAAGCTGAATGAAAAAATTGCTGTTCAAGACATTGGTTTAGATGGCCTGACTGCCGCTGATGGGTTAGCCGTTAGCCGGCCATCACGGTTGGCAGGCAAGGTGATGCAAACGCTATTACTCGGAACAGCAACATTTGAAGATGATGATTTATATCGTTATTTGACGAAGCTCGTCGATACTGAAGATGTAATGGTCGAACCATCCGCTGCAGCCGGCTTTACCGCGATCGCCCCCATCATGGCCCAATTTCCCACGCTTGCTGGCAAAGACGTCACCCACATTGTCTGGGCAACTGGCGGCGACATGATGCCGGAATCGGAGCGTCAGTTGGATTATGAGCTAGGACAAAAATTGCTGACCAAGATTAACAATCGTTAAAACATTGCTAACGCTTATATCAGTGCTGATATTTAATTAAAATGCGACATCCCAACAACGGGGTGGCGCATTTTTGTTTGCAGTGCGGTGACAAATGGGCTGGAAATAAAGTAAGTGAGTGACAACTCATTTTTGCTGTTGACAAACCGAGATGTACTGATTATACTAAAGCCATTAAGTGAGTGAGTATGCACTCACTTCGAGAAAGAGGGTTATTAAAATGGCAACGGATTATGTCATCGCCAAGCAGGTCAGCAAGCACTTTGGTCATCAGCAAGTGCTCAATCAGATTGATTTGACACTGCCGGCTGGAATGATTTATGGCTTGATTGGGCCATCGGGAGCTGGGAAGACCACCTTGATCAAGAGTATTTTAGGGATGGAAGCTGTGGATAGTGGCACTGTTAAAGTTATGGATACGGTGATGCCCAATAGGGCGGTAATGGCACAAGTAGGGTATATGGCCCAAAGTGACGCCTTGTATGAGACACTAACGGCCCGTGAAAACCTGACCTTTTTTGGGCAATTAATGAGTGTTCCAAAAATAAAGTTAGCACAGATGATTGATTATGCAGCCGGATTAGTTGACTTGACGTCCCAATTAGACAAGCGGGTCAGTGGCTATTCGGGTGGGATGAAACGGCGCTTGTCGTTGGCAATCGCCCTGATTCAGGATCCCCAATTATTGATTTTAGATGAACCGACCGTTGGGATTGATCCAGAATTACGGCAACAAATTTGGACCGAACTAAATAAGCTCAAGGATACTGGTAAGTCGATGCTCGTGACAACGCATGTCATGGACGAAGCAGAACGGTGTGATTATCTCATGTTGATTCGGCACGGGATTGCGCTTGCTGAGGGGACACCCGCGGCACTGAAACAACAGTATGCAGTAGATACGATCGAACAGGTCTTTTTGAAAGCGGGGCGGATGCAAGATGCGAACGATGGCAATCGTTAGACGAGTTTTTAAGCAAATGTTACGTGATAAGCGTACCTTGGCGCTGATGTTTTTGGCACCACTCTTAATTATGGCGTTGATGTATTTTTTGTTTCAAAATAACACGACTCAAGTGGCGACTTTAGGTGTTCACAATGTTGATCATCAGGTGGTCAAAGCCATTAATACGAAGCATGTCGATATTCACCATTACAGTAGTAACCAGGCAAAAGCGATGATTAAGCAGCATGATTTGGATGGATATTTGACGCAAAAAGATGGCAACTTAACGATCACGTATTCTAATAGTAATCCGACCAATACGTCATTGATCAAAGCTTCTTTGCAAAGCGGACTGGTCAAATTAAAAATTCAAACGTTGGTCACGGCTACTAAAGCACAAAAAAAGGTGTTGCAAACGCAACAGGTGGCACTACAAAAGTTGACCGCGGCGCAAAAACAGGCAACGGTTAGCAAGCTAAAGACTGCCTTGGCCCAAGCACAGGCAAGTGGGAATACTGCTGCTGCGGCTAAAATTCAAAAGCAATTGAGGCAGGCTACAGCGAGTGCTGCGGCGCCAACAAATAGTCAATCACAAACGACGACCTATACCACTAGCAGTCATTATATTTATGGTAGTAGTGATTCAACGTTCTTTGAAAACTTTTTGCCAATCTTTCTCGGTTTCTTTGTCTTCTTCTTTGTGTTCTTGATTTCTGGCGTTTCACTTTTGAATGAGCGCACTACTGGAACCCTAAGCCGGCTACTTGCAACTCCAATTCGACGGAGTGAAATTATTATGGGCTATCTAATTGGTTATGGGGGCTTTGCCATCATTCAGACTGTCCTGACCGTTGTTTTTGCAATTACGGTCTTCAAGATTCACTTAGTTGGTAGTATTTGGCTGGTCTTTCTGACTAACTTATTATTAGCGTTAGTGGCTTTGACCTTGGGTATCTTTATTTCCACCTTTGCTAACTCAGAATTTCAAATGATTCAGTTTATTCCACTGATTGTTGTACCACAAATCTTTTTTGCTGGGTTGATTCCAGTCGATGGCATGGCGAGTTGGTTGCAAGCAATTGCCCACATCATGCCGTTATACTATGGTGCTAATGCGTTGACGGCTGTTGTGACAAAGGGTGCTGGGCTTGGCGATATTGGTGTCAATTTGTTAATATTAGTAGGGTTTATGGTCGTACTAACAATGTTGAATATTGTTGGAATGAAACGTTATCGGAAGGTGTGAGGATATGGAACGACCACGGATACGGGATTATTTTCAACATGATCTAAGTCAGAATGAAACGATTACACCTAAGCAACGGGCCATCCTCCAGGCAAGTCTCGATTTGTTTGCTGAAAAGGGTTTTGACCAGACTAGTACTAGTGATATTGCACAACGGGCCGGCGTTGCGGAGGGGACGGTCTATCGGCGGTATAAGACTAAGGCTGCCTTACGGGATGCCATCTTAGCACCAATTGCCGCACACATTGTGCCAATTTTAGCGAGTGATTTTTCAGAGGATGAATTACGGCAGCGTTATCCCAGTCTACAGGCATTCGTCACAGCAATTTTTACGGACCGAGTTGCATTTGCTAAAGCTAACGTGAAAGAGTTAAAGGTCATTTTTGAAATGGCAGCTTTTGACGCCGAACGACGCGAACAGATTCTTAGCCAGATTGCGCCTAAGATGGTCAAGCAGATGGGAAGTGTCATAAATCAACTAAAAGCAGATCATTTGATTGTGGATTGGCCGAATGATTTGATACTGCAAAGTTTGTTATCGCAGCTATTCGGTTACCTAGCGCGGTTAATGCTGGAATTGCCGGGAACTGAAATTGAGCGCGAACAAGCGTATTTGATTACGGTGATGACCAAAATATTGACCCCGGGTGAACATGATCAAATTACTGGTCAGTGAGCTAACTGTTACTTGTTATAAACTAAAGCCACTTCTGTACTAAGCGGTCATTTGAACGCTGATCAGAAGTGGCTTTAGTCGTTGCTACGCGTGTTCGTTTGTTAATCTGCTAGTATCGTCATTTTATTCAACAAACTAGTTTGTAACTGGCTGAGTGTGGTTGTCATGTAGACCGGGTAAAGATCTGGGTTGACGAGCCGCTGGGTTGTTCGTGGGAGCTCGGCAAGTTTAGCCTGGGTCGTTGCCTGAATGGTTGTAACCGGAATTGACGTGGTGTTGGACAAATCTACCGGCGCGAGTAAGGGCCGGGCTTCAAAATGGGTGAGTCGCTGTTGGCGGTCGACACTGAGTGGGTCACTGTTGACGACGGTTAGGCTGGTTGCATCGACGATCGTCTCGGTAGCTAGTGCAATCAAGTCAGCAAAGGCCCGCTGAGTTCCTGGTTCGTACAGACGATAGACTTGCTTATCACCAGGAATCGTTAGTTTTTCGCGACTGGCACTGACCTTGATCTTGGGGGTGCTCTGACCATTGCTCTCAGTTGCCGCAAGCTTGTAGACGCCACTTAGAACCGGTGCGGACGCGCTAGTGATGAGCTTTTCACCGACACCAAAATTATCGATCGGTGCGCCTTCGTGCAACAGCGAAGTAATGATGTGTTCATCCAATGCGTTAGAAATAGTGATTTTGGCATTGGGAAAGCCAGCCGCGTCCAATTGTGTCCGGGCAGCTTGTGATAAAGTCGTGACGTCCCCCGAATCGATTCGAATACCGACGGGTTCATGCCCAGCTGCTCGTAGCTCCTTAAAGACCGTCACCGCGTTAGGAATCCCAGAGTTAAGCACGTCATAAGTATCGACTAGTAGCGCACTATTGTCAGGATATTGTTCGGCCCACTTGCGAAACGCCGTTAGTTCATCCGGGAAGGCCTCAATCCAACTGTGGGCCATGGTACCAGCAACGGGAATATCAAACAGCTTCGCAGCGAGAACGTTTGAAGTACTATTGGCGCCACCAATAATGGCTGCCCGGGTGCCGTAAAGCGCGCTGTCCGGGCCTTGCGCACGGCGCGCACCGAATTCCATAATTGGACGTCCTGCCGCAGCATAACTCAGTCGACGAGCTTTAGTGGCAATCAGTGATTGGTGATTGACGATATTTAAGACGAGTGTTTCAAGTAATTGCGCTTGCTCAAGTGGTCCAGTGATTGTCAATAGTGGTTCACGAGGAAAGACCGGGGTTCCTTCTGGTAGTGCCTTAATTTGGCAAGTTAACTTAAAATTTGCCAGCATGGCTAAGAAGGATTCATCCCATAGGTTAAGTTGACGGAAGTAGTCGAGGTCACTGTTGGTAAAATGAAAATCTTGTAAAGCTTCGACAACTTGCTGGAGGCCGGCCGCAATGACAAAGCTACCATTGTCAGGAACCCGGCGATAAAAAAGGTCGAAGGTGGCGTTGGTCTGAGGTAAGTCGTGATGAAATCCATTTGCCATTGAGAGTTCGTATAAGTCGGTTAATAAAGATAAATTGCGCATTGCTAATCAATCCCGTTATTAAGATTTAGGTGTCTTGACACCTATGGTAAATGAACTTAGTTTATCATAATTTAGTATTTGATGAAAGCTATTCTACTGGTTTTCTGGTAGAATGATTCTATTGAAAGAGTAAGAAGGGTGAGTCATGACAGGATCAGAACGGCGTGAACAAATTCGATCAAAATTATCGCAAACGCAGGTCCCCGTAAGTGCAACAACGCTAGCGAAGCAGTTTAACGTTAGTCGTCAGACCATTGTTGGGGATATTTCATTATTGAGGGCTCACGGAACGGCCATTGTTGCTACTCTTCAAGGGTATGAATTAGAAAAAGCGGATCAGCCAACTGCTGTCCTAGTTTGCCGTCATTTTCCAAACGAAGCGATGCAGGAAATGGCCTTGATCATTCACGCAGGGGGCATAATCAAGGATGTTGAAGTCGAACACCCATTGTATGGCCGGCTCCGGGGTGAATTAGAGATTCGCTCAGTTGGTGATGTTAATCTGTTTATGGGCCGGCTCAAGAAATTACAAGGCCATTTATTATCAGAATTAACAGATGGCGTCCATAGCCATACGGTTGCTTATCAGACCCCGGAACAATTAACAGCCATCAAGGCAGCTTTACGGGATGCGGGTTATTTGTATGAAAATTAATGTCAAGACATGGTTAATATTACATTGGTAATCAATTGATATTCGTTAGTTTTATTTACGCACGATGCTGGTGATTAACCAGGATAATGTCAGTAAAAAGATGTTTGGAGATCTAGTCGGATCTTCAAACATCTTTTTTGAATAGACTAAGATGAGAATGACTATTTGCCGTAAAAGAAACGTCCCAAGAATTAGCTGTAATCTTATTGTTAAAAATACTGGATATGTGACAAAAACTGTTTGAACGGGAAATACGAATCTTTAAAAAAGTGGGCCGCCAGAATAATCATTCTGGCGGCCCACTTTGAGTCAGTCATGCTGCTTATCTAAATCAAGCACTTAAAAGTAGTCAATAAGTGCTGGTCGTTCTTTCACTAGACTAGTGTCAAGTCGGTTGATCGCATTCACATCACCGGTGATTAATCCGTGTTGGTACGCCCGGGCTAAGCTCTGGGTGCCAAAGCAAGCAGTGGTTAATTGCTGAATCGTTAACTGAATGTCAGCCGGTCCAGTTAATTGGTCGCTAACCCGATTGAGCGTTACTTGCCCGTTGTGCCGCGTCAATGACCAGATTCCTTGATTAGCAGGGAGGGTAGCGTCACTGACTGCTAGGCGAATTGGTTGGATGTCCGTGAGAAACGGATAGCGCTTGATAAAGTCATATAAATCAACAATGCGGGCCATCATGTACGGCTGGACAGTCACTTTTAAACGGTATGGGTCGGCTAGTAGGTCCAAGCCGTTGGTCGCACTTGGGCTATCATAACTAAACGTTTCAAAGGTGGTGCCATGCTTAGTGATAAAGTTAGCCAATCGTTCGAAAGCGGTCGGCGTGCTAGTCACCCATTCTTGAATCGCAAAGTTAGTGGCCTGCCGTTCATAGATCAAATAGCCCTCGATATTGGCAGCCGCATTGCGGTAAATTGCGACCGACCAATGATGTTTGAGAGTCAGGTAATGTTGCCACCAGGCTGGTCGAATCAGACCACCACGCTGATTTTGCGGTTGTCGTGCATAAAAATCGTTGATTTGGGCCAGCCCGTCATTGCCATAGCGGGTGATCGTACCAGACCAGTCCGTCGGTTTGACACGTGGTAGGTCTGGAGCGGCCATGACTTGGTGCGCGTGGTCGAAGACGTGTTCATAGCCAAAACGACGATAGTAACCGTACGCGAAGGGGGCAAGGTAGGACAGCGTCACGTGGTTGGCTGCCATTTCTGTCAGCGCCGTCGTTAACAGCTGTCCCGCGCCACCCTGACCGGCATATTCAGGCGCACTCATCACATCGCCAATACCATTCATCCGGTAGGTGACGCCATGAAAGTTGACTGCTAGTGGCAGACTGTATAGCCCACTAACCAGTTGACCATGATCGTGACGGCCGTAGATCCAGCCATGTTGGTAGCGATCCATGAAAAATCGCCGCCGCGCGGGGGTATCGTGATTATTGAACGCGTATTGGTAAAGTTGGTAGAAAGCTTCGCGGTCAGCATCGCTAGTTAAACGGTAATCAGTTGTCATTACTGCGACCCCTCCATTCGTTGAGTACTATTTGGCAGCGACAAATTTAAAGTCGGCCCATGGTTGTAGCAAGTTAAGGCAAGGTAAGTCACTCTTAGTAATATGACCAACCACATTGATTCGGCCAGTATTTTCAAGATTTTGGCGTGCAATCTGCAATTCACCTTTGTATTGCCCAAACTCATCGTTATCGATCAAGACATCACCGGTATGAATGGCATCTAGGTGATGAGCAGGAAAGGCTTCGTCTTTGTAGATGACCCGGGTCTGAGAAGAACGAATGACGTAATCTGAAAAATCACCGCGATAAGTCTGTGGTTGCGCAAAGAGTACTTTTTCTTCAACTGCCGATAGATCAGCAACGGTTTCGACGTGTAGCAGTGGGTAAGGACTAAAGAACACTTCAGCAGCCGCTTTTAGTTCGGCTTCACTCGCGTAGGCGTTACCAATTAAAACGTCGTCGATCAGCCCCGTCATTTTCAAATGTTGAACTTGTGCCGCAATCGGTAACCCCCGATGATCTTCAAGGGTACATAACCCGTCTTGCATGGGCCAAGGCCCATAAGTCGCATCATTTGATGAAACAAACGCGGCGGTGTTGATGCCATACTGACGGTATTGTTCAGAAGTCTGAACAAAATAATCATAACCAAGACCAGTGTATTGTTGTGGGTAGAAGTTATGTGAGCCTAGTAAGTTATCTTTTTCAGGTGAATAATCCATAATCGTGTCAACATAGTGAGTCCCTTTGGACATGTTGACTTCAATCTTAATGCCGAATTCGTTGTGCGTCATCCGGGCTTCTTCTTGACCAGTGAATCCTAGGTCGAGGCGGACACCCCAGGCACCGAGGTCGTGGAAGAATGACAAGTCGTCATAGGACACGCCAAGTTGTTTGAAGAGGTCAGGATTGACGTCGACCATTACTTGCAAGCCTAATTGGTTCGCGTAAGTGATCACTTTTTTAAAGTTGGCAACCACTGCGGCTTGGTCCCCTTTGATTTCAAGCAGTGAAGTGAATACCCGTTGATAGCCATATTTTGCGGCTAAATCGAGGTACGCCGCATCCTTTTCAAAGGTTGATCGTTCGGGATAAACGGAAACACCGAGTTTACTCATTTAAAATTCCTCCAAATAATAATTAGTTTCTGTATTCGCTTACATTATCGCACAAATAATTGGTCCGTACCAGTAAAATAGACAATTTGTTGGTACCAATTTTTGCCTGTCACTCCACGCGGGATTATGATACGATTTGGGTATTAATAATTGGAGGTATCGTGATGACATTTGAAGCTATTTTACCTGAATTAAAAGCTGGTAAGCGCGCTGTTCGGACTGGTTGGGAAGGGACCGAATTGTTCGTCGAATTACAGACGGCAACCACTTTCAACGGCGACCCGCTGAACCCGTACTTTTTAATCAAAACGGCCGATGAAGCCTATAGTATGTGGTCACCAACAGATTGTGATATTTTAGCGACGGACTGGCAGTTGGTTGACTAATGCAATTTGATGAATATCGTGGACAGACTGTCTTGGTTACTGGAGCTGCCTCCGGGATTGGCTTAGCCCAGGTCCAGAGTTTCCTAGCCCAGGGGGCTGACGTGATTGCCATTGATCGGCAACCACAGCCATCAGCGCTAGTAACGACGTCAGCCCTGCGCTATGAAATTGCTGATGTGACCGACACTAATGCGCTCGTCGCGGCGATTAAATCAGGAGTTAACGTACTCGGCAAGCCAACCGTCGTGTGCAATACGGCCGGTAAGTTAGACGGTTATCAACCAACTTTAGCAACGGATCTGAAAA
The DNA here is from genome assembly GCF_014131735.1 of Lactiplantibacillus plantarum. Classification (NCBI taxonomy): domain Bacteria; kingdom Bacillati; phylum Bacillota; class Bacilli; order Lactobacillales; family Lactobacillaceae; genus Lactiplantibacillus; species Lactiplantibacillus plantarum. Next base: position 835,502 of record NZ_CP039121.1, read on the forward strand.
CGTGGCAAGATATTTTGGCGACGGATCTGACAAGCCAGTTTATCGTGACTAATGCGGTGCTACCTGCAATGTTAGCCGCACAACACGGCGTTTTCGTGAATATGGCATCGATCGCTGGACTGGTGGGTGGCGGAGGCGGCGCAGCGTATACCGCAGCCAAACACGCCATCATTGGTTATACGAAACAACTTGACTTGGACTATGCGGCTCAGGGAATTCGCGCCAACTGCATTGCGCCGGGGGCTATCGATACCCCGATGAATGCCGCTGATTTTGCTGGCGATGGTAAGATGGCGAAATGGGTTGCCAGTGAGACGCCCGCAAAACGGTGGGCCCAACCGCAGGAAGTTGCAGATCTGACGCTATTCTTAGCGAGTCAGCACGCTGATTATATTCATGGGACGGTGGTTCCAATTGATGGTGGTTGGTTAGCAAAATAGGAAGGGGACTTTGGTATGGCTTGTATTTTTTGTCAGCCGTTGCCGTATATTTTGGAGAATGACCTAGCAGCGGCCTTCTTCGATAAAAAGCCGGTGAGTCCGGGGCATTTGTTGATTATTCCGAAAGCACATTATGCCACGTATTTTGATGTGCCCACGGCGACCAGGAATGCGATGCTCGCCTTACTGACCCAAGCAAAAGCGTACCTAGATGCGCACAATCATCCGGATGGCTATAATATTGGCATTAACGTTGATCCGGCTGCGGGCCAAACCGTAATGCATTGTCATCTCCATCTGATACCGCGATATCAAGGTGACGTGCCAGACCCCGCGGGTGGCATTCGTAAGATGCTGCCGGATGGTGTACCGGATTTGAGATAGATTAAGGAGTAGTGAATGTGTATGGCAGATTTATTTGAGAAAGTTGGCCGGCCTGGTAAGGTCCTATCAACGACACCGGTGTATCATGGGCCGATTTTTGATTTGGTCAAACAAACGATTCAAACACCTGATGGATTAGAAGTAAAACGCGATTTGATTCAGCATGGGAACGCCGTCACGATTTTAGCCATCACTGCGGATGATCAAGTCGTGCTAGGTTCAGAGTACCGGGTCGGTCGCAATGCCGAGACGATTAGTTTACCTGCTGGCCTCATTAATGCGGGGGAAGATCCGTTAACGGCCGCGGCCCGTGAATTACAAGAGGAGACGGGCTACATTGCCCATGAACCACAAATTATGACGCAAATTAGCTCGTCGGAAGGTTTCACGGACGAAACGGTCAGCTTGATTTTGACTCACATTGATCCGCAAGAACATGGCGAACGACATTTTGACGCGGACGAATACGTGAATACGCAACTTGTCCCGCTCAGTAAAGTGATTGACCTATTAAAGAATGGCCAGATTCGTTCAGCACAAGGAATCTGCGCAATAACATGGTACTTGAATTTTATTCGATAGAAGTGGGGTGCGGAATGAATTTAGATGAGAAGTTTGCGTATATGGCGACTGGTCAGCCGTATCGAGATACGGATGCAGAACTAACGGCGTTGCGTGACCAAGCGACGTTGACAACGAACGCGGTCAATGCGACTGCTGATCCAGAGACTAAAGAAACTTTATTGCGACAATTGGTTGGTTCAGCTGGTCGCAAGCCATTTGTAAATCCTAATTTTCGCGTTGAATTTGGACGGAACATTCATCTAGGTGATAACTTTTATGCCAACTATGATTGTGTAATGTTAGATGGGGCGCCAATTACGATCGGCAGTCAGGTCTTGTTGGGGCCAAAAGTCGGCCTTTACACGAGCAACCACTTGTTTGATGCAACCGAACGAATTAGGGGCGGCTGCATCGCCCGACCAATCACAATTGGTGATGGTTGTTGGCTAGCCGCTAACGTCACCGTATTACCAGGAGTGACCATTGGTGCTAACACGATTATTGGTGGTGGGAGCGTGGTAACCCACGATATTCCAGCTAACGTGATTGCGGCTGGCAACCCTTGCCAAGTTATTCGACCAATCACGGCGGCCGACCGCACTGGTTACACCGGGGCGCAATTCGAATTGTCATGATGAACGACAAAATACCACCTTCGCAGGTTGTTACCTGACGGAGGTGGTATTTTTGTGTTCAGCGCGTGAAAAGTATTCTGACAGATACGTGCAGTGTTATTAGAAGATTTACCAGCCAGCAGCTTAATCGTCCTTGGCATTGTGAGTTGGTCACTCATACGGTGACTGTTCCACCGGTATCAGGGTTTAACTTTGATGCCGTTTAAAGCAGCAGCCAAATAAGCAGCCTGATCAATATTGACGATCATACCGCGTGCTGCGGCAGTATCAAGTTCGAGACGCTCGAATTGACAGGTGCTTAGGTCAATATTTTTGAGGGCGGTATCGTTGAAAGCGACTTGGTCAAGGCTGGTTTCGTTAAACTTGACGGTCGTTAGTCGATTGTTCATAAAGCTGGCCCCATTCAGCCGACAGTGATCAAAGGTCACGGTTTTGAACCGCATGTCGCACAGCATGGCTAAGTCGAGCTGACAGTGGTCAAAGGCGACGTTATTGAGGGCAGCCTCGTTCAAGTCGACACCGACGAGCTTACAATCTTTGAATTGAACGCGTAGCCAGCTGGCTTTTTCAAACTGGCAATTAGAAAAGTCACAATTGATAAAGATGGCATCGGTCAAGTCAAGCCGTTCAAATTGACTGGCCGTAAACCGGACATTTTCGAAGTGCACGTGATCCAGCATGGGGTGCTCGATGTGCTGGTGACTCACGTCTTCTTCACTAACCTGAATATAACTTAAGCTGTGGTCCTCATCTGCTAAAATATCGAAAAAAGCGCCAGTCGTTAATTCTGCTGGGATAATGCGGGGATCTTGCATGGGACACCTCGTTAGTTTGATTTTGAGTGGTTGTGCTAAAAAAGAAGCCCGTTACAGGCTTCAGTTGGGGATCAGTTGAAGTAATTTTCTAGGAAAACGGCGACCCCGTCCGCGTCATTACTCAGGGTGGCATGGGTGGTTGCAGCCTTGACCGCAGGAATCGCATTCGCCATCGCTACGCCAACTTTGGCGGCGGTTAGCATTCCTAGGTCGTTTTCTTCGTCCCCAAAGGCCATCAAGTTGTCATAGTCTTCATTAAAGTGACCGAGGAGTTGTTTCAAACCACTGGCCTTATCAGTATGCGGTGGTAAGAATTCCAACAAAGTCCGCCGGGATGGGACCACGTGGAAGAAATCGGTAATTTGACTTGGTAATTTGGCCTGGACTGTTTTAGCATCTTGACCAGCACTAACGACTTTACCGAATAGATCATCAGCAGGCAGGTCGGCAAAACGAACATTCTTAAATGGCATTAAGCCTTGCAAGAATTCTTCGTACGGTGACTTGCCTAGATCCGTAATGGAGTAGACTTGCTTCAAATCAATCACGTCTAAGTAGAAATGATCGCGCTGGGCTTGCTCAAATAAGGGTTGTAAATCTTGTTTGGTCACACTAGTACGAGCAAGGACGTCACCAGTCGTGTTTTGCTGAACGAGCCCACCATTAAAGGTAATCGCGTAGTCAGTTGGTTGGTTGAGTTCAAGTTGTTGTAAGTATGGTTGAATCGCCTTAATTGGTCGCCCAGTACACAGTACGATCCGTTTGCCGGCCGAATGCAGCTGTTTGAGAACTGCTTCAGTTCGCGGAGAAATCGTCTTCTCAGAAGTTAGTAACGTATTATCTAGGTCTAACGCAATGGTCGTAATCATCTTGGTCACACTTTCTAGTTAAGATTTAAAATTGTTTTAATGGTCGTTCCCATATCATCAACATCCGCAACCCGCTTATGGCGCACGGGCGCAGTACGGAGGGCTGTGACCGTTGCTGGAATGGGCGTTTGAATCAACTCATGTAACTGATCAACTGCGGCTAGGCCATCTACCGCACTAAGCTCACCAGTAATTGCCGTTAGGACGGCCTGTGGGAATTTATACGGACTAGCGGTTGAAACAACCACCATGGGCCGCTGATCTCTGGTTGCGGCTTGATACTGTTTGGCAACCGCCGAGGCCACGGCCGTATGTGGATCGATTGTGTAGTGATGGGCATGGTTCAGGTGATGAATTTCAGCTTGATCTTGGCTTTCAGTCACGAAGCCGGCCCAAAAATCAGCTAAGTTGGCACGCATTGCCGGTGTAATCGTATAACGGCCGGTCGTTTGCAAATCAGTCATTAGTTTAGCAGTCGCCGTGGCGTCTGATCCTGTCAAGTAGAAGAGGAGCCGTTCCAAGTTACTTGAGACTAAGATGTCCATGGACGGTGAACTCGTCAAGAAGAATTCACGGTTTTTATCATAAGTCCCGGTATTAAAGAAATCGGTGAGAACGTTATTGCGATTGGAAGCACAGATCAGTTTATGAATGGGCGTGCCCAGTTGTTTGGCATAGTAGCCAGCTAAAATATCCCCAAAGTTCCCAGTTGGAACACTAAAGTTAATCTCATCACCGTTCTTGATTTGCCCCTGCTTGATAAGTTGAGCGTAGGTGTAGACATAATAGGCCACTTGTGGGAATAAACGACCAATATTGATGGAATTAGCGCTTGAAAATTGGAACTGGTGGGCGGCTAATTCCGCGTGTAGTTGGTGGTCGTTTAACAGTTTTTTAACCGTTGTTTGGGCCTCATCGAAGTTACCATTGATCGCAACAACACTAGTATTGGCTCCGGTTTGGGTCACCATCTGCTGTTTTTGGATTGCGCTGACACCATCTTTTGGATAGAAGACGATGATGCGAGTCTGATCAACATTGGCAAACCCGGCCATGGCAGCTTTACCAGTATCGCCCGAGGTGGCCGCTAAAATAACGACTTCGGCTTGTAAATGGTTCTTTTTAACTGCCGTTGTCATCAAATGCGGTAGGATTTGAAGGGCCAAGTCTTTGAATGCAATGGTCGGTCCATGAAAAAGTTCAAGGTAATACTGCTGACCATGCTTGGTGACCGGCGCAATTTGGGAGTCATCAAACTGATCACCATAAGCCGCGTCAATGCAGGCGTGTAATTCATCAGCGGTATAATCCGTGAAGAAGAGTTTAAGGACCTCGTAAGCAACTTCTTGGTAGCTCATCGTGGCGAGCTGGTCGAAGTCAAAATTAGCGGTCGGTAGCGTTACGGGCACAAAGAGACCACCATCCGGCGTCAGGCCTTGAAGTACGGCTTGTGATGACGTCATGGTGTGACTTGCAGTTTCGCGGGTACTGCGATAAAGTGTTTTCATGGATAACGTCCTTTCAACTGATTTTGACTAAATGATACACTAAAATCGAGGCGAACGGGGACGTTTTCACCAAAATCATGAGGATAATTGACGTAAATGGTCTAGTTAATAATGTAATCGTTTACATAAAAGGAGATCTTACAATGCAACTAGCTGGAATTAGGCACCGCCCTGAAAGTGAAGATATAGCCGTCTTAGCCGCACATCAACTACAGGTACGACTACAAACTGCGCGTGACGATGTTGCCCAAGTGGAGATTTTATTTGCCGATTCTTACTTATGGCAAGAAGGAACAACAGCGCTAGAGCGGCGGATAATGCAGCCCGGATTAGCGACGCAGGGCAACCAGTACTGGCAGACGACGCTGACCGTACCGACTAACCGGGTGGTCTATGCCTTTCTGATCACGGATACGACCGGTGCGACGGTTGGCTATGGTGAGGGTGGCTTCTTTGACGACGTTGCCACTAACTGGCAAACAGTGGGCAACTATTTTCACATGCCATATATGCACGTCAGTGATGCGGAGCTGCCACCGGCATGGGTTAAGGAGACGGTCTGGTACCAGATCTTTCCTGAACGGTTTGCAAATGGTGTGCGGCAAAATGACCCGGCTAATGTTCAACCGTGGGGTGCTGGGCGTGTTCACCGTGATTCATTTTATGGTGGGGATTTGCCCGGAATTACAGCGCATTTAGATGATTTGGCTGCACTGGGGGTCAATGGCCTGTACTTGTGTCCCATTTTCACGTCACCATCTAATCATAAGTATGATACGATCGATCATTTTGAAATCGATCCCCACTTTGGTACGAAAGCCGATTTTCAGGCGCTAGTCGATGGCGCCCATGCGCGCGGTATGCGCGTGATGTTAGACGCCGTCTTTAATCATTTTGGCGAGCAGTCACCACAGTGGCAAGATGTGATTAAAAATGGCGAGCAGTCACGGTTTGCTGATTGGTTTCATATTCATGGCTGGCCGGTGGGACGTGATCCGAAGACGAAGCGGCTTAATTATGAAACCTTTGCGACGGGAGCAGCGATGCCGAAAGTTAACACCCAGAACCCCGCGGTACAAGCTTACTTGATTGATGTGACCAAATATTGGATCGAACAATTCGGGATTGACGCTTGGCGTTTTGATGTTGCTGATGAGGTCGACCATGGTTTCTGGCGAGCGTTATGTGGTGCCTTGCGGGCAATCAAACCTGATGTGTACCTATTAGGTGAGTCTTGGCATAGTAGTCAATCGTTAGTCGGTAACGGCCAGTTTAACGCGGTTATGAATTATCCACTGACACAACCAATTCTGGCGTTGTTTAATGGTCAACTCAACCTTGAAGATTACGTTGGTAAAACCAATCTGGAATTAATGATGTATCGTCAACCTAATCAACAGGCGATGTTCAACGCGTTGGATACGCATGATACGCCACGGCTACTGACCACGTTGCATGGTCAGTTAACTAAATTTAAATCTGCACTCACGCTACTGATGCTATTGCCGGGGAGCCCGTGTATTTATTATGGAACGGAAGTGGCCATGGCCGGTGGTGCCGACCCTGACAATCGTCGGTGCATGAACTGGCAACCAGACGAGCAAGAACAACAAGTTCGACAATTTGTCACGCGTTTGATCAAGTTTCGCCGGCAACAGGCCGACTTTTTAGCAACTAGCCAATTGACATGGACGATTGATGGTCACTGCTTAATCTTAACGCGGACGGATGTTGAACAGACGATTCAAGGCCGCTTTAATTTAGGTGCACAGGCAGTCTCAACAGTAAGTGGCGTATCGCCAATCTTAACAGCGGGTATTACCGCAAATGAGATGGCACCGGGAGGCTTTGAATTAACCGTGGCTTAGTTGTGAAGTAGTGTCACAAGTCGACTGGTGGAGCGTTCTGTGTGTTTCCCAGTTGAAATCTTCAAGACCGATAGCCGCCATTAGGACAGTCGCTTATCAAAAAACGATTCTCAATGTCTTTGAGAATCGTTTTTTTTATTAATCATGATGAAGCATGCAGCATGACAAATCAAATGTTATCACCGTAACAAACACTGAAGAGCAAGATTGTTGCCGCATTTGACAATAAAAAACGCCTAGCAACTTGCTTGGCGTTTAAAATAATCATTATTTAGCTGTCTCAGGCTTGATGCCCCGGCCTTGGATGAATTCGATGACAATCAAGACAACGTAGCAGATTAGGACGATGCCTAAGAGGTTGGTTGTCTTAACGGTGCTGGATAACCAGTAGTACTGCCAGTCTTGATTGTTGAAGACCCACCATACTAAGAGGCCGGCCAAGGCACCTAATGTATTCATAATTGCAATAAAGAAAATGTTGCCGTTTTGTTTTTGGCTGGCCCAATATGCGGAAAGGATGGCCATCCAAACACCCCAAACAATCAAGCCAACAACGACGACCCAATAAATTAGTGACGCGATCATGTGTACTCCTTCTTTCTACAAGTTAATAACTTTATTTTACCATGAATTCGATTACATTGGCACCGTTTCAGTGATTATTTTCACAATCTGCTTCTGAATGATTGTGTTGAATTTGCTGGATTACTTGTTATTTAAGGTTGGATTATTTACAATTAGAACATAATAATGTAATTGAGAAAGGGTTGGCAATCAATGACTTCTGCATGGAATTGGATTGGGATCATTGCGTGGATCATTGTTTTGGCGTTAGTCGTGTGGGTATTTCATCATATTCGCGTACGACGCATCAAGATGATCGTGGAACGTAAGCATACGTTTGAGTGGGGAAATCTTATCATAACCACCGTTGAATTAATCGTTAGTCTCGGATTACTAGTTGGCATGGGATACGTGACTTTCAATCACCAGGTCGACCTGTCAGATGCTAAGGACGTTAAGGTAACGTATCAAGTTGAACCACTGGTTTTGCGAGTTGGAACTAATGGTTCCTACTATGTCGCGGTGGATCGAGGCACGACCCAAAAACCCGTGCATATTTATAATTACTGGGTTAATGGTGCGAAATATACTGTTTCAAGTAACAAGGCGACCGTGGTGACTAATCTTTCACAAGTTAAAGTGGCGGATGCTGGTATTCCGTGGTCACAAAAGCAGCTGGTTAAAGAAGACCGGCAGCACGAAAAAGCCTACGCAGTGAAGCTGACAGCCACTTATCAGCCGTCATTCTGGAATGGCTTAGGTGTCCATGTGGGGCATCAAGCCATGACGCGGTGGTTAATTCGTGTGCCAGCCCAGTCATTTATTAATACGACCGATGTGCAATCTAACTAAATAACAAAAAAAGTAATCGAACCTTGTGCGTTTTAGTAGCCAAGATTCGGTTTTTTTCATAGAATTATTAAAAGTTGTTAAATATTCATATTCGCATGCTTTTTTTAGGAACCTTATCATAATTCTAAGGTAAAATGTAACTGTTATATTTTTATAGGCTAATTAATTTATCTATTTAATCGTATGACTGAGAGAAGGAAAAGATTGATGATTAACGAACCAGCAATTAGTCCACTATTTGTTTGTGGTATCATTGGTGATTCGACGGCCATGGTCCTTAATAAATCCTTAACCGGGCCGTTCAAGAACCGTTATGATTTAGTAACCGCACCAGTGACGACACGGGCCACGTTGAGTGAGGCCGTTAGTCAGATTGCACAACTTCAAACAGGACTACAAACTGTTATTTCAAAGCAACTTGGGACCGTCCAGCTTACGATTCCAGCCTTAACAACATTAGAATTGCCAGCAACGTTAATTAATATTTATTATTTACTGGAACCGGTGGGGGGCCATTTGTTGCTCAAACGACCGCATTACACCGAATCAATGTCGGCGGGGGCCGCTCGAGTGCCACTTGATCAATTAAATTGGTCGAATAGTTCGCCGCGGGTCATGCAGGCCAAGCGTTTCTTACAGACCGGGGCGTTTCCTACCGCTGACCAACGAATCGATGGCTACCAGGTTTTAGAGCAAGCGCAATTTTAAAGACGTTGTTGACTTTTTAATCTTCACGTTGTAACTTAGAAGCAACGTGAAGATTAAATGTTGATGAGAAGAGTAACAATAAGTTGATGCCTAGCGAGTCAAAGTAGTGGTGTAATTTGACCATCAGCTTATTGTGAAGATGAACTCGGAGTTGGCTAATGGTTGATGCTATTAGCCCGGATTGACCACCGATAATTGGGTTGAACGTAACGAGTACGTTGCGTGAGCGACAGCAAGACTGTAATAATAGGTGGTACCGCGGAGTATAAACTTCGTCCTTAGTAAGTTAAGGACGAAGTTTTTTTGTTGAGAAAGAAGGCCTTTAAGATGGAACAAGCAGCATTTATTAAGAAGTACGCAACAACGCGCCAGCATACGGATTCATTGAAGTGGGACGCACTACAAGCTCGGTATGGCAATCCTGATTTGTTGGCAATGTGGGTCGCTGACATGGAATTCAAAGTGCCAGAACAAGTTACGCAAGCACTACAAGAACGAGTGGCGCATGGCATTTATGGTTATTCCATTACGCCTGATCGTTATTATCAAGCCTTTATCGATTGGGAACAGGCACGCCATGGTCTGACATTGAAACGCGATTGGATTCGATTTGGTAGTGGCGTGGTCAATTCGTTGTACGCGCTCGTTAATATTTTAACGCAACCAGGTGATGGCGTTTTGATTCTGACGCCCGTGTACTATCCATTTTTCAACGCGGTGCGGGATAATCATCGTCAGCTGGTCACATCTGAGTTACGCAATGATCGTGGTCACTATACGATTGACTTTGAAGATGTGGAACAGCAAATTAAGGCGAACGAGGTGCGGTTGTTCATTCAATGTTCGCCACATAATCCTGTGGGGCGGATCTGGTCTGAAGATGAAGAGACACGGCTGTTAGCATTATGTGAACAGTATCATGTGCTTGTTATTTCAGATGAAATTCACCAGGATTTAGAAATTGATCGGACCAACCATCCGTTCAAATCGGCGTTAACGGTAGCCAATGGGCGGTTTAGTAACCGGGTGATTGTCGTCAATGCACCGTCTAAGACGTTTAATCTGGCGGCGCTTTTGAACTCACATCTAGTAATTCCTAATCCAAAATTACGACAACGCTATGATGCACAAATCGGGCGCTTCAGCCAGACTGAGATCAGCGTCTTAGGCCAGGTTGCCGGCCAAACGGCTTATGAATCGGGCGCGGCCTGGTTAGACCAGATTTTGGCAATCGTCCGTGATAATTATCATTATTTATGCACCACCTTTGCCGCCCACGCGCCTAAGTTGGTTTTAGCCGATTTGCAGGGGACGTATTTGACGTGGCTAGATTTACGTGCGTACGTTCAGCCAGCTGCAACGAAAGCGTTTATTCAAGATCAATGTCAGCTCGCAGTTGACTTTGGTGAGTGGTTTAGTCCTGATGATCAGGGGTTTGTTCGCTTGAACTTAGCGACTAATCCGCAAAATGTGCGTGAGGCGGCTCAGCGGATCGTCACTTGTTTATCACAAATGCAAAAATAACCAAAAAATTCCGACACCGGCGTGTTGGAATTTTTTTAACGACTTTTATTGGTAACCGTGCGTCGCTTGAGCAAACGTCGTCGAGTAATCTCTCGGCGAATGAAGGAGTAAGCAATCAAGCTCAGTGCCAGTATACCAATGATGACGGCGGTTTTAACGTAACCGAATATCCAGAAAAAAACTGCAATAGCGAACGTACAGTAAACAATTAAGAACATGGAAGCCCTCCTTCAGTCAAGTGGTTGTATGAGTTGATAAAACCATTGTACCGAGAAAAAGTAGCTAACTCGTGATTGAAATTTGAATTTTCTGTTAAGGATTGCGAAATAGTTTTGAATCTCCTGGTAAATATGCTGATGTTGTAAAAGTTAATCGCGGTATCGGCGATTCAGCCGGCGTTCATTAGCGTGTGCAAGTTGGTCGGCAGTTAGCTGATAGGTGGTGGCAACTTGAAGTTTCTTCAAACCAGTTTGAATGGCCCCTAGCTGAGTTTTGTCACGGGCTTGTCCCTGGAGTTTAGCAGTGATTTGCGTGAGCATGTTCAGTTCGGGTTGGAGCGTTTCGTGTACTTGTTGGTTATATTGGTGTTGACTCAGACTGTGCGTCTGCCAGCGCGTGACGCGGCTTAGTAGGGCCATTAACTGGTTGGTTAGTAGGTTCATAAGATAGTCAGTTTCTTGATTTGTAAATGTCATCAAAACGGGACCTCCGATCAATAAAGTTGGTTAACTCAAATATTAGTATGAGTAAGGATAATTTAATTACTATTTTAATAAAAAATGGTAAAAACGACTGATTATGGGTTTTAAACACAACTATGCTTGTGAAGCGTGATACATTATCAATAACTAAGTGAAGGGAGTGAATCGTCATGATTGGGCATATTACGGTAATGCAACCAGATTACGACCAAGGCATCCTGACTGATTTTCATGGCCGGCATTTTAAATTTCGGCTAACCGCAGTTTGGCCGTCAAGTGCGTTGCATATTGGCGCGGAGTTTTATTTTAGACCGCAGCTAACCGCGGCCGGTTTAGTTGCGGTAGAGTTACGGTATCAGCACCATGATGGGACTTGTTTGTCAGTTCGACCGCCGACTGAGGTCAGTCAACAAGTCATGATACGAATTGGAGAGTTAGCTTTAAATACGGATGACATTCAATACTATGCATTGACGACGGATCAGGCCGAAGTTCGCAATGGTTATGCTTCATCAGCACGTCATTTGGTGATTAAGATGCGCTGTGGTCGCCAATATATTTTTTATAATTGGGATGGGGTCAATATTGATGATGTGGTCACAAAGTTAGCGACGTTACATACGGTGCAACGCCAGTTTGGGTGAAAATATGGTTGCTAAAATAGTAGCTAAGTTAAGTATCAGAAAAAAAGATGGGGCGGTAATTATTATGAATAAAATAAGCGTCGCAGGAATTTTCGGACATTCCTACGACGCTTGTTTTGATGTTTAAGTTGGTTCGCTTTAATGACCACGGTCCTTGAAAATAAATAGTTTACTGAAGAACCAATTGAGTAATACCACAATAATTTGATCAATTAATTTGACGATAAGGTCGTTTCCGTGCAGAACCGAAATACCGACAATCATAATCCCCTGGTCAATAAAGTAACTGAGTAGGCGGAATCCGAAGAATGATGTCATTTCAATTAAAACAGCACGGAAAGTAGGTGTTTGTGAGTCAAATACCCAAATTTTATTCGTGATATAGGCGAATAGCACTGAGATGAGCCAGGCAATCGTATTGGCTATCCAGTAGGGCCAGAATTGGTTGAAAATTCCAAAAACAATAATATTAATTAGGGTGGTTAAGCCCCCAAAGATTAAATAGGAAAGGACGCTTTGATAGCGTTGCCAGAGTTGTTTGATAAGTTGTCCCACAGATGAATACCCTCACTTTAGCTGATTATTACTAGGTACCATCCTATCATAATTAAATGGCTGCGTGTTGGATATTTTTAGTGCGATTCAAGTTGGTGGCGCTGATGATTAAAGGCTTGCTGGGCCGTGGCAAAGTTATGGTAATGTGCGTGGGACACGGTCAAGCGGCCCAGTGTAGTGGTTGCACGGATGTCTAGCCGATAGACATCGGGTCCGAGACGCAATTTGCTTAACCGGATTTGATATGAAAGGGCATCGTTGATTACAATTGTATGGCTGGCGATTAGGCCTGGTCGAATACCTAAAGAAAGCATACTATTCACCCCCAAGTGGATTAACTCCAATTGTAAGGGGTAACTGTAAATATCAGATGTCGTTGTTGTAAATATTATGTAAACCCGACACTGCTAGCCGGCGAGCTGCTGTGCATAACTGGTAGTTAGTTTATATAAATGATAACGCAACCAACGCTGATAAATGGTAAAATAGAATTAACAGATGGAAAGGGCGTGACGTCAATGGTACAAGAATATTCGAATATTTTAGTTCCCCTCGATGGCTCACAACAAGCTGAGATTGCGCTTGATAAAGCAGTTGCAGTCGCTAAACGTAATGAGGCACATATCGACGTGTTAGCAGTCATTGATCCCGGTCAGTTTGGGTATAATTTAGCTGGTTTGGCGGATGGTGATATTACGTATCAATTGGTTCAGGATTCTGAAGCTTATTTAAAAGAAACGGTTGATCAAGTCAAAAAGGATGGCTTTACGGACATTGCCTTCCACATTCGAATGGGAAGTCCGAAACCAATTATTTCACAGGACTTCGTCAAGGATCATCATAATGACTTGATCATGATGGGGGCAACCGGGTTAAATGCCGTTGAACGCGTGCTGGAAGGCTCGGTTACAACGTATGTGCAGCGTAATGCGTTGACTGATGTAATCGTGGTTAAGACGGATTTGCAAAATACGCAGGTTGAAAAGTAGCGTTAGTGGGAAAACCACTTCTCGAATGGTGTGACGTTTGTATTAACCATTAAAAAATGAAGCAGGTCGTGAAGTCAATAACTTCACGACCTGCTTCATTTTTTAGATTATCAGCTTAATTTCTGATTCTTAACTTACGGTTGAACAGATAAGCGAGACCACCGATGATACCGCAACCTACCAGCATTGTGATGAATGGCATGGTTGGGTTAAAGTAACCAGTTGTCGCTTCACCGTGGCTGGGATAACCAATAATAAATTTCAAGAAGTTTTCAAGTCCCGTGTAATTATAATTCGATTGATTGCGAGTCATAATGATGACCATTATCCAAATAATAAGCATGCCAATGATGGGGGTGCCAATGATTAAAATCGTTTTGGCCCATTTACCAAATAACGCGAGTAAGGTCCCACAAGCGATGCCGGTAAGGCCAACACCAATGTAGAAAATCCAGTTAAAGCATAAGCTAGCTAAAATGTTTAGCCAGACCTGACTTCCCAGCGCATGGCTATACAGCGAATAGCCCGTTCTCATCAACGCGGTGTTGGTGCTCCAGTGTAAATACGGAGCATGAATACCGTAGTAATAAATGGCATTGATGATGACAAGCAAACCACTAAGCATGAGTAATGCGAATACTCGAGCTTGAAAGTAGGTTTGTCGGGAAATCCCATTTTGGATTAAGAGCTTAAAGTTGTCGTAAGTGAGTGACCCCACAATAAAGATAAGCATGAAGAAGAGTGGCCCGAGGCTTAGGCTAGCAAAATTACCAAGTGGAGAATACTGCCGAATATTACCCGTAATAACTGCAAATAGTAGCGGTAGTATTCCGAATACGACGAATAAAGCGAGTACCGACCACCCCGTCATTTTCAATTGTTCCGTTAATAAATAACGGGTGGTGTTGCGAACCTTAATTGACATGAGCGGCGGCCTCCTCCTTGGTATTAGTCAGGTTAACAAATAGTTTTTGTAGGTCCAGATGCTCGACCGTGACCGTATCAGGAATTGGTCGGTCGTTATCTAATGGCCCGTAAACGTAGTGGGCCGTAATTCCGCCAAGATGATCCTTGCCGATAATATTTAAACCATCCGTATAAGTGCTGACATCAGTTTGTGGACCAGTTACCGCGTAAGATTGCCCTAGGATGTCGGTGACATCACCATCAACAATAATATGATGATGGTCCAGCACAAAGACATGTTCAATCAAGTTCGTAATTTCTTCAATGAGATGAGTCGAAATCACGAATGTGCGGGGATGGTCACTATAGGTTTCAATCAGTTCTTGATAGAAAATTTCGCGGTGATTAGCATCCAGACCGAGGACTGGTTCATCTAAAAAGATGTATTCAGCCGGTACACATAACGCAATAATCAGTTTAAAAATTGTTCGGTAACCCGTCGATAATTTGCCAAATCGCGCGTTTAAATCGAGGCCAAAGGTTTGTGCTAGTTTTTTAGCATAAGTGTCATTAAAATCACCATAGAGTAGTGCGGTGGTTTTAAACAGTTGTTTGACCCGGGAACGCTCAGAATAGAGGTTAACTTCACTCATCAAGTAAACCTTTCCTAACGTGCGGTCGTTATCACACATGGATTCGTTGTCCATGGTGACCGTTCCGCTGTCAGCAAAGATACGATTGCTGATAATGTTCAGCAAGGTACTTTTACCAGCACCATTGCGGCCTAGCAAACCGTAAATCGTGTTTGGTTTGATCGTTAGGTTAAGATTATCCAGGACGGTTTGACCGCGAAAGGCCTGCTGGACAGCCTGAACTTGAATACTCATGATTCGGAAAACCCCCGTTCAATTAATTTAGCTAATTCATCTTGCGTAATGTGGAGCTTTTGTGCTTCAGCGACTAGTTTTTTAACGTAGTCGGTGTAGAACTGATCCCGGCGCTTTTCAACGATTCGTTGTTGTGCACCGGCGATGACAAACATCCCGACCCCACGCCGTTTTTCAATCAATTGGGCATCAACTAGAATATTCATGCCCTTAAGCACGGTCGCAGGATTAATATGAAATTCTTTAGAAATCTCGGTTGTCGAAGGAATTTGTTCACCTTCAGCGAAGGTTTCCGTAAAGATAGCTTCTTCAATTTGGTCGGCAACCTGCAAGTAGATTGGTTCCGTGCTATTAAAGTTGAACTGCATTTTATTCACCTCATTGCAGTGATTGCCCTATTTCGTTGTGGCCTTTTGTTGCGGCTGGTGCAGTTGTCGTTCGGTACGATCGATCCGGGCAGCAATCCAACTAGAGAGTAGGAGGAGGGTGCCCAGTACGGCCAGTAGAATGTCTTGATGTTCAAAGATAATCTGGGTGGCTAAACCGAAGTTAACGCTCAGCCACAGAAGCGGCATGAGCGCCCCTAACCAGAATTGACGACGACTTGCGAGCACGTAACGGTGTAATGGTGTAATAACGATTAATAAAGCGACTAATCCAAAGTATACCATGATTTTTCCCTCCTCCGAAAGGTTATTGTAAAACGATTCGCCGATAGATGGTGATCGTAATGAGATAGTAAAGTAGGTAGAGACCGGCAAAAATCAAGAATGGTAACCAAATTCCGGTATATGGTGAGGTAACCATTATGATTTTGAACATTTGTAACCCAAACAAGACGTGTACAATACCAACGATTCCAGGAAGAATAAAGAGCACAGCAATTTCTTTGTTAATGGCACCGTTGAGCTGGCGTCTAGTGGTTCCAACTTTATCGAGCATTTTGTAACGGTGTTGATCGGCATCGGCACCAGACAGAATCTTGAACATCAGGCAACTAGCTAGCATTGCAAGAAAGGCGATACCGAGGAACATACCCATAAATTCCAGCCCGGAGTACATGCCGTTAACCATTAGATACATCGCATAGCGACCTCCAAATTGTTCAGGGCTGGTAGTGTGAAAGTGATGTTTGGCCAGTTTGTTCAATGCAACGCGATGTTCGATAACGTTGTTGGTAGTAAACACAGTTAGTCGCTGTTCAGGCTGGGCAAGTTTCGCGTACGCCGTTTTTGATAAAAATACGGGTGTTGCGGTTGCCATGACACCACTCTGAAGCTGCATCAGTTGATAATTATCTTCTGATTTTTGTAATTTAGCCGCATTATTATGAACGGTATTAAAAGTCAGTTGATTCTTATTGCGAGTATGAATAGTCGTGAATGGTTGCCGATTGAATTCAGCAGCTTGGAAATAAACGACTTTCTTGGTTGCTTTGAAATGATAGGTCGCCGTTGTCTTGGGCTTCATCGCTGCAATTTGTGCTTTTTCAGCGGTACTAGCGTTGACCAGTCCCATATCATAAGCGTTATTAATATTAGCCATTGATGGAATTTGACTGTGAAAGCCCATTCCAACTGTAATTGCGCCGAGAGCTAGTGCGAATAGCATTGCGACAATTGACAGCATCTTAGTGTAATTACGAATTCTAAAGCTTAGCTGTGATAAGGTGAAGCCATTCAAACCACGTTGGGCAAATGAGAATCGTTTGAGTGCGACCATTAACCAGACAAAAATAGCGTTAAACAGCAGATAAGTTCCAAGAACAATTGTGACGAGCGCAATTCCAATTCCCATCAGTTGCAAAATTTTCAGGTTAGCCATTGACCAGTAACCAATTGCAATTGAAATGACACCGACGACAATTTCGATGAGTTGACGGGCTGGTTTTAGTTGTGGCCGGTTAGGTTGATCATTACTGTGTAGTAATTTCAAGGCTGGTGTCTTGGTCAGGGATAGCAGGTTGAATAAACCGGCAATTAAGAACAATCCAACGTAGAGTAACAGTGTCGCAATGGCAGCTGGCGTGTACCAGGCTGCAAAATGGTGAAGCGTCAGGCCTAGACTGTTAATCAGAATCTGGCTTACACCGACAGTTAAGGCTGTTCCCACAAGAATGCCGACAATGGTTGCAGTGATACCGACAAGTAGTGTTTCCAGCCAAATTAATTGACCAATCTTACTTTTGCGTGCACCAACGAGCATGAAGAGCCCGTAGTCTCGCTTACGCATACTTAATAAGAATGAGTTAGCATAGCCAATGTAGACTAATGTGATGATTGTGAGTAGTACGGAACCAAATTGGAAGATGAGGCCGACCATACTAATACTCGTATTTTGTTTTAAGAAATCTTGGTTAGTGGCCAGTGCTTCAAACATATAGAAGATTGCGCTAGACATGATCAGTCCTGAAAAGAGAACGAGGTAGTCGCGCCAACGGTGTTTGAAGCCGGTCATGGCAAGTTTAGTTAACATAGTTTAAAGGACTCCTTTTACTGTTTCGGCTTACTGTTCAAACGTCCCTAGGTTGTCGAGGACTTGTTGATAAAAATCACTGCGGCTTAAATCCCCACGTTTAAGTTCTTGCCCAATCCGGCCATCTTTGATGAATAAGATTCGTTGACAGAAGCTAGCTGAAAATGGGTCATGGGTCACCAGCAAGATAGAGACAGCCCGTTCTTGGTTGATTTTGGTGAACAGGTCGAGTAATTCACGCGCTGACTTAGAATCAAGGGCACCAGTTGGTTCATCACCAAATAGAATAGCGGGGTCATTGATTAAGGCTCGTGCGGCTGCCACACGTTGCTTTTGACCACCAGATAATTCATTAGGATAGTTTGATAGGAATTCTTCAATTCCCAATTGGTGTGCGACTTTTTCGACAGCTGGCTTGATCTTTTTGACTGGCGTATTTTGCAGCGACAATGGTAGGGCGATATTCTCGTAAGCAGTCATAGTTTCTAATAAGTTGAAATCTTGGAAGATAAACCCAATCTCTTTGGCCCGGAAATCAGCAAGTTGATTGCCTTTCAGATGTGTAATCGGTTGTTGATGAATCGTTACTTCACCGCTAGTTGGTTGGTCCAGTGTGGCCAGCATATTGAGCAAGGTGGTTTTCCCTGAACCAGATGCGCCCATGATTCCGACAAATTCCCCTGGTTGCACATTGAAATTAATGCCTTTTAACGCTTCGTATTGTTTGCTGCCCGCCTTACCATACGTTTTGTGCAGGTCGCTGACGGTCATGATTGGTGTGGTTGTCATTTTAAATACCTCTCTTAAGTTAGTTGGTTTGTTATTTGGTTAATTACTTATGTAACTAACTATAAAGGCAACTAACGCGAGTGTCAATCATTATTTTCTCGCTTGATAGTCATTGGGACGTCAAACGCTGACTTATCAACGTCTAGCGAGTGGCCAATCGGTTAGCCCCGAGACTGAAATTGAGTAATAAGGTGCACTGAGGTTAGTGACTTCGTCCTGAAGGGGTAACTAACCGACGAACCGATTAACGAACTAGTTGATAAGTGAACTAACCGAGTGACTAGCACTATGTAGGCTAATAAAACGTACTGATCTGGTTGCTAGGTTTTGTAAATTGTTTGAATGGTTGCTAGTTTTTTTAGTTGATATCACTTGTATGAGAATCTAAGGAAGTTGTCATGAAGAACCAGTGAGGGTGGATTGCAATTAGGCGATGGCAAGCCTAAAATAATTTTACTGTTAGATGTGCGTAGGCACGTGAAAAGATGAGGAGGAGTATTCTTGAAGAAGATTTTGGTATTACACACTGGTGGCACCATTGCGATGTCGGCCGATGAATCCGGCAATGTGACCCCCGGAGATGAAAATCCTTTAGACAATTATCAGAGTTCATTTGGCACGGATATTGAGTTAGAGACTGAGGACGTCTTTAACGTGCCGTCGCCGCACATCACCCCGGCACGGATGTTGCAGTTAAAGCAACGGATCGATAAGGCCGCACACGAAGGGGTCGATGGGGTGGTTGTGACTCACGGTACGGATACGCTAGAAGAAACGGCGTATTTTCTAGATCTTACTTTACCGAATGAGCTCCCCGTTGTGATTACCGGCGCAATGCGGTCCGCCAATGAGATTGGGTCGGATGGTCTGCATAATCTCGAAACGGCGATTCAAACGGCTAGTACACCGGATGCGGCCGAAAAAGGTGTTTTAGTGGTTATGAATGATGAAATCCACTCGGCCCGCTACGTCACTAAGACGCATACGACCAACGTGGCCACTTTTAGAACACCGACTTTTGGCCCGATTGGGTTAGTCGCTAATAAAGGCATTGTCTTTTTTGAATCATTACTACGGTCAACGGTTTGCCCGATTCAAACGGTCACGGATAATGTTTTTCTGATCAAAGCATATGCCGGGATGGGACCAGAACTATTTGACGCCATTGCACAACCCACGACTCATGGCGTAGTCATTGAAGCATTGGGAGCGGGGAATTTGCCACCGGCGACGTTACCAGCTGTGCAAAAATTATTAGACATGCAGATTCCGGTTGTACTGGTTTCCCGGTGCTTCAACGGTATCGCTCAGGATGTCTATGCTTATGAAGGTGGCGGTGTTCAATTGAAACAAATGGGTGTGATTTTTTGTCAGGGATTGAATGGACAAAAAGCCCGGATTAAGTTACTGGTGGGTGTCAGTGCCGGTATGTCGACCGATGAGCTAGCTCGATTTGTAGCGACTGCCAATTCATAATCGACGTGGCGCCCCTTTGAGCCCTATGCAACCCGTGTGTGGGCTACTCGTGACACTAAATTGTTGGATAGTTTGATCGCCAGTAGTCATAGCGGACAATCAATCATAAAAAAACTGAGCCATCCCTTCATCATCATGAAGGGTGGCTCAGTTTTTTATCAGCTAAAGCTAAAAATATTATTGATTGATCAGATTTTGACGAATGAGCCGGGCAACATATGCTTCGTGAAGCAGGTCACCGTGACTAATTGATTTTTGGTTAACAGTCATGGCGGTGTAGCGGGTAACATTGTTCATAAATAAGTTGCCACCAGCGTTCACACTGCTGAGCGGTACGATATCGTCGTTACCCTCGCCAGTGTCACCGGCAATGTTGATGACCGCATGCAATTTCTTGAATTGGTTCTTGTGATCAAGAAGTGATGTATAGAGCGTCTTATCAGGATGTGCAGCATCAGTACCCAAGAATGGGGTGCCAATCAACATCAAATCGTGGACTGCTAATGGTTTGGACGAGCTCAAACCTGCTAGATAGCGACTCCAGATCAGGCCACCATTTGAATAACCGAGTGCGTTGGCCGTGGTGAGATGTTGGTGACGTTGCAAATAACGAATAGCTTTGGCTAAGCCGTTCGTTTGGGTCATAATGTTCTCTGTTGAGTCCGTGCTATCTTCGAAAAAGATCACGATGAGGGCATCGTTAAGGTTGGTGTTCTCGACGCGTTTTTCTTTAAACGCCAATTTTTGGTTCGCCTTAACAGTCAGGGTGATGAGCGGATGGTGCTGTTGCTCATTAAGTGAACGGATGATGTCATCAAAGTCAGTCCGCGTGCTGCTACTACCTCCAATCATGATCAATGGCCGTTTTTGCGCAGTAATCACGTGACTGACTTTATCTTGATGGATTTGTGTTGTCAGTCCGAGACCGACGATCAATAAAAGAAATAGGCCACTTGCAATCAAGCCCCAGATTACTTTCTTAGGCATCAGCTCACCCCATTAAAATTATTTAGAAACGTTCGGCAATGATTGGCCGATCGTTTAACGGTTGAATCTTGCGGTTATTAGCGGCAAATAATTGCTGATAAGCAGCTAATTGTTGTTCACCAATCATGACAGTATCGGCACAGACATACCATTCAACGGTTTCACTTAGTGGCGGCGTCGTCAATGAGCCCAAGTAGTGATAGACCGTCCCGGTATCTGGGAGGAGCTCAGTTAAGTTGACCGGTGTTGTCAGTTCATGGCTCGTTTGGGCTGTGAACTGGTCAAGTAAGCCTTGTAAACTAGAATTAGGCTTGCCAATCCGTCCAAAAACGGCGACGACGGCGAGCTGGCCGGTAGCACTTTGATGAACGAGATGCCATTCGATTGGTGCGGCTTGCCCATCGATTAAGTGTTCTGCCGGCGTATGAAAGTGAATCTGTTGAAAGGCAAAGTCGCGGTCGTTCAAATAAGCGGCACCAATTCCACTAGCCTTCAAAGTCGTCGCTTCGCCCGTAATCGTTTTGGCTTGGTACAAGCCTCGCCAGTTGATGGCGGATAGCTGTGAAGACTGAACGTGTTGTGTTTGAATATCGATTGGTGACTGATGTTGACCACTAGTCATGGGCCAATCAGTTTGGTGTGCATAATCAAATGTCATCGAAAGATCCTCCGTTATATTATTCAGTGAATATTTTTTATTTAGTGCCAGTATGGAAATTTATGGCTAATCGGTCCAAGGTTGTGATGCTGTTTGTCAGCAAACGTGTTCTGGATTTGACGGGCCGTCGCTGGCTATGTAACTTACATTATAGCACGCGTTGATGTCGGTTGGTGTCGATGGTGCTAACGAATTATCTTGGAAATAAAGCGACTGATTCGGTGATTGGGGCACCGTTAAACTGACCGATAATGTTAGAATAGAAAATGAAAAGTTAACAGATAGGTGGTTTCAAAAATGACAAATCAACGTGTATTAACTGTACCAGGTGGCATTAATTTCCGTGAACTCGGTGGTTACTCGACTAAAGACGGTCGAAAAATCAAGTGGCATAAGGTCATTCGGACTGGTGGGCTTGATCAATTAACGTCAGCCGGCCAAGCTTTGCTGGATGATTATGGCGTCCGCTACGATATTGACTTTCGTTCACCACAAGAAGTCTTAGATGCGCCAGATCGAATTCCTGCCAATGCTAAGTACGTGTACGCACCAGTGTTCAATGTGGACGAAACGCGGAATTCTGACGGTACTGACAAGATGACGGCTAACTTGGAGAAGCATCCAGATAGTGGATTCAAGCACATGCTAAAGGTCTATCAGATGGTGGCCGACGAGCAACATGCCAAGGACGAGTATCGCCGGTTCTTTGATAATCTACTTGCAAATGATCAACCCGATTCGACGTTACTATTTCACTGCACTGCGGGAAAAGATCGGACCGGAATGGGGGCGGTATACCTGTTAACCGCACTCGGAGTCGATTTTGAAACGATCAAGCAGGATTATCTCTTAACTAATCAGGCTTCGATTGGCCGGATCAATGGTGCGATGGCCGAAGCACGTGCTCAGGGCGCATCAGATGCAACGGTCGAAAGTATTCGGGCCCTCTGGTCAGTTGATGCGGCTTATTTGGACGCCGCTATGACCGAAATTAAACGACAATCGGGTAATTTAAACCACTATTTACACACTGAGCTTAAATTAACTAACAATGAAATCAATGATTTGCAACGGATTTATTTAGAATAGGAAGTGTGACGATGCGCTATCTTGCAAGCTCCAGCCATGATATTCGCACGAATCTTGCCATTGAGACTTACTTGATGGAACATGCCGATTTGACGGAACCGATTCTATACTTTTACATTAACGCCCCCTGCATCATTGTTGGCCGTTACCAAAATGTCAAGGCAGAGATTAACCAGGACTATGTTGACGCACACCACATTACATTGACGCGGCGAACTTCTGGTGGTGGAGCGGTTTATGATGACCTTGGAAATGTCAGTTTTAGTTTTATTACTAAGGACGACGGGGACGGTTTTGGTAACTTTAAGCGGTTCACAGCACCAGTTCTAAAGGCTTTACACGCGATGGGGGCCACTGGTGCGACGATGAGTGGCCGCAATGATTTATTGATTGATGGCAAGAAGTTCTCAGGAAATGCCATGCACGTTGAGAATGGCCGGATGTTCTCCCATGGAACGCTGATGTATGATGTCGACCAGACGCAAATTGCGAAAGCTCTTACGGTGCCGACCGATAAGTTGGTCTCTAAGGGTATCAAGTCGGTCCGAAGTCGAGTCACGAACTTGAAACCGTACATGGCGCCGGCTTATCAGCACTTGACGATTGAGGAATTTCGCGATACGTTGGCCCGTGAAATCCTGGGCGTGGCTGATTTGAGTCAAGCTAAGACGTATCAGTTAGATGAAACGGCACTGGCAGGGGTAGCAGCACTGAACCAACAATATTTTACCAACTGGGATTGGATTTACGGTCAGTCACCAGCGTTTACAGTTAAGCAGCGCCGGCATTTTGATGCTGGGACCGTCGAGTTTCAGTTAAACGTGGTGGCAGGGCGCATCGAAGCAGTTACGATTTATGGCGATTTCTTCGGTGCAGAACCGATTGCTCCCGTCGTTGCACGGTTGACTGGTGTGAAATATGAACGGCAGGCGATTATGACGGCGCTAGCACCGTTGGACTTAACCCATTACTTTGGTCGAATTGCCCCGGCGGATTTGATTGATTTGATCGTAGCGTCGTAGCTTTGTGAAAAAATTTGTTAAGCAGATATAATTACGGTAACGTTGCGCGGATACTGAATTTACTTGATTGCACGGATAAGCCTAATATCAGTGAGTTCAGTTGTTTGCATAACAAAACTGAAAGCGCTTAAAATTGTTTTGCTTTCTTTAGTGAAATCCACTACAATATAGTTATTGACTAAGAAATTATATAATATTTGACTATTTGATCATAGAAGGAGTTGTTCTCAATGCACAAATTTATCGCGATGGTTGGAACCAATTCAGATGAGTCGACCAACCGTAAGTTGTTGCAATATATGCAGTCCCACTATGCGGATCAAGCAGAGATTGAATTAATGGAAATCAAGGGTCTACCAATCTTCAATAAGCCCGAAAATCATGAAATTCCGGCACAGGCGCAAGCAATGGCGGATAAGATCGAACAAGCTGATGGTGTGATTATTAGTACACCAGAGTATGATCATTCGGCTCCCGCGGCATTACTGAATGCTCTCGAATGGTTATCATTCCATATCCAGCCCTTCGTGGACAAACCCGTCATGATTATTGGGGCCTCATACGGGGCACTCGGCACATCACGGGCTCAAGCACATCTGCGGCAAGTTTTGGATTCACCAGAATTACGGGCGCGGATCATGCCAAGTTCAGAATTTATGCTTGGTCATTCATTGCAAGCCTTTGATGACCAGGGGAATTTAACGGACCAACAGAAAGCGACGAAGCTCGATGGGTTGTTCAAGGATTTCCAAGTCTTTGTCGAAATCACGAAAAAATTAAAGAATGCCAACGCGACGACGTATGAAGAAGTTCGTGAAATGGATTGGGAAAAATTATAGAGAGGGCGACGACGATGAAATTAGTTGGAATTGCGGGTTCAATTGAAGATAAGTCTTATAATCGGTTACTGTTAAAGTTTATTGCTAATCATTTTAGTGACATGGTTGATATTGAAATTTTGGATATTCAAGATGTACCAATGTTTAATCAGAGTGATGATCAAACAGAAGGTGAAGCCGTTCAATATTTGAAACGAAAGATCATGCAGGCGGACGGGGTCATTATTGCGACACCTGAACATAATCATACAATTACTGCTGCACTTAAAAGCGTGATCGAATGGTTGTCGTTTAAAATTCACCCGATGTCAGGGAAACCCGTATTGATCGTTGGCGCTTCTTACTATGATCAAGGTTCGTCGCGGGCACAGTTGAATCTACGCCAGATTTTAGAGTCACCGGGTGTTGATGCTGTGGTCATGCCTGGTAATGAATTTTTGCTCGGCGAAGTTAAGCAGGCTTTCGATGACCAAAACAATCTGAAGGATGCTCGGACTGTCTCGTTCTTACAAGAAACGTTAGGCAAGTTTCTGAAGTTTGTCAAGATGGTCAACGCGATGGATGCGGAAGCACACGCTGATGATTGGAAGAATGAAGACCTTGAGGCTAAGGGCGAAGTTGAAACGACAATCAAGGGCGTCAACATGCATGCGGCTGATTGGGTCGAACAAGCGGCTGCTAAGACCCATGCGGCTGAGGGTGACGACTACGTTAAGCTCGATCGGGGTGTGCTGACCGTCAACCAATTAAATTGGTTCCTCAACTCGATGCCAATGGAATTGACGTATGCCGATGCCAACAACCAATTTTTATACTATAACCATCAAATGGATGGCGACAAGATGTTAGCTTCACGGACACCTGCTCAAGCCGGTAATCCACTAGCTGACTGTCATCCAAAGCGGGCCGTACCTGGTGTTAAGCGAGCGGTACACATGCTACGAACCGGTGAGACTGATCTCTTCAAGTTACCGGTACCTGGTATCCCTAATAAGTATGTGATGCACTATTATCAAGCTTTGCATGACGATAAGGGTGAGTACAAAGGTATCAACGAGTTTGTGCTCGACCTCTTACCAATCGTGAAGTATTACCTGAAGCAGACGGGCCAGATGTTAGCACCTGATCCAGATGCTAAGACGGACGCCGTTTCAGGAGCTTCATCGAAGGCGAAGGAAACGAAGCCTGATGCTGCCCCAGCGGTGGATGATGTCTCCGGCGCTTCAGCCGATACGGAAGCCGCACCAGAAGCACCAACCAAGCCTGAAGCGCCTGATGTCGATAGTGTTTCCGGCGCTTCAGCAAAATAATTAGTACCTTAAAAAAGTCTCGAGGAATCGCTTCCTTGAGACTTTTTTTGCGTTATTTTGGTCACTTCAATCCGATCCTTTAGGAAAGCGTTCGCAAATTAAGTTGTTGATTGTTTTTAAGTTCAGCGGCAGTCAGTTTAGCCCCGCTATAAATAGTCTGAGTTAGCATAAACATGCTTAGTTGCTCGTCCTACGCCGATTCCCAGTCATTGCTGTCAATTGTTGGTGCGCACCGACAAAAGTTAATGGCCCGTTTCAACGGATAGTTGTTGATAATGGTAGCAGTAAGTTTGTTATGGTGAAACTTAGATGATGACGGATTGTTCGGAAATTTCAATATTAATAATATTATCAAGATAGTCGCTTGAAATCAGTTGATAACCTTTTTCAGACACCGAAAACCTGCAAACAGTGAGGTAATTCGTACATGTTGAGGTAGCATTAATCTAATTATCAATTTAATTAACACGAACATTAAAACGTTAATTAATAGATAAAGTTAAGAAATTCGTTGACAGCGTCCCGCCTGATTGCTAAACTAATGGTGAAAACAGGGAAAGAGGGATCATGATGGCGAAAGTTGGTTTGATTATGGGGTCAATTTCTGATTGGCCAACCATGCAATTAGCGGCAGAACAGTTAACGGCACTGGGAGTCTCTTATGAGCGTCACGTTATTTCGGCCCACCGAATGCCCCAGACATTACAATCCTATGGTGAAGAAGCAGCGTCACGGGGAATTCAAGTTATTATTGCGGGTGCGGGGGGCGCTGCCCATTTACCCGGGATGCTAGCTGCCAATACACTACTCCCGGTAATTGGGGTGCCCATTAAGACCCATACGTTGAACGGAGTTGATTCGTTATTGTCAATCGTACAGATGCCAGCTGGCGTACCCGTGGCGACGATGGCGATTGGTGATGCGGGGGCTAAGAATGGTGCGCTAATGGCCGCCCAAATTATCGGTTTACGGGAACCACAAGTACAACATGCAATTGGAGAATTTCGTGCTCGTCAACGTCAGGAGGCTGAACAAAGTGAACGCCAATTTTAAGGAAGCACTCTTACCACCCGCAACGATCGGAATCGTTGGTGGCGGTCAACTCGGTCAGATGATGACGCTTAGCGCGAAGGCGATGGGCTATCGGGTAGGTGTCCTTGACCCGACACCCAAAGCACCGGCAGCCCAGGTCGCAGATTTTCAGATTGTTGCGGCTTATGATGATCAGGCGGCTTTACTTGATCTAGCGCGCCGTAGTGATGTCTTGACCTACGAGTTTGAAAACGTTGATGAGAATGCTTTGATTGCTGCGCAAGCCTATGCAAAGTTACCGCAGGGCACTGCACTCCTGCATATTACTGGAGATCGTCTTAATGAGAAGCAATTTCTTCATGATCATGGCATCCCAGTCACATCTTTCGCACCGGTGACGGATTTACAGTCATTAAATTACGCCCTCAACCGTGTTGGTACGCCGGCAATTCTCAAAACGGCGGCAGGTGGCTACGATGGTCACGGACAAACGGATCTAGACACAGCAGTGGTGACAAAAGCCGCTAGTGTCTTATTGACACAGCCGTGCATTCTAGAGGCGCGGCAGAAATTTCGAACAGAAGTTTCCATGATGGTGACGCGTAGTGCTGCTGGTGTTGTTACGACTTTTCCGTTAGTTGAAAATCAGCATCAACATCATATCTTACACACAACGATTGCCCCAGCTAATGTTCAGCCCAGTGTTCATAGTGCGGCCCGCAAAATTGCGGTTTCGATTGCTGAATCTCTGGAACTACGCGGCGTGCTAGGAATCGAATTCTTTGTTTTACCGGATGATACTTTATTAGTCAATGAACTGGCACCACGCCCACATAATTCTGGTCACTATACGATTGAGGCCTGCAACATCTCGCAGTTTGAGGCCCATATTCGAAGTATCTGTGGCTTACCGATTCCGGCCATTACGCAGACCAGTCCGGCAGTGATGCGTAATCTGCTAGGTGATGACTTAACAGTGGCACGTCAACAGTTGGTTGAACACCCAGAATGGCATTTTCACGACTACGGTAAGGCGGCCATTAAGCCCCAGCGCAAGATGGGTCATGTCACCGTATTAAATCACGATATTGACGCAGCATTAGCGTCGGTGGCAAATTTGAAAGGGGAACAATAATAATGACGGCAGCGATTGAGAAACAAGCTTTGCTTTACACGGGTAAAGCGAAAGCGATGTATGCCACTAATGATCCTGAAATTCTATGGGTCGAATACTTAGATCAAGCAACAGCGCTAAATGGTAAGCGGAAGGTTCCCATTGACCAGAAAGGCCGATTGAATAATCGCATCGCGAGTTTGATTTTCAAAGACTTAGCCAATCACGGCATTGCCAACCATTTTATTGAGCAACCTTCAGACTATGTGCAACTTGTCCGTCGCGTGACCATGATTCCCTTGGAGACAGTTGTTCGGAATGCGGCTTCGGGTAGTTTTGAGCGTAAATTTGCCGTGCCACACTTAACCAAATTTGCAGAACCAGTACTGGAATTTTTCTATAAGAGTGATCAGCTGGATGATCCATTTATCAATGATTCACAAATCCACGCGCTAAATGTTGCAACACCGGCAATCGTGGCGGAAATTAAACGGCAGGCCTTACAGGTTAACCAGCGTTTGACGGCAATTTTTGCGGCGATGGGGGTACAGCTCGTTGATTTTAAAATCGAATTTGGGTTGACGACCACCGGTAAAGTCTTGCTGGCTGATGAAATCTCACCAGATAGTTGTCGGTTAGTCGACCTAAAGACCGGTGCATCGCTTGATAAGGATGTCTTCCGCAAGGATCTAGGCGACTTGACTAGTGTTTATCAGGAAGTATTGACGCGGCTAGCAACCGTTGAGGAGGCCTAACATGTACTTAGTTAAAATCTATGTGACTTATAAGCAATCAATTCTAGACCCCAAGGGTGAGGCGATTCATGATGCCTTACACCGACTTGGATATACGAATGTCGATGCCGTTGAATTAGGTAAGTATTTTGAGGTGAAAATTCACGCGGATGATCGGCCAGTTGCCGCTGAAATCGACGAGATGTGTGATCGCTTGTTAGCCAACGTTAATATGGAAACTTATCGTTACGAAATTACTGAGATGGAGGCTTTGTAATGATGAAATTTGCCGTACCAGTCTTTCCTGGTTCTAATTGTGATCATGACATGGTGAATGCCTTGCGCGATATTTTACACGTTACGGCTGATTTGATTCCGGCGACAGCGACCTCATTAGCAGATTATGACGCGGTGGTGTTACCTGGTGGCTTTTCGTACGGTGATTATTTACGGAGTGGTGCGATTGCCCGCTTTGCGCCCATCATGCCGGCCGTTATTGCATTTGCTAACGCTGGTAAACCAGTCATCGGAATCTGCAATGGCTTTCAAGTCTTGACCGAAGCCGGATTATTACCTGGTGCATTGCAGGCCAATCGCTCAGCGAAGTTTATTTGTCAGGACAGCCCATTACGAATTGCCAATCATGAGACGATTTTTACCACCGCATACGGATCGACAGATCAAATTAGTTTACCGATTGCCCACGGCGAAGGCAATTATTATTGTGATGAGGCCACCTTGGCGCAATTACGTGCTAATCATCAAATCATCTTCGAATACGTCGAGAATCCAAATGGCAGCACGGCTAATATTGCTGGCATTACAAATGAAGCGGGAAATGTGCTTGGGATGATGCCCCATCCGGAACGGGCCGTGGAGATGATCTTAGGTTCCACGGACGGTCTCGGAATTTTTCAATCGGTCATTGCGAGTCAAGAGGAGGTCACCCATGCTTAAAAAGCAACCATTATCACCTACAGATGTTCGCGATTCTAAGGTCTATCGGGATTGGGGCTTAACCGATGCTGAGTATCAATTATTAACGGATAAGGTCCTTCAACGCTTACCTAACGAGACTGAAACCGGGTTGTTTTCCGGCATGTGGAGCGAACATTGCTCCTACAAGAATTCAAAACCAGTCTTGAAAAAATTTTGGACGCAGGGTGAACAGGTACTTGAAGGGCCTGGTGAAGGCGCCGGTATTATCGACATCGGTGATGGTCAGGCCGTGGTCTTTAAAGCTGAAAGTCATAATCATCCGTCTGCAGTTGAACCTTATGAGGGTGCGGCAACGGGTGTGGGTGGTATCATTCGGGACATCTTTTCGATGGGGGCCCGGCCGATTGCGCTGCTGGACAGTCTTCGCTTTGGGGAACCGACTGATGCTCATACGAAATACTTGATTTCGCAAGTAGTCGCCGGCATTGGCGGTTATGGCAACTGTATTGGAATTCCGACAATCGGTGGTGATACGGTATTTGATGCGAGTTATCAGAAGAACCCGTTGGTGAACGCCATGTGTGTTGGAATCTTGGATCAAGCTGATATTCAGAAGGGCCAAGCAACAGGAATTGGCAACGCCGTTATTTATGTCGGCGCAAAAACGGGGCGTGACGGCATTAACGGTGCGTCCTTTGCCTCTGCTGAATTTAATGACGCCAATGAAACCCAGCGTTCCGCGGTTCAAGTTGGTGATCCCTTTATGGAAAAATTATTGATGGAGGCGTGTCTCGAGGTTATTCATGAACATCGTGATGTTTTAATCGGGATTCAAGATATGGGCGCGGCGGGCCTAGTTTCCTCCTCAGCCGAAATGGCGTCCAAAGCAGGCAGTGGGTTGTCACTGAATCTTGACTTGGTACCACAACGTGAAACTGGCATGACGCCGTTTGAACTGATGCTCTCTGAATCACAGGAGCGGATGTTACTATGTGTCAAAGCTGGTGCCGAAGCAGAAATTTATCAAGTCTTTGAAAAGTACGGTCTTGATGCTGTCACAATTGGTAAAGTGACAGCCGGCCACCAGTATCAATTATTCCATCATGGTAAGTTAGTTGCAGATGTTCCCGTCGATGCACTTGCGACCAAAGCGCCGGTCTATGAACGCGAAAAGAAACGACCAACGCGCTTGAACCATCAGAGCCATCATCAATTTATGCCACGACTAGTTGATGCAACTGGCACATTGAAGAAGATGCTCCAACAGCCAACGATTGCTTCCAAAGCGTCGTTATATGGAACGTATGACTCGCAGGTCCAAACGAATACGGTCGTCAAGCCGGGTTCCGATGCGGGGGTCATACGGATTCGACATACGGATAAGGCGTTGGCGGTCACCACCGATGTTAACGGGCGATACTTATACTTAAACCCCCGTGTCGGTGGAGAAATCGCCGTTGCGGAAGCTGCTCGAAACATTGTCGCTTCCGGTGGGCAACCTTTAGGCATCACTGATTGCTTGAACTATGGTAATCCAGAGAAACCTGAACAATTTTACGATTTGGACGAATCGGCGATGGGCATCGCTCGTGCCTGCCAATTATTCAATACGCCCGTGATTTCTGGCAATGTCTCGTTGAACAATGAATCGAACGGGGAAGCCATCTATCCCACCCCAATGATTGGGATGGTCGGGTTAATTAAGCATCAGAAAGATATTACGACTAGCGATTTTAAACACGCTGGCGATGCAGTCTACGTGTTAGGTACCACAGAAGCCAATTTCAATGGTAGTGAGCTGCAAAAGATGTTGACGGGAACAATCAGTGGCGAGCTGTTTGATTTTGACCTTGTGACTGAAAATCGTAATCAGCGTCTATTGTTAACTGCGATTCAAAAAGGACTAGTTGCTAGTGCCCACGACGTTTCTGAAGGTGGCTTGATTACGACGATTGCCGAATCATGTTTTCCACAAAATATCGGGGTGGAACTGGCCAGTGACTTGCCCGCTGCCAACTTCTTTGCGGAAACGCAGTCACGATTTGTTATCTCGGTGACACCAGCACAGCAAGCCGCGTTTGAAAGTTTAATGGAACCATATGTGACCTATTTAGGACGAACAACTGCAACGGATCGGCTACACGTTCAAACTGCTGATCAGGCGTTTGATATTAAGGTTAGTTTCGCCAAACAGTTGTGGGAAGGGGCCTTACCATGCCTACTGAAGTAAGAAGTCTGAATGAAGAATGTGGCGTCTTTGGGGTTTGGGGCTCGCCGGACGCCGCCCAATTAACGTACTTTGGGCTCCATGCGTTACAACACCGGGGGCAAGAAGGAGCCGGTATCACGGCGAATGATCACGGCAAACTGCAGACGGAACGCGGACTAGGGTTGTTGGCTGATGTCTTTCGGGACCCACGGCGGTTGGCACGTTTGACGGGTCAAGCTGCAGTCGGCCATGTACGTTATGCCACGGCTGGTAATCATGGATTGGAAAACATTCAACCCTTGAGTTTTAATTTTAGCGACTCACAGTTTGCACTCGCACATAACGGCAATTTGACGAACGCGGTGACACTGCGGCGACGGTTGGAACAGCATGGTGCCATTTTTCATGCTAGTTCTGATAGTGAGATTTTAATGCATCTGATTCGACGCAGCCCCGCAGCAACGTTAACGGAACAGGTTAAGGATGCTTTACGTCAAGTCCACGGAGGCTTTGCTTAC
This sequence comes from Lactiplantibacillus plantarum, assembly GCF_014131735.1. Classification (NCBI taxonomy): domain Bacteria; kingdom Bacillati; phylum Bacillota; class Bacilli; order Lactobacillales; family Lactobacillaceae; genus Lactiplantibacillus; species Lactiplantibacillus plantarum. The sequence continues at coordinate 868,106 of NZ_CP039121.1, forward strand.
TTACTACTAACGAATGATTGTTTGATTGCCGCTTTGGATCCTAACGGGTTACGACCATTAGTCGTCGGTCAGTTACCCACGGGCGGGTACGTCGTTTGTAGTGAAACTTGCGCGCTTGATACGATTGGTGCGACGTTTGTTCAAGATGTTCAGCCGGGAGAATTGTTAACGATCGATGATCATGGTTTGACGATCGACCATTATACGACTGATACACAGTTGGCGATTTGTTCAATGGAGTTTATCTACTTTGCACGTCCAGATTCTGATATTCACGGCGTCAACGTCCATTCTGCACGTAAACGAATGGGTGCTCAGCTCGCTGTTGAACAGCCCGTGGACGCCGACATTGTTGTCGGGGTACCCAATTCATCTTTATCAGCGGCGACCGGCTATGCGGAAGCGAGTGGCCTGCCTTACGAGATGGGATTAATTAAAAATCAATATTCGTCACGGACCTTTATTCAGCCGACCCAAGCATTGCGAGAACAGGGGGTTCGGATGAAGCTTTCAGCGGTCAAAGGTGTTGTCGCTGGTAAACGAGTCGTCTTAATCGATGATTCGATTGTACGTGGTACCACCAGTCGGCGGATCGTCAAATTATTGAAAGATGCGGGTGCAAAGTCAGTTCATTTACGAATTGCATCGCCACCATTACGCTATCCATGTTTTTACGGTATCGATATTCAATCGACTAATGAATTGATTGCGGCTCAGCAAACGATTCGGGAGATGTGTCAGACGTTTGGTGCGGACTCACTTGGTTTTCTCAGTGAACAGGGCGTCGTTGATGCAGTTGGCTTGTCGACCACCGAACCGTATGGTGGACTATGCATGGCCTATTTTAATGGGGATTATCCAACGGCCCTGTATGATTACCAAGCCGAGTATGATGCGGAAATTGCGCAATTACAAGCCAATCATGAAGGGGTGATCAAGTGAGCGATGCGTATAAGCGGGCTGGCGTTGATATCAACGCTGGTTACGACGTCTTAAAGACGGTCAAACAAATGAGTGGCAATCAGCAATTAGGCGCGTTTGGGGGGGCGTTTCCACTTAGTTCGGATGCAACTGCCAACGATCCCGTGTTAGTAGCGGGGACGGATGGTGTGGGGACTAAGCTCTTAGTCGCAATCGCTGCTGATCAACATACCACGATTGGAATTGACTTGGTCGCAATGTGTGTGAATGATATTTTGGCACAAGGCGCGACCCCCCAGTTCTTTTTAGATTACTTAGGTCTTGGACATACGGATCAGAAGCGGGTCAAAGCCATTTTGACTGGCGTCGTCACGGGCTGTCAGCAGGCCCATACAGCGTTGATTGGTGGCGAGACTGCGGAGATGCCCGATATGTATGGTCAGGACCATTACGACCTCGCTGGTTTTGCGGTCGGAATTGCGAACCGCGCGGACCTGTTATCACCAGCAAATGTTCGGGCTGGGGACGTCTTGATTGGGTTGCCGTCTAATGGCCTCCACTCGAATGGGTTTAGTCTAGTTCGTGATATTTTATTCAAACAACACGACTACCAATTGACCACGGTTTTTGACGAACTTGGTCATGATTTACAAACGGAACTTTTACGACCAACGACCATTTACGTTGATGCAGTTCAACCATTATTACAGCAGAAATTAGTGACGAGTATCGCCCACATTACTGGGGGCGGCTTGATTGAGAACGTCGCCAGAGCGTTACCGGCGGGCTTGAGTGCGCACCTTGAATTGGGTCAATGGCCGGTGCCGCCAATTATGACGTTATTGGCCGAACTCGGTGGGCTGACTGCCACGGATCTTCGGTCGACCTTTAACTTAGGCCTGGGAATGGTTTTGGTCGTTCACCCCGACCAAGTGGCGGCTGTGACGGCTAATTTGACGGCCAACGCGCAGTCCTATTATCGCGTCGGAACAGTCCAAACTGGGACGGCCCCCGTCGTTTTCGAGGAGGCTGAACATGCCTAATAAGATTGCGGTATTTGCTTCGGGGAACGGCACCAACTTTGTTGCACTCCACCAAGCGATTATTGAACGGCAGTTACCGGTGGTGATTGGGTTACTCGTCTGTGATCAACCCACGGCGCCGGTCATTGATAAAGCCCGGGCAGCTAACATACCGATATTGATTGTTGATTTTCATGATTATGCGAATAAAGCGGCCGCGGAAGCCATCATTTTGACGGCCTTGCAAGCGCGACAAATTAAACTGGTCTTATTGGCCGGGTACATGCGTATTATCGGTCCGACCCTCTTGAATGCGTATTCGCATAAAATTATCAACATCCACCCAGCATTGTTACCGAAATTTCCAGGTCGTCACGGTATCGAGGATGCTTTTGACGCTGGTGTGACTGAGACGGGCGTTACCATTCACTATATCGATGCCGGAATCGATACCGGGCAAATTATTGCCCAGCGGGTCGTTCCGGTTGCACCAGACGATACGCTAGCCAGCCTGGCGACCCGGATTCATGATTGTGAACACCAATTTTATCCAGATGTATTACAGACACTCATTAATGAAGGAGCAATTTAAGATGACAAAACGTGCGTTGTTAAGTGTTTCTGATAAACAGGGATTAACTGATTTTGCGAAGGGCCTCGTTGCCCTTGACTATGAATTGATTTCAACAGGTGGGACCAAAAAGGCACTGGAAGCAGCTGATATTCCAGTCATCGGAATCGAAGAAGTGACCGGTTTTCCTGAAATGCTTGACGGTCGGGTCAAAACGCTCCATCCTAAGGTTCACGCCGGACTATTAGCACGACGTGACCTGCCAGCGCACATGGCGCAATTAAAAGAAGCTGGTATTCAACCGATTGACATGGTCGTGGTTAACCTGTACCCATTCAAAGCAACCATTCAACAACCAGACGTCACACAAGCTGAAGCTATTGAACAAATCGATATTGGTGGTCCGTCGATGCTGCGTTCCGCAGCTAAGAACTTTGCCGCGGTACTGCCAATTGTTGATCCTGCTGATTATGAGCAGATTCTGGCTGATTTGCAGACGGACGCGGTCACACCGGCACTCCGTCAACGGTTAGCGGCCAAAGTTTTTCAACATACTGCGGCCTATGATGCCTTGATTGCCCAATATTTAACGACTGAAGAATTTCCAGAAAAGTTGACCCTTACTTATGATAAGAAGCAGGCCCTGCGTTATGGTGAGAACAGCCATCAAAAGGCTGCCTTTTACGAAAATGCCTTACCAGCGCACTTCTCGATTACGGGTGCCAAGCAAATTCATGGGAAAGAGCTTTCTTACAATAACATCAAGGATGCGGATGCCGCCTTGCGGATGGTCTGTGAATATCAGCAGCCGGCCGTAGTTGCAATGAAGCACATGAATCCGTGTGGGGTTGGCTTGGGTACGACGATTGAGGCTGCTTGGGATAAAGCCTATGAAGCCGATTCGATTTCAATCTTTGGGGGAATCATTGCCTTAAATCGCCCAGTCGATCTCGCAACGGCTGAGAAGATGCACGCACTCTTCTTGGAAATTATTATTGCCCCGAGTTTTGATGACGATGCCTTTGCTATTTTGGCCAAGAAGAAGAATCTGCGCTTGATGACGGTTGACTTTGAGCAAACGCACACGGCCGATAAGTTTGAAACGATTTCAGTCGGTGGGGGCTTACTACGTCAGGAGGTCGACGCGGCCTTCGAAACGCCAGCTGATTTTACCGTAGTCACCGCAACCCAACCGACACCTGCGCAGCTAAAAGCACTTGCTTTCGGCCAACAAGTTGTGAAGCACGTTAAGAGCAATGCGGTCGTTGTAACCACCGCAGATCGGACATTGGGAATCGGTTCTGGTCAGATGAATCGAATCGATTCAACTAAGATTGCCATCGGTAAGGCGATGCAACAAGCTGGCTACGAAAATGCTATCCTAGCTTCGGATGCGTTCTTCCCAATGGATGATTGCGTCGAATATGCTGCGCAGCACGGCATTCGTGCAATCGTGCAACCAGGTGGTAGTATTCGTGATAAGGATTCGATTGCCATGGCCGACCGTTATGGTATTGCGATGGTCACCACTGGTGTTCGACACTTCCGGCATTAATGAAAGGATGGGTGCGTGCATGGCAAACGTATTAGTAGTTGGTGGTGGCGGTCGCGAACATGCCATTGCCAAGGCAATGATGGCAAGTCCGCAAGTCAGTACCGTCTATTGTGCACCCGGTAATCCAGGCATGATCCGGGATGGTATTCGGACACTAGCGATTGACGAAATGGACTTTGCGGGGTTGGTCAACTTTGCACGGGCCAATACGGTTACCCTGACCTTCGTCGGGCCCGAAGTACCGCTAGCCGCGGGCATTGTTGATTACTTTCAAGCAGCCGGCCTGGCTATCTTTGGCCCCAACCAAGCTGCGGCACAGTTGGAAAGTTCTAAGGTATTCGCGAAGGCCTTCATGAGTCGCCATCACATTCCGACGGCCGACTACCGGCAATTTCATGAATTGGATTCGGCACTAGCTTATAGTCATGAACAAGCGGTGCCGCAAGTTATCAAAGTCGATGGGCTGGCAGCTGGTAAAGGGGTGACGGTTGCGACGAGTTATGAACAAGCCGCGGCAGCGATTAAGACGGCCTTTAAAACTAGTTCGACGGTCTTGATCGAGGACTACGTTGCTGGCTTTGAGTTTTCCCAAATGGTTTTGGTTGGTGGTGAGCACTATGCGTTATTACCGACCGCCCAAGATCATAAACGGTTACAGGACCATGACCGGGGACCGAACACGGGTGGTATGGGGGCCTATTCACCAGTACCGCAAATCACGCCCGCGGTTATCGATCAAACGATTGCGACAATTATTGAACCGACGATTGCAGGTCTCAAAGCCGATGGGTTAAGCTTTGAAGGGGTTATCTATGTTGGGGGAATCCTGACTGCGACCGGTGTTCAAGTTATTGAATATAATTTGCGACTGGGTGATCCTGAAACGCAGATCTTATTACCACAACTACAGAGTGATTTTTATCAAGTCATCGTCGATTTATTGCAACATCGGCAACCACACGCGCAGTGGCAAACGACGGCAACTTATCTTGGCGTCGTACTAGCTGCTCCCGGTTATCCGGGACCAACTGAAGCCGGTGTACCGGTTCCGACGGTTGCTGGTGCGGATTATGCTAGCGTTGCGGGTACCCCGGATCAATTGGTCAGTGCGGGTGGCCGGGTGATGATGGTTACCGCAAGTGCCCCGAGCTTGGTCGCAGCACAGCGGGCTGTTTATCAACAAATCGACCAACTCAGAGTCGGTGATCTAGTGTACCGAACTGATATTGGCGTTAAGGGGATGACAGCGTCCCACGATTAGCGCTTGACATTCGGTGAGCACCATTCTATGCTGGAAACATTACTTAAATTCGTCATAAAAGAATAATGGTTGGTGTTGGCAGTTAAAGGCTGACCCAAACGTTGAAATCGTCCTTTTTAAGCAGTAGGGGACGATTTTTATATTGGCAGAATGCAATTAATTTGGAGGCTAAACGGGCATGGAATTTGGCACATTGATGATGATGGTTAGGCACCGTGTACATGGTTGGCAAATGGCAATGCGGTCTCAAAAAGGGTTGCATCGGGGCACAACAACGCTGAATATTAATGCGGCGGGACTTAAACGGATGGAGGACGCTGCTTTTATGCATCATATTCGGAAACCGGTTGATAAGCCGCATAATCTAAATTGGTGGCACTTTAACTTTTTCTGGGGGCTACAAGGCATCACCCAATCCGGGATAGGTTCGGTACCGGCGCTCGCGTTGACCGGTAAAATCAGTGGCTTCAACCATCCTGCCGTTGCGCATTTTGAATTCATGCGCAATCAAATCAGTGGTGGAACTGTGGATAAACAAATCTTGCCTGCTCCCGAGCTGTGCTTGGCAGAACTCAAACGGTCCGATAATGCGCGCGCACTTAATCGAGTCTATCAATCAGATACGGAAATGGTGCATGACTTGGCCGCAGCCTACCACCAGATCATGAGTGACTTGTATCGAGTTGGTGCGCGGACGATTCAGCTGAATCGCCAGGGCCTCGGCAGTCAGCAAGGGCGATCAATTACTGAACTTGGCACACAGGTAAGTCGTGAGGCCGTTCGTGATTTACCTGCCGATCTCTGTGTTCAGTGGCACGTGACACATGGGACCTGTTACTCAGCGTAGCTAGTCACAGGGTGGCCTGGGCAGCTCCGTTTGCATAGCTAAGAAAACGATCAAAAGGGATTAATATTAAAACGTGCACTTACCTGAGTCAGTTATCACTCAGGTAAGTGCACGTTTTTGGTTGGGCTGGTTGCAAGTTCTCGCACCAGTAGACCCGTTATCGATTATTGAAAGCGTTAATAGCGACACCGTTTTACTTTTTACCCTGCAATGACTGTCGCTTCGGGCTGACCCACGTTCCGGAGCCAAAGCCCAGAATGGTTTTGAGTGCAGGAATAAACGTTGCAACGACGGTGATAGGATTGATCATCCAGTAAAATAACATGTAGAGTGGGGCGAAGAACCAGTACTTTAGTTTCGCACCATGATGGTCCAACAGGAGTGCCGCTAACAGTTGCATGAACCCGGCCAATAGTTCAAAACTAACAAAGACAAATGACAACATCAAGCCGTGGTAGACTCGTTCAAAATTGCCGGTTATCAGGAAGTAACCCATCAGAATCAAAAACATCAAGGAAGTGATGACGAAGAAAAAGGACCAGATGATTGACAACGTCGAATCGACGAACATTGATAGTTGATAGCGATGAACGATTGGGTGGAAAATGAATTTCTTAATGTTCGTTAACCACACTTCCGTGCCACCCTGTGCCCAACGTTTGCGTTGATGATAAAGGTCTCGGATTGTGGTGGGGACGTTCATATGGAAGACGATGTTAGGGGCAAACCGCGGGACGGCGCCCACCATTTGGTGATCCCAGGCAATACTGATATCTTCCGTCGCGCGATTTTGTCGAAAGCCACCAACGTCAATTAGAAATTGTTTGCGGTAGAGGGTATTTGCCCCGCTATACGCGTACATAGAGTCGTTGATGGAAGTTTGACTCCGCTTGATAACACCGACGATACTAGAGAATTCAACGGTTTGAGATTTACCTAAAAGCGACGTTCGATTTTGAACATCCATATTGGCGGTGACGGCGGATGTATTCATATCGCGGTCATGGATGAAGAAATTCATATACTTCATCAGGGCGTCCTTTTCTGGAATCGTATCAGCGTCGTTGCTGAGAATATACTCACCCTGGGCAAAGTACATGCCAATATTGAAGGCGTGGGCCTTGCCCTTGTTTTTCTCAATTTCAACGGTTCGTAGCCGTGGATAGACGGACTGCAACCGTTGAATAATGGTGGCCGTCTTGTCAGTCGAACCATCGTTCATGACTAGGACCTCGTAGTTCGTATAATTGAGCTGGGTAAATAAGTATGTGATGGTTTCTTCAATCATGACTTCTTCGTTGTGCGCCGGGATCATGATGGTAATCATTGGTTGCTGTTCAGCCGGAATGTACTGCCAGTCATCATCACGCTTATTGGTCTTGATAAAGCGGTAGGATAGCGCGCCGGCGAACCAGAAAAAAGAGCCAACGATGGGGTAGAGGCATAAAATCAGGAGTGCGATGTTGATTACCGATTTAAATAAGGTTGCGGCGAATATGTGGTCAATAAAAATATTTGTCATGGCGCCCCCTGGTTAATCGTTAATATCGTCTAAATTATTTTGTTGATAAAGTTGCTGAATCTGATTAGTATCGAGATTTTGTTCTGGCTTGACCCGGTAGTGGCGGGTATGTTCACGAAATTCGGCATTGCCGAAACGGTCCGCCATGAACTGAGCGAGCAGTTGCTGCCGTTTTTTCTGATTAATGGGATTAAAGGTTGGCCACTGTTCAACGACACGTTCACGCTTACGATTCTGTATAATGGTCATGGTCACTGCAAAAAGGGATGCGAGTGCAAAGCAAAAGGCCAGTAAGATACCGATGAACTTAAATTCGAAAAGACCTTCATGGTAGTGCCAGAAACGCGGAATGTGTGGATTATAACTTGACCAAATGGAAAGGACTGTCACGGTGATGGGCACAATCACTGCGATCCAACCCACGATACCAACGATCGTTTGGCGAATCTTGAGTCCCCAATGGCCAGTGTCAAAGTACGCATCAGAGTATAGTTGTTGCCGATTAACATCATCAGTGGTTGGTTTAGGCATCGTGGTTCTCCTTTGTGGTTGATTGCTGGGGATTGATTGGATGGCCGAATAAGTAGCCTTGGCGAATGCTGATTTGCAGTTGCTCGGCGAGTTGTTCATCGGCCTCATTTTCGATTCCCATTAGAATTAGATCAATATTGTTTTCCTTAGAGAGCTGATTCCAGAATTGGAGGTTCAGGTCCAGCCAGACGGATGGGTCTTCCTTGCGAAATGAGCGCATTGAGCATTTGAGCGTGTCGATATCTTTTAAAAGCCACTGAATGTTTTTAAGATTGGCTAGACTTGCACCGACGTTATCGATTCCAAACTGCATGCCGTAACCGCGGGCTTCACGAATTCGTCGCCGAAATAGGCGTTTATTGATACGACGCGGTTGGTATTGAGGTGTGTACTCAATTGCCAAGTGCATCGGTTCGATGTTCGCAATTGCCCAGCGAACAAAATAACGGAATTCGGGACTGATGATTTGTTCGTATTCTAAATTGATTGATAACGTAATCGCTTCATCAGGTAGCGCCTTAAAGGTATCTTCAAGCAGGAAGATCACCCGCTGAAGTGGAAGTGAGTCAAGTTGTGGTGGTAATGACCACGAACCATCAGTATTTTGTTGACGCAGGAGACATTCATAGCCGGTAGTGCGGCCACGAAAATCGACTTGTTTTTGAATAAAGTAGCGTAGATTAAAATCATCATTTTCAAGGTAATTGTTGGAACGTTTGCGGGAGTACCAATAATAAGTACCAATCGTCAGGATGAAGATGACCGCAATTGAGCCTGTCAACCACAGTAATCCTATTTCTAATTGTGCTAGACTCATCTAATATAATCTCCGTAAGAAAAACTTATGGTAACAGGAAAGACGACTAACCGTCGTAGTTGACAGTGTCAAACATTTTGACATTATAGGCCTAATTTTGCACAGTTTCAACAAAAATTATCTCTTGATAAATAGAAATGATTTTTGATTAACGTTAATCAGTCCTGTCTTATGAACGAATCACGCAACCGCACATCAACACTGTTTAGCCAACTAAACCACCAGTGATTGACGGGGTTTTAGTGGTCGCTTATAATCGATAATGACTTTGACGGATAATTTAATAAGTATAGAAGAGGGTTATCATAAAATGAAAATTGTTTTAACGGGTTCAATCGGTCGTATTAACCAGACCTTGGTACCTAAGCTGACCCATGCTGGTCATGAAGTGACGGTCATCAGTCATCAAGCAACTCGCAGTAGTTTGATAAAGGTTTTTCGCGCAACCCCTGCCATTGGTCGACTTGATGACGAAGCGTTTTTGACCAAGACGTTCATGGGCGCTGACGTGGTATACCTCATGGTAACTGGTATAGCGGCGAGTGATGATCTTTATACCGCTGCCAAACGACAAGCGGACATCTATGCCGCCGCGATCAAGGCAGCCGGCGTAAAACGAGTGGTGAATCTGAGTAGCGTGGGGGCCGACTTGGGACCAGAAGTCGGTGCACTTTACATGTATCATATTATCGAACAAACGTTAACAACCGCTTTACCAGACGTGGACTTAACGTTTATCCGCCCAACGGCAATGTACTATAATTTACTGAGCAGTGTGCCAACCGTTAAAAAGAGTCATCGAATCTACACAAATGCCAATTTGGCTGTTAAGAACGTGTGGGTTGCGCCGGTCGACGTTACAACTGTACTGATTAAGGCGCTGACCGAACCGACACCGGGGCAAACGGTGACATATGTTGCGAGTGATGAGAAAACTTATTTGGAAGTTGCTTCCGCACTGTCACAGGCTCTTAAAATGCCGGATTTGCGCGTTTCACAAGTGCCTGATGAGGTCATGCAAGATCATTTAGTGACTGCCGGAACCCCGGTCGCATTTGCACGGGAATATGTTAAAACGGTCGCTTACCAGCGTGACCACGATTTTTACGCGGATTATCGAGCACATCAACCTCGATTAGGCGATGTTAAACTTGCTGACTTTGCCCAAGTCTACGCTGAAGATTACCATAATCAACAAGTTCTTAAACACTAGTAGGCGTTAGATGCAGCCGTGCCTACTAAAAAACACCCCTGAGTTAAAGACTCAGGGGTGTTTTAGACTGCCATCATTGCTTAGCGAACCATCAGTTCTAAGCGACAAATGCAAAGTAGAGAATGAAGACGACCATCATCGTCCACATGAGGGCGTTTACTTCACGCCAACGGCCTTTGACCGTCATGGTGATTGGGTAGAAGATAAAGCCAACGGCCAAACCTTCTGAGATACTGTAAGTTAGTAGCATCATAATCATGGTGAAAAAGGCTGGGACGGCGATTTCAAACTTGGTCCAATCAATATATTGAACGTTTGATAACATTAAAATACCAACGATAATCAGGGCTGAAGCGGTCACCGCGGACGTAATCACCGTCAAAATTGGAGAGAAAAAGGCGGCGATGGCAAACAAGAGGGCAACGAAGACGGAAGATAACCCAGTACGGGCCCCCACGGCAACGCCGGAAGTCGATTCAACATAAGCCGTTGTCGGTGACGTGCCAAAGACTGCTCCTAAAGTTGTGGCGAGTGCACCACTAAAGAGCGCTTTACCAACGCCTTTGACTTCGCCGGATTCTTTGTCCACCATGCCGGCTTCGGTTGCCACCCCAACCAAGGTTCCCGACGTATCGAAAAGGCCAATGATGAAGAACGTCAGGATGACAATGATCATTTGAAACGAATTAATATTACCAAGGTGTGTCACGGCTTGACCAAAAATCGGTTGAACGCTCGGAACCCCACTGATAATCCCAGTTGGTAGGGGAATAATCCCGAAGATCATTCCGACTGCGGCGGTGATGAACATGCCCCAGAAAATACCACCAGTTACATTAGCGGTGACTAGCATGATGCCGACGATAATCCCGAAAATCGCCAACAAAACGGTGGGACTGTGCAAGTTACCCAGGGCGACCGCGTTGGACTTATTCGCAACGATAATCCCAGAGGTTTGTAGTCCTGAAAAAGCAATGAACAAGCCAATTCCGGCAGATACGGCGTATTTTAGCGCACTTGGAATCAAGTTGATCAGTTTATCGCGTAACTTGGAGAGCGTTAGTAGGATGAAAAGAATTCCGGCAACAAAGACTCCCGCCAAAGCGGTTTGCCAAGGAATGTGCCATTCCTGGACAACTGTATAAGTAAAGAAGGCATTCAGCCCCATCCCCGGTGCTAATGCTACGGGAAAATTGGCAACTAGCCCCATCAAGAGACAACCAACGATGGCCGCTAAAATCGTTGCGGTGAAGACGGCGGTCTTACTCATACCAGTACTTCCCAATAGTTCGGGATTTACGGCCAAAATATATGACATGGCTAAAAAGGTCGTCAGACCACCAATCAACTCGCGGCGGACTGAAGTGCGGTTTTCACGCAAATGAAATAATTGTTCTAGAATAATGACCCACTCCTAAAATTAATAAAAAACTAACAATTCAACAATTGTCTAGTATAACATACTGATTTTTAGGGTAACAGGGGATTAATCAGTTTATTGCCTCACGATGGCTTGTTTTTGGAATGGACCAGGTTTAGATGACTCTTCGGCAGCATGGGCAAGTTTTATGCCAAGTCGAAAGAAAGTTACTTTAAAAAAAGTCTTCATCGGTACGACGCTTGACATTCAGCAAAAAATGGCAGTATAAAGCAATCAATAGAATGAGAGCGGCTATTAAGTAGCAGAACAAAAAAACAGCGGTTCACTGCCAGATTAGGACCGTGAACCGCTGTTATTAAGCGTCATAATTAAGGTTGTTCTGTTTCATTGAGACCGACTGATTCATCATCAATCGTGTTTTCGGCTGCGTGGCGGTTGAAGAGTAAGTTAAGGCCAACTGCGGCTACACTACCAACGACCACCCCGTTGCTCAACATGATTTGAAGTGCACCAGGTAAGAATTGGAAGATATTGGTTTGCACCGTGACGCCCAAACCAAGACCAATCGAAACGGCTGCCACGAGTAAATTATTGTTATTGCGGAAATCGACTTGAGCTAACATTCGAATCCCTTGAATGCCAACGATCCCGAACATGACGACCATGGCGCCACCAAGTACTGGGTCGGGGATAATCGTCGCTAGCGCACCAATCTTAGGCAGTAGGCCCAATACAACTAAGAACGCAGCGGAAAAGTAAATTGGCTTTCGCGTCTTGACACCAGATAATTGAACGACGCCGACATTTTCAGAAAACGTTGAATAGGGGAAGGTACTGAACAAGCCACCGAGGATGACGGCAATTCCTTCTGCCCGGTAACCACGTTTTAAATCGTCGCCTTCAATTTTACGACCGGTAATGTCGCCAAGGGCAAAGAAGACCCCGGTCGATTCAACCATCGTTGTTAAGGAGACAAGGATCATGGTCAAAATGGATGACCATTCAAAGTGCGGGGTCCCAAAGTAAAAGAGGGTCGGTAAATGGAACCAGCTAGCTTCAGCGACGGGTTTTAAAGAAACCATCCCCATTGCCCCGGCAATCAAAGTCCCAACTAAAATACCAATCAGAATCGAAACGGATTTCATGAAGCCACGTGCAAACACGCTAATTAATAAAATAATTGCGATGGTGAGAAAACCAATGCCAAGTGCTTGCAAGTTACCGAAATCCTTGGCACTGGTGTCGCCGCCACCAAGATTTTGGAAGGCGACCGGAATCAGCGTGAATCCAATAATTGTGATTAGCGATCCCGTAACGACTGGTGGAAAGAGGTTCTTGATCTTTGAAAATAAGCCGGCAATCAGAAAAATAAAAATACCAGCACCAATGATTGAGCCATACATGGTCCCCAGCCCATATGTTTTACCGATTTGAATCAACGGATTGACGGCTTGAACGGCACAGCCAAGCACGACGGGAAGCCCGATTCCTGTTAGTGGTGTACGTTTTAATTGTAGGAACGTTGCGATCCCACACATGAAAATGTCGATTGAGACTAGGTAAGTTAATTGTTCTTGGCTGAAATGCAAGGCCGCGCCAATCAATAATGGCACGAGCACATCACCCGAATACATAGCTAACAGATGTTGAAACCCTAAAATGGCCGCCTTAACATTGGTAATTTTAGGTGCTGCGGATACTTCCTTCAAATCAATCTTCCTCTCTCGATTAAGCTGATTTGCCTATAAAAAAAGTCACCCCGGCAAACGGGATGACCTCGTTTGCTTATAGTCCAACCTTTACGGGGTTGGGTAGAAACTCGTCAACCATATCATGACATTATATAGGCAATTACCACTTATTTGAATGAGACTTATTCTAGCACAGATGAAAACCGAATACAAATGTAGCCGAATAAATTAATGTTCGTGAAAACGATATTTTTTTGGAAGATGAAAATGAAAACGTTCACTTTTGTGATTGTTGATTATGCCAAAGTAGCACTGCCATTTCTAGTGTTTGGGTCTGTTCAGGATCGTCCAAGTTCAACGTTAGCATTTTTTCGATCTTTTTAAGGCGGTAAATCACCGTATTGCGGTGAATATCTAGGTGGCCGGCCACTTCGGCAATGTTTTGATGGTAATAAAAATAGCCATACAGGGTCGTGAGTAGATTAAGTTGTTCATTCGCACTGACACCACTGACGAGTCCACCTAAAACCCGTTCGACAAACGATCGCGCTTCATTTTGTGGAATCAGTGAAATTAGTTCCTTGACGTACTTGGGCCGATAGATCGTGACTGCGTGGGGACTGTTTTTGCTGAGTGCCAAGGCTTCTGTCGCTTCATTATAGGTTGTTGCGAGTTCGGTTAGTGGTAGAGTCGAATAACTGTAACCAGCAATCAAACGCGCCTGTCTGTCCAACTTTGGCTGAATAAATTGAACGAGGGCGGTCAGAAAGTGCTGGGCATTTTGCTGGTCATTGATTAATAAGACCAATTGCTGCTTTAATGAAAAAACAATGACGGATGCTTGGTATTCTTTAATAAACCACAGTGTCAGTTGCTGAACCTGTTCCAAGAGATGGTTACTTAAGAGGGCCTGGTGATTAGTCGTGACTAAAATGGTGGCGCAGTGGAACTTCGTACTCGGATCAATATTGCGGGCTTTCAGAGTCTTATTCACGAGGTCGTTTGAAATACCGCCATCCATTACGTTTAAGTAGAAACCACTTTGGTTGCGGAATGCGGATTCGTTTAACATGTCCACCCGACCATTGACGAAACTCAAGGTGTTTAAGACGACTTGCGTCAGCATCTGATCAGTTGAGTTGGCCGGGTCCAAGTCGACGACGCCTACAAAGGCCTTATTTTCCTTATAAGCCGAAAATAGTGGCATGATGGTCAGGTCATTTGTTTGGTAAGGGAGAATGACGCGGGTATTGAGGTTGAAATAGTCGATATCGGTTTGATTGCGTAAAAAATCAGTCAAGGTATTGCGGGTCATCGGTAAATCTTGGGAAGCACTGACCACCCGAAAATGACTATCCATTAAGAAGAGAGGATGATGAATTAGCTCGCTACATTTATTCAAGACCGTGGTGTTGGTTGGGTCTTTGAGCAACAAATCCGCTAGTGTTTGGTTTGCCTTGACGATGCGACTGAGCTCATTAGTTTGTGACTTTAAGATGATGCTCAGCATTTTGCGCATGGTTTCAGAAATCAACTCATCACCGGGCGTAATAATGATTGGAAAAGCGAGTTCGTTCGCTAATTCAATCACTTTTTTTGGTAAATGGTCAACGTAACGATGATCCTTAAATCCGAGACCAGCACAGTTGGCATTGTGCATCGCCTTGATCAAAGTTAGTGGGTCGGTGGTTGTATTGACGAAGGGATAGCCGTTCGTAATCAAAAACTGACCATTAGCAAGGTAGTCAGCAATGTCAGGTGACTCGATCATTCCGATATTACTAATTTCGCGTTTGAGACCGCGTTCACCCGCAATTACCCGCATATGTTGCATTGATGGTGTTTGTAATAGTGTTTGTAAACGCATGGTAAGTCCCCCTAAAATTAGTTATCTTTAACAAGTAGTATACCGATAATTTGGCAGTTTGACTATAATTAAATGAAAAATAGATTAAAAACAAATGAAGCGTCGAACCAGTGTTATGGGTTAAGGAATTTAAGTATTGGAAAGGTTTATCCTAAGCGCAGGAGTAGCCGGCGCAGGACTGCTGAAGAAAGTTTTGTTTAGTGTAAATTCACCTGGTTAGGGCGTTGGATGCCGACATACAGAAACGGGATTCGCTCGGGTTGAGACTTCCAGTTAGCTAAGTGAAAGTTCACCCCTCAACGTTGCCGCTGAGATAATCTTCAGTTTCAACCCGTCTGAACTTCACCGGCTTCCAGTGCTGAGTATTGTCAGCAACGCCTTTCAGTCGAGGTGGTGTTCAAGTGATGGGTGGACTTAACTTTTGCTGAGTTTGTTGTTGCTCATAAAGGGTAGATTTCGCATATAATGATATTTTGATAGACCATTTGTTGCTAAATTAGCACGTTAAGATTGAAACAGTCATTAAAGTGAATTGATGGTCTCCCAGCTTTAATTGAAGTTCTAATATCAACGGATTCAACGACCAATGGTACTAATATTAGGCGACCGCTCATCATTTATTCTTAGAGGCCGGAATAAGACGATCACGTGTCACGATTGGAAATCTATTGAACTCGTCAGGTTCCTGAATGATGCTTGTCAACATAAAGGGCAAATGACCAAAGTCGTCAGATAATTAACGCGACTTAAGTTGATTAGTCCTTGACAGTTGTGGTGGAGTTCGTTACACTTAGTCCAATTAAACAAGCACCTTTAACTTAGTCCTGTGAGGCTAACAAGGGGAACGGTCATGTAGGGTCTCCCACGCTTTTCGCAGGAAAACGGGGTGACTCTTTTTTTACCCCGTGGATTAAGGTGAAATTACAGAAATGGAGCTGACAAACTAATGGCACGAGAAGTCGTTGATGCAATGACCATGCGCCGCGCGCTGACGCGGATCACTTATGAGATTATTGAGCAGAATAAGGGTGTTGGTAACCTGGTATTTATCGGTATCAAGACTCGTGGGATTTTTTTGGCCCAGCGGTTAGCGCAACGATTGAAACAGTTGGAAGGCGTTGACGTGCCAGTTGGTTCGTTAGATATCACGTTATATCGGGATGATCATCATGCGGTTGATGTTGCCGGTCAAGCGAAGCTAAATGGTGCTGATATTCCGGTTGATATCAATGGCAAACACGTTATCTTGGTCGATGATGTCTTATTTACAGGTCGGACAGTTCGGGCTGCGCTAGATGCCTTGATGGACCATGGACGTCCCGCAAAGATTTCGTTAGCGGTCTTAGTCGATCGTGGACATCGTGAATTACCGATCCGGCCTGATTTTATTGGTAAAAATATTCCAACGGCCTTGGATGAACAAGTCAGTGTCGCCCTTGAAGAACACGACGGACATGATGGAATTAGTATTGAAAAATTAGAAGAATGATTTAATTGAATAAAACCATTTAATTGTTTCCAGAGAGGAACGAAACGGTTTGGCCATGCGTGACCACTTAATCGGAGTCTAGCCTCTTTGCAAACATTTTTGCGGAAGCTAGACTTTTTTTATATACAAAGGAGACGGCAATAGCCATGAAAACGAGTCAAAACCTAGTTAGTGTTGAACAATTTAGTAATCAGGACGTGATGGCCTACTTGAAGTTGGCCCAAGCTTTCAAGAATGGGAAAACGGTACAACTGTCACAGCCAACGTTTGCGATGAACTTATTTTTTGAGAATAGCACCCGCACACATACAAGTTTTGAGATGGCCGAACGACGATTAGGATTACAGGTGATTCCGTTTGACCCAAAGACTAGTTCCGTGACTAAGGGCGAAAGCTTGCTGGATACTTTGAAAACGATTGAAGCCATTGGCGTCAACTTGGCAGTGGTTCGGCATCAACGCGATCGTTATTATCAACCACTTCTCGACGCCGGGTTTGACATGAGTTTGATCAATGCTGGTGATGGTAGTGGGCAACATCCGTCACAATCGTTGTTGGATATGCTAACTATTTATGAAGAATTTGGTCATTTTGATGGTTTAAAGATAGCTATTGTGGGTGACTTGGCCCATTCACGTGTGGCCCGTTCCAATATGGCGTTACTGACGCAACTAGGAGCCCAGGTTTACTTTGGCGGCCCCAAAGAATGGTATGGCCGTGACTTTGAAGCATACGGCGAATATCAGACGATGGACCAGTTAGTCGCAACGATGGACGTCATGATGTTATTACGTGTCCAACACGAACGATTATCGCAAGTGAACAATCAGACCTTCGATGCGTCTGCCTACCATCAACAGTATGGTTTAACAGCTGAGCGCGCCGCACGAATGCCCAAGCATGCGATTATCATGCATCCGGCCCCCGTTAATCGAGGTGTTGAGCTAGCGAGTGACTTAGTTGAAGCGCCGCAATCACGAATTTTTCAGCAGATGACGAATGGTGTTTATATTCGGATGGCAATGGTGGCGAGCGTCCTCGCTCATCAAGGATTAATTTCAGCAACTCAAGTGGAGGTTTAACGCATGACAACATTAATTAAGAATGCTCAAGTGTGGCAAGCAGGGCAGTTACAAACAACGGATATCCTGATTGCCGAGGGCCGAATTAAGGCGATCGGGCATCAACTGCACGATCAGTTTGGACCGGCGGATCACGTCATTTGTGCCGATCAGCACTTTGTTAGTCCGGGCTTTGTCGACGTACACGTCCATTTACGCGATCCTGGTCAAACAGCGAAGGAAACGATTGCGACCGGAACGTTAGCCGCGGCGCATGGCGGTTTCACAACGGTCGGAGCAATGCCTAATGTGGATCCGGTACCCGATACATCTGAGCGGGTCGCGACGATGGTGGCGCGTAATCAGCAGGAAGCACATGTTCACGTCGCACAATATGCCAGCATTACGACTGGGCGGACTAGTGAACAGCTCGTTGACTTTGCCGGCATCAAAGCTGCGGGGGCCTTTGCCGTCAGTAACGATGGTTCCGGTGTTCAAACGGCCGGAACCATGTTTGCAGCCATGCAAGGTGCTGCTAAAGTTGGGTTGCCATTAGCGGCACACGTTGAGGATGATTCGCTTTATCATCATGGCGTGATGAACGCGGGGCCCGTTGCTGATCGGCTAGGATTGCCTGGTATCAATAATGTTTCAGAAGCGGCCCAAGTGGCTCGTGATGTCATGTTGGCGGAAGCGAGTGGGGTTCACTACCATGTTTGTCACGTCTCAACGGCGGAAAGTTTACGCGTGATTCGCAATGCGAAAGCAGCTGGCATCAACGTGACTTGTGAAGTATCGCCCCATCATTTACTCCTTTGTGATGAAGATATTACGATGGATAACCCGATGTTAAAGATGAATCCACCGTTGCGTTCAGCCAAGGATCGCGCAGCGTTAGTTGCGGGATTGTTGGATGGCACGATCGACATGATTGCGACGGACCATGCGCCGCATACTGATGCCGAAAAACAGGGCAGCATGAAGACGGCAGCCTTCGGGATTACTGGGATTGAGACTGCCTTTGCCACGCTATATACGGCGCTGGTCAAGACCCGGTTACTGACGCTCGGTCGTTTAATTGAACTGATGAGCACGCGTCCGGCTGAACTATTTGGCTTAAATACAGCCGGCCGGTTGGTAGTGGGGGCACCGGCTGATCTAACCATTATTGATTTAGATCATCAATATGAAATCGAAGCGGCCACCATGTTATCGAAGGGGCACAATTCCCCGTTTATCGGTTGGCCCGTTTATGGCAACGTCTTAATGACACTAGTTGACGGTAAGTTGGCATATGGAAAGGAAACGCAAGCATGAAACGATACTTAGTACTTGAAGATGGTACGATTTACCCCGGCACGGGGTTTGGTGCGACAACGGCCACGGTTGGTGAATTAGTCTTTAATACCGGCATGAGTGGTTATCAAGAGTCGATCACAGACCAGTCTTATAATGGCGAAATCTTGATGTTTACGTATCCTTTGATTGGAAATTACGGCATTAATCGGGATGACCATGAGTCAATCAAGCCAACTTGTAAGGGCGTTGTTGTTCACGAAGTTGCCCGACGAGCCAGTAATTGGCGTAATGCTCAGTCGTTGGACGATTATCTAAAACAGAATGCGATTCCTGGCATTATGGATATTGATACGCGGGCGGTTACTAAACATATCCGAACGAAGGGCGCGATGAAGGCCACCATCGTCGATAACGTCTTACCAGATACGGTTGACCGGCTCAAAGTCACGGAATTAAATCGGGCCGTTGTTGCCCAGAGCTCAACGAATAACGCCTATCCCAACCCAGCGACAGGCCCCAACGTGGTCGTCGTCGACTTTGGGTTGAAGCATTCGATTTTACGCGAATTAGCAAAGCGTCAATGCAACTTGACGGTGTTGCCGTACAATACCACGGCGAGTGAAATCATGGCTTTGAATCCGGATGGTGTGATGTTGACGAACGGCCCTGGTGATCCCAAAGATATTCCGGGAGCCTTAGAGATGATCAGAGAAGTGGAAAAACATGTGCCGCTATTTGGAATTTGTCTCGGACATCAACTTTTTGCGCTAGCAAACGGTGCGGACACGTTCAAGATGAAGTTCGGACATCGTGGGTTTAACCATCCCGTTCGTGAGATTGCAACTGGGCGGATTGATTTTACGTCGCAAAACCATGGTTACGCGGTGGATCGGGATTCATTAGCGCAGACTGACTTGTTAATCACCCATGAGGAGATTAATGATGGTACCGTGGAAGGCTTGCGGCATCGCGACTACGCGGCCTTTTCCGTGCAATATCATCCGGACGCAGCGCCGGGTCCTCACGATGCTGATCATATTTTTGACGAATTTATTGATTTGATGGCGGCTAATCAAGCAACCCAGAAAGGAAGCCAATTCAATGCCTAAACGGACAGATATTCATAAAATTATGGTAATTGGTTCAGGACCAATTATTATTGGTCAGGCCGCAGAATTTGATTATTCTGGGACACAAGCTTGCCTGGCATTAAAAGAACTCGATTATGAAGTGGTCTTGGTCAATTCTAACCCCGCAACGATTATGACGGACAAAGAAATTGCGGACCAGGTCTACTTGGAACCAATTACACTTGAATTTGTTTCACAGATTCTCCGCAAAGAACATCCGGATGCGATTTTGCCAACTTTAGGCGGCCAGCAGGGCTTGAATATGGCGATGGAATTATCTAAATCGGGTATTCTCGATGAGTTGCACATTGAACTGTTAGGAACGAAGCTCAGCGCAATTGATCAGGCGGAAGACCGGGAACAGTTTAAGGCACTGATGGAAGAATTGGGCGAACCCGTGCCAGCTTCTGGTATTGCGCGGACGGTTGACGAAGCGTTGGCTTTCGCTGAGCAAGCTGGTTATCCGGTCATCGTGCGA
Source organism: Lactiplantibacillus plantarum (assembly GCF_014131735.1). NCBI lineage: Bacteria > Bacillati > Bacillota > Bacilli > Lactobacillales > Lactobacillaceae > Lactiplantibacillus > Lactiplantibacillus plantarum. The sequence goes on from NZ_CP039121.1 coordinate 888,762, forward strand.
CCAGCCTTTACGATGGGGGGGACTGGCGGTGGCATCGCCGAGACGCCCCAACAGTTACACGACATTACCGAAAATGGGTTGGCGTTATCACCAGTGACCCAAGTTCTGATCGAACAAAGTATTGCCGGGTACAAAGAAATTGAGTTTGAAGTTATGCGTGATGCTGCGGATAATGCGATGGTCGTCTGCAATATGGAAAATTTTGACCCCGTGGGGATTCATACCGGTGATTCAATCGTCTATGCACCTGTTCAAACGTTAGCAGATCGCGAAGTGCAATTATTACGGGATGCTGCTTTGAAGATTATTCGGGCGTTGAAGATTGAGGGGGGCTGTAACGTTCAGTTGGCCCTCGATCCGAATAGTTTTAATTACTATATCATTGAAGTAAATCCGCGGGTCAGTCGCTCATCAGCGTTAGCCTCCAAAGCGACTGGTTACCCAATTGCTAAGATGGCTGCCAAGATTGCAGTCGGCTTGCATTTGGATGAAATTAAAAATCCGGTGACGGGAACCACTTACGCTGAATTCGAGCCAGCGTTGGACTATGTAGTTTGCAAGATTCCTCGCTGGCCGTTTGATAAGTTCACCCATGCTGATCGTCGTTTGGGCACTCAGATGAAGGCGACCGGCGAAGTCATGGCGATTGGGCGCAATATTGAAGAAGCCACACTAAAGGCGGTCCGATCACTAGAAATTGGGGTGCACCACGTTGAAGAACCCGCTTTGCGTAGTGTTGATGATGATGTACTCAGCGATAAGCTCATTCATGCGCAGGATGATCGGTTATTCTACTTAACGGAAGCAATTCGCCGCGGTTACCCGATTGATGAATTAGCCGAACTCACCAAGATCAACGTGTTCTTCCTGGATAAACTATTACACATTATTGAAATCGAACAAGCTTTGCGTACCCATACGGATGACATAGAGACACTAACTGTTGCTAAACGCAATGGCTTCGCCGATCAAACGGTAGCTGACTATTGGCACGAAACAATCGATCAGGTTCGCGACTTCCGCTTAGCGCACAAACTAGCGCCCGTTTATAAGATGGTCGATACTTGTGCCGGTGAGTTTGCTTCGGAGACACCTTATTACTACGGCACTTATGAGTTTGAAAATGAGAGTATTGTCACGAAACGTCCATCCGTTTTAGTGTTAGGGTCAGGGCCGATTCGCATTGGGCAAGGGGTGGAATTCGACTATGCTACCGTTCACTCCGTTAAAGCCATTCAAAAAGCTGGCTATGAAGCGATTATCATGAATAGTAATCCGGAAACCGTCTCGACCGATTTCTCAGTATCAGACAAATTGTACTTCGAGCCACTGACGATTGAAGATGTCTTAAACGTGATCGAACTTGAAAAACCAGTGGGCGTGATTGTGCAATTTGGTGGTCAAACAGCGATTAACTTAGCGAAACCATTGGCTGACCATGGTATCAAAATATTAGGGACGAGTGTGGCGGATGTCAACCGTGCGGAAGACCGTGACGAATTTGATAAGGTCATCAAAGCTTTAGCTATTCCACAACCGGCTGGTGATACGGCAAGTGATGAAGCAACCGCGCTAGCTATTGCGGATAAGTTGGGCTATCCCGTCCTTGTCCGGCCCAGTTATGTCCTTGGTGGCCGGGCGATGGAAATTGTCAAGAAGCGGACCGACTTAGACTATTACATGCATAACGCGGTCAAGGTGTCGCATGACCACCCCGTTTTAGTGGACAGTTATTTGGTCGGGAAGGAATGTGAAGTTGATGCCATTTGTGACGGTCAAACAGTCTTGATTCCGGGAATTATGGAACACATCGAACGGGCGGGTGTCCATTCTGGCGATTCGATGGCCGTTTATCCGCCACAGTCACTTTCGGCGGCGGTCCAAGCACAAATTGTGGATTATACTGAAAAATTAGCCATTGCGCTCAACTGTGTCGGGATGATGAACATTCAATTCGTAATCCACGACGACCAAGTTTATGTGATTGAAGTCAATCCGCGCGCGAGCCGGACGGTGCCATTCTTAAGCAAGGTCACGAACATTCCGATGGCTCAAGTTGCGACTCGGGCAATCCTTGGCCAGTCATTGGCTGAACAAGGTTATCAGACTGGCTTGGTCACACCGGGTCCCTTAGTACACGTCAAAGCGCCGGTCTTTTCATTTTCAAAGTTGAATCGTGTGGATAGTTTGTTGGGACCAGAAATGAAGTCAACGGGTGAAGTCATGGGCAGCGATGTCACGATGGCAAAGGCGCTTTACAAAGCCTTTGAAGCGGCTAAGCTACACGTGCCGAGCCATGGTAACGTACTTTTGACTGTCCGGGATGAAGACAAGCCAGAAACAGTGGCGTTAGCCAAGCGGTTCCATGCGTTGGGCTACCAATTGCTAGCGACTCGGGGAACGGCGACTGCTCTGACCACACACGGGTTACCCGTTACGACCGTCGACAAGATCGATAGTGGCGAGCATGATTTACTGCATCGCATGGAAGCTGGCGAAATTCAAGTCGTCATTAATACGGTTTCGGATGAAGAACAGGCTGAAAATGATGGTACCCTGATTCGAAACACGTCAATTATGCACGGTATTCCATTGTTTACGGCCTTAGATACGGTCGCGGCAATTTTGCAAGTACGAGAATCACAGTCATTTGTAACGCAGGCGCTCTAAATCAGGACACCCGCCGATAAGCTTGATCATAGGAGGAAAACGATGGGACGATTAACAGTAAATTTAGCCGGTGTCACGTTCAAAAATCCGGTTATGCCGGCTAGTGGTACGGCGGCATATGGTCAACAGATGGCTCAACAGTTAGACCTGAGTGCGTTGGGGGGCTTGGTCATCAAGTCGACCACCGCCGAACCGAAAGCGGGCAACCCACGACCAACGACCGCGGAAACAACCGCGGGGTGGCTCAATGCAATTGGACTCAAAAATCCCGGAATTGACAATGTGCTGGCCGATAAATTACCGTGGTTAGCGACTCATTATCCGGATTTACCGATTATTGGGAGTGTCGCGGGGGCGAGCTTTGATGAATACGTGGCAGTCGCACGAAAAATGGCGTCGGCACCTAACGTCAAATTATTGGAAATCAATATTTCATGTCCAAACGTCGACCATGGCGGCCTAGCATTTGGAACTGATCCAGCGACGGTAACGGCGTTGACTAAGGCGATTGTTGCCGCGGTCGATAAACCAGTTTTCATGAAGCTGACCCCGAATGTCACTGATATTGTCCCAATTGCACTCGCTGCCGAAGCTGGTGGAGCGGCTGGACTGACGATGATTAACACGTTAACGGGTATGGGCATCGATTTAGCCACACGTCAACCGATCTTAGCGCATGGTACGGGCGGTTTATCTGGAAAAGCCATTCATCCACTTGCTGTTCGGATGATCCATGACGTGCGTCAACATACCAAGTTGCCGATTATTGGCGTTGGTGGCGTGTTCACGCCGGTTGATGTGTTGGAATTTTACCTGGCTGGTGCAAATGCTGTTCAAGTTGGGGCCGCAACGTATGGTCACCCGACTGCTTGTACAGACATTATTGCTGGATTACCGGCGGCAATGGATCAGTACGGGATCACCAGCTTGCAAGCGTTGATTCAGGAGGTCCAAGGATGAAGCGACCAATTATCATTGCGTTAGATTTTCCCACCGCCGAACGGGCCTTAGCTTTTTTAGACCAATTTCCGGCTGATTTACATGTCACTGTCAAAATCGGCATGGAGTTATTTTATGCAGCGGGACCGAGTATTGTGACGGACGTGCAAGCTCGCGGCCATGCGGTTTTCTTAGATTTGAAACTACATGATATTCCCAATACCGTCGAATCCGCAATGCGGGTGATCGGGCGGTTAGGGGTAACCTATACGACGGTTCATGCTGCGGGTGGGCACGTGATGCTTTCAGCCGCCAAACGAGGATTGGTCGCGGGTGCAATGGCCGCTGGAGTCACTGCCCCCAAGTTATTAGCGATTACGCAGTTAACTTCGACTAATCAAGCTATTTTGAATCAGGACCAGCAAATCATGGGAACGGTTCGGGCGAGTGTCGTGCATTATGCCAAACTAGCACGGGCGAGTGACTGTGATGGCGTCATTTGTTCCGCCCAAGAAGTTCAGGCGATTCATACGGCCGTCGGTGCTGATTTTCTCGGAATTACGCCGGGAATTCGGCCAGCGTCGGCGCAGTCAGATGACCAGCAACGGGTGATGACACCGGCTGCCGCTGCTAAGGCTGGGAGCAACGGTCTCGTCATCGGGCGGCCAATTACGCAGGCTGCAGAACCAGTTCAAGCTTACCGAGATATTATGACAGAATGGAGTAACTAATATGAGTGAAATTGCAGCAACTATCGCCACTGATTTGTTGACGATTAAAGCCGTTACACTACGACCAAACGACCCGTTCACCTGGGCCAGTGGCATTAAAAGTCCAATTTATACGGACAATCGGCTGACGATTTCTTATCCGGCGGTCCGTCAGCATATCGCGCACGGAATCGCCGCCATCATCAAGCGTGAATACCCGGCGACCGAAGTGATTGCGGGGGTCGCAACGGCTGGCATTCCCCATGCAGCCTGGGTGGCGGAATTGTTAAATCTACCATTGATCTACGTTCGTGCTAAACCCAAGGATCACGGTGCTGGACGCCAAATCGAAGGAGTGTTAAAGCCCGGTCAAAAAGTTGTCATGCTGGATGATCTGATTTCGACGGGTGGCAGTGTGTTACAGGCGGCCAAGGCCGTTCAAGCAGCAGGTGGCGATATTCAGGCTGTTGGGGCAATCTTCAGTTATGCCTTGGATGCGGCAACGCAAAATTTTGCCGCTGTGTCATTACCGCTGTTCAGTTTGTCCAACTATCCTGAACTAATCAAAGTTGCTCGCCAAGCAGATTACATTGATGACGAGGAATTAGCTTCGCTGCATACGTGGCGTCAGGACCCAGAACACTGGGGAGTGACTGATTAGGATTACGCGCCATAAATGGCTGGCATATTTAAAATAGTCATGAAAATTAAGCTGGATTATCCAGACGATTTTCATGACTATTTTAGTTACCGGCTCGTGCTAATATTAACCTGTGACAGATTGTTAAGACAAGATAAAGAAATGAGGGAATATTCGATGTTAGCAATTTTAGTTGGCTTAGCAATCGGGATTGGGTTACCAATGCAAACGAGTATTAATTCGCGATTGCGCAATTCAGTGGGATCTCCATTTGGTGCCTCCCTAATATCTTTTGCTGTGGGGACGTTGTTTTTGGCGATAATGACACTAATTGATGTCCATACTTTAGGATTTTCGACGACGTTATTTACGAGTCAACCGGTTTGGATTTGGCTGGGTGGGCTGTTGGGGGTCGTCTACTTAACTGGCAATATCTTGTTGTTTCCGAAGCTGGGTAGTGTTCAAACCGTTATTATGCCCGTGCTTGGTCAAATTTTGGCCGGGCTATTGATTGATAATTTTGGTTGGTTCGACTCACCCCAAAGTACATTGACGATGACCCGATTTTTGGGTGCAATTTTAGTCTTGGCGGGAGTCATCATCACCGTTGCGGCTCAGGGGTGGCTCGAACAGCGGCATAATCGAATCACTGAAACAGCGGAAAAAGATACAGCTACTGACACTGACCAAAGTGGCCTTGGAATTTGGCGTGCACTAGGTGTGGTTGCCGGAATGCTCAGTGCGATGCAAACTGCGGTCAATGGGCACCTAGGTCGGGTGCTTGGCTCCACAGTGCACGCGGCATTTGTTTCTTTTTTAGTTGGTACTCTGGGGCTGATCGTCATCGTGTTAGTCTTGCGACCTCAATTCAAATTGATTAGGCCAACTAAGACGCCTAATCCTTGGTGGGTGTGGATTGGTGGCATGATTGGCGCGCTGTATGTTTTGGGTAATGTTTACTTGGTTCCGGTCGTTGGCACTGGTTTAGCGGTCGTCATTGTTTTAGTCGGACTGATGGCCGGTAGTTTAATGATTGACCAATTTGGCTGGTTTGCTTCAAAAAAGAACCCAATTTCGGGGGTCCAGTTGATGGGCTTGCTCGTCATGATTGTGGGGGTTGTGCTAATTCGCGTCTTTTAAGCACTCTGAGGATTGGCGAGTGTCACCGGGTGATCGGTAAGGTGTTTTGAGGTCGAGACTTGCAGCCGGATGAATAAGCGACCGTGCGAGTTGACCACATTAAGCCGTGACCACGTTCGTTAAAGCTTCTAAAATTTCAAATCAGGATGACAAAACGGTACTGGATGCCGGGCACGATAAGCCATTATAAATCCGACGCACATCTGGCAGCAGTGGCCGTCAACGTTGAGAATTAAGACGTGCAGCACACGGGTCGCCTGGCTGAATAACGTGGTATTTAATGGACGCGATAATAAACATCTAACTTACGGGTTAGGTGTTTTTTTAGCCGGTTAAATATGCGATAATGAGACTAACTTAATGAGAACGTTTGTTCAGTTCAGAGGAGGAATTAGTGGTGAGCTTACAATTTGTATTGGGACCAGCCAAGATGGACCATCGCCGTACTATGGTGGCGCAGTTAGTGGCAACCTTGATGGCTAAGCCACAAGATCAGTTTTTTTATTTGGTACCGAACCATATTAAGTTCGATACTGAAGTTGACGTGTTGAACCGCTTGGCACAGGCATTTGGGCAACCAGATTTGTATGCCCAGACTCAGGTTCAGGTCTTTTCATTTACCCGTCTTGCTTGGTACTTGATGAAGAACGAAGCAGCTTATCAAGTACCACGACTCTCCGCTGCTGGGATTGACATGCTATTATATCGCATTCTACAACGACATGCCGATGAGCTGCGATTGTTTGGTGGTGAAATCTCGCAAACGGGTTTTGTGACTCAACTAGCTCGTGAAATTAATGAGTTACAGACCGCTAATTTGCAACCAGAAGATGTGGTTCAATTGGCAGCGAATGCTCAGGCGGGTGACTTGCAGGCTAAGCTACATGATCTGGCGATCGTTTACAAAGACTTCGTGGCGGCGACTGCAGATAAGTATCTTAAGCCCGCTGATATTCTCGTTCAATTGAATGCTTACTTACGGCGTCAAGACTTGCACGGAACGCACGTTTATGTGGAACTCGCTGGCTTTGCCCAATTACCGGCCCAGGAACAGGGAATCGTCACGACTATGCTGGAACAGGGCGCGGACGTGACAATCAGTTTGATGCTCGATCACAAAGTCGTTGACCGGGCGCCAGAAAATGGCACGCTGTTTTATCAATCTGGTCGGCTTTATTATCGGCTTTATCAGTATGCCCGTATTCGTCAGATTCCGGTTAGCCAAGATATTTATGCTGAAACGCCGCGCGTGGCTCCCGGCTTAGTGGCTCTCGATGATTTTTGGCGTGGTCAGCCCCAAGCGGCTACCGGTTACGAGGAGCCGAATACGAATGTGCATTTATTCCGGACCGATAGTCGACAGACCGAATTGGCACAAGTTGGCCGCATGATTCGGGCAATGGTCGCGAAAAAACATGCCGATCCCGCCGACGATTATCATTATCGGGACTTCTTGATCATGACACGGCACTTAGATGCCTACCAAACGATGTTAGCGCCGACTTTTCATGAATTAGAAATACCATACTTTGTTGATTTACAGCGTTCAATGGCCGACCATCCGTTAGTTGAGTTGATTAACGCGTTGTTTGATATCGACGCACAGCAGTATCAATATCGTGATGTTATGCGAGTGTTGAAAACCGAGCTGTTGATGCCAAATATCAATGGGCAACCGATGGATCGGCAAGCCTACCGCCAAGCAGTAGATCTGACCGAAAACTTTATCCTTAAAAGTGGTTATCACGGCCAGCGGTGGGTACAAAGGGAAGATTGGCAATACTTTCAATTAACCGAGGGTGATGCCGGGGTCGAGACGGACCAAAATGCTGAAATTTCGCGACAAATCAACTTGATTCATCACTTTGTTGCTGAAACGTTACCACCGTTTTTTAAAAAAATGCGGCAAGCACCGGATGGCAAAGCGGCCGTGACATTGCTGGTCAACTTTTTGACAAGCCAGGGCGTTACGGACCAGCTATTAGCTTGGCGTGATCAAGCCTTGGATCGCCAAGATGTCCGGGCAGCTGCCGAGCCTGAGCAGACCTGGCAAACTTTCTGTGGGATGCTAGATGAATACGTGACGATTTTAGGTGCAGAGCCATTTGAAATTACGGACTTTTTGGCACTATTACAAGCGGGCTTTGAAGGTGCTAGTTACTCGCAAATTCCGTCGACGTTGGACCAGGTGTTAATTTCAGAGAGCGGAATGGTTCAAAGTCAGGACCATAAAGTTGTCTTCATGGTTGGGGCAACCGATTTAGTGATGCCTGACCGGATTATGACGAACAACTTATTGAGTGATGTGGATAAAGAAAATTTGCAACCAACGCTCAGTTCGTTAGATGGTGACCACTATTTAAATGATTCAGCTGTCGTTCAGCTCGGTGATGAAAGTTGTCTGAATTATTTGGCCTTTTTAAGTGCCCGTCGACACTTGTTTTTCAGCGCCCCGTTAAAAGATGATCAAGAAACAGATTTAAATTGGTCCAACTATGTGCGGCGAATTCAACGCCAGTTCAATTTGCGAGAACATACTTATCTTGGGACGCCTGATCCGACTAATGCCGATGCGCGGCCATTTGTTGGGACTAAGCGCCGGACGATTAGTCATGTGATTCAGGTTTACCGCGATGTGTTAACGACGAATACTGACCGTAATCGTGTTGGCGCACCATTACAACCTGCTCCGGTGTGGGTGTGGTTACGGCAACAATTGACGCGTGATCCCCAATTCGGTGAGCTAGCACGTCAATTGATGGCTGGATTAAGCTATCGCAATCAACCTGTCAAGCTGACACCAGCCAGCGTTGAGGCTTTGTATGGGCATCAAATTTATACGTCAATTTCAAAACTAGAAGAATTTTATCGTAATCAGTACGCTTATTTCTTGAAATATGGGCTCAAACTGCGTGAGCGTGATGTGTTCGAGTTATCAGCTGCTAGTACTGGGGAGTTTTTCCACGCTGTCTTAGATGGGCTCATCAAGGCGTTACGGTCTGATCAAATCCCATTGGCCCAAGCCAGTGATCAGCAGTTAGGACAGTATTTAGAGACTGTGACCCGTCAAATCTTAGATCAACCACAGTTTACAATTTTGACGAGTTCTAACCGGATGGCTTACTTGCAACGGCAGTTAATCAACACAGTCCGGCAGATTGCATTTGCGATTCGCAATCAAAGTAAACTGTCAGCCGCTGAACCGAAGCAAACCGAGGTCTTATTTGGTAACGTTGGCAAGGAACACGGATTAAAAGCGCTCGATTTTCAAATTGATGCAACGCATAGTGTGCACGTGCGGGGGAAGATTGACCGTCTCGACCAAATTCAAGTGGCAGATCAAAGTTACCTGGGAATCGTCGATTATAAGTCATCCCAACATAAATTTGATTTTCAAGAGGCTTACTATGGTCTCGCAATGCAAATGTTAACTTATTTGGACGCTGTGCTGCATAACGAGCAAGCTTTAGTCGGTTCTGATCAAGCTGCGGTTAAATTAGCTGGCGCACTTTACATGCACATTCAAAATCCAACTCTGAAACCAAAAGATATTCAGGGCGGTTTTGAAGCAGCACTCCTAAAGAAGAACAAGTATAAGGGAATTTTGCTCGATGATCCGCAGTTATTGGAACATTTAGATAGCGAACTACAACAAGGTAACGGGACCTCGAAAGTTTACCCATTCGCACGTAAAAAGGATGGGTCGTATAGTGGGGGGCGTGCAGCTTCACTGGTGACGAATGACCAGTTAGAACGATTATTACAGCATAATAGTCAATTGATTATTGCAGCTGCTGAAGCGATTTTCGCTGGAGAAATTCAACTAAATCCAATTCGGCTGAACGATAAGACGACTGCTTTACAATATTCGCCGTATCTATCAATTATGCAGTTTGATGCAATGTTGGCAGAAAATGCTTATCGGGATCTACCGCCATTATCAGCCAAACAGGTTCTTGATTTACTGAAGACACAGAAAGGTGGAGAAAACCATGAGTGAGGGTACAAACTATACACCTAGCCAGCAAGCTGTTATCGCACAGCAGGGAAATAACTTGTTAGTTTCAGCTTCGGCTGGTTCTGGAAAGACGACCGTATTGATCGAACGTATTATGCGCAAGATATTGGCCGGCACGAATATTGACCAGTTACTCGTGGTGACGTTTACAAACTTAGCTGCCAAGCATATGAAACAAAAGCTGGAATCGCAAATCAATAAGCGAATCTCACAGTTAATGACGGACAATCCGGCGCAAACCACGGCGTCACCAGCGATTCGGCAATTACGGCAGCAATTAAATTTGCTCGGGGTAGCCAACATTAGTACGTTGGATGCTTTTTGTCTCCGCGTGATTCAGCGTTATTACTACGTTATTGATTTGGATCCTGTTTTTCGCCTATTGACGGACAACACTGAGGGGTTACTCATTCGTGATCAGGTTTGGGACAGTGTTCGTGAACAATTATATGATGAAGATGGTACGTTATTTGACTTATTAACAGCGAATTTTTCTAATGATCGAAGTGATGATGGTCTCAGTCGATTGATTTTTCGGTTATTTGATTTTGCCCAGTCGACCCCGGATCCGGAAGGCTGGCTGAGCAAGTTACCGGAACCTTATCAGGTGGATGAGGAAGCGTTAACGGCCAGTGCCTTTTATCAACAACAATTATTACCATTGCTCATTAATGAAGTCGATGGGATGCAAATGAAATTACGACAGGCACAAAAAGTTGCGACGGATGCTGACTTAGTCCCGAAAACGCTTGAGGTACTCGCTACAGCACAAAAAACGCTGACGACGCTCCGTGAACAATTGGCAACGGCAAGTTGGAATGAGTTACGTACTCAAGTCGCTACTTTCAAGATTGGAGCTCTCAAAAAAACTTATAAGGACGAGCCGGAGAAGACTGCGCGGGCCAAAACTATGGGCACATTTGTGGACGGTGTCAAGAAACAAATGACCACCCTTAGCGAGACCTATTTTGCGGCCGATGAGCAGCAAGTCTTAGATATTATGGTAGGGGCAAAGTCAATTGTGACTGAGCTAGTGGATGCGACCAAGCAGTTTAAGACGGCTTTTGCAGCTGAAAAACGGCGGCGACACGTCCTGGACTTTTCGGATTTGGAACACCTAACGTTGCAAATCTTAACGAGTGACAATGAAAGTAGTCAGGCAGCTTTGGCGCAGTTACGGGCCCAATTTGAAGAAGTTATGGTTGATGAATATCAAGATATTAACTCTTTGCAAGAAAGTATTTTGCAGCTGTTGGCGCGCGACCAGCCAGGAAATATGTTCATGGTGGGAGACGTCAAACAGTCGATTTACCAGTTCCGATTAGCTGATCCGTTATTGTTTTTGCACAAGTATCACGATTTTGGGACGAATCCCGAACACGGGGAACGAATCGTATTAGCTGAAAACTTCCGGTCGGTGGCGAATGTCGATCATTTGACTAACCTAATCTTTAGTCAGCTGATGGACGCGCCGGTCGGGCAAATTGATTATGATGAAGCGGCTTACCTCAAGTATGGGCCCAAGGATTATCCGGCCGATATGCCACAAACGACGAATCTATTACTTTACCAGACGGAAACTGACAAGTCGACAGAAGATGTCTCCACGGATGAAACCAATTTTTCAATTGATGATCCTGCCGTTGGGAGTATCACGATGGTCGCCCAAAAGATTTTGGCACTTAAGGCCCAAGATAAGCCAATCTATGAACGTGCTAATGGGGAATACCGGCCGTTTCGATACAGCGACGTGGCGTTACTAGTACCAACACGTAATCATAATTTAACAATTATTGATGTTTTCAAACGGTATCACATTCCCGTTGTGGTCAATGATGCCCAGAATTATTTTCAAACCACTGAGATTCGAATCATGATGGCACTACTCAGTATTATCGATAATCCATATCAAGATATTCCGTTAGTGGCGGTTCTACGCTCGCCAATTGTCGGATTAGACGAAAATCAATTAGTTTATTTGCGTATCCAGAATAAAACGAGTGATTATTTTCAAGCCGTCCAGGACTTTTATCATCATTATCCGACTGGTCCGGCGACTGAATATGGTGATCAAGTTTATGCTAAGATCGAGACCTTCTTGACACAATTGACTGAATTTCGAGATCTGGCACGACGTAATCAAATCGTAACCCTGATTTGGCAAATCTATGAACGAACTGGCTTTTTAGACTACGTTGGCGGCATGCCGGCTGGTAAACAGCGTCAGGCTAATCTCCACGCTTTATATGAACGTGCTTATACGTATGAACAGGGCAGTTTTAAGGGCTTATTTCAGTTCGTTCGTTTTATTCGCCGGATGCAGGAAAAGGATCAGGACTTGGCAGCTGCCGTGGCCGAGACTGATGCGGAAGCGGTCAACGTAATGACGATTCATGGTAGCAAGGGGCTTGAATACCCCGTGATTTTTGTGATGGATATGGATAAGCAGTTCAATCAGACTGATACGCGCTCAAGCGCGCTATTGGACCGAGAAGCGGGGATTGGGATTACTTATTTGGACCCAGAAACGCGTGTGAAGTACCCGACCTTGCCACAAGTTGTGACTAAGCAGGTAGTCAGCAAGAAGATGCGCGCTGAAGAGATGCGGAAACTATATGTCGCGATGACGCGAGCTCAGCAACAGCTCTATTTGGTTGGAACAATCAAGGATATTGATACCGCGACCGAAAAATGGCGGCAGGCCTTTGCTAGCGACGGGCGCGTCTTAAGTGCCCAAGCACGGATTGCGGCGACTAATCAATTAGATTGGGTCGGTATGGCCGTGATACGGCATCCGGCCATGAAGGCATATTGGGGAGATGAATGGCCCAATTACGAATTGACGGATGATCCGACCAAGCTAGCCGTTGAATTGGGAGATGCCACCACCGTCCTGGCGGAGCAAAGTGAAGCGGTATCGGGTACTCAACCTGATGCGCTTGAACTAGTTGAACAGCAAGTCACCATCGATGTTGATCAAGTAACGCGTGATTATCTGACCACGTTACTGAATTTTCATTATCCACACCAGGCTTCCACGACGACGACGGCATATCAATCGGTATCAGAAGTGAAACGAATCTTTGAAGATCCGGATACTCCGCTGATGAATGCGAACCCGACTGTTAGTCAGCGGCGTTCACGACCGACATCCCGGTTTGTGACAGGGTCACTGGAGTTACCACAATTTTTACAAACTATGCAGGCGCCAACCAGTGCGGAAGTTGGGAGTGCGACCCACTTAGTTTTAGAACAACTTGATTTGACCAAACCGGTCAATGAAACGACGGTTCAAAGTACGATTGATGGGTTAGTGGCTAACCGGGTCTTAACGACCAATGTCGCGAAATTGATTGCAGTTGACACCATCGTGGCTTTTTACCAGAGTGCGCTGGGCAGTCAAATTTTGGATAATCCGGCGAAGGTGCACCGCGAAGTGCCATTCTCGTTACTGATTCCAGCACGTCAGATTTTCGATGTTGATGAACATGAGACGGGAAAAGTCCTGATTCATGGAATTATTGACGGCTATTTAGAAACGGCTGATGGGTTAACCTTGTTTGATTATAAGACGGACCACGTCAAGCGGCCTGAAGAATTGAAGACGCGCTACGCTGGTCAAGTTAAACTATATGCAGCAGCGCTAGCGTCGATGTATCCAGGAAAGGTGACTAAACAGTATTTGTACTCACTGCCACAACAGGTGTTTGTGCCAGTTAATTAAGTTTGGCTGTCAGGTGGTGCTTACAAAGTTGGAAAAAGCACGTCAGAATAATCTGGCGTGCTTTTTGTTGAGTTTGGTCTTAATTAAAGCGTTCGTGATGTTTAAAGCCAAATGCCGCGTGGCTGACAAATATTAGGATAGTAGTAACTGATAAGCATTCCGTTGATCGTTGTTGTCATGATTCATGTAGACGATACCACGGTATTCGAAGCCAGCTTTGGTAATAATGTGTTGCATTCGCTTGTTTAACAAGTGCGTATCAATTCGGAGTTGACGAAAGCCGAGTTGGTAACTCATGGTAATGAGATTGCTAAAGTAAAAGTCAGTCAGATGTTGTCCGTGGTAACCATTGGCAATAGCAATACGGTGAATCGAGGCATAGCGGTGGTTCTCAGTAGGCGCCCAGCTGCCATCATAAATAATAGCGTAATTGGGGTCAGGTGTTGTTAGCAGTGCAGCCGTCCCAGCAATCTGATCATCGACAATGAGTACCCAGGCAATTCTAGCATCAATGTCAGCCTGAATATCAGCAGCTAACGGGTAACCATCTTGCCATTGGGGAATCTGATCGGCAGCCAAGGCGTGTTTGCCCTGTTCGATAATAGCCATCATGGCTGGTAAGTCAGCACTAGTAGCTTGACGAATATATTTTGACATGAATTATCACTACTCTCGTTTAGATGCTCATATTATAAGCCAATTTTGTAAACTGGACAAATCAGGAACAGAATGATACTTTTTTGTCCTGGTAAGCTTTATAATGAAACTTAACTAAAGGACAGGAGTGACCCAGATGAAAATCTTTGTGATTGGTGCCCATGGGCAGATTGGTAAGAAAATCGTTTCCAAGTTAGTTGCCCAAGGTGACCAAGTGTACGCGGGTATTCGCCAACCAGAACAGGCTGAGGCTTTCGAGGATGCTGGTGCGCAGCCAGTACAATTCAATTTGATGGCTCAGCCTGAAGATTTAGCGTTGGCTTTTAATGGTATGGATGCCATTGTTTTTGCAGCCGGATCAGGTGGTCAAACGGGTTATGATATGACTTTAATGATTGACTTGGATGGGGCTGTCAAATCAATGGTCGCAGCCAAAATTGCCGGCGTTAAACGCTACGTAATTATTAGTGCTGAATTTACACCGGATCGGAGTCGTTGGCCACGAGCATTACAACCGTACTACGTGGCAAAGTATTATGCTGACGAATGGTTAAAAAACAGAACCCAATTGGATTACACCATTTTACAACCAGGTACGCTGATCAATGATGCCGGTACTGGCAAAGTAACCGTTAACCCTGACGTTGGCGGTGAGATTACGCGTGATGATGTCGCAACTTTTACAGTTCAAACGCTACACACCCCTGCAACGGTCGGTAAAACCATTGCGTTGATCAATGGCGATACCCCAATCTCGAAGGCTGTTCAACAAGCTTAATCTGAGGTTGAGACGGGTTAGCGACCATGATAGGTTACTAAAACTTGTCTGTTTAATGACCTGCATTTGGCGACCTAACTTGACGTACAGTCGTTATAAAATCCACCGTGTGAGCTTATCATATTGATAAACTTACACGGTGGATTTTTAGGTGCTGGTTAGTATGCGTGCCAATCGACGGATTGAAAAGCAGCGGTCAGTCGTTGGATCAGGTCGGCTTGGGTTGGACTAAACGTCATTGAGTGGCGGTACGCAACGCCGACATTGAACGTGGGCGCTTGCGCGTCAGTTAGGGGGAGCCGCTGTAATCCCGCCGGTAATTGGACGGCGTTACTCAATAAGGCAATGCCCACATGCTGACGAACCATGTTTAAGATACTGCCGATTTCATTGGATTCAAAGACAATCGTTGGCCGAACATGATTTTGATGACTGAGTTGACGAAACGCCTGGCGGTGGACAAAGTTATCTTTGAGCGCCACAAAATGCTGATGACGCAACGATCTGAACTGAAGTTGTGAGTTGGTTGCTAGCGGATCGTCAGTTGGTACAACAATACTAAATGACTGGGTGTCAAACGTCGTGAGTTGAATGGTCGTATCCGTGAATTCATTGAGGTAAGCAAGTACGGCTAAGTCTAATTGTCCGTTTTTTAATCCTTTGAGCGCCGCGAGTGAACCTTGACTGATAGGTTGAATCTGGCTGAATAAAGCTTGTGGTAATTGGCTTGCAATCCGGGGAAAGTAGTTGATTTCAATGATTGGCGGCATCCCGATGACAAGTTGATCGGTTGTGGTGTGGGCAACTTCTTGGCACATCAGTTGGTGCTCTAATAGGATCTGATTGGCGTGTCGTTGGACTTGAATCCCGGTCGTGGTGAGTGCCACGGGTAAGTGGGGATTAGCCCGAATTAGTAATTGTGTTTTCAGTTCGGTCTCCAAGCGCCGAATAGCAGCCGAAATGGTCGGTTGACTAACGTGAAATTGGGCTGCAACTAATGAAAAATTTTTCAGCTGAGTTAACGAAACATAATATTGCAAATCTTTAATATTCATCTTAAAGTCCTTATTTAATTAATGCTTAATTGTTAGTATTATGATTTGTTATTATAACATGGTTATTTGACTATGGTAATCGTTGTGGCTATTGTAGGGCTATTAAGAGAGAAGGGAACGTTGCACATGTTTACGTTCGGAGAGTTAATCGTTATTTTAGTCGTTGTTGGGATTGTTGCGGGTATCGTTAGCACTGCAGCGGGGTTAGCGTCGCTGGTTTCGTACCCGGTCCTACTGGCGCTGGGACTGCCGCCCGTTACGGCTAATGTCACTAACACCGTGGGCTTAGTCTTTACTAGCTTTGGAGCCGTGCCAGCCTCACGCCGGGAACTACGGGGGCATGGTCAGGAATTGAAGACGCTCATCCCACTGACTTTAGTTGGGAGTATTGTTGGGGCAATTCTGTTATTTATTATCCCGGCAGCGACCTTTGCGAAGGTCGTCCCATTTTTTATTTTGATTGCGGGAATTTTAGTACTGATTCCTCGTCATATTCATATTAAACAGCCCGGTGAAATTGTTGTGACACCTAAATGGATGACGGCTTTAGCTTGGTTGGGCATCTTTTTAGTCGGGGCTTATACGGGGTATTTTGGTGCTGCGGGTGGTGTCTTGATGTTGTCGATCCTGTCTTTCACGAGTGCCGCACCATTCGTCGTCTATAATGCTCAGAAAAATCTGGCGTTGGGATTAGCCAATATTGTTTCAGCCGTCGTTTATGGCTTGCAAACGCCAATTCAGTGGCGCTATGTATTACCCTTAGGCATTGGGTTTCTGATTGGTGGTAGCTTAGGACCACGAATTGTACGCCACTTACCTGCCAGATTACTTAAAATTGTGATTGGAATCGGGGCATTGGGACTGGCGGCCAGTTTGTTCAAATCGGCTTATGGATTGTGAGTGAAAATGAAGTTAGTGGGGACAAACTCAATAGAAATGTTAAGGCTGGTAAACTTACTTACGTTACGATCTTGAAATTAAGTCATTGGGTCTAAATCAGCGTTTGGACTGATACTATCAGGCAAAACTGCAGGTCACCTGAAATGGGGAGGGGTTGACCCGGTTGTCTGATCCCTGATGATGAAACAAAAAAGACTTTCAAGCCGTGCCTTGAAAGTCTTTTTTGATTATCCCAATGAGAACTTTAATCGTGATGGCGTGAACGTGTCCCTAAAAAGTAAGCACCAACGGCTAACAGAATCAGTAAGCTGATAATGCCCAAGCCGCCACCCATCCACATAAAGGGCATACCGCCAGTAAAAGCCCAACCGCACATCATGGTCACCACTTTCCTAATTATTTTAGGTTCAGTATACGCGCTTTTGCCAGGTACTACCAACCGTTCTGCATTATTTTAAGCTGTTGAGTAGTTGACTTTGTTCATTGGTGGTTAACGGTAAAATTGGTAGGCGCGTGCTTCCGACTAACCAGTGTTGGGCGTTCAGCGCCGCTTTGACGGGTGCCGGTGAGGGTTGTGTGAATAGTGCTGCCATCTTCGGCATTAAACGTCGTTGAATTTGCCCTGCTTGGGTGATATCGCCGTGGTTCAAGGCGCGGCGCATCGTCGCCATTTCATTTCCAAATAAATGACTCGCCACTGAAATCGTTCCCTGACCACCCAAGACGAGGGTGGTCAAGCTCTGAGCATCTTCGCCCGTGTAAACGAGAAAATCTTTAGGCGCCTTTTCAACAATTGCGGCCAGTTCTTCATCGGAACCACATTGTTTGATCCCAATAATGTTGGGGTTGTGGGCCAACGTGAGAATCGTCGTGACCGTCATCTTAACGCCTACGCGACCGGGAATATTATAAATTATAATGGGCAAGTCTGATTTTTCGGCAATGGCTGTAAAATGCGCCATCATCCCGGTTTGGTTGGGTTTGTTATAAGGCGGGACAACGACGAGGGCGGCGTCGATGCCCTCGATTTGACTGACAATGTGGGTGAAATGAATTGTGGCGGCAGTGTCATTGGTCCCCGTATTAGCGATGATTGGAACTCGCCCAGCAACGATCCTAGCTGTCTGCGTGTATAAATCTCGTTTCTCAGCGATGCTCAACGTGGGGCCTTCGCCAGTCGTGCCCCCGACTAATAAGCCGTCCGTGCCAGTTGCAAGTAAGTGTTCGATCAGTTGCTCTAAGCGGTGGAAATCAATGTGTTGTTGGTCATCAAATGGGGTGACCATGGCGGTAATCAGGTGTGCGGATGCTAAATTCATGTGGCTAATCCTCCTGTGTGGTAGTTTGGGCGCGCCATAAGGCTAAACGATTTAGCCCTTCGCGTAGTGCCGATTGACTGGCTGCATAACTTATCCGGAACCAACCCTCGCCACTCGTACCAAATGCTGAGCCAGGAACGACAGCAACTTGGGCCTCGTGTGCGAGTCGGGTCGCAAAGTCCCAGCTGGTGCCTTGGAAATCCTGTGGTAGCTGGACAAAGATATAGAATGCGCCCGTCGGATAAATATAATTGAATCCAATTTCACTCAGACGTTTGACGACGTAATCGCGGCGTGTTTGATAGACGTCACGCATTTCTGAGCCATCATCCAGACCATGGGTAAGTGCTTCGATACCAGCCGCTTGGGTGATTGAACTCGTTGAAGTAACGAGGTACTGGTGGGTCTTCTTCATCTCGGTAATCAAGTTACTTGGGGCCATGATGAATCCCAGTCGCCAACCAGTCATGGCATGCGATTTGGAGAGGCCATTGATTGTGATCGTTTTGCTTGGATATAGTGTGGCAAAAGCAGTATGGGGCTGTTCATAGGTTAGTTCACTGTAAATCTCATCGCTAATAACGTAGATTCCAGCGGTAGCAATGACGGCTTGCAAAGCCCGTAATTCATCATCAGTGTACGTGACGCCGGTGGGGTTGGTCGGGTAGTTTAAAATTAAGGCCTTGACGTGGTCGCGACGGTGATCATCTAGCGCAGCTTGTAACGCACTGGGTGTTAATTTATAACCCGTTGCGGTTGTGTCAATGGGAGCTAATTTTGCGTTTGCGATGTCAACGACGGGTTGATAGCTCGTGTAAGCCGGTGTTGGCAATAAGACGGTATCGCCAGGATTAAGTAAAGTGAGCAGGGTCGTTGCAACGGCTTCACTAGCGCCGACTGTTGCAATGATTTGCTCAGGTGCATAGGTGAGTTGGTATTTCTGTTGAAAGTAGTGACTCGCAGCATCTTGCAAAGCGGCAAATCCCATTAGTGGCGAGTAGTGTGTCCAATCATTATGAATAGCTTGAATTGCCGCTTTTTTTACGTGACTTGGGGTGGGTAAGTCAGGTTCGCCGACCGTTAATCTGATAATATCGGGAATTTGACTGATTGCTTCATCGAAGCGTCGGATGCCAGAGACTTGAATTTGTTGGATCCGAATATTTGTATTCATCATTAGGACCTTCCTCTCAACGTGATTACCGTTTATAATAAACAACAATCGTCCGGTTAGAAATAGACAATTTTGATAAAAATGAAAGGACAGTTGTGTGATGCCATTAAATCGTCAGTCAACGACACCGTTATATATTCAGTTATACCAGCAGATGCGTGATGACTATGATGCTACTCAAGCCAACCACCAGTTATGGTCAATTCGTAAAATGGCACAAAATTTGGGAGTTTCCAAGACCACTGTCGAACAAGCTTACGATCAGTTGCTAGCAGAGGGCTATGTTTATACCGTTCCCGGGAGTGGCTACTTTTATCGCGATCGGACACACTGGCCAGCAGCTAAACAGGCGCTGGAGACTGTGCCACAGCCCACTAAACCCAGGGCGTTCACTTATGATTTTCGGTATGGTGTGACTCAGTTGTTATCGCCAAGTTGGAACGCTTGGAAACGGGCTGTCCGACTAGCGTTGCGTCAGACTGAGCAGCAACCAACGGCCGTTTATCCGGATGCGCAGGGCTTACCGGCTTTACGTGAAAACTTGGTTCGATTTTTGAAAACGACTCGTGGTGTGCGGTGCACAGCGGACCAGATTGTCATCACGAGTGGGGCTAAGGCAGGTCTCAGTATTCTACTTAGTATCTTGCCACGCGGAACGGTCGGAATTGAGAATCCAGGCTACCGCGGTTTATCCGAATTGGCGGCTAGTTATGGACAGACGGCGGTCCCCATCAGAGTGACGGAAGATGGGCTCGATTTGACACAAGTTCGTGCGCGTAATCCTCAGATCATTTATACGACCCCTGGCCATCAATTTCCATTAGGAGTCGTCTTGCCCATCGAGAAACGATTAGCGTTGTTACAATGGGCGGGGACTCAGCATCTCATCATTGAGGATGATTATGATAGTGAATACCGATACAGTGCGCACCCATTACCCGCGCTACAGTCGCTAGCAACGGCTAATCAGGTGGCTTATTTGGGGACATTTTCGCGGGGAATTGATCCGACATTACGGATGGGATATTTGGTCTTACCACCACAACTGGTGGCAACTTATCATCAACGGTATCAATATCGGGCTGAAATGGTGGCCGGCCTGTTACAACAAGCAATGGCTAATTATTTTGAAGATGGGGCGTATTATCGGCACCTTAGTCGAAACCGAGCTGCTAATCGACAAAAGTATCGGGTACTTTGTCACCAGTTAGCGCAAACTAAGCAGATCCGACCAATTGCAACCGGCGCGGGGGTACACTTAGTTGTTCAGATTCCAGGCATTGCACAGGCTAAATTATTAGAAGCCCTAGAACGGCAACAGGTTCGGATTTATCCGCTTAACTCCAATTGGCGCGACATGCCCACGGCGGACTATTACTTGTTAGGGTTTGCCGGGCTGACACTGTCAGAGTTGACGACCGGTGTCAAACGGTTGATTCAAGTTTGTGAACAACTGGTAGGGTAGGCGTTTATAAGCGGAATGGGTGGTGTTAGGGATTATTGCGACGCTAGTTAAGCTAATCCGCAGGCGCAATCCCGAAGAGCAAAATAAACGTGTATTGCCGATGGGCAGCAACCCATCCAATTGTTAAAGCGATATAAAAAGGACCAGTTATCAACACGTTGTTAGGCAAGTGTTGGTAACTGGTTCTTTTAATTAAGCCATTTAAGTGAATACGCTAGGACGGCTAGTTGCGGTAGACCCAGCGGTGACCATCTTGACGTAATAATTCATCGGCCGCATCTGGTCCCATTGTACCAGGGCGGTAGTTTGGAAATTCGGGTTGATGTTCATCCCAGTATTTTTGAATGACGTCAACGAATTTCCACGAATCGGCAACCTCTTGCCAGTGGGTAAAGTTGGTTGCGTCGCCATTTAAGGCATCGTGAAGCAAACGTTCGTAAGCTTCTGGGCTACCAGCCGTGGCTTCAGCATCGTGAGAATAATTCAACTTGACCGGGGTGGTTACGAAGCCTTGGCCGATTGCTTTAGCATTCATGCGGAGCTCGAAGCCTTCAGTCGGTTCAACGT
The DNA here is from genome assembly GCF_014131735.1 of Lactiplantibacillus plantarum. Taxonomy (NCBI): domain Bacteria; kingdom Bacillati; phylum Bacillota; class Bacilli; order Lactobacillales; family Lactobacillaceae; genus Lactiplantibacillus; species Lactiplantibacillus plantarum. Next base: position 910,518 of record NZ_CP039121.1, read on the forward strand.
TGATTGTCAAGATGTTTGGATCGAGACTGGTTGCTGCGTCGTCATTAGCTCGGACGTCTTCATGATTGAAGATATTGACGACTGGCCGTTTGAACACCACGTCGATTCGCGTGAACTTATCGGCTAAGCGTTTCCCAGTCCGGATGTAAAACGGCACTCCGGACCACCGATAATTATCGATCATGACTTTACCAGCGACGAAAGTATCGGTGTTAGAATCTGATGAAATCTTATCTTCGTCGCGGTAAGCTTTAGCATCATCGCCGGCACCGTATTGACCACGGACAAAGTTGGTTGCGACTTCTTCTGGTTTAAGTGGTCGTAAGCTCCGTAAAGCCTTGACCTTTTCCACGTCGATATCATTTTCAGTGAATTCAACTGGTTGATCCATTGTTAACAGACTCAAAATTTGCAAAATGTGATTTTGGACCATATCCCGCAAGGCACCGCTGTTATCATAGTAAACGGCCCGTTCTTCGACACCCAGTTTTTCACTTAACGTAATTTGGACATTGTCGATGTAACGGTTGTTCCATAATGATTCCCAAATATTATTGCCAAAACGAATGGCCGTGATATTTTGAATCATTTCTTTACCAAGGTAGTGGTCAATTCGATAAATCTGATTTTCGTTAAAAGTAGCCGTTAATTGGTCGTTAAGTTCCTTGGCACTTTCATAATCATGACCAAAAGGCTTTTCGATAATGACGCGGTTAAAACCGTTATCTGTCAGAATATTTTCGGAACGTAAGTGTTGGGCAATCGTACCGAAGAAGTTTGGTGCCATTGCTAAGTAGAAGATCCGGTTGCCTTGTAAACCATATTGGGCGTCCAGCTTTTCTGATAATTTTTTCAAAGTTCGGTAATGTTCAGCATCAGTAACGTCATGCGATTGATAATAAAAATGGCTCGCAAATTGCGTCACCGTTTCCTGATCAGCATTCAGATCAGCTAGGGAGTCACTAATAACTTCATGATAGTGATCATCAGTCCAAGGACGCCGAGCCGTCCCAATAACGGCAAAGTGGTCCTTGAGATAGCCCTTTTGATAGAGCTTAAATAGTGACGGGTACAGTTTACGCTGTGCGAGGTCACCAGTACCGCCAAAGATGGTGAATAAGGCAATTTTTTCGTTACTCATCAATTTCACTTCTTTACTAAGAATATTTTAAACCAAGTACTTGTTCATAAGCATTAATTCAGATTAAACTACCGTATTAATATTAAACCATACGTGGTGATGGTCAATTATAAAGTACTAATGTTGCGGAGATTTTGGGAACTGGTGTTTCAGTTCACGCTCAGTTGCAACGTTTTGCATGATCAAACCAACCGCTAAGGCGATGGCTTGAAAATTAAAGCTTTGCAATAGCGGAATCTTGAACAGACCACCAATAATCGCGCCGATTAACAAAATGGAAAAGATTTCGATGCCAAACATTGAATAGAAGCGTTGTGCGAACCGCCATGTTTCCTCATTTTCAATCGCGCGTCGCGACATGTAGCCAGCGAGTGAGCGCATCTTAGGCATTCGCACGCGTTGATAGATCCAGAGCAACAGAATCACTAGGAAGCCTAACGCCAAGCCAAAGTTGTTATTCGCCATGTTGTCACCTCAATTGTTGAAAGATTACACCGGTTGGCAGTGTTTAATTATATTATAACAATCATCAGGGGTGGTAGTCGACAATCAGGTTCAAAAACCGGACATTTCAATATTAATTTTTATGGATTGTCGAATTAATATTAGTACGACCTGGTTGAGACAGTTTGAACTTAGTCCAAATTCATCATGGCATCGTGAATTATAACTGGTTGTTAAGTGTGCTGCGAAGTTTAAAGTGATTCATTAAATTAAATTGGTTGGTTTGCTACCAAGTGTGCCATGGCTAATTGGGCCGCTAAAATAAAAATGAACGTTCAGAAGTCCTTCGAACTCTGAACGTTCATTTTTACAGTGGGACTAGCTACTAAGAATGGTGCCGGAAGATATTTATCGAGTAGCAGGATTGGTTAATCCGTCACGTGAATGACGATTTTACCCGTCGTATGGCGACTTTCGATGGATCGATGACCCTTAATGACATTGGCTACGGAGAACGGTAATGTCGCAACGGTTAGCTTCACTTGACCGCTGACAACTAATTGGGCTAAGTCGGCTAGGTCTTGTGATGAGCCTTGGGTGAACTGAAAGGCAACTTTTTTCTGTTGATCATGTTGCTGCTCGTCCGTCGGTTGGCCGGCAATGGTTGCGAGCTGGCCGTCAGCTTTTAGGACCTTGAGACCAGTATCAATATCACCAACGGTGTCAAAAACGGCATCATAGTCGTGCAAGACGGCGGCAGGATCGGTTTCGTGGTAATCAATGACTTCATCGGCCCCTAGGCGAGTTAACAAGTCACGGTGATTAGCACTAGCGGTGGTCGCGACGTAAGCGCCAAAGGCTTTAGCAATTTGAATTGCAAAGAGGCCAACACCACCAGCTCCACCCTGCACCAGAATCTTCTGTCCGGATTGCAGCTTAAGATTGTGCTTCATGCCGTAATAAGCGGTTAGTCCAGCGATTGGCAAAGCAGCAGCTTGATCAAATGATAAGCCTGCTGGGAGATGGGCTAATTCTTTAGTATTAACAGTAATAAATTCACCATAAGTGCCGTTATTAGCTGCGTGGGCAGGCGCGGCGGAACCAAACACAGCGTCACCGATGTTAAAACCAGTGATGGCCTTGCCCATTTTGGTAATGACACCAGCGAAATCCCAACCTAAGACCAATGGAAAGGCCCATAAGTCAGTAAAGGGTGAGGATAGGGCTCCCATCCGGCCAGCAATATCCATGGGATTGAGACTAAAGGCGTGAATCGCAACTTGAACTTCATCAGCTTGTGGTTCGGTCGTGGGCATGTCGACCATCGTAAATTCATCTGCGGAACCGTATTGGTTAATAGCAATTGTTTTCATAATATCGTAACCTTCTTTGATTAAGTGTGCCGTTAGTATAAACTATGGTGTCCACACGATAGCAAGTAAAAAGTAAAAAAGTTGGTTAATGATTTGGAGAAGCTTCAAAGTAAGCAATCTTATGTGCTAAAAACTGATCAGTTGCCTGTAATTGAGCGATTTGCTTTTTCACAGTAGCACGATATGAGCTCAGTTCTTGGATTCGCTGGGCCCGGTTTGGAATGTGGCCGTCACCGCTGAGTAGTTTTAGATCAAGGCCTAATTGCCGAAAAGTGGCAACGAATTGTAGACGCTCTAAATTTTGACGTGAATACTGTCGGTAGTTGTTGTGGTTGCGTGGTACGGGCCCAATCAACTGTTGTTGTTCATAATAACGGAGGGCGTCCTTGGTCATACCGGTGATGACGACAACCTCTTTGGTACTAAATGCCGTTTGTTCGGCTGGAATGGTGAAAAGTCTCATGTCAATTGCTCCTTTTTGACTTTAGTATACACGTGGTCAGTGCTTCTCGGAACAATACTAAAACGGATGAAACGGATCCGCGGAGTGGGGGCCGCATTTAGAATGCACCAAATGGTCAAAGCACGGGCCTAGGCTGCGACTACAGCGTTGCGATTGTAAACAACATGCAGTGTAAGACTTGATGCTAAGCGCGGCTTAAGTAAAAATGATTTCGTAGACTACTCAGCACCTTTTGCGACCTGATTGGTAGGTAAAAACGGTCAGGCGGCGTATACTATTTAGGGTATTGTTTTCTCAATGAATAAACTTAAATCAGAAATGTGGTGAGGAGATGCAAAAAGAAGTTCGGTTACGGTGGCTGTTTCTAGCCAATTTGCTGAATAATGCGGGTGCCGCTTTTATGTGGCCATTAACAACGGTCTACATGCATAATTATCTCAAACAAAGCTTGACGTTTTCGGGAATTATTCTTTTTTTGATGTCGTTGGCTATGATTGCTGGTAACTTTATTGGCGGGCGCTTGTTTGATCACTGGCGACCATATTATACAGCGCTACTTGGTGGTGGTATTTCGACCGCAATTTTAACAACGTTGATTTTCTGGCATAGTTTGTGGCCTTACGCGATTGGCTTGATCATTGTCGGCTTTGGTGATGGTATCAGCATGACAGTCGTCAATGCCTATGCCGCAACGGTAACGACTAGATCCAACCGGTATGTTTTTAACATGCTTTATTTAGCACTCAACGTTGGGGTCGTTATTGGGACATTATTGGTCGGTTACTTGTTGGAACTAGGTATCAATGTGGTGTTCATGGTGGCAACAGTTTGCTACCTTGGTCTTATGACGATTACGCTAAGTACCTTTAACGTCACACCGACTGTTCGGACAGAGAAAGCTGCGCCACAGAAGCGGGATGTGACGCCTAAAAATCACTGTCAATTAATCTGGATGATTTGTTTGATGATTTTCACCATTTATCTGAGTTATGCCTTATGGGAAAGTATTCTTTCCGTGCACATGACCAACTTGGGGATTCCGTTCCGCCGGTATAGTGAAGTTTGGACGATTAACGGGCTATTAATTATTGTGAGTCAGCCGATCGTGGCGTTATTCAACGAACGATTTAAGATTGGCACTCAGATTGGCTTGGGCATTACGCTATTTGCCTTATCATTCTTGGGATTAGTATTTGCCCGGCAATACGTTGATTTTATTTTTATCATGGTGGTTTTAACGATCGGTGAGGTCATTGGCTTACCGATTGCACCCGCCTGGGTCGATGATATGGCGGCTGATGATCAGCGCGGAAAATATCAAGGCCGATACAACATGGCTTTGTCATTGGGACGAGCTGTGGGACCATTGTTCGGTGGCATGATGGTGGCTCAGTTCTCCTACTCGTTATTGTTTATTACGGTGACTATCTTAATGTTAGGTAGTTTGGCGTTAGTCTTGTGGCGCGCCCGGCGAGAACACTTATTAAATGGTTAAGGAGCAGGTGGGCCCCGTGATATTAACAAAGCTTTTAAGGTCAAATGCCTTGAAAGCTTTTTTGATTCTTTGAAAGTGATGATGGAGACGATTGACGATACAATTTGAGCATTATCGGATAGAATAAATGAATTAATTAATAAAATGAGGTGAGTACGTGAATTTGATGGTTTCCAGTTTTATTCTGGTGTTGGCTGCGGTTGTTAGTATTTTTATTTCCCGGGTAATGCCGCAAATATCTGTGAACTACTTGAGTCTGATCGTCGGTATTGGCTTGTTTTTTATTCCAGTTTTGAGCAATCATATTGAAAACTTCAATTCTGAAATCTTTATTGGCCTGATTGTTGCGCCACTCCTGTTTTTTGAAGGACAAGCCACTCGACTGAATGCCGTTGGTAAGGAATTAAAGCACATTATCCAAACGACAGTTGGACTAGTCATTCTTGCCTTAATTGTCGCGGGATTTAGCTTGGCAGGGCTGGGATTAGTCGGCTTGCCGTTAGCTTTTATTCTAGCGGCTATCAGTACGCCGACCGACGCCACGGCAATGGAATCGGTGACGAACGGTTTGGAGATGCCATCAACTGAGGGAACTTTTTTAAAAATGGAGTCGTTGTTTAATGATGCTTCTGGCATCATCTTATTGAACATGGCGGTTCTCTGGTATGCTAATGGCTATATTAACTATGGGCAAACGATTATTGATTTTATTATTTCAGCTGTGGGTGGGGTACTCTTTGGTTTTGTCAGTGCCTGGATCATGGTTCTGTTTCGGCAAGTATTGTTACGCTCTTCGTATAATTCGTTGAATGCGTCGCTGTTGATGTACGTGATTACGCCCTTTATTTTGTATTATGCTGCTGAGGCGATTCACGTTTCTGGAATCATTACGGTTGTGGTTGCGGGATTAGTGCATAATGCGGAAGCCCAACGAAGCCGGTTAATTAATGCACAACAAGTTCATTTTGCTTTTGACTTGGTGAGCATGATTACTGAAATCTTTAATAGCATGGTGTTTGTGGTTCTTGGATTCATGTTTATCAAAATTCTTGTTAACGAACAATTCGGGCATGGGTCCTTGAACTTTTTGTTGATTGGGCTTGTTCTGTATATTAGCAATGTGCTGGTGCGTTACAGCTATGGTCGGTTGCGGTTGAGTTTCAAAAATCGGCCCGCATGGATTTTTGCGTTAGGTGGCGTGCACGGTGCGGTAACGCTGGCCTTAGCCTATACGTTAACCGATACTGCGGTCGGACGTGGTGACTTTAACTTGGTTCTAATGGCTGCCAGTACGTTGATTATTCTGAGTATGGTCGTGCCGACGATTATTTTTCGCTGGTTGCTAAAGCCGGCGTTGACTGATGATGAGGCAACTAGTGAGATTGATCAGATTCGGGTGGCGATGGTTCACCACGCGATTGATACAGTTCAGAAAATGTATTTGCCGTCGAATGTGAAAGAATCCGTCATTTTTGATTTGATGACCCAGAAACAACGGACTAGGACTCGTGATTTTGCGCGTGCCTGGGTTGACGTTGTTCGGCGACCGGAATTTACTGGTGCAGAAAAAGAATTAGAGATGCGAGCATTTATGAATGCACTCGAACAAGAACGGCAATATTTGGATATGATTTCACAACGAGAGGTCAAGTATCAGAAGTACGTTTTTAAATTGTACAATGAAACCTTATTAGCGGAATCACTAGTCATCGGCCCCACAATATTTGATAAGGATAAGGCAACGGAATAGCGTGAAATCGTCGTTACTGAGGCGATTGGTCAACTTCGTGCTGTGAACGCAATCAAGGTCCAAGTTAGCGAAAACTAACTTGGACCTTGATTGTTTGGTTAATTCGATTAAAAGGTTTGATTGTCTAAATAGGCGGCCAAACGGTCTTTCATCACGTTATAGACGCGTTCAGTATCAACGGCAGTCCCGCGAAGCTCATAATCCGCAATCATGTCCGTGTCAAGTTGTTCAGCATAACGCCGAGCGGTTAGACAGTACTGATCGTTAAAGTTACGGTTACCAGAACCAACAACTCCGAGACAGAACCGTGAGTTTTGATCGTAGTTAAGATATTCACCTAACACGTTGGTCATCAATTCCTTAACCCCATTGTCAATGCCGTTACCACCGTCAAGGTAGGTTGGGACAAAGGCGAAGTAGGGTTCAGTCTCAATGGCAAAGTCTGACTGTTCGGTGATTTCTTTTAAGGTAATTAACGGGTTGCTATCATCAGCTGCATGCTGGGTCTTGGCGTAATCCTGCATACCGGTGACAAATGAGCGGGTATTGCCTTCAATGGAGATATAAATGATATTGATTGTTGATTCACTCACAGCAGTTCCTCATTTCTGTTTTACATTAGTTTTAGTTTACGCTGGGCACTACTTAATTGCAAACGACTACGGCTCCGAATCGTCGCAGTTTGTCGTGATAACGGCCGGCTTAAGACAAACTTAATTTTTAGTAGGCTTTCCCTTAAATCAACCGCATCCAATTTATGTACAACAGGTTAGTGGCAATTCACACGACTTATCATATAAAAGTACCAAAGTTGACCAGTTGAAGTTCGCCGGATACAAAAAAATGGCCCCTAAGAAATCAACTTCCTTAAGTGCCATTTTAAGTAGTGCGTGTAAATATTTAGTCTTGTGTTTGATCGTCATTATGATCGTCAGGTGTGCTATCCGTCTGGGCGCTAACCTCAAACCAATTGATATAAGCATTTTCAAAATCAAGCGCTTTGAAATTGAAGTTACCGATTTGAATCGTATCACCGGCTTGGATTTTAGGAAAATTATCCAAAATATAACCGGTCAAAGTGACAACATCGGAATCTTCAAATTCTTGTAAGTCGGTCTTGAAGTAGCGTTCAAAGTCGTAGATGGTCATCTTACCACTGATGCGGTAAGTGCCATCGGCCTGCTTTTCGATGTATTCGTTAGAAACATTGTCGATTTCGTCATTGACGGTTCCGAAAAGTTCTTCGTAAATATCCTTATCAGTGACGATCCCACTGGTCCCACCATATTCATCAACCACGACGACGATCGGCGTTTGTTTGTCGATCATCTTTTGGAGAATGGCTTGAATCGGTGTAGTTTCAGGAATTGTAATGATATTACGCAATAACTTATTGACCCGAATATCATCGTCAACTTCACCTTGGCGAATTAAGTCATAGTTATAAACGTAACCCAGAATCTTGTCCTTATCATTGTTAGCTACGACGGGTAAGCGGCTAAAGCGTTTCTGTAAATAAACGCGAATGGCTTGCTTGACGGTATCGTTGATATCAATCACAACTAGCTGAGTACGGTCGATCATGATATCCTTAGCGATCTTGTCATTGAACTCAAATGCCCGCTCCATGTAAAGGTAATCGTTACGTTCAAGCTCACCGCCAGTTACGGCATTTCGTGATAGGTTAAGAATTTCGGCTTGTGAATAAACATCGTTATCTTCATTCGCAACTGGAATGCCTAACATTTTGACGACGCCAGCTGATGAGACATTCAACAACCATACAAAGGGGTAGAACATCACGTGGAACCACCGTAATGGTGTCGTAATGACCGCCATTACTTTGAGTGGCATGTCGATTGCGATATTTTTAGGCACGATTTCGGTTAAGACCACTTCTAAGTAGGTCAGTAGGAAAACCCCAATGACGATACTAATACCTCGTAATACCGCGGTTGAGACGGATAGGTTGAAGAGGGATAAGAAATCAAGCACAAAGTGTTCAGTTGTTTGTTCACCAATCCAACCTAAAATGATACCAGCTAACGAGACCCCCACTTGGGTGGTTGAAAGATACTCGTTAAGGTTGCGGACCATGTGCAAAGAAGTTGCGATCCGTTTTGACGGTTTATCACGTTTTTTTTGTTCTTCTTCGAGAGCGCTAGGGCGGGTCTGAACGAGTGCAAATTCACAGGCCACAAAGAAAGCCGCGACGAAGAACGTAATGACAATAATGACTAAATTTAAAATTATCTGGCCACTGTCCAAAGAAACATTCCTCATTTCATAATATTAGTTACTTTAAGTATAACGCGAAGTAGCTAATATTATAAGGCTTATCACCCGTTTTGTCAGCCCCCGCGACGGTTAATTAATTGGTCTATCGTAGTCAGCGGGCCTACTGGCAACCCTTTAAGCCCAAATAATGCGATTGCGAGAAAGATGGTTAACGTTTCCAATGAATGGTGCTAAACTAAGGGTATACCAAGTAAAGGGAGATCTTTAATGATGCCAGTAGAAACGAAAACTAAGATTCATGAGGATTCGAAGAAATTGGTTTATCAAGATAGTGATGTCAAAAAAGCGATGGATTTAATTCGTGACCGTGGTTACGTGACCCGTGCAGATTTCAATCAGATGGACGATGCGGATTGGGCGGCCGGTTTTGATCAAAAGATTGAAGCCGCTTTCCTAAAAGTTGAAGGCGAAGACCCGTACATCTACTTCGAACAATTTGATTTCAAGGGTGGCGACATTGATTCGATCATCTTTGATATGGACCAAGTTGGCACGCGTGACCATGCCTTAGATTTACTTGCTGAAGCCATTCACCAACAGGCTTACTAATAATTGATTTGATACGGAGGTTATTGACATGCGCCAGCAATTATTCGGTCATCATCTGGATGATCTACTAAAGCCCACCAAATTATTGAAGCGGGCTCACCGGGAAGCAGAGAACGTCTTAAACGCACACGTTGGGATGAAAACGGACGTGGTTGAACATGACGATGATTACACCGTAACGGCAGAATTACCCGGTTTTGATAAGGACGCTATTACGGTGAAGTATGCTGACGAATGGCTAACTATTCGGGCGCACCGGTCGCAAGACGATCGTAACGATGACGGGCGCGTACTCCATCGCGAACGGATGGACGCGGACTTTACCCGGAAGTTTCATCTAACGAATGTCGTGCGCGAAGAGATTCAAGCGCATTATCAAGCAGGACTGCTGACCGTGACGTTGCCAAAAACCGTTGCGGATAGCGAAGGTAAGATAGAAATACAATAAATAAAAGCATCGTCAGCGAATTCTGACGGTGCTTTTATTCGATACATACACATTGATGGCAACGGATTTTTTTGCACACTTAGGGGTGCTGTTAGCAAGGTGCTGTCTCAACTAGTTGACAGAGCTAGCAATCAGTCGTGACAACCTAGTGAGCACGAATCTGAAAGTCTGTAGCATAACCAGGTACCAATTCAGCGCGGGGTAGTCAGTGAACATCGGTCACCACCTGAGCAGCTTATTAGCAATCATGATGTGATTTAAAGTGCGAGCCTACTTTTGCTCATCAGTCGCATCGTCATTGGTGTCTTCAGCTTTATTAGCGTCCGAGATGCTCATTTGAATCGTACGGGGACGGTCTTTGATAATAACAATCGTCCCATGGCCGAGGAAGTCTTTGGGCCCATCATAGGCCATTTCATATTCATTGGCGAATGAGCCGGATTTTTGAAGTGTCATGAAGAAAATTTTATTGTCTTCGTAGTCGTCACTGAACATGATGGCCATCGTGCTATCAATCAATAATTTCTCTTTGCGCATCGCTTTGAGACGGTCCCAAAGTCCGGCAATCACTGCTTGTGGAATCAATTCTTTAACATCATCACCGACACGGAGCTTTTTGGTCATTTCATACATACTACATAACCTACTTTTCATTTGTATTTGCATTAACCCATAAATGATACCATATTCAGAAATTAATGTGATTTACAATGTCATCTAGTTTACAAGACTAGTTAATCTAGGTATAATTAATGTAACCTATTTATCAGAGGAGGACGCAGCATGGCAGCTAATGAGACTTATGCAGATTGGCAAGCCCGCATGGCAAAGGTGATTCTGCCGAAGTGGATCGAGTTACCGAACTTTGACTTATATATGGATCAGGTCCTATTATTAATTAATGAAACGTTGCAGCCATTAGGTGCTGATCCAGTTACTGCCGCAATGATCAATAATTATGTCAAACATAAAGTGATCTTGTCACCAGTCAAGAAGAAATATCAAATTATGCAATTGGCGGATATTATTGTCATTAGCTTACTAAAACCGAGTTATCCACTGGATAAAATTCGTCAGGGAATCGACCAAGTGACTGCGACTGGCTATCCCAAGCGAGCTTACGACAATTTTATTACGGTATTAACGAATCAACTTCATCATCCCGATGATCCAATTACGATTTCTGATCAGGATCTCAGTCACAGTTTAACAACCGCAGCGGCTCAACTGATTGTTAATAAATTGCGCACGGATGAATTATTGCGACTTAATCAAGTACAGACCAAGCCACAACAAATTGAAAAATAAGCTGAATGCGGTGGACCAAGTAATGTCAGTTATTTGGTCCATACGCGTTTTTTTGGTTGCTGGAATGGCGGGGCTTTAGTATCATATAAAATGATTGTAAGCAATTTAAATTGGGATAGAGTGGATCAACAGTGGTTTGTTTGTTAATCTGCTTTACATTGGGAAGAGTGATTGATATGAAGGTGTTTATCAGTGACGATCAAGAACAACAGCGTCTCTGGTTAAACGACATCATTACGGCACAGCTGGAGGCATTGCACTTTAATTATGAGTTAGTCTCAGTATGGCAGCCGACCGATGTGTTAGCGGCGGTAAAGGATGGCGGCGGACCAAATCTTTATTTTTTAGATATCGTTTTACAACGCGAAATCAATGGCATTCAATTGGCCTCTAAGATTCGTGATTATGATCCTGATGGGTTTATTGTCTATGTGACGGTGCGTGATGACATGATCCCGGATACGTTGAGTGCGATGACAACACCAACCGGGTTTATTTCAAAAACAAATATGTTCGATAAGGCAAAGTTTGTGCCAGAAGTACAAAGAGTCCTACAAGTCGTAAAAAAACGGTTAGGTATGTTACAGCAATCTGCTGAACCGACTTTAACGATTCGAAGTGGTGCGTTATTATTAACGCTGAAGCTTAAAGATATCATCTACTGTGAGAAGGAACATGGGCTGCGGACCACGCGAATCGTGACGACGACCCAGTCCTATGTCGTACATAAGAATTTAAATACGATTAAGGAACAACTGACAGCGATGCATTTTTTTAATGAGTTTCAAAGTTATGCCCTCAACCTTGACCATGTGATTACGGTTGATTTTAATAAGGGCGTGATTAGTATGGACAATCATGATCACTTGACCTTTAGCCGGGGAACGATCAAGAAGTTACGGGCGTACTACCAGACCCAGGGATAGGATGAGTGTATGATAACTGAAACACAATTAACGGCAATTCAAACGTATGCTTTGCAAAAGCTTGCTCACGATCATAGTGGGCATGGTCGCGATCATTTGCAGCGGGTCAACCGGCTAGCACGCCGGCTGGCAAAAGCCGAAGGGGCGAATTTAAATCTGACTTTAGCGGCAGCTTGGCTTCATGATGTGATCGACGATAAATTGATGGCCGACCCAGCGAAGGCGCATCAAGATTTGATTGATCAATTGAACGCGCAAAATGTTACGGCTGCCGATCAAACGGCTATTTTTGCAATTATTGATCACATGTCATTCAGCAAATCCTTCAACGGCCCTCAAAAATTAAGTCTTGAAGGGCAAGTCGTTCAGGATGCGGATCGGTTAGACGCGATTGGCGCTATCGGGATCGCCCGGGCGTTGTATTATTCAGGTCATGTCGGTGAAAAAATCTATGACCCGGCAATTGCGCCACGTGAACATATGACGCGTGAACAATATCGACACCAGCCCGGCACGGCTATCAATCACTTCTATGAAAAGTTGTTCAAGTTAGCAGCTCTCATGAATACGGATACTGCCAAAGCACTGGCAGCCCACCGGACAGCGGTGATGCACGAGTTTGTTGACCAATTTAAGGCTGAGTGGACGGCGGATGATAAGGCGTAATGGCATCCCTACGTCTAGTTGAATCACTAGTTCTTTGAGCTGAGATCATGTTATCAGATGATGCAATTACCATTTATATTGGCTAACGAAAAAGGCCATCACAAGAATGTATCGTGAATTCTTGTGATGGCCTTTTTAGCCCTTATTCTGGTTTTAAAGCTGGCAATCCAAATCAGGCACGGTTGGTCAGAAGATGGGTTACCAACATGACTAGTAGGGACACGAGTAGTGAGTAGCCCAAGATAATGGCGACCATTAGTCCCCAAGTAACTAACGTATGGATCCAACCGGTGATACCGATGAACGTCAGTAAGGTAGTCAGCACGATAATGATGCCGATGGTGCTATACAACCCGATCGCACTATTCTGATAGTCAGCGGGACTTAGATCGAAGCCACCAATCACAATGACGAGGGTTAGAAAGAGCAACATTAATAGTTGCCACCAACTCGTTGGCGTACTGGTTAACGCGTGAAAACTTGCAGCCCATTGTGGTTGTTCGGGTGTATCAGCTAATTTGAAGATGGCTTGAAATAGGCCAGGAGCGAGTAGCCAGTCTAGTCCAAGGAGTGCCGCTGTGCATCCGAAGATGGGGGCGACACCAATGAACAGGTTACCAATGACTTGATACCGGCTGTGCCGATTCCAAGTATGGTTAACATAGCCTAGTGCCAGATCATCCGCCGACTCATCTTCAGGATGGAGGTGAGGGCGTTTGAGCAGCCGGACCGATTGGATGCCGTGGCGAAAAATCAGTGCGAGGATTAGATGGCTAAGCTCGTGGATGATGATGCCCAGAAAGCCACAGTAGACCTGACTGTTAATACCGTAGTGGTTGACCAGATTCGCTTTGGTTTGTCGGTTGATAATCGTCAGTGACCAAGCAAATAGTCCGGGTAAACCAATGATGACCAGCAAGACGATGCCGTTATTCTTGATCAAGTTATCCACGGGGCTACTCCGTTATTGGACCAAAAGTGCCGTGCACGAGCTTGCGTAGATCATCAGCGTCGATTTCAATTGAACGCCCGATTTTACCCGAAGATACGAGAATCTTACCTTGCTGCTTAGCGGTCTCGTCTAAGTAGATGGGAAACTTCTTAGTTTCCCAAATACCAACTGGTGTGTTGGCGCCGTGTTGGTATCCGGTAGTCCGTTCCAAGTCCTTTAATGGAATCATGCCAACTTTTTTGTTGCCGGATAGCTTAGCCAATTTTTTATAGCTGAGGTGCTCATCTAACGGCAAGACGCCGACGACGGGACCGGTCTTGTTACCAATCAGCGCTAAGGTCTTGTAGATATGATGTTCGTCAACACCGAGGTGGTCGACTTGTAATTGTTGAACGTCGCCTTCCGTTTCGGTTGGGAATTCATATTGTTGATAGCTGATATTTGCTTTATCCAAAATCTTTTCAACAAGTGTTTTACCTAATTGATCTTTTTTCTTCTTTTTTGACATTATTGTTAACCTCACATTTATTAAAAATACGGTCCAATTTTATAAATGGACCGGAACAATTCACCCAAACGCCATTAATTCTGCTATACTTGAGGTATGAAATAACCTCAAAGGAGGGATTACAATGGCTGACCTAGTTTATCAACAAGTCATCAATGATCTCAATAAACGGATCATGGCGAATGAATTTGTTGATAAGAAGCTTCCAGATGAACGTAGTCTTAGCGAACAGTATCAGGTAAGTCGTAGCTCGATTAAGCGCGCGCTTAACGTGCTAGCCAATAAGGGCCTGATTTTCAAGAAGCGGGGTTCGGGAACGTTCATTAATCCATTATATCTTAAAAATCAATCTTCGTTTAAGTATGAAGGAACTAACCTAGGAATTACGGACAGTTTAAATACTGAGGGTGCTAAGCCCAGTATTCAATTATTAGACTTTCGCGTCATTCCTGCAAGTCAAGAGTTGCAACAAGACTTATTTTTAACTGCTGACGAGTTTGTTTATGAAATCAAACGGCTGCGATTACTGGATGACCAGCCTTTCATGATTGAAAGTGGCTATATTCCAATCAAGCTTGTGCCCCAGTTGAACCGACAAGTGGTCAGTGGATCGATCTTTAATTACGTGCAAAAGACCTTGCACGCCGCAGTGACCAAATCATTCTTATCGATTGCGGCCGATGCGTCCAATACGACTGATCAAGAGTTGCTACATTTGCAGCCGAATGAACCGGTGGGCCTGATGAGTGGGATCTTCTTTTTAGATGATGGGACACCCTTTGAAGTGTCTAATATGCGATTACATTATCAATATATGAAGTATACAACGTTTGTGTCAACGAATAGTTAGGAGTCTGAGGTGTCATGGCACTGATTCGTATTAATTTTATGGCGGCTAGTTTACACCGGACCGTTCCCCTGATGGTGTGTTTACCAACTGATAAATTGGTCCCAGATGAGCAGGGCGTGCCGCGCCCGATTCAGGGTCCGTTTGCCACCCTGTACTTATTGCACGGTATCTTAGGTAGTGAAGTCGACTGGATTAGTGGCACACGAATCCAGCGCTGGGCCGACGAACGGAACCTGGCTGTCGTGATGCCAGCGGGCGAGAATAGTTTCTATACTGATCATCCTTGGTCTGGGGAGACGTATAGTCAATTTATTGGTCAGGAATTGATTGATTTTACACGCCGGACGTTTCCACTATCACACCAGCGTGACCAAACTTTTATTGGCGGATTATCAATGGGTGGTTACGGGGCGCTGTATAACGGACTAAAATTTCACGATACTTTTGGGGCCATTGTGAGTTTATCAGCCGGACTGAATGTGCGACCCGGAATGGAAAAGTTACCGGCAAAGCCTCAGTGGTTTGCGGAAACAGTCGCATATCAGCATGGCGTTTTTGGCCCAGATCTAGCAGCTGCTGGTCATTCGGAATTAAACCTGCAAGTGCTCGTAACTAATTTACTGGCAGCTCACGTCGTTTTACCCGCGATTTTTATGGCGATTGGCGATCAGGACGGCTTAAAGTCAGCGAATGATGAATTTGATCATTTTCTAACGACCAAAAAAGTTTCGCATGAATATTTGGTCGGTTCTGGAGCGCACGAGTGGGATTTCTGGGACCGCTATCTATTAAAAGCACTGAACTGGTTGCCACTAACTAATCAGGGCGCCGGTGTTAATTCTGGGCATATTAAAGCTAATTGATGGGCTGCTTCAATCATTCTGTGTACAAATTATTAAAAAATATATTAATCTAAAAGCAGGGTGTCCCAAGGGATGAGCCTTGTTTTTTTGTTTTAATTTATAAAATTGGACCGTTCCAATTAACAAAAAGGTTGATTTTTTGAAATGAGTTGTTAAAATAGAACTTGTAAACGAAAACATTTAAACAGTTAGCGTTCAAGTGAAAAGCAAATTAAGGAGTGTTTTTGAAATGACAACAGATTACTCATCACCAGCATATTTGCAAAAAGTTGATAAGTACTGGCGTGCTGCCAACTACTTATCAGTTGGTCAACTTTATTTAAAAGATAATCCACTATTACAACGGCCATTGAAGGCCAGTGACGTTAAGGTTCATCCAATTGGTCACTGGGGGACGATTGCCGGTCAAAACTTTATCTATGCCCATCTTAACCGGGTCATCAACAAGTACGGTTTGAAGATGTTCTACGTTGAAGGTCCAGGTCATGGTGGTCAAGTGATGGTTTCAAACTCTTACCTTGACGGTACTTACACCGATATTTATCCAGAAATTACGCAGGATGTTGAAGGGATGCAAAAGCTCTTTAAGCAATTCTCATTCCCAGGTGGGGTTGCTTCCCATGCGGCACCTGAAACACCCGGTTCAATCCATGAAGGTGGCGAACTTGGTTACTCAATTTCACACGGGGTTGGGGCAATTCTTGACAATCCTGACGAGATCGCCGCGGTTGTTGTTGGTGATGGGGAATCCGAAACGGGTCCATTAGCAACTTCATGGCAATCAACGAAGTTCATTAACCCAATCAACGACGGGGCTGTTTTACCAATCTTGAACTTAAATGGTTTTAAGATTTCTAACCCAACGATTTTTGGTCGGACTTCTGATGCTAAGATTAAGGAATACTTCGAAAGCATGAATTGGGAACCAATCTTCGTTGAAGGTGACGATCCTGAAAAGGTTCACCCAGCCTTAGCTAAGGCCATGGATGAAGCCGTTGAAAAGATCAAGGCAATCCAGAAGCATGCTCGCGAAAATGACGATGCGACATTGCCAGTATGGCCAATGATCGTCTTCCGCGCACCTAAGGGCTGGACTGGTCCGAAGTCATGGGACGGTGATAAGATCGAAGGTTCATTCCGTGCTCATCAAATTCCGATTCCTGTTGATCAAAATGACATGGAACATGCGGATGCTTTAGTTGATTGGCTCGAATCATATCAACCAAAAGAACTCTTCAATGAAGATGGCTCTTTGAAGGATGATATTAAAGAAATTATTCCTACTGGGGACAGTCGGATGGCTGCTAACCCAATCACCAATGGTGGGGTCGATCCGAAAGCCTTGAACTTACCAAACTTCCGTGATTATGCGGTCGATACGTCCAAAGAAGGCGCGAATGTTAAGCAAGATATGATCGTTTGGTCAGACTATTTGCGGGATGTCATCAAGAAGAATCCTGATAACTTCCGGTTGTTCGGACCTGATGAAACCATGTCTAACCGCTTATATGGTGTCTTCGAAACCACTAATCGTCAATGGATGGAAGACATTCATCCAGATAGTGACCAATATGAAGCACCAGCTGGCCGGGTCTTAGATGCTCAGTTATCTGAACACCAAGCTGAAGGTTGGTTAGAAGGTTACGTCTTAACTGGACGTCATGGGTTATTTGCCAGTTATGAAGCCTTCCTACGCGTTGTGGACTCAATGTTGACGCAACACTTCAAGTGGTTACGTAAAGCCAATGAACTTGATTGGCGTAAAAAGTACCCATCACTTAACATTATCGCGGCTTCAACTGTATTCCAACAAGACCATAATGGTTATACCCACCAAGATCCAGGTGCATTAACTCATTTGGCCGAAAAGAAACCAGAATACATTCGCGAATATTTACCAGCCGATGCCAACACGTTATTAGCTGTCGGTGACGTCATTTTCCGGAGCCAAGAAAAGATCAACTACGTGGTTACGTCAAAACACCCACGTCAACAATGGTTCAGCATTGAAGAAGCTAAGCAATTAGTTGACAATGGTCTTGGTATCATTGATTGGGCAAGTACGGACCAAGGTAGCGAACCAGACATTGTCTTTGCAGCTGCTGGGACGGAACCAACGCTTGAAACGTTGGCTGCCATCCAATTACTACACGACAGTTTCCCAGAGATGAAGATTCGTTTCGTGAACGTGGTCGACATCTTGAAGTTACGTAGTCCTGAAAAGGATCCGCGGGGCTTGTCAGATGCTGAGTTTGACCATTACTTTACTAAGGACAAACCAGTGGTCTTTGCTTTCCACGGTTACGAAGACTTAGTTCGTGACATCTTCTTTGATCGTCACAACCATAACTTATACGTCCACGGTTACCGTGAAAATGGTGATATTACCACACCATTCGACGTACGGGTCATGAACCAGATGGACCGCTTCGACTTAGCTAAGTCGGCAATTGCGGCGCAACCAGCAATGGAAAACACTGGTGCGGCCTTCGTTCAATCCATGGATAATATGCTTGCTAAACACAATGCCTATATCCGGGATGCCGGAACTGACTTGCCAGAAGTTAATGATTGGCAATGGAAGGGTTTAAAATAAGCAGTTAAAATCTTAATTTGAAAATAGCGTTGCTACTGGCTTGTGCCTCCAGTAGCAACGCTATTTTTGTGCGCTATTAATTGTGTCGATTGGATACTGTCAACTCAGCATGGGCGACTTATTTCAGATTGCGTGTATATCAAGCAATACTAGTGGTATGTCAACAAGTGCTGATTGGTGCTGGAATGTAGCCTATGACGTCTTAATCAGAACCTAGCTAACTGACGTTTAATCAAGAAGCAACTTGCAATGACTAGCATAATGTGAATTGTGAGCATATTTTAATTGGTTTTTAATTATTCCTGTTATAATAACGCTACCTAAGCTGATACTAGTGATGGTGATTAGTTAAGGATGAACGGGTCTGACGCAATCAGCTCAGCCTAACATCGTCGATTCCGGTTCCATGAACCGAGTTTATGTGGAAAGGAGCGACTGGTTGTTTAATCGCCAGTCAACGATGCTAATGAAAATTTTGATAACAGTCGAGAATTTAGTGATGGATGGTGTCAAACGAGCGGCGACGGTCCTCGGCAATGCGTTGACCTCGCAAGCCGAGGTTGCTTTTTACTCCTTGGCCCAACCCCGGTCTTTCTATGAACTGAGCGCACCGCTTATCACGGCGCGCCGGCCTGCAAGTGCGACGGTACTTAATTACTTTGGCGCTGATCCGTTGACCGTTTATGCGCCTCAAATAGATGATTTACTCACGACGATTGGGTCGGGAGCTTACGATGCCGTTATTCTCCCGGGAGGTTTACTGACGAGTTTTGCTCCGGCAATCAAACAGCGTTTTCCACGGGTCAATGTCATTGCGTGGATGCACAATAATGTTGATATCTACCTCAATCAGTATTACGTCCAAATGCAAGATGAACTGGTCGCAGGGCTCTTAGCGGCTGATACGGTCGTGACATTGACCGATTATGATTGGGAAGGCTACTCACGTTTTAACGCCCATACGGTCAAGTTCTATAATCCACCGACCATGCAAGCTCATGGTCAGCAGGCCGACTTGGCGCAACATATCATTGCCTACACTGGTCGTATTGACCTGCAACATAAGGGGCTCGATTATTTGTTGACAGTTGCGCGAGCCTTGCCCGATGATTGGCAAATTGCAGTCGCAGGGACTGGTCCCGAAGACCAATTAGCGACGTTCAATCGGTTGATGGCTGAACTCGATGTTCGTGACCGCATTATTTATCGGGGTGCGCTGAAAGATACTGAGTTACGGGCGCATTATCAACAGGCGAGTGTCTTCATGATGACTTCGCGTTGGGAAGGGATGCCATTAGTTATGGGGGAAGCGATGACGATGGGGTTACCGATCGTCTCAATGTGGAATACTGGCTCAGCCGAGTACTTGCAGGGTGGCCAGTACGGTGTGTTGACTCCGGCCCGCGATGTTAATGCTCTGATTACTGGCTTAATGCCACTGTTAACTGATTTTGACTGTCGCGCTGAATATGCCGCGCGCGCTCGGCAACGCAGTCATGACTTTACCTTGAGCAAGATTGTCCGGCAGTGGCTGGCACTATTGAATCGCCAATATGTTCCGCAAACGGTCGTCGAATCAAATTGGCCTGCGGATTTGAGTAGTGGGGGACATTAGCCTGTCATAGCGGTCATGATAATCGCTCAGTACTTAGGACCTGAATGGTCGGTGCTGAGCTTTTTTGTCATTGATGGTGGGGATTTTCTTTGGATAGAACTATTATATAAAAGTTATGAATTCTATTAATCAATTTGCAAACGCGTGACGACTTTGATACACTCAATCAAAAGGTCAGCCGTGCCTGACCGCATTGGAGGAGCTTGCTATTGAAGACAACGTGGCTGGCTAGTTTACTAGTCACAATCTTTTGGGGCGCCGTATTGGGGCTCGTTGTAACGTATTTAGGTGGGGCGATGGTCGAGGCTTTGACCGCCACCCCCA
Organism: Lactiplantibacillus plantarum; assembly: GCF_014131735.1. Classification (NCBI taxonomy): domain Bacteria; kingdom Bacillati; phylum Bacillota; class Bacilli; order Lactobacillales; family Lactobacillaceae; genus Lactiplantibacillus; species Lactiplantibacillus plantarum. The sequence continues at coordinate 931,087 of NZ_CP039121.1, forward strand.
TCGTTCGTGAACCATTCAAAGCCATGGCGGTGGGTATCATATTGGCAGTGATGAGTGGGTTATTAGTGACAACGCACCATTAAGAACTGTATGCTGGCTTTAAGGGCGCTTAGCCGACCGTTAACAAGCTTGATAAATTAAAAATGATTCGCCTTCTTGTCAGAGGAAGGTGAATCATTTTTTAGTGTAGATGAATCACGGGGTTCAATGGTGAACTAACTGTCCGGAGTGCGTTGCGCAAATGCTCACGATTTGGATAGTCGGAGTAGTTTGAGTAACGTACCGGCAAGTTCTTCACGTTGATGGGCTGGCAGATCACTCAGGTAGTCGAGTAATGCAACAACATTAGGTGATTGGAGAAGCTCGTCGCGAAAGAAGTCCGCTATTTTTAAATTCAGAGTTTCAGCGATTGCGGTCAAACTTTGTAGTTTAATGTTATCGACCTTACCACGTTCGAGTCGAGAAATTAGCGAGATTGAAACATTCGATTGTTCGGCCAATTGCTCGATGGTGATGCCGTGTTGCTGTCGGCGTTGCCGAATGATTTTGCCTATCTCGGTTAACATGGGAATCCTCCTTAATCCATTAAGCGTCTTAGCACTAATTTTAGAGGTTTCGCTATGCTTGAAACAGAGCTGTAAGTACCTTATAAGTACCGTTATAAGGTCATTAAAGCTTTTGATACGTGATGCTAATTAAATCACGTTACTTTGCTTTCAGTTATCGAACTCATGCTGAATTTGTGATCCGTTGAATGTGACAAAGCAATTATTAGGTTACGGTTAATGATAAAATAGCAACATACTATAAAGGTCTTTAAATACTTCTTTTAGTCGTATATAATGTTATTAAAGCTTTGTTATAACGCTATTAAATAATTAGTATAGCTTGCAAAGCAGAATAGAAATCAGAGTGTTGGGAGGAGCTTATTTCATCGGATGTCAAATTAATGGAGGAGTGTACCAAAAATGAAAATATGTCCAAATTGTCAGCATGAAAATGAGGCTGATAATGTTTTTTGCGAAAATTGCGGAGCGGATCTGACTCATATTGACAGTGCTGAACGAACGCAAGCCAGTGGAACGGAGCAGAAACTCGGGGATTCAAGGCAATATCAAGCTCATAAACCAGCTAAGACGCAGCAATCAAGGTGGTTGCGAATCAGTGGAAGCGTGCTCGCAGTCGTCATTATTGTGGGAGGTGGATTTGGGTTTTATCAATATCACACTGGTAAAAATCAGCAGATTGCCGCGGAAGTCGAAATGATGACTAGTAATAAGCCCACGACATTGTCGAAACACTTAGTTAGCGATAATACTGGGTTAAAAATCACAAAACAGTCCGTAAAGCCCTTAATGACCTATATCCAAAAACATCCCCAGTACGCACAAGATCTGAAAACAGACTTACAACATAACGGTTATTCTAGTGATCACACGTTTGTTGTTAAGCAAATCGGAACTAAGTGGACACTATTCCCAACTTACAAATTACGCGTCACCACGATGCAGCCGTTAATCACGACCAATCTAAAAAATGCCACACTGGAAGCAAATGACATCGAATTGGTGACCACCGAAAGTGCGCATACCACTTATAAGGTTGGTCCGCTGTTTCCGGGGACCTATATGTTTAAACTAAGTAATTCTGACACGACAATCACGCACAAGGTTAATCTGATGGGGCACGCGAACGTCCATGAATTAATTTCGTTAGTTGCGAATAAAAAGGCAGCGACAACGTCAACGGCGAATACTGACACCAAAGCTACCACTGCCAGTGATGAATCAGACTCGAGTTTAATCAACAGCGAGAGTGAATCGCAGAGTGGTACGGGCAGTGCTTATGATGATTTGTCTAGTTCAGCTCAGACAGCTGTGTCAGAAATTGCCGCGGCTACCGGTGGGGATATTAGTGATTATGATTATACGGCGAGTGAACCACACACGGATGTGTATGAAATTAAATGCTATGTTAGTGGTACTAATGATTTAGCAGATACTTATCGATATGATGATGTTAATGATATTCTAGCGCGCTACAACACGAGTACCGGTAAGTTTGAAACGGTAGATTCAAATGATTAACGAGAAATTTATGATTAATTTGGAGGATGTTTAAATGAATAAGCAGGCACTTTTTTGCTCGCAGTGTGGCAATCAACTGAAAGCCGGGGCGAAGTTTTGCCCGAAATGTGGTGCTGTGGTTGCCCCAAACCAGGAAATTCCGGATCAAGGGCAGTCAGTTGCCGAATCCGAGAATACGGTTGAACGTAGTAGTGATGATACCGTCAATAAAATTTTGACCACAGATACCGTCCAACATGTCAAAAAGTTCTCTGGAAGCTACTTTTCGTGGTTTAAGATGACGATCCGGCATCCCGGTCATCCGATTGAACCGACTAATCGGTACTTTGGACTAACTTCGATCGGTCTTGAGGCCTTTTTACTGGTTTTATCAATTGCGTTAATCTTACGTAAGGCACAAAATGTCGCCAATGATTTTACTAGTTCATTGACTGGTGGTAGTTCGGAAGCTGCGATTCATGCTGGCAGCTTTATCCTAAAAACGAGTATGCTGGTGTTTTTCATGGTTCTTGGGATATATGCGATTTATGTTAGCATTGCCTATGCCTTTCGCCGCGTTGTTAATACTGGTTCGATGCAATTTAGTGATTTTATCAATCAATTTGCAGCAATTACGAATTTGATTCTAATCTTTAATCTACTCACGTTGCTTTTGACGATTCTCACTGGAACTGGTAATTTTTCTGGCATGACTGGATTGTTCTTCTTTATGATCCCAACCATCGGGATTATGAATCTGGCATTTATTTATATCATTATTGATAATGTTGTGAAGCCCCATATTGACAAATTTTATGCGTTAATCATTGCTGAAATCGCATTAGGTTTTGCACTATCTGTTTATGTCATGATATTAGCCGTTTTAGGTGGCAATATGCTTTTCTCACAACTATCGTCACTATTTTCGTAAGCGTTAGTACCGTCGGATTACCGCCGTGACGGATTAGTTAATTTTTAAAGAGACGATGCCATGGATTCAGAGCGGAAAAAAAGGGGACCAGATTTTGAAAAAAAGTGAAACTGTCTGTATCAGTCTGCTGTTACTGTTATTTATTAGCGGTTGTGGTAGCTCACAGCAGGCCTCGCAAGCGTCACATGCGGATAAGAAGCATGGCGTTAGTGTGGTCAAAGTGAAGCCCAAAGTGATTACTGATAAGGCGCACAAAACAAATGATGCAACTAAGGCAACGAGTACGTCAGTCAACGCAAGTTCTCAGTCGACAAAAACAACGTCTCAACAACGGGGGGCTACGACTATGAATCTTAATGAGATCAGTCAGGGCTCCTATGGGAGTTTGTTAGGTGACTGGAAGGAAGTTGCTAGTAGTGTCAATAAGCATGATACTAAGGGCGATGTTTGGCAATCTCCCGAGGCTGGCGCTAAATTAACCGTAAAAGACACGAAAATCAGTGACGGTGAAATAGCCTTAGCAAGTGGGAAATTTGAAGATGCGAATGGTGATGAAGAGGCTGTTACTACTACCATCAAACAGGAAAAAGGCGCACTGCATATTGATGGTGATATCGGTGCAGCTGCCGTCACGTACTGGTTTTATCCAAAGGGAGTTGCAATCAGTGGCTGGGGTGATAACGTTCCTGCCACCATTAAGACGGATACTGAGCGAATCATAACGCGCACAAGTAATAATTCTTATGTAAAAGTTTTTGAACGTCAAACGACCGCCGCCAATACGGGAAACCGCAAGTCGACAATGGCGCTCGGCCAGATTAAAACTGGTGATTATTCAAGTTTGAATGGGACTTGGCAAAATGGACAAGGAAATCAAATCAAGATTCATAATCAGCGGATGAAATTTAGCGATTTTGGCCTGACGCAAGACGCTACTCCGGGGACGATTACTAAACTCAAAATGGATGTGCCATCATTAGATGATCAGCAAGGAAATTCTAAGACGGTTGATGGATTGAAGTATCATCAACAATTAACTTATCAAACCTCAAATGGTGCCAGCATGCTTCAAGGCAGTTTTTCAATATCAGGCTCATCTGGCGGACTTTATGATGTGGTATTTATGCCCGGTGGAAATAATGCTGACCTAAATAATGGTGATAGTAGTCGGGACCGTATCGTAGCGTTAGGAACGCAAAATGATCCCCAAAACATTCCAAGTGATAAGATTTATTATCGCTCAAATTAACAGTTTAGAGGCATAATTAAGCTCTTTTTGGCTAAGATAAATATGCAGGTGTCAAAAAAAGGAAGCTCACTGAGCTTCCTTTTTGGACCCTTCAAGATAGATACTTTCACAACAGTTTGATGGCAAGCGCCGGTAGCCATCTGAATGAAGTTGAACTTGCTTAGTCAGTAGCGCTCGATTAAATGCGGACTATTAAATAAACTTGGCAATGGGGCCGGTACCGTCACCCGTGTGGTGCTAAATGGAAGTTGTAGATCCAACAATTGGGCATGTAACATCAGCCGAGGCGCCGACTCCGCTTGCGAGTCGTAAAGTGGATCACCGATAATCGGGTGGTCACTGGCGGCCAAGTGGACCCGTAGCTGATGGGTACGGCCAGTATGCAGGGTCAGTTTAACTAAACTCTGATGGGCGGTTGTTGCACATACTTCGTAGTCGGTGAGTGCTGGCTGGGCATCGGCCGTGTTGACCCAGCGTTTGCGTTTGTCGGTAGCATCGTGACCGATTGGCGCGGTGAAATGCCCAGTTGGCGTGGTAAAGTGACCACGTACCCAGGCATAATAAGTCCGGCGAATTTGCTTGTCACTGATTAAGCGGTCTAAAATCGGGACGACGACCGGGTTCAATGCGACTAGCATCGCACCAGAAGTCATCTGATCGAGCCGGTGAACCATGTATGGTACCTGCTGAGTTGGTTGGAGTGTGGCTGCTAGGTCATTTAAAATTGATCCGGTTTCACCTGGTTGATTAGGATGCGATTTCACGCCAGCGGGTTTATCAACGACTAACAGATCGCTGTTTTGATATAAAATCGTGGCTGGGGCCGTGGCAGCCGCAATATAGTTTGAGGTCGGAGTCCGAAAGTCACTGGGGATAAACGTCAGCGTCAGGCAATCACCAGTATTGACGAGTTGTGCAATCGACGTTGGTGCACCGTTCAGCTGAATCCGCCGCGTTTGGCGTAACTGGCCCTGAATCCGCTTAGGAATCAGCCAGGTCCGAAGGCAAGCCCGAATCGACTGTTGATTCAAGCTAGACGGGATAGTGAGTTGATAAGTCCAGGTCATGAATAAAGCTCCTTTATAACGGGGAAGACGGGGCAACGCACGGAAACCACTAAAAAAGTCTGGAACGTATCCAGACTTTTTTGTTAGTCTTCTTTTTTAGCGGTCGGCTTAACGATCAAAACGTCACAAATTGCGTTGCGACTGACGTAGGTGGTTACGGAACCGACCATCAAACGTTCAACGGCAGATAAGCCGGTTGAACCAATCATAATTAATTCATTATGGTGGTCAGCGGGAAATTCACGCGCGATAACCGTTTTGGGATTACCAAAACGAACATGGACATCAACGTCGGTCACCCCAGCGTCAATTGTTTGTTGCTTGAGTTCTTCCAAGCGCTTTTGAACGTCTTCCGACAACTTGTAGATGACATCACCACTGACCGCACCGCCGTACGTGTCACTAAATTGGTTGACTTCCAACACGTTTAAAATGTCGAGATGGGTCTTGTTACGCTTAGCGACTTCGATGCCCCGCCGAAGAACTTCGTCGGTAGCCTTGGAGCCATCAACTGGTACCAGGATATTTTGATATTGTTGTAACATAATGGTTACCCCCGTTTGATATGGCTAGTTAATAACTATATTTTAGCATTAATTTTCAGCAATGTAAGCATTTAAAATCGATTGATTTATTTGATAACTTGAGTTTGTAAGGATAATTATTTTAATGGACTGAAAAATGACTAATTTTTTTCAGTCGGTACTAGTCATTGAAAAATAATATTCTTCAAGGTCGTTAATCGATCAATCAGTCACATTTAATTTAAATACAGTAATTGAGAAGCAAGGTGATTTTGGAAAAGCCCCTGGTCATAACGTCTTGCAGCGATTGTCAATTCGGTCAACGATAACAAATTGTTAACTGATCAATCAGTTAAAATGATAACGGTGTCAATCAATTGATATTAATAAAATAATTCGAAGCGATCTCGTTTGAATGTCCCTCTTCGACATGCTAATATTATTCTGTAATAGCAGGTGCTACAGGGGAATTAAATCGGTTGTGCTAACAGCTAACTCACGGAAAGTTTGGGGATTTTAAAATTGAAAATTGGAATGACAAAAAAAGTAGTAACTTCATTATTGCTAAGTACCGCTTTGCTGCCGATGTTGAGTAGTAAAGCTGATACGGCAAGTGAAAATCAAAAACCGGCAGCTGCGACTAAGGGAAACAGCGCTGCTTCAGCTGCAAGCCAACAAGTGACCTTAAGTGCTGGCAGTCAGACGGAAACGACAGCGGCTGGTGCGACTGACCAATCAGTTGCCAGTGACGGTGCCAAGACTGACGATCAAGCTGAATCAACCAGTACGACGACGTCTACTACCAGTGCGGCAAGTCGTGTCACAGTGCGGGCAGCCAGCCAAGCCGCTAAAGCTGACAGTACAGGACTGCAAAGCCAGTCCTCCGCCAGTGAAGCTGCCAAGGATAACGCGGCTGCTAGTGCTACGGCGGACTCCACAACTAGTGCTGTTGATCAACTTGATAAAACGGCCAAAGCTAGTGCAGCCACGAGCCAAGCCAGTCACAGTACGACTAATGAGACGGCTAAAGCCAGCGCGGCCGCAAGTCAGGATAGTCATGTCACTACGGACCAATCCAGCGCGACTGTGACGAGTGAAGTAGCCAAATCAGCCGCATCGTCAGCCGCACCTAAGCAAGCGACTGAGCAGGCGGTAGCCGCGAAAATCTCACCAAAGATTGAGACGGCTGTGGCGGCTGATGCGGTCCAGTCATCAGCGATGATGGCACGGTCCACGCGGGCAATGACTAGTCAGGAAATCTTCCTGAGTCAGATTAAAGCGGGGGCAATCTCTGGTTGGAACAAGTATCAAGTCTTGCCATCAGTCACGGCCGCACAGGCGATTCTGGAAAGTGGCTGGGGACAGTCACAACTAGCAACTGAGGGAAATAACTTATTCGGTATCAAGGGAAGTTATCAAGGGCAATCAATCTACTTCCCAACCCAGGAATGGAATGGCTCACAATACATTACGATTCAAGACGCTTTTCGGAAGTACCCGAATTGGTCAGCTAGTGTTGAAGATCATGGCGCCTTTTTGGTTGTCAATCCGCGTTACAGCAATTTAATTGGGGTTACCGATTATCGGCGCGTTGCCAGTCTCTTGCAACAAGACGGTTACGCAACCGCGCCAACGTACGCGAGTTCGCTGATCAGCATCATTGAATATAACAAGCTACACGAGTGGGATCAAGAAGCGCTCAGTGGTCAGGCAAGTGGCGGAAATGATAATAACCAAGTTCAGCCTGATCAAGACGTCACCCCAACCAGTGGTACACATAAGTTTACTAAGACAACGACAATTCACAATGCGCCGGACGCCACGAGTGCCGTAGTGGGTACTTACAACGCTGGTGAAACAGTCAATTACAATGGTAAGTTAACGGTCGGTAATGCAACTTGGTTACGCTATCAGTCCTATTCTGGCGTATCACGGTATGTGATGATTAGTCAAACAACAACTAATGATAATAATAACCAGGCGACAGTTACGCCAGCTAGTGGGTCGTATAAGTTTACCGCAAAGACCAACATTCGATCAGCCGCAAGCAAAACGGCTCAAGTGGTCGGCACTTATAATGCTGGTGAGACGGTTTACTATAATGGCAAGATTACCACGGGTGGGACAACTTGGTTACGGTATTTATCCTATTCAGGCGCTCAGCATTACGTGGCTATGAGTGGTGATGAGGTTGGTGCTGTGGCTAAACCGGACGTGGTTGCAACCAGTGGGTCGTATCGTTTCACGAAAACGACAGCAATCAAGAGTTCACCTGCAACTAGTGCGACAACGGTTGGGTCTTATAATGCTGGCGATACGGTCTATTACAATGGTAAGGTGACGACAAATGGTCAGACTTGGTTACGTTACATGTCTTACTCAGGTGCCCAGCATTATGTGCAAATTAGTGGTGAGAGTACGTCGACCAATGTTGATAAACCGCAAGTAACGCCTCAAAGTGGTAGTTATCGCTTTACGCAAACAACGGCGATTAAGAATACACCGGCCGGAAATGCCCCAAGTGTCGGTACCTATAGTGCTGGTGATACAGTCTACTACAACGCTAAGGTAACGGCTAACGGCCAGACTTGGTTACGGTATTTGTCTTATTCGGGCGCCCAACATTACGTAGCGATTAGTGGTAATGCCGCTACCGGAAATACGACGTCTAAGCCGGTAACAAACAGTCAAGGGGCGTTCCGCTTCGTAACGACGACTAATATTCGTACGGCGCCAAGTACGCGCGCAAGCGTTGTCGGTGAATATAACCCAGGTGAAACGGTTTATTACAATGGGACGGTTCAAGCTGAGGGTTACACGTGGCTCCGATATCTGAGTCGCTCCGGTGCAACGCACTATGTTGCTAAGCTTGAAGGCTAGGCATATTAGTTGTTCCGGCGTCCAAATGGCTTTATACTAAGGATATTGAAATGGAATAGCGATTACGACCGCTATTAATGTTTCGGCAACCTAGTTGGCTTCGGCTGACTAGGTTGTTTTTTTACTCGGTTTGCAATCGCTTACATTGTATGCTATATTGGATTTATCGGAAGAGTCACAGGTCAGTATCAAACTGTTACCCAATTGTTGTAACAAACCCGTCAAGTGATAGCTAGTGCAGTATAGCAGCGTTTCCGCTAATTTCGGATAACTGACTGGCCCAACCTCCATCTATTGATGGCACGGTTATGTCCACGGAGAACGGATTGCCGCCAATCAAACGTTCACGGATGTGGATAGTGAATCAGTCATCTTGTGGTGTGAAGAATGCCACGCCAAACTTTTTGTATGATTCTTCCAAAAAATGGGCTCACATTGTGGGTCCTTTTTTCATCTTGCTGTATGATTAAAGTAACCTAAAGCTGAAGGAGATTTTAAAACATGTATTATGTCGCAATGAAAGATCATGAGATTGGCCGTAACTTGGCAACCGAACAATATTTAATGAATAACGTGGATTTCGATGAACCATTAGTTTTGTTCTACTATGAAGAACCGTGCATCATTGTTGGTCGGAACCAGAACACCCTTGAAGAAATTAATGCCGACTATGTCCGGGAACATCACATTACCGTAACGCGGCGTCTCTCTGGTGGTGGGGCTGTGTATCAAGATCTTGGTAACCTCTGCTTCAGCTTTGTGGTGGATAGTGACAGTCAAGAGTTTGGCGACTTTAAGACATTTACCAAGCCAATCATTGATGCGCTTCACGATATGGGGGCGACGACAGCGACGGTCAGTGGTCGCAATGATTTGCTCGTTGATGGTAAGAAATTCTCCGGTAACGCCATGTATTCACGGAATGGCAAGACGTTCTCCCATGGCACTTTGATGTTGAATGTTGATTTAAACGTTGTCCCACAGGCGCTAACAGTCCCGACCGACAAGATTGCTTCCAAAGGTATTAAGTCCGTTCGGAGTCGGGTCACGAATTTACGGCCTTATTTAGCGCCAGAATATCAGAATATCACGGTGCCAGAATTTCAGGATGCCCTGTTAAAAGAGTTGTTCCATGTTGATTCGTTGGATCAGATTGCGGATAAGGAATATCACGTGACACCTGAACAACAAAAAGCTATTGATAAAATTTACGAAGACTATTATGCTAATTGGGATTGGGTTTACGGTAAATCACCGGAATTCTCGGTTAAGCGGCGTCAACACTTTGATATGGGAACCATTGATGCGCGGATCTCGGTTGATGACGGCTTGATCAATAACATTAAATTTTATGGTGATTTCTTTGGTAGTGGCAACGTTCAAGATATTGAAGCCGCCCTTAAAGGTGTGCGGTACGACCATGAGGCCATCGCTAAAGCGCTGGCAGATATTGATTTAAATCAGTACTTCACGGGAATTGAACGGTCAGCCGTTATTGACTTAATTGCCCAATAATAGGAGTGATTTGTTGAAACTGACTCGCTTAGTTGCATTTGCGTTTGTGTCCTTTTTTTGTTACGGTATCGTCAATTGGATGATGTCGACTAGCCATTTTCACCTGCAGGCAAAAAATATTTCGGTAGCGGAAATGTGGCAGGGGTTGCTGATTGCCCTAGTCTTATATTTTCTAGGCGTTCTAGCAGTGTATATTAATCGTATGCTGGGTTTTTACGTCCTAGGGTTAGTTGTACTGATATATAGCTTGGGACTTGTCAGCGCCTTAATGTCGGGCTATCAGAGTACGGCTGGCATGGAAATTAAACTGGCGTTAGAAGTTATGGGTGTGATTGGATTGGGGATCAACTTTTATACGTTGGTGTTACTGACTCGCTGGCGACGTGCAAATTAACGAAATTGAATAATGAATGAGGGATAATGTTTTATGCAACGAAACGTACAAGCTTTTATTGATGATGTTACGGCTGACAAGGTTACGCAGGATAGCTTGACTGGTACCTATGCCAAACTAGCGACCAAGGTTAAGCCTTGGCTGGCGAAGCTGGTAGCGGCACTCAATGCCGACCAGCTTGCCCAAGTGACGCTGACGGCTAAGCATGAGCCAGCTATCAGCTTTCGGTTGGAGACGAGTGTTATTAATTTGCCACTGGCTAATCTGACCGAAATTGGAAAGGTTACGGCGGCAGAGGATACGCTGCCAATCAACGTTTACATGATTGCAGAATCCGATGCGTTACCATCAGGATTGCGAATTGATGAGCTGGGAAGCGTTGCCGACGTGCTCGCTGATCAAGCCAACGCTGAAAAGTTATTAACCGATTGGCTGACGGCTCAGACTGATCGCTTAGATCAGATCACGGCGGCGGAAGCTTAAACGTAATCTTTACGAGTTAATTACTAAATCTTTACATGACTATGGTAAGGTAAGAATTGATATTGGAGCCAAGCCAAAATCAAAATACCAATGGAATTGAGTGTGTCGTTCATTAAATCGAACGGGATACTCAATTTTTTTGGTTGCGAAAAGTTAAGTACTGCGGCCCAACTGTGGTGAGTAGGAGCCACGAATTTTGTGGCGGTGCGACTTGCATTTTATCAATGAAGATGATATGGTAGTCCATGCGATGAGTCGATAGAGTCAGATCGTTAGCAATAACGGTTCCGCGCGAGCGGCTAGTGACTAATATTGATAGCGGGGCACGTTTCTCTGACGTATTTCAGAGTGTCTGGGTCACTGACATTGTGGAGTGTCACTCCCGCTGGTTTTACCAGTGCCGCGATGAACGCGTGTTAACCATTTTCGGATGGCTGACACGCGTTTTTTTTTGCGTACAGATCACGCATAAGACTTTCATAGGGTGGACTATTCGGCAAAAGCGGTGGTCGACTGGATAGTCGTAAAATAAAACGGACGGCCATCAGGATAAGATTATCCCGGCGACCGTCCGTCAATGGACTGAAAGATTAGTCCTCTTCGTTCATTGCAGCTGCTGACTCGGTGTTAGCAGTTGCCCGTTGCATTTTTCCAAGCACACCGCGGGCGATTGGGCCGACGATGATGAGTTGGAGTGGTAATGCAACAATCAAGTTAAAGATCCAAGTGTGACCGTAAGTCGCTAAAACGTGACTTCCGGACAATTCACCTTCCACTGCAATCCCGAAGAGGGACATGCAAGTTACCATGCCAAGAACCATCAAGACGGAGATGGTAATCCCAATCAAGACAACCCGTTTGCGCATGTAATCATTAATGATATATTTGAAAGCTAATCGTTTGGCAATTGGTCCCACGACCAATAAGTCTAAAATGATGGCAACGAATAAACCGAGTGGGTAGCCACTAAGGATTGCCATTACTAACCCATTGCTGAAACCTTGAGCAAGGGTAACGTTATAGGCGGTCATCACAAAGACCATTAAACCGGCCATAATGGCGGTAAAGACAACTTCTTCTTTTAAATTACGTGGCATTCTATTCACACACTCCTAGTTTTTTTGTATCGGTTGATTACTATAGCATGCGAAGGGGGCCTCACATAAGTAACAATTTGATGACAAATTATGAAACGGTTACATTGTTAGCCTGTTTTGGGCCGTAGTCGGGTGTCATTTACGATATACTTATAAGGGGCAGTATGATGGCAAAATGAACTTTAAAGAAATAAGGTTGTGGAAACAGCTTTCAAGTTAACAAAATTCATTTCTGCTGATGCCACGGTTGTTGTTGAGGAGATACGTAGTCAAGAAAAGGATGGCACAATGAATCTTAGGTGCCCAAAAATGGACCAACTGAGCCAAATATAATTTAAAGTTAAATTTCGATCCAGAACAGGTAAACGTTGGTAAAGTGAGACAACATAGCGTATGCTGTAGTTAGCATCAGACAATTAATCTTTGGGGAGTTGATTATCTTGAAAAAAATGTTAGTTAGTTCAGCCGTGATTGCTGGGATCATTGCGCTGGGAGGCGGTTATTACTTAGAAGCCGACCATCAGTCTAGTCAGTCGCGGGTTAGTGAAACACAATCAGTTGTGTCAAAGACTAAGGCTAAAAAAGACGCGTCATCTTCAGCAAAGTCGACGAAGCAATCGACAGCTGCTAAATCGTCGTCAACTAAATCGTCGTCAACTAAAGCATCGTCAGTTTCCACAACTTCAGCTAATGAGTCACAATCCGAAGCTAGTGCAACGACTAGTCAGGGTAGTAAGACAGCTACTGCAGCTAGCTCGCAGGGACATTCAAATACCACTGCAACTAGTCAAACAACTACCGGGCAGTCTGCATCCGCGACCTCATCATCAACTAGCGGCCAGCAGACGACCAATCCACAGCAGTTAACAGCTAGTCAGATTAATGATTGGGCTTGGCAACAAGTGGCTAAGGACTATCAACAAACAACCGCCAATAAGCAAAACTTTGTGTTTAATCAGTATCAAAGCGGTGGTTTAGTTTACGTGGAAGTTTATGAAAATACCAACGCCGATGTCGCACACTTAGCGGGTCGTTTTCGGATTAACGCCCAAGGTCAATTGGAACAACAGCAGTTGGCTAAGGGGAACGTATGGCAAGTTGTTGCAACACAGCCATAATGGCGTCGTTTAGCAGGTTATAATTGAAAAATAGTTATTGCCAATTGGGTGTTCAGCGGGTGTCAATTTTGAACACCTAATTTTTAGTATCATCATGGTCAATTTGGTAGCTTGATTCAGCTGTTATCACGGGTAAGTGCCGGCAAGGCCCAAGGTAAGGTATGACAAGCTAGCCTAGTGATGCCTCAGTAATTTGACCAGGATATTGTAACCGCCTTCTTGCTCATTGTGACCAAATACGGCATACTGAAAGTAGTTCATAAAGATTGGTGGCTGGTTTGATGGCAAAAGAGAAACATGAAATTTATGACGAACAGGATAAGCGACTGGGCCGCTTGATTCTGAAAATACTGGGGATCGTCGCGATTGTCAGCGGCTTAGTGGGACCGTTCATTTACTTATTGAATGCAAACTGGGGCCGTGAGCTAGGAACCTTGGCCGTGATTTGTGGCGGCGTTGCGATTTGTCTGGGCCCTAAAGGTCGAACTGCAGGGGGCCAGTGGTTAGCCCTCTTGAAGACGCTGGGGTTGAGTATTTTGATTTTAGGATATTTTGTGATTGTCTTGAAATTATTGGGATAGCTAGGCAGTGTCGAATGCGTTTCTGTAAAAATGGTGGTCAGGATAATGCTGGCACCATTTTTTATTGTGCTGAAATAAGATTGGGGCTTGCGCTCCTATTATTATGAGAGTAAGATGAAAATATCATTAAATAACATGTTGATGAGAAGAGTAGTCAGGTTATACCTTTGACAGGGAGCCGTGGGGAGTGTAAAGCGGTAAGGTAGCGCCTGATGAAGATGAACTCGGAATGCCCAGTTGCGGTCGCAAGGCTGTACTGGCGGGACTGGCCGATACTCCAGTGAGTCAATAATGACTTGATGAGTTTAACGGGGTGACCCGTAATTGAACTTGGGTGGTAACACGCGACCGGCGTCCCTTGAAGATGGCGGCTTTTTTTGTAGTCATTTTTACACTGGCGTCTCTGTAGACTGCCCGACCATAACTAGATTGGATGGGATTGAGATTATGACAAAACAAGCTGAGAAATTACACATTGAAACGCGGTTAGCACAAGCTGGTAATCGGAGTGATGATGAGAAGACCGGGGCAATTTCGGCGCCCATCTACTTGTCGACAGCATATCGACATGCTGGTTTAGGACAATCTACAGGATTTGACTACCCGCGCGAGGCCCAACCGACCCGCTGTATTTTGGAACGAGTGCTGGCAGAGATGGAACACGGCATCGCTGCGTATGCGCTGACTTCTGGCATGGCGGCAATCCAGCTCGTTTTCACGCTTTTCAATAGTGGTGACAAAATTATTGTGTCTGATGACTTATATGGGGGTTCGTACCGCTTCTTTGACCTCTTACACGACCATTATCATTTGGATTTTACTGTCTGGGATGGGCAGGATCAAGCGACATTGGCAGCACTGGCAGACGATCAAACCGTTGCCCTGTGGTTGGAAACGCCATCGAATCCAACCATGAAGGTCATAGATATTACGGCCACAGCGGCTACCGCACACGCCCATGACCTCAAGTTAATCGTTGATAATACTTTCTATACACCATTGATTCAAAAGCCACTGGATCTAGGCGCAGACATCGTCGTTCATTCCGCAACTAAGTATTTAGCCGGTCATAATGATGTTTTAGCCGGTGCAGTGGTAGTCAAGTCGCAGGCGGATGCTGATGCGCTTGAATTTAATCTGGTGACGACTGGTGCGGTCCTTGACCCGTTCGACGCTTGGCTACTCTTACGGAGCTTGAAGACTTTGCCATTACGTTTGCATCAGCAGGAGGCTAATGCGCAGGAACTCGTTACGGTCCTTGAGGCAGATGAACACGTTGAACGCGTCTTATATCCAGGACGTGGTGGAATGATTAGTTTTTATCTCGCTACGGGTACCGACGTCGATACCTTTTTACGAGCATTGAACGTAATCTCGTTTGCGGAAAGTCTTGGCGGTGTCGAGAGCCTGTTAACAGTTCCGGCAGTTCAGACACACGCAGATTTAACGGAAGAGCAACGACAATCAAAGGGGATCACCGCTAACTTATTGCGGCTATCCGTTGGGATCGAAAATAGTGCTGATTTAGCAGCGGATCTCAAGCAAGCGCTGATCCGAGCAACAAAATAAAGCAAAAGACTTTACTTACTTTTAGTATGTGGTAAACTATAATTATTATAAAGATATTGGAGGCATTTTTCATGGCAACTGCAACTTTAAGCGACGAAGAAATTCGCGAACGTATCAAGACGGGTAAACACATGTTATTCTTTACGGCGGACTGGTGCCCGGATTGCGCTTTTATTAAACCAGTAATGCCCCAAATCGAAGCGAAGTACGATCAATATGACTGGATCACGGTTGATCGTGACGCCAACATTGAAATTGCCCAAGACATGGGTGTGATGGGGATTCCTAGTTTCGTTGGGATTGAAGATGGTCAAGAAATTGGTCGATATGTTGACAAATTCCGTAAGACCCAAAAGCAAGTTGAAGATTTCTTAGATACACTTGAAAAGTAGTTTTGAAAGGCATGACGTTAGCTGATAACTAACCGTGTTAAAACGAGCCAACTCGAGTGCGTCCATGATGGTTAAGCTTTAACCACGATGGACGCGTTTGGGTTGGTTTTCGTTTGGGCTTCTGCTACACTATTAACTATTAATTTTGGAAACGGTGATAAACATGACAACAAATTTATTTGAAGATGTGGTGGTGCGGACGACCAAATTTGGTGACTTGCCCGTATTACACGTGTTTGCAGCTAGTCAAGCACAAACTAAGTTACCAACGATCATCGATTATCATGGTTGGACAAATCAGACAGCGACTGAACTGGGTACGGCTTATCAGTTAGTACGCGCGGGTTTTCGAGTCATTCTCCCGACAGCGTATTTACATGGCAGTCGAAATGATGGGACTGATCTCGATCGGCATCCTGAACATTTTTGGTCGATTGTTGGACATTCAGTTGCGGAATTTCCACAATTAGTCGCGGCCTTAGTGGCTGCTGGAATTAGTGATGCTAATAAAATCGGTGTCATGGGAACTTCGATGGGCGGCATTACCGCTGCCGGTATTATGGCAACGCAGCCCACGGTAGTTGCTGGTGTCTCGTTAATTGGTTCACCAGAACCGGTGGCCTTTGCAACCGATCAAGTTGCACAATTACCAGCGGCATTACAAGCTAAGCTCCCAGCAGAACTAATTGAACAAACTTATCAACAATTGGCAAAGTTTGACTTATCTGAACACCCAGAAGCACTGGCGGGACGACCAATGTTCTTTTTCAACGGTACGGCCGATCAAATGGTACCTTATCAGTATATTCGTGATTTTAAGCACCGTTTTAAAGATGAGCCAGCCCTGAAGGCAACTGTCTTTAAACGCGCTGAAGGTGGCGTTCACCATGTACCTCACAAGATTCAAGAAGCTGCTGTCGCCTTCTTGGAGACCAACATTCTTAAATAATGCACACAGCACCCACACTGTTCATAAAACTGAACAGCATGGGTGCTTTTTATTGCCATCAATACCATAACCGTCGGACACTATGATAGCCTAAATCGCCTAAAAGTAGTGGTTCTGACAGTAACATTAGACAGCCGCGTTCCAGTAAGAAAATCGCGAGATTCATCTCATCATCCCAGCGCGCGACCCGTTCGTTGAGCCGGCAGTTGTATCTTGAGCTTGCCTTTAGAGCCAGTGAATTCATTTTAAGGGGGTTGTGGCGCAAGCAGGGAATCCGGGTGAGGAGCCAGGGATAGGCCAACAGGTCGGAACTGATCAGCCAATAAACAGGGAGACTAAAGGTCAGCTGCCACTGTCCAGTCGGTTTCGCGGTAAGCGCATAGTACGTCATTATTAAAACGGGGAGTGCTGACAGTTCGGCAGTCAGAATATTAATTGCTTTATCTTTCATCATTATTTCACCTTGCTGATTGGTTAGATTAAGCCGATGGATAAGCGTTCAATATTTTCCAGAACAACGGCAGGCTAACACGATTTCGGACCAGTGTCAGGTCATCGAATTTGGTTAGTTAAGAAAATATTTATAAAATAATGATTGTTTACAATTGAATTTTGAACAATTTAGATGTATTCTGATAACCGTAAATGAAAACGTATACAATAATTTTAAAAAGAAGGCATTTACTATGGCAAAGATGATTGAAGCGTCTGTTGCAATGTTAAAAGTTATTGAAGCTTGGGATGTTAAACAGATTTACGGCTATGCTGGTGGATCGTTTAACTCAACCATGCACGCGTTGGATGTTGAGCAAGAACGGCTCCAATATGTGCAGGTACGTCACGAACAAGTGGGGGCCCTCGCTGCGGCAGCGGATGCAAAGTTGACGGGTAAAATCGGGGTCGCCTTTGGGTCGGCCGGTCCTGGTGCCGTTAATTTACTCAACGGGTTGTATGATGCTAAGGAAGATCACGTGCCCGTACTTGCCTTGGTGGGCCAAGTTGCTCATACTAATATGAACTATGATTATTTCCAAGAATTCGCTGAAGAACCGATTTTTAGTGATGTGGCGGTCTTTAATCGAACCGTCATGACACCAGAAAGCTTACCATACGTCGTCGATAAGGCCATTCGGACGGCTTATCGTGAAAATGGGGTTGCGGTGGTGACAATTCCTAATGATTTTGGATATGTTGAAATTCCTGATCTTAATTACGATTCAGCAAGTGTCCCTGCTAAACTGACCGGCATTCCTACTATTGATGATGAACAAGTTAAGACGGTGTTAACGATGATCAAGAACGCCAAGTACCCCGTCTTCCACGTTGGTCAAGGGACGCGTGGTGCAACCGAGGACATGATGGCGTTAGCGGAGCGTCTGCAAGTACCGATTATTATCACTGGGTTAGCCAAGGGCGTCATTCCTGATAGCTTTGATGGTAATATGGGAAGCGCTTATCGGGCAGCCTCGAAAGCGGCGGATGAACTGATGGGGATTACCGATTTGGTCGTTTCAGTTGGCGCGGATTATTCGTTCGCACAGATTATGTACACGACTCACGACTTCAAATATGTGCAAATTGAACTGGATCCTGGCAAGTTTGGTCGGCACCATCATTTGGATTTCGGGGTTAATGGCGATGCTAAAGTCTTCATCAAACGGGCCTTGGCATTAAGTGAACCAGCGTCACCGTCGCCATACTACCAAGCGGCTAAAGCAGATATGGCTGACTGGAAACAGTATTTGAAGAAGCTGAGTGAACGGACGACCGATCCACTTGAATACGAACAAGTCTACCAAGAAATCAACCGGGTCGCTGCCGATGATGCAGTTTTCTCAATGGATGTTGGCGACAATACGATTAATAGTTTCCGTTTCCTAAAGATGAATCCCAAGCAAAAATTATTGACTTCAGCACTATTTGCCACGATGGGTGCCGGTGTTCCCGGTGCGATTGCGGCGAAGATGAGTTATCCTGATCGGCAAGCCTTCAACATTGCTGGCGACGGGGCCTTCTCAATGGTCATGCAAGACTTGTTGACCGAAGTTAAGTATCACTTGCCAATCTTTAATATTGTCACGTCTAACCAAACGTTGAACTTTATTAAATCAGAACAAGAAGATGTGCCGCAACCATATTATGGTATCGACTTGATTGATGCTGATTTTGCTAAGATAGCTGAAGGAATGGGCGTCAAAGGTATCCGTGTTGAACATTTTGATCAACTGCACGCAGCCTTCGAAACTGCGATGACCGAATTAAAGGCTGGTCGTCCGGTCCTAATTGATGCCAAGATTACGGACAAACGGGGGTTACCAGTTGAAATCCTTAATGTTGATCCAGCCAAGACATCGGATGCTTCTGTCAGTGCCTTCAAAGAAAAATATGACGCGAACGAATTGAAACCACTAACCAGTTATTTCAAGGAGTTCAACGTCGAATAGTCAGTGTGAACGAGCCTGCAATCAATTGATTGCAGGCTTTTTTGTTCTAGGATAGGTCAGGAATGATTGTTAAAAGGTTCCGGTTTAAGATCAAAAGTAACCAGCTAGGCCCGCTGGAAAAAGTTCGAATCAGCGTAAACATGCTTGGTTAAACGCGTCCTACGCCGACTTCCAGGCATTTCCGTCAATTGCTGGAACGCGGTGGACACAGATTTAAGCCGCAACCCACGTCTTAAATACTGGTCTTCCACTAACCAAGCAAAGGACGCTTGCTAAGTGAAATTTCACCGCTGAGCATTGACCGAAACGCCTTCCAGTCGGGATAGTGTTCGAATGGCGGACATGTGCGTACCCAACTTTTGCTGGACTTGTCATTGTTTTTTACAAACAGTAATTTGTCAATTAACTGTCAGGTTGAAGATGCTATTGTGATAACTTACCATTTCTGAATTACCGTAGTAATAGTTGAATATTTCGACAAAGTAGAGAATACACACTGATATTTCACTAAAAGTTCCAATAAAAAATAGTCAGCGACTAATTGTACCAAGTTAAGTGGCTGTTCATCAGCCATTCGAGCGGCTTCCCGACTGGAGGGGCTGGGTGACAATGCTCAGTAGCCAAATTATTCTTAGTCGGAAGTGGGTTGCTTCCGGCTTAGAATAAGACTCGTATTTGAGATGACGCGGGTTGGGCGTTAGCTCAAATCGACGTCGGCTGCGTTCCAGCAATTGTCACCCAGCCCCGGAGGTCGGCATAGGACGCGCACCGGCTGACGAACAGGAATCGAGTTAACCGGAACCTTTTAACAATATTTCGTGCAGAAAAGGCTTGGTATTATGCGGATATAATTTTAGGGCGTCATTCTGCTTGGTCTGGGAGTTTTAAAAGCGGATAATGAAGCTAATTCTAGGGGGAGTGATGAGGATGAAGCGACGGTTAATTGCAGCGCCTACGGGTCTTTTATTGGTGGGATGGTTGATTGGCTGGGGCTTGCAAGCAATGCACCAACCGATGGGGACGGCTTGGACGGCCTACGCGTTTACGTTATTGATCTTATATACAATTTTGGCGACGTTTATCACTAGTATGGCGGATGCCTATCAGGGAAATCATGGTCGAACAGTACCGGAAAAACAATTTTACTGGTATATGTGTACGTTATCAGTCATTTTGACAATTTTAGCGATTTATTGGATGGCACACAATTAGGGGGATTAATGCTAATGCAAGATGAAAGTGATTGGTTAATGCGGCAGTTACATGCGTTCGCAACGGGGTTAGGGTACACGCTTAGTCGTCATAAGGGAGGCACAACTGAGGTGGTGTTTCCGCAAGATCAAGATCAGCCGTTGCCACATCAAGTCGAATTGGCACAACTAATTGACAGAAGGGCCTATGCTCAAGCCGCTCAGCGGTTGTTAGCGTTGCAGTTCGCAATGACGGAAGCTGAATTCTTGCAGCTCGGAATTTGGCTTTATGCGACGCTTAATCAATTTGACGACCAAAGTCTCGCTGCCGGGGGAATTTCACGAACATCGTTGGTGGCGGGATTGGAACAACTGCAACAATTGAAAATGTGATGCTAAGATTTAAGCAAATCACGAATGAATTTGGCAAAAAAGAGATTCAGCTATGACGGAAAAATTAAAAGTCGTGCTCTCAGAATTTAATCCTGAAAGCACGACTTTAATTTAACGCGTGTTCAATTATCGGACCACATAGACGTGGTCGTGAATCAGGTCGAATGGTCGGAAATGAGCATTTAACTTGGTAACGGCCTCGTTATCCTGATAATTAGCGTGGTCCCAAAATTGTTTGGAACCCGTGGCGCCGTATTTTTCGCCAATGACGATCAATGGGATATCGTAAGGACTTTGCCGCATAGCTTGTAACAAGTCCCAATCAATAGTCAATTTGTCCGGTGACCAGGCCATAATGACGTATTTAATAGTTGCGGCGTACTTATTGAAGGCACTGACGGCATCCAACGCTTCAATCGTCGTGACTGGGTGGCGTCCTGTCTGATTGCCAGTTTCGTGTGTCCAATCCTTTGAATCCGTGGTATAAATTGGCTGACCAGGATGGAGACGTTTGAGGCCCTTGGAAATATAGCCGTTACCGGCCATGACTTCCAGAACTGGTGCGCTGCCGGTGAAGTCAGCTAGGTCTTTCAGAAATGGCGCACTGATGTAGGCCCACATCCCATACTGATCTTCGATATAGTCTCGAAAGTTGCGTAGAAGTTGGTCAACTTTTGGGAGAGCGGCTGATAGTTGATTCCAAGCCGCATCACCAGCAGGATCACCCATGGCATATTGCTGATTGATGCGCTCAAAGAGATGGTCCTGAAAATCATCAGGGACTTCTAAGACTGGCAATTGTTGGGGAGCTAAGCCGGCTGCCAGCAAGCGGTCACTTTCCAAGACATTATTGATCAGTACTAGAATTTGGGGATCATCCTTAAATAAGTCGCGGTACTTCATTAACTGTTGAATATACGGGGCACCGGCTTGCTTTTTGACCCGCTTTTTTAATTGTTTTAACTTCTTGGGATTCATAAAAAACTCCTAGTCATCAAAGTGTAAGTCTAATTCTTCTTGGCCGGTCGCATCCGTTGAAACTCGATGCTGGCGACCATGTAAGTAACCATCCATCAACTGAAACAGTTCATAGCGGTCTTCACTGGATAATTGTTCTTGATTAAACGTCAACGGCTTGCCCGATAAAAAGATGCGACCGAGGTCATACTCTTCTTGGTCTGATTTACCTGACAAGTAATCGGTCGTGACGTTGAAAAATTCGGCTAATTTACGAACTTCTAGGTAGGACGGGGTCCGTAAGTCCCGCTCCCAGTTACCGATTTGAGCCGCGGTATTTTGACGAGTCGTCTTGTCTGCGGTCGGCATTTGATTGAGGGCCGCCGCGAGTTGAGCGAGGGTCATTTTTTGCCCCCGACGTAGTGCTCTTAAACGTTCTGGAAACATGTGCTCACTTCCATTCCTTAGATTAACGGTGCGGATAACGCCATGAATTCATCGATGTCCCGCTTGATCAAAGCCACACCAGCTTGCCAGAAGGCCGGTTTGGTCAGATCAACACCGAGGTGTTTGGCAGCTAGGGCTTCGGTCGACATGTTGGCGGTGTCTCGCAATAGGGCAATGTAGCGGTCTTCAAAGTCCGATTGTGTTTTAGCTTGAGCATAGATACCGAGACTGAAAAGGTAGCCAAATGTGTATGGAAAGTTATAAAACGGGACGTCGTCAATGTAAAAGTGCAACTTGCTAGCCCAAAACATCGGGTGGTAAGTATTTAAGGCATTACCATAGGCGTCTTTTTGGGCGGTTAGCATCAAGTCTGACAAAGTATCAGGAGTGACGATCCCGTGCTGACGGGCGGTATAGAAGCGCGTCTCAAACAGGAAGCGAGCTCGAATATCCAGAAACATGGCTAACGGATTTTGCATTTTAGCATCCAATAAAGTTAATTTGGTTTTGGCATCATCGGCCGCTTTGACACTGGCGTCAGCGACAATCAGTTCGGCGAATGTTGAGGCGGTTTCGGCCACGTTCATCGCGTAATCTTGACGCCAAAGTGGCAGATCTTGAATGACGCTGCCATGAAAGGCGTGCCCTAATTCGTGGGCGAGGGTGGCTGTGTCATTAGGTGAACCCGTAAACGTCATGAAAATTCGGGATTCGTGGGTCTCTGGTAGATTTTCCATATAGCCACCAGGCCGCTTATTAGGGCGATTCTCAGCTTCGACCCAACGATGTTCAAGGGCGTGTTGGGCTAAAGCGCCCATCTTTGGACTAAATTGGCGAAAGTTGTTAATGACAAAATCGGCAGCTTGATCGTAAGTTTGGTTAGGAAGTTGTCCCAAGGTTAGTGGGGCTTTAATATCTTGCCAATCTAGTTGATCTTTACCGAGTAACTGGGCCTTACGCTTCAGGTAACTTAGTAAAATGTCCTTGCTGTCAGCGACAACTTGGTACATTGTGTCTAGTGTCGCTTGACTCATGCGGTTGAGTTCTAGTGGTTTCTGTAGGAAGTTCGTCGTACCATGCGCACGATAATTGGCAAGTCGGAAGCCCGCCAAGTGGTTCAACGTATCAGCAAAGGGAGCGGCGTGAGTTTGCCAAGCGTGCTCCCAGTTGCGCATTAATTCGGCGCGTTGGGCGTTCGGCATGGCGGCTGCTAACATGTTTTGAGCTTGACCCGCGGATAGTTGCTGGGTTATTCCGTTTTCATCGGTATAGGGCACTTGAATTTGGCTAACTAACGTGTCGTAGTGGTCACTCCAACCCTGAAAACCGTCGAGTGCTAAGTCATTGATTAGGGCTTCAGTGTCGTCATCTAGGAGCGCTAAGCCTTGCTGACGCATTTCGGTTAAGTTAAAGGCGATGGCTTGTAGTGCCGGTTGTTGCACGAGCGTGTCAAAGGTGGCTTGATCTAACTTAACGAGCTGCTTCTTGAAGCGGGTTAATAAATTGTTTAACTGATTATCAAGTTGATAAATTTGGTTCAGTAGTGGGGCGGCTTTGGTGTCGTCCGCATGTGCGGATTGATAAGCAACCACGAAAACGGTAGCTTGGTCAATACCGGCTTGAATGGCTTGCAGACTGTTGACGAGTTGGGTAAACCAGTCGGCGTCTGGTGTGTCAGCGGCAGCACGCCAGTGAACTAAGGTGTCTGCTGTCGTGGTCAACTGCTGTTTAATCGTGGACATTTTTGCAGTTAGTGCTGGGGAATCAATGCCACCAGCAAAGATACTGTCCAAATCCCACGTTTTGGAATAGTGCATAAAAAGAAGCCTCCTCAATCTGGTCTAGTTATCTTTAATTATAACGGTTATTATGAAGTAGTGGCGAAATTTTCCCGCTCAAAACAGATTTTTGTCTCATCAAGGAGTGAATTTTAATGAAGAAATGGTGGATCACACTGGGGGTACTCGTTGTTCTGGTAGCGGGAGCTGTGATTGGTGCTGGCAGTTATTTTTACCACGTGGCAATTGCCCGTGGTGATAAGTCATTTGTTACGCAGAGTACAAAGCTATCGAAAAAAAGTTCGGTTTATCACCAAAAGTATTGGTATTTACATGCGCGTAAGCAAACTTGGACTATTGAGTCATCGGATCATTTACGGTTGGTTGCTTGGTATATTCCAGTTAAAAATTCTAAGAGGACTGTTGTTTTGGCACACGGATTTGCTGGGAATAAGGGTTTGATGGGTGCGTGGGCGGGGATGTATCATGAACTCGGCTACAACGTGCTGGTTCCTGATTCCCGAGCAAGTGGTGCGAGCCAGGGAAAAGCGGTCGGCTACGGCTGGCTGGAGCGCCGCGACGACTTGCAGTGGGCCAAAACCGTCGTACATAAAACGGCCACAACTCAAATCGTGATGAGCGGTATCAGTATGGGTGCAGCCGGGATGACGATGGCCAGTGGTGAACGGCAGTTGCCACAGATCAAAGCGTACGTCGTCGATAGTCCGTTTACGAGTGCTGATGCGATTATTAGTTATCAAGCGGGGCAACTCTATCATTTACCCGCGTTTCCGTTAGTCAACGTAACCAGTCTCATTACTAAATTACGTGCTGGTTATAGCTTCAAAGAGGCGGATGCAGTCGCTCAGATTCGTAAAAACCACTTGCCTATCATGATTATCAGCGGCACCCGGGATGATTTTGTCCCGACTAGCATGGGCAAGACGCTGTACCGCAATGCTCACCAACCCAAGTCTTTATGGTTGGTGAAGGGAGCCGGCCACACCACGGCCATTACTCAGAATTACCAACGTTACAAGCGTCACGTCGCCGCATTCTTGGAACAATACGTGCAGTAATGTTAGCTTGCTTGAATTAGCACTGATTTGTCATGAATCGTGATATTAGGATGCTAACTTTCAAGGACAAAAGCAGCCAGCTATGGACCACTGGAAGAAGTGCGAGTTAGCGTAACCTTGCTTAGTTAGTTCGTCCTACGCCGACTTCCAGGCATTTCTGCCAATTGCCGGAACGTGGCGGGCACAGATTTGAGCCGAAAAACCACGTCTCAAATACTAGCCTTTCACTAACCAAGCACAGGACGCTTGCTAAGTGAAATTTCACCACTGGGCATTGTCAGAAACGCCTTCCAGTCGGGAGAGTATTCGAATGGCGGACAGGGATATACCCAACTTTTGCTGGATTTGTCGTTGCTTTTCATAAACGGTAATTTTCTCAATCAACATAGTAATAATTGACCGTCTAGACAAAGCGGTTACTGTAACCTTAAATTTTCGTTGGAGGTTCCTTTGCCAAAATAGCCAACGACAAATTGTACCGAGTTCAGTGGCCGTTCATCTGCCATTCGAGCGGCTTACCGACTGGAGGCGCTGGGTGACAATGCTCAGTAGCCAAATTATTCTTAGTCGGAAGTGGGGTGCTTTCGGCTTAGAATAAGACTCGTATTTGAGACCGGGCGGGTTGTGCACGGGCTCAAATCGACGTCGGCTTACGTTCCAGCAATTGTCACCCAGCCCCGGAGGTCGGAATCGGATGATCATTGCTGACAAACAGGAATCAAACAAACGGCCTCTTAATATCACAAAAGCTCCCAAATTGATTCGATCTGGGAGCTTTTGTGATATTAAGATAATTATGCCCGGTATGGGACCTGGCAAGGTACATCGACGCCATCTTTGAGTGTGATCAGGTATAACTGGTCAAGTACGGCGGGGCCTTGTGAATGACGAGCCCCCCAAGTAGTTAGCAACTGGTTTAGGCGGCTAGCGACTTGATGGTGGTCCGCAACACAGTCTAAGTCTTGTGCGGCCTTAGCTAAGGCTTGTTGTAATTCGGGAATTGCGCGTACTTCGGGGTCACTATAAGCGACATCGATGGCGCGAATTAGCGCAATGGCGTTTTCGTTTTTTAACATGCTACCATCCCTCTCCTGTGATGTGGCGAACTTAGTCCGCGTCCTAATTTAAGTATAGCGCTCCTAAATTGAGATTCAAGTTACAAATGTAACCGCTATCACAAGTAACAGTAGGTCATTATTGTACTTTTGGTATCAGCTGTGTTATATTGTAATAGGAAAATAGGACACCAAGGAGGCCGTTAAATTGAAATTTGATGACAAGGTTCCGATTTATTATCAAATCAAACAGTATATTTATCATAAAATGATTGACGGAACGTTACCACCAGGGGCAAAGTTGCCCGCAGTCCGGCAGCTTGCGTTGGACTTGACGGTTAATGTTAATACAGTTCAGCGGGCACTCAGTGAGATGATTACGGAAGGCACTCTGACGTCCCAACGAGGTAAGGGGAATTTCGTAACGGAAGATCAGGCGCATATTATGCAATTGAGGACTACACTGGTGAACGAGCAATTAGCATTAGCGTACGACCAATTGCACGCACTAAATTTAAGTGACGCCGAAATCGTGGCGAGTCTGCAACAATACATTGCCCAACGAGAGGAGCACAATCATGACAGCATTGACGATTAAGGATTTACGTTATAAACATAATCAACGAATGATTTTACAAAATGTTCAATTAACCCTGGCGCCCAGCAAGATTGTCGGTTTATTAGGTGAAAATGGGGCGGGAAAAACGACCTTGATGCGACTAATTACGGGTAGTGCCAAGGGTCAGGGCAGTATTGTGATCAATGGCGCGACAACTGCCGTAGCCCGTAAGCAGCAGGTAAGTTTCACGGATCATTTGACTGGTTTTAGTGCCGGTATGAAATTACAACAAATCGCGCAATTTTATCAACTTGTTTATCCTGATTTTGACGCCAAACGCTATCAAGAGCTGGTTGACTTTCTGGAACTCAACCAACAACAAAAATTGGGTGAGTTGTCTAAGGGGACCCGCGAGAAATTAATCATTGCGCTGACCCTGAGTCGCAAAGTGGCTTTGTACTTATTAGATGAACCGTTTAGTGGGATCGACAGTATGAGCCGCAAAAAAATTATTAACAGTATTATCAAGTGGACGCCTGCCGAAGCGACATTATTGATTAGTGATCATTATGTCACTGAAATCGCGCCGATTCTTGATGAAATCGTGGTCGTTAAGGACCAAACAATTGTTGTTCATCAGGGTGCAGATGAGATTCGCGACGAACATGGCATGGAACTTGAAGATTATTATGAGAGCTTATATATGGGAGGTGTGACGGATGACAAGTAGTTGGTCACTATTTAAGGCCCTCAGTTGGCCACGCTTTAAGCAAATGAGTTTATTGATTGGTATCGAAGCTTTGGCGGTGATTGTCACTAGTTTGTGGACTGCCATCAAAGGAAACTTCACAGCTGCCACATTATTCTATAATTTATGTGCTTGGATGGCGTTACCTTTAATCGTTGGGTTTATCTTATTGGCAGTTTCAAATGAAAAATTCTTCCGGGCGGGGACGTTCTGGTTATTGCCAATTAGCGATTGGCGACGCTATACGATTAATTTAGTCGTTTCGTTGGTTGATATTGTTTATGTTTGGTTGGTCCAAGTGATTTTATTCTGCTTAACTCTGTGGATTGGTTGGAATGAACTGATGGGAGGCTTAACATCAGCGTCGCTGTTCTTTAGCCAGTTTGATGCGGGTAGTGCCGTGCAGTTCGCACTCGGAACGTTGCTAGTCTTGGTTCTTGTGACGATTCTGATTTGGAGCACGATAACGCTTTGCCATTTTGTTACGAATGCGACCAAGGGCTTTTTACCACGATTTCGGCAACGGTTCGTCAATGTGATTATCACGGTGGTGGTCATTTACGTAGCTTTCCGCTTAGCTAATTTGTTGATTAGCATGGTCAGCTTTCTCTCCAGTCAGCTAGTCAACCAGGGACAAATCGATTCTTTATGGGTCGGTAGTCTCGTCATGTTGGCAGTTATCTTAGTTGAAGGTGTGTTAAATACCTTGATGTTGCAAAAATGGGTTGAGCCAACCTTGAATTAATTTAGTAATCCTAAAAAATCACTCATTCGTATTGAATGAGTGATTTTTATTGCGCATTTTTTAAACGATGGTTGCACCTAAGCTGTTTTTGAAGTGACGCAACGCCCATTCGTGACCAGCGGCGTCAAAACTAGCAACGGCATCCTGATGAATGACGAGTTGGTAACCCAAATTATAGGCGTCAACAGCCGTGTGAAGGACACAAATGTCGGTACAAACACCGACTAAGTGCAGGGTGTCAACATGGCGTTCTCGCAGACGTAAATCCAAATCAGTACCCGCAAATGAACTGTAACGCGTCTTGTCGAATGCCCAAACATTATCGGCGGCTTGATGATCAGCGTACCAATCTTTGAGTGGCCCATAGAGTTCACGACCCCAGGTACCCCGAACATTATGAGGTGGAAACAACTTGCTTTCGGGATGGTAAGGATCATGCGGGGTATGGACATCGGTTGGCAGTAAGACCCAGTCGCTTGCCGTAGCCATTTGGTTGGCGAGTTTGACGATCGTTGGTGCGAGCGCTTGGCCAGGTTGCCCACAAGTGAGTGCCCCGCCGTCAGCCACAAAATCATTCGTATAATCAATAATCAGTAAGGCTTGGTGACTTGCCATAATAAAGGCCTCCAATATTAGGTTTGAGATTGGTTTTACTGTAAACAACTCTGATGGGACTGTCAATTGTTTAACTAGCGTTGGATTGACTAAATAATTATATTAATGAGATTTGGAGCTATAAGGACAGCAGCTTGCTGAAAGTCTTTTCTGAACAATAAAATATTAATAATATTTTGTGGCCGACCAAGGCGCCAGGTATTGGGCGTTAATATAAATAATTGCGAATGGCGACTTATTAGCCGGCGTTCTGTTTGCTAATTGCTGATTTTTGCCCCAAATTGGCACAGTAGCCGCCGTCCTGTTTTCCCAATCGTTAAACTGAGATTGGGTTATTGTCAGTTAAATATAAAAAGTCTAGCCAGCGTGTTGAGTTCGACAACATGCTGGTTAGACTTTTGATGGGTAAACGAAAGTTGAGTCGCTGGCCTGATGATTATTCTGCTAGTTGATCAGTAATTGCCGTGACAATTTGGTCAGGGGTCAGCTTAAATTCATGTCGCAGTTCATTAGTTGTTTCACGGTCATTAAAGCGTTTGGCAGCACCAAAGTTCAGAACGTGCATAGCGCTGTTGCCATAGTAGCGACTGACTTTTTCACCAAAACCACCGCTGAGACTGGCTTCCTCAACCGTGACAACTAACTGATGGTCGGCCTTTAAGTTGGCCAAAGTCGTCGTATCGGGGTCAGAAATGTCCCGGGGATCAATGAGCGTCGCGTCAATGTGTTGCTCAGCTAATTGTTGTTGCACGGCTGTTGCTAAAGGCAGGAGACTGCCTACACCGAGTAAAGCAACTTGCTGACCAGCGTGTAATGTGTGCATCTTAGTTGCGTCAAAATCAGGCGCTAGAGGTACTGACTGGACGTCATTACTTGGTACCCGGATGGCAACCGGACCGTTATTTTGATGGAGAGCCCAGTGCATCATGGCTTGAAGTTCTTCCTTGGTCGTTGGCGCTAAGTAAGTTAAGTTAGGAATATTACTGAGCATGGCAACGTCAAAGATACCTTGATGAGTTGGATCGCCTGCGTTAATGCGGCCACCGGCAACCATGATCGTAACGGGCAATTTATTGATGCCAAGATCATGGGATAGTTGATCATAGGCCCGTTGCAAGAAGGTACCAGAATGGAAGACGATTGGCCGTAAGCCTTGTTGGGCCTGTCCGGCAGCAAATGTAATCGATTCTTGTTCGGCAATGCCGACGTCAAAGTACCGGTCTGGATATTGGCGAGCAAAGCGTTTGAGGTCATAAGTTCCTGGAACAGCCGCCGTAATTGCCGTGATAGGCGTCTTGGCTGCTAACTCATCGGCTAACGTGGCATGAATGACATCCGTATACGTTTCCTTGGTGTTGGGATGCAACGTCTGACCGGTCGCTAGGTCAAACGGCACGTGCCAGTGGAAAGCTTCTTTATTAGTGATCGCGGGTTGATAGCCGTGACCCTTTTCGGTATGGACGTGCAACACGATTGGGTGGTCAACATCCTTAATTTCCTTAAAAGTCGTTAGCATGGTCTCAAGGTCGTTACCATCATCAACGTAGCGATAATCGAGGCCAAAATCTTTGAACAAGTTATGGGAACTCGTGCCGTTAGTTTCGCGGAGTTCACGGAGATTTTGGTAAATGCCACCATGGTCTTCTGCAATTGCCATGCCATTATCGTTAACCAGAATAATGAGGTTAGACTTTAAGGTGGCCGCGATGTTTAGACCTTCCAATGCTAAACCACCGGATAATGAGCCGTCACCAATCACTGCCATGACATTGCCTGTTTTGCCCTCAAGGTCACGAGCAACAGCCATGCCAGTTGCCAAGGCAATCGAGGTTGAAGTATGACCAATATTGAAATAGTCGTGGGGGCTTTCTTCTGGGGCAGTGTAGCCGCTGACATCATTATAATGAGCGAGGTCAAGCCAAGCTTGCTTTCGGCCCGTTAGAATCTTGTGTGTGTAGGATTGGTGTGAAACATCCCATACAACCTTATCAACTGGTGAATTAAAAATGGTGTGAAAGGCAATGGTTAATTCGACTACGCCCAAGTTAGGGCCAACGTGACCACCAGTTTGACTAACTTTATTGAGTAGGACGTGACGTAACTTGCTTGCGAGTTGTGTTAATTCCGGCAAGGATAATTGTTTCAGATCGGCCGGCTGATCAATGCGTGCTAAAATCGGTGTTTCCATTATCTATCGCTCACTTTCTCATTCATGAATACTTTTATAGATTAGCACCTTAGAGCCACTCTAAGACAAGTGTTTTGTTTCAAAAATATCATAAAAAATGACGCCGACAAGTTGTCAGGCGTCATTAGGTTACCATGGTCACAAGATTGGGGGGCTTGTTGAGACGTTCAGTTGGCAGTTCGACCAATGGTACAACGTTAGTGTAACGGACCCGATGCCCAAATAGTGGTGTGGACAGTTGGTCACGTTATTGACATTACTAAACGAATTTAGTCGGTATTGATCGATTGCAAGTAAACTAACTGATCAGTTGAAATTTGTTCATAGAGTTGGTTACCAAGTTCTGAGCTGAATGTTTTATTGGCTAATTGGGTCTGAATGAAGTTATATTCCAACTGGAATGCTTCAATTAGAAGCTCATTTTGAGTTTCCTGGAAATCCCGTTCACCAGATAGGCGGCGATGACGTTCATCATAGGCGCGGCGAACAATCCCGATAGCTTGCTGATTGTCAGCAGTAATCGTGTCGGCTAAATAAGCTAACACGGCCTCATACGGCTTTTGTTCGATCTGTCGCATTTGTTGCCACATTTGCCGATTACGAGTCATGAGCTCAGTTCGACTCTGACCACCACGGGGCCGGTATTGTCGGAACATTTTACGTCGGGCACGAGCTTTTTTGCTGAGCGACCATTTGCTGAGTGTAAACTGGAAAAATAATTTCAAGCGTTCGAAGAAAGTTTGTTGATTCTGCAGACGCGTCTGACTAGCGACGCGCATGTACTTTTCGGC
Source organism: Lactiplantibacillus plantarum (assembly GCF_014131735.1). Classification (NCBI taxonomy): domain Bacteria; kingdom Bacillati; phylum Bacillota; class Bacilli; order Lactobacillales; family Lactobacillaceae; genus Lactiplantibacillus; species Lactiplantibacillus plantarum. The sequence continues at coordinate 962,891 of NZ_CP039121.1, forward strand.
GGCATGGGGCGTGATTTCATTGTTGGCAACCATTTCATCAATAGTGGTTTGTTCAACTTTGAAAGTGGCGTCGAACAAGCTCGCCAGTTGCGAGCGCTTAGGACGACCATCTAGTACTCGTTGGCCGGACAGAATCGCAATCACTTTACTAGTGCCAGCATTATTACCATGGCGTGCTTGCATGAGATCAATAGCGTGAGTTACCATGTCAGCTTTGGCGGTTGCCAATTCATCTTCAGTGACCTTAACAACTTGTTTTGGCAACGTCAACGGTAACAAAAGTGTTGGCACCAGCAGACTAGTTAGAATGACCACTGCGGCAACGAAAATAATATCGTTGCGATAAGGAAAAGCACTGCCATTGAGTGTTAGTGGTAATGAAAAGGCCATCGCCAGCGTAATCGTGCCGTGAACGCCGCTCAGACCCATCACGAATGCATTACGGGTCTTTTCATGATTATCCCACGCGCGAATACGGGCTAAGTCGAAGCGCGTCCAGAGAAAACGGGCGAACGTCATGATTAGGTAGAGCAAGATTCCCAGACCGACTAATACCGCGACTGAACTAGTATCACGTTGCTGTAAGTGGTTGATGACACTTGGCAACGACACACCTAATAACACAAAGACAATACCGTTCAAAATACTAGCCACGATTGACCAAGTCGTTGTCATCACGATTTGTAGCCGGGAAGTGGTCAACCGTAATTGATCGGACTGGACACCATGAATGAGACCGGTGGCAACAACAGCCAAGATACCGGAAACGCCTAATGATTCAGCTAAGAAATAGACGACAAACGGTGTCAGTAATGTGTAGGGGACGATCACAGAAGGTGTATCGACCCGCATGCGAATCAGCATGATCCTGACAGCAACAATGATATAACCGATGATTAGGCCGACGAAGATTCCACCGGCAAAAACATATAAAAAGTTAGTGACTCCGTGCCAGACCGAAAACTTACCAGTGACGATCGCAGCAATCGCTAAGTTAAAGGCCACGATTCCGGAAGCGTCATTGAACAGTGATTCATTTTCAAGGGTCGTCATGACCTCACCTGGAATCGCAACTTTAGTCGTAATCGATGAGACCGCGACGGCATCGGTTGGCGTAATAATAGCGCCAAGGGCAAAAGCAAGTGCCAGCGAAAACTCGGGAATCAGTAAGTGAGTGACCGTACCAACAATTAGGATGGTCACGATGGCTAACACTACCGAAAGCGAAAGGGTCGTGCCAAACTGGTGACTGAGCTTGCGAATGTTGGTGTTTTGGCCATCGTTAAACATTAAAATCGAAATAATGACGAATAGGAAAATTTCAGGTTCCAATTCAAAATTTCGATACAATGGAATCAGAGACAAGATTAACCCAGCCCCAATTTGTAAAAAGGCGACTGGAATTTGATTGAAACGTGCGTAGACGGCGTTAGCAACGACGACAGCCGCGACGAGTAATAAGACTAAGAAAACGGTTTGCAAACCAAATTTCCTCCTAGATTTTGTAAAGTAGTTTAATTTTAACGCAATCATATGAATAAAAGTATTATCTGCAATGATTAATTTGGGGCTGGACCTAATGTTTAAAAACAGACCGATTAGAAGTTAATTATTGAACGTTTTGACCTAAGGTATGTCATTAGCTTGGCGTGACGTTCTAAGTCAGTATAATGAAATTATCAACTTAACTGGAGGACATCGCGATGTTAACAATTGCTTATATCGGCAACGGTAAGAGTGCTAACCGCTATCACTTACCATTTGCACTGAAACTCAAAGATCAAATTAAGGTGAAGACCATCTATTCACGTTCAGGACGTCAGAATTGGCAACCAATTGCGGACGTGCATTACACGACTACGTTAGCAGATATTTATGAGGACCCTGATATTCAGCTCGTAGTTGTTTCAACACCTAGTCATACGCACTATTCGGTAGCTAAGGATGTCTTGAACCATGGTAAGAATGTCTTGGTGGAAAAACCATTTACGGAAACATCAGCGGAAGCCCGCGAACTTTTTGAATTGGCTAAGCAAAAGCATTTGTTTATTCAGTGTTACCAGAATCGGCGCTTTGATTCGGACTATTTGACGACACAAAAGGTCATTGAAAGCGGCGTCCTCGGTGACTTGCTGGAAGTCGAAATGCACTTTGATTATTTCCGGCCAGAGGTTCCAACCAATGTTGACCATTTTTCATTAGATACGAGTTATTTATATGGTCATGCTTGCCATACTTTAGACCAAGTGATTGCATACTTCGGGGAGCCGGATGACGTGCACTATGATGTTCGGCAACTATTGGGAAGTGACCGGATGAATGATTATTTTGATATCGATCTGTATTACGGTGCCTTGAAAGTCTCTGTAAAATCTAGCTATTTCCGCATTAAATCACGGCCGAGCTTCGTGGTTTATGGCAAAAAGGGCATGTTCGTAAAGGCGACTAAGGATCGTCAGGAATACGATCTGAAACATTTTTACATGCCGAATCACGCTGACTTTGGCATTGATCAACCTGAAAACTATGGCACGTTAACTTATATCGACGATGCGGGTCAGTATCACGAAGAGGCAGTCGTTTCGGAAGTTGGTGACTACAGTCGGGTTTACGCCGGCGTTTACGACAGCATCATCAATGGACAACCCAAGTTAGTCAAAGATGAGGAAACGTTGTTGCAAGTGAAAATGTTAGAAACTGGTATTCAACAATGCCGACATTAGCGCTTCTTGCGTGTTGCACTAGCCCAGCTATTGGTACGTGTCAGCTTTAGATTGTTGTTCGGCTACCGGTGCGCGTCCTAGGAGGTTGGTGCCAATTGTTGGCGGTCGGCGCAAGCCGACGCTGGCTAAGCATGTTTACGTAAACTTGAGCTTTTTTCAGTGGGCCTTAGCTGGTTGCATTTGGCCGGTATTAATTCGTTAATATAAATTATGAGGAGGATTATGATGCGATTAGGAATTTTAGGAACAGGCAAGATTGTTCAGGACTTCTTGCCAATGGTGAAGAGCATTCCCGCGATTGAATTGGTGGGATTGCTGTCAACGCCGCGGAGTGTGGCGCGAGCACGCGAGCTGCAAGCCACGTATCGTATTGGAACGGTCTACACAGATTATGCAGCTTTGCTAGCCGATACGACAATTGATACAGTGTACGTCGCTTTGCCGAATTCGTTACATTATGGCTATGCGAAGCGGGCATTGCAAGCGGGGAAGAACGTCATTTGTGAGAAGCCGTTTACGTTAGTGGCATCCCAGTTAACGGAACTAATCGAATTGGCAGGTCGCCAAGACTTAGTGTTAATCGAAGCAATTACGAATCAGTATTTGGAAAACTATCAGGCAATCAAACGTGATTTGACCAAGTTGGGCGACTTGAAAATTATCGAATGCAACTATTCGCAGTATTCATCACGTTATGATCAGTTTAAAGCCGGAACGATCTTACCAGCTTTTAATCCTAAGCTTGGTGGGGGCGCCCTGATGGACTTGAATATTTATAATATTCATTTTGTGGTTGGCTTGTTAGGCGCACCAACGCACGTGCAGTATTTAGCTAATGTTGAACGAAATATTGATACATCAGGCATCTTAGTGTTGACCTATCCGAATGTTAAAGTCGTTTGTATCGGTGCCAAGGATTCGACTTCACCGGTACGTTCCACGATTCAGGGGACGACTGGTTCGATCATTGTCAACGGTCCTACTAATACGGTCGAAAGTATCACTGAAATTGCACATGATGTAACGACAACTGATTTAGCGCTTAATCAAGCTGAGCATCGGATGTATGCTGAGTTTGTGGCGTTTGAACGTCTTATTGCTAATCACGATATGGTAACCGTTAAGCGGCAATTAGATCATTCCCAAGCGGTCATGGAAGTTGTTGACCAAGCGTTAGCGAGCGCGGGATTGCAATTGGGCTAATGCGTCGTTGCTAACGTGGCTGCACAATAAATAGAAGATATTGTAAAAAGCGTGTCCTAGAAACTGTAGGACGCGCTTTTGAGTCGTTAGATGTGTTATTTTGTGGTGAGCGGGCCGTCCTGGATTAGGTGCTGTTTTTGTCGCAGGTCTTGTAAATGGTGATGAAAATCATGTGCATACATGACTGCGAAAAGACTGTCTAAGACGTATTCAAACGCCGCTTGGGATGCAAAAGTACCGATTTTGGCAAAATTATATTCACTCTGAACGGTGAGCAAGTGCTGGGTCGCTTGACTGATGAGTGGTGATTGTGGATTACCTGTTAGGACAATCATGGGAATTTGATGAGCGTGAAAATAGGTGGCAACTTGCTGATGGATTTTAGTAGTACCAGCATATGAAATAATCAGAGCACAATCATCAGCTGTTAAGTTGGCTGCGTTCCAGGATTCGTCAGCATATTCTTCGGCGATTATAGCAAAACGATTGATTTTGACGAGTTTATTTTGAAAACTACGGGCCCGTAGTTGTGAGTCACCTTGCGAGAAGATAAAGATTCGTTTTGATCGCGTCAATAAGTCAGCAGCTTGGGCTAATTGGTTCGTATCAAGTTGCTGCTGGGCTGTCTGAATGGCCCGAATATTCAAGGCGGCCATCTTTTGGCTGATTGTGGCGACCGAATCTGTCGCCGAGAACGGAAAATTGGCATCCACAGTGGCGGCTTGATGTGCCTGGGCAATGCTTTCGGCAGTCAATTTCCGTTGGAAATCGCGAAAGCCCCGGTAGTTCAATTTTTGGGCCAACCTAATGATTGCTGAATGGGATGTGTACGTCTTAGCGGCTAGGTCTTTGATCAGAATAGTTGGCATTTGATCTAGATGTGCCAGAATATAGCTACTGATCCGCTGTTCAGTACTAGTAAAGTCTGACTGTTGTTGCAAGGCAATTAATATTGACATGTCATCGACCTCCATAGTTAGTATCATACGGTTAATATTGGAAAAAAGCGACGATTATCATAAAACTGAGTAAAATCAGCTTGACCTGGTACCGGTTTCATAAATTATGGTAATTATATGAAACAACGTGGTATCATCAATTGAGAGAGGAAGTTCTGTGATGACGAATATACATGATATTGCGCGACTATCGGGTTATTCCGTCTCGACAGTCTCGCGGGTAATTAACCATCAGAAGTACGTTGCGGATGATAAACGGGCCAAAGTTGAGGCTATTATGCAAGAACTGGATTACGTACCTAACCGGGTCGCTCGTGATTTAAGTCGGGGGCGGACGAAGACAATTGGCGTGGTACTACCGTATGCGAATCACCCGTATTTCGCACGGGTAGTTGATGGTATCGTCAGTGCAGGCTTTGCGGCGGGTTATAAAATCATGTTGCTACCGACTAATTATGATATGACGATTGAACGCCATTATTTAGAAGACTTAAGAAGTAAAGCCTATGATGCGCTGATTTTTACGTCACGTAGTAGTTCACTGGATACACTGGAACGTTACCGCAAGTATGGTCAAATCGTCTGTTGTGAAGATCCAGGTGATGACCGGGCATTGGCCGCAGCTTATACGGACCGCATGGCTTCATATGTTACGGCATTACGGTGGGCGAAGCAACAAGGTTATGCGACGATGGGCGTTATTTTGAGCCGTAATAACGTCATTAGTGCTAGTACACGGGTTACGCGGCGAGCCTACCACGAAGTATATGGTCAGTTGGATGACGAGCGACTCTATACCGGTGCTGCCACTTATGAAGACGGTTACCACGCTGGTAAGTATTTTGCCAATCAAGCGTCTCGCGTGGCCGCGATTTTTGCAAATGGCGATGATATTGGGGCGGGCGCCTATCAATATTTTATGGATCACGGGTTAGCCCCCATTCCAGTGATTGGGCAGGAGAACTTGCTGACGAGTCGACTATTAAAGTTTTCGACGATCGACCATCATCTAGAATCATTGGGTCAGTCAGCATTTCGATTGGCAATCGGCAAGAGCCGTACCCATGAATTGATTAAATCAGAATTTATCCCGCGATAACTTGGAGGAGCAATTAATATGGTAGCAAGATTAGCAGTTTTTGACATTGATGACACACTATTGGCTCGCAATAAGCAATTATTACCGAGCACCATTGAAAGTATTCAAGCACTTAGAGATGATGGGATTCATGTAGCCATCGCCACGGGTCGCAATTTAGCGATGGCCCGGCCAGTTATTAATGCCTTACAATTACAAGATTATGTACTGTGCAATGGTTCAGCAGCGTTTGCTGGTCGCCAACAAATTCATCAACACACCTTATCTAAAGACAATGTTGGCAAATTGGTTGCGGCGGCGGATAAACAGAATATTGATATTGTGGTCGAATCACTGGATGGGCTACATATCCACACACATCCGTCCACCACGACGCGCCAGGTGTTGAACACGTTTCGGGCACCTGAGTTGGATTATGCCCCTGATTACTATCAGCACCATGATGTGTATCAGGCCATGATGTTTTACCCGGATGTCCAAAATCGATTGTTGCCGCATCCAGATGAGTTTTCCTTTGTTCGTTTTCATGAACGCGGGGTTGATATCATTCCCAAAGTGGGATCTAAGGCGCAAGGAATTGCAAAACTGGCAGCGGCACTTAATGTCGATTCGAGTAACGTTGCGGCCTTTGGTGATAATGATAATGACCGAGAGATGATTCAGAGCGCCGGTATTGGGGTCGCTATGGGTAACGCGAAAGCTGAGATTAAAGCATTAGCAGACATTACGACGACCGATTGTGATCACGATGGCATCGCCAATGGACTAAAAAAAATTGGTTGGCTATAAATTTTAATGAAATAAAACTGTGATCCAAACAGTTGACTTGCGGAATTCGGTTCCAGCAATCAGTATGTTGGGGTCACAGTTTTTGATTAGTTATCGCGTAGCATCTTCTTGATTGCCGCTACTGAACGGGCGACTTGTTCGGGATCAACTGGCTTTTTTTCAGCTGGTGTCGAGCGTACAGTGGCCGATTGATTAGACTTAGTTGGTGTTGGGTTCGACATAGTCGGCTGTGGCACACTAGTTTTAGCTGGCTGTGGACTAATTTTAGCACCAGTCGAGGCTTGGGCCGGCTGACCAGCGTGCATTTGATCCATAGTTTGATTCAACAAATGATCGACAAAGACATTGCCCTGATTGGTAGCGTGGCCCTTAGTCCAGCGGTAATTAAGTGCAGTGAATGCTGGAAGCAACCGGTCGACTTCACGCCATAACTCAGCGTTAACTAACGGACCATTGCTGCGTTTCCAGCCGCGTCGTTTCCAACCAGCCAGCCAGCCCTTAGTGACTGCGTTGAGGACATACTGTGAATCAAGTACGAACAGAATCCCAGTCTTAGTTTGGCCAAGCTGTTGCAATTGTTCAAGAGCTCGTAAGAAGGCCATGATTTCCATGCGATTATTGGTGGCACCCCATTCGCCGGCAGAGTCAGTGACGAGTTGGTCGGGCATTTCAATCCGATAAGCCCAGGCAGCCTTATCATCTTGGTGCACGTGCTGACCGGCAACGTTTCCGGTATTTCGCGAACCGCCATCAGTATAAACAGTAATGGCTGCGTTGACCGGCGTTTGATTAGATATTGATTTTGAGTGAGCTAGTCGGGTTGGACTGGCCTTACCAGCCATAAAATCCTGAGCGTCTTTCTCGCTTGTGAAGCTCTTGTACTGTGCTTGTGGATAACCGCTAACTTGCTTTTGAGTTTCGGGCCAGGTGCGGTAAATACCAGGTTGGCGTCCCTTACGAACAGCGTAATATTTTTGTGCCATGGCGATACCTACTTTCTGAATGGTGATACTGCTAATTTAACATAAATTGCCGGGGAAAAATGAAAAATTAGCAGACTTGTAAATAAATAATAACAACCGGATCACGGAAGCGAACTTCTGTGATCCGGTTGCCATGATGAAATATAACTAATGGGCTTTAAATAATGTCGTCAGGTAATTCATGAATGTCTTCAAATAACGATCCTTGTCGACCGTTAACGCAACCGTGACGTTAGTTGGGTCATTGAGTCGCGCAGGGTCACCAATTGTCCGGCCATAATCTTCACCACTAGCCTGGACGTACATATTCAGGTCTAACGTGGTGACAAAACTTGGATCGAGTGAAACGCCGACTGCCAGTGGATCGTGTAAGGCACAACCGTGTAAGTCAGGACTCGTAATATCGTAAGCCGCAATGTAATAGTCAACAATGTCAGCAAATTTTTCGCCCGCAGTTGTCTTTAAGTCCCGCCATTGTTGTGTTTCAGTCTTGGTTAATAATGTCCGTAACGTTACGTCGAGTCCGACCATCGTAAGAGGCATCGTACTGGTGAAGACGGCGTTGGCCGCTTCGGCATCTTGATTAATATTGGCTTCAGCGTAGTGACTGACATTACCTGGAACAGTCAGTGCACCACCCATTAAGGTCACATTACCAATGGTGCTGGCAATGTCTGGTGCTTTTTCGAGTGCTTCGGCCAAGTTGGTTAAGGGACCGGTTGGCACTAGGGTCAGATCGGCGCCATATTGGTGAACGGCATCAATTAAGAAGTCGACACCGGACTGCTTTTCCACGGCGCGTTTCGGTTCAGGAAGGTTCACGTCGCCGATACCGTTCATGCCATGAATCTGCTGTGAAATCGGCATAACGTCAAAGTGTTCCGTCGTACTGGAGTGGGGTTCACCTAGAAAGACGGGTACGTCAGTGGCACCTAGTAGTTCTAGAATTTGTAAACTGTTAATCGCCGCCTGATCCACTAGGCAGTTCCCATAAGAACTGATAATCCCAATTAAATCAACGTCGGGTGCACCGACTGCGTAGGCAATGGCCATTGCGTCGTCAATCCCGGTGTCTAAGTCTAAAATCATTTTACGTTTTGCCATGTAAAACATCCTCCCTGATTAGGTCTGAAGCGCTATAAAGCTATGTTTTAATTGTAAACGTTTCAGCTGATGCTGACAACGGCTAGCGGCGAATTAAATTAACATTGAACAGAAAAATGTTCGGAAATATTTCACGACCACGCTTACTGGCGAAATGTTGAAGGCTGTTTTATACTGACAATTAAGGAAGGTGAAGCTGATGACGACGAATAGTCCATTAGAAGCAATCATGAATGCGCGCCATTCGGTTCGGCAATATGACGGCCAAACTAAAATTGGGCGTGAAGAAATGGGCGCGATGTTACAGACCGCATTTTTGGCACCAACCGCATTGAATCAACAACCGATTCGGGCGTTGGTGATTGAGGATGCAGCCTTGCGACAATGGTTGTGTGCCGCGACTGGTAATACCAGTCAGTTAACTACGGCCAGTGCCGTCGTCTTATTTGTGCTGGATCGTGAAAATCAACATCAAGCGCCAGCGTTTCAGGCCAGTCAGGGGCAACAATTTGATACTGGTGACGAGACCATTGGCGCCCTAGATGCTGGCCTGATTGCGATGCAATTTATGTTAGTGGCTAAAGATCATGGCTTTGATACGAATCCGATGACCGGGTTTGATGCTGCCGGATTCACGTCTATTTTGGAACTTGACGCCCAGCGGTATCGGCCACTATTGCTCGTTTCAATTGGCAAAGCGGCCGTTGCTGGCAAGCCAGCAGATCATCAACCGCTAGCGACATTAGTTGATTATCGATAATATTGAGGGGAAGCTAGAACGTGAATTTTGAAAAGCACTACCGATATACTGGAAAGCAAAAATTAGGATTAACTAAATTAGCAACGGCGGTTGATCCAGAATTTGAAGACGAAAAGGTCATCAAGGCGCAAATCGCCAAGAATATTAAGCAACTGACTGAACTGCAAGGTAAGTTATATGCACAAGACCGATTTGGTGTTTTAGTCATTTTTCAGGCGATGGATGCGGCGGGTAAGGACAGTATGATTCGCCATATCATGAGTGGGGTCAACCCCCAAGGCTGTGAAGTCACATCGTTCAAGCAACCAACTACTAAAGAAATTGCGCATGATTATTTATGGCGAATTCATGATCGGGTCCCCAAACGCGGCATGATTGGGATCTTCAATCGGTCGTATTATGAAGACGTACTTGTTAGTCGAGTCCATCCGGAAATTATTGTGAATGAGCACGTCGGTGAGATTAACGATAAGAAACAAGTGGATGATGCTTTTTTTGAACGTCGTTTTAACGATCTTCGGTACTTTGAAGATTACTTGCAACACAACGGCTACTTAGTGCTCAAGTTCTTCTTACACATGTCAAAGGCGGAACAGAAGCAACGTTTTATTCGCCGTATTGAAATTCCAAGTCACAACTGGAAATTCTCAGCTGCCGATATTCAGGAACGGCAGTATTGGGATGATTATCAGCGTGCTTATGATGATGCTATCACCAAGACGGCTACTAAAGCGACACCGTGGTACGTCATTCCGTCGGATAGTAAGTGGTATTCGCGGCTCTGTGTTTCGGAAATCATCAATCAACGCCTGTCGGAATTGCCATTAGCGTATCCCTCACTGGATGCGAGTGCGCAAGCACAATTAAAAACGGCGCTGGAGCAACTAGATCGTGAGACCGACTAACAAAGTATCGCGCAGTGTTACTAGCAGCAAGTTGAAATTATAAAAAATGAGCTACTCACACCGTTGATCGTCAGTTCAACGCGACGTGAGCAGCTCATTTTTTTGACGGTGTGACAAGCTAATTATGAATGCCGATGCTTAGTTCGGCGTGTCAGGACAAAAGCGCTACCGAGTAATCCAATCAATAAGGCGAGACCGATAGCTACTGACCAACTTGCCGAGTGTTCGTTAGTTTGTGGCAACGACTTATTCATCGGTGCTGAGCCTGCAAAAGCTGTAGCTGCCGATGCTGGTAAGGGATTAGTTGCCGGAACCGTTGTGGCGGTCGTGTTAGTCGAATTTGTCGCTGGATTGGCAGGTGCTGACAGATTACCACTGACGCTTGGTTCGGGGGTCGATGGAGACGACTCATTTGGAACGGCTGGAGTGACGGCCGTTGGTTTTTCAGGTGTTACGGTTCCTGGATTGGTGGGCTTAGGACCACTCGGCTGTTCTGGTGAGACGGTACCCGGCTTTTCTGGTTCAGTGATTCCGGGTTTCTCCGGTTCAGTAGTCCCAGGTTTTTCTGGTTCAGTGACCCCGGGTTTCTCCGGTTCAGTAGTCCCAGGTTTTTCTGGTTCAGTGACCCCGGGTTTCTCCGGTTCAGTAGTCCCAGGTTTTTCTGGTTCAGTGACCCCGGGTTTCTCCGGTTCAGTAGTCCCAGGTTTTTCTGGTTCGGTGACTCCGGGTTTCTCGGGTTCGGTAGTCCCAGGTTTCTCTGGTTCGGTGACTCCGGGTTTCTCGGGTTCGGTAGTCCCAGGTTTTTCTGGTTCGGTGACTCCGGGTTTCTCGGGTTCGGTAGTCCCAGGTTTCTCTGGTTCGGTGACTCCGGGTTTCTCGGGTTCGGTAGTCCCAGGTTTTTCCGGTTCAGTAACTCCTGGTTCCTCATCTTCATCGGGATCTGTTGGTTCCGAAATACCTGGATTTTCGGGAACGTCCGGTTCGGTGACTGGCCGTGAAATCGTGGCTGTCGCGGATCCCTTGTTGCCGTTCTTGTCAGTATAGGTGACATTATTTTCAAAAGTTGCGTCGCCAGTGGGTTCGTTAGTCTTAGTTTGGTAGGTCAAAGCTAACTCTGACGTAAACGACCCTGTGGCATTAAACGTCAATTGATTACCATTCACGCTCGTATTGACGGGAATAATATTACCTGTCTCATCGCGTAGGACGGCGCTGCCATTGACATACGTTTGGTTCGGACTCAACGTATCAACAAAGGTGGGATCGACGAGCTGATTGTTATTAGGCAAGACACGAATTGTCCAGTTGATCCGCCGTGGATTAGCTTCGTCAGCCCATTCAGCTGATTTCTCTAATAAAATTGGGGCTAAGTTACCAGGATGACTAGGAACGGTTCCGAAGGCGTCCAATTGAACAAACCCTTTCCGATTACGTGGTCTGGTTTGATAGGCCTGATTAAATGTGACGAGACCCGTATGTGCGCCGGCAGCAATGAAGAAGGTTCCGATGGTACCTGCAGTGATTCCTTTCATTGGAAAAGCCTCGTCATGCGGAATACGAACGTTTTCGGGGACTTGGAAAGCCATCGTGTCGCCCGCCTTGATCTTGAGGTTATCAGGGATGCGCCAGTTGTAATTGACTGTGTATTCTTGGTCTTCTGGCAATTGTGCATCGTGAGCCATTATCTTGCCCTTACTATCTTTGATAACCGCACTATTAACATCGTTGCCCGTTGCTTCAATTACGTTGCGGGCCTGACTAACTAAGGGTGGCCCGAACATCAAAAAGAAAATTCCAGTAAGTGCTAATAATAACCATCGCCATTTTTTGCGCATGGTAATCGCCTCCATTTAAGATATACCCATACATTACCACCGTTGTACATAAAAATCGCTGACAAAACACCGTTTGCTAGCTTAACTAACGGTATGCGGCCAGATTTAGCAGACTTTTTTGTGATTGCGTTATTAACTGATATGTGATGTTTTAGGATACCAGAAAAGACACCATTTGCCATCCCATCCAAGGGACGTAAGGGTGTCCGAATCCTGTTAAATTAGAAGTGTGGCGTGCTTCAGGTTGATTGGCAGCACGCCTCGATGAATTGATCAGTTGCCGTACAAGAACTGGATGATGAGTAAGTCGACCTGTGGATTGATATGCAACATTGAGTGGCTGGCGGTCAGGGGACTACCGTGAATGATTTGGGTTTTTGGTGACCAACCAGCTGCCAATAATTGATGGCTGAATTTAAGTACGGCTTGTAAATTGACGCCGCCATCACCACTTGTATGCCAAACATGGCCGGCAATATTCAATATCGGCAAGGACCGTGGTAACCGGTTTAACTGCTGAGTGGTCAAGCCCGGATAGGTCGAGCCAATGGTCACAAACTTATTGATTTGTGCGCGCTGGGGGACTTGCGCTGTCAGATAATCAAAGATGATATTACCTCCAGATGAGTGACCGACAGCATTGTAGCGGGTCACGTGGTAGCGTTTTGCGAGCCCTTGCATGACAGTAGCAAACTGCCGAGCTTGACGTTTCGCATGATGATTATCGGCAAAGATAACCTGAATCGTTGGGTTGTTTTTTAGTGGTCCGAACTGTTGGACGGTCACGTGGCCGGCGTGACTAACATGGACGACCAATCCTTTCGTCATCAGGTGTGCCGCGGTTAAGCGGTGCACAAAGCCGTCGGTAGAAAATGCGCGCGCGTAATCGCCACCGACGAAGATGGTCGGAATACTCGTTTGGGCGACCCGCGTTTTTCGTAATGGGGTCAAGCGATGTTGCCAATAGGATCCAATCCCTACGACCAGGGTCGCACTAATAATGGCCATGATTTTAATAATTTTAATTCGTCGCATCACTGATCCACCTCGCCTTTGAATCCTATTATAGTCGAATTAGTAAAAATTGCTTTTGCAAACCTTCGCCGAATCCACTAGAATGAGAAGCAATAAGTCTACATAGAAGAGAGCTGGGAAACGATGAGTGCAGAATATGATTTAACAATTATTGGTGGTGGCCCGGTCGGCATGTTTGCAGCCTTCTATGCTGGTATGCGTAATGCACGGGTTCAGTTATTAGAAAGTCTCCCCGAATTAGGGGGTCAGGTTCAGGCTTTGTATCCTGAGAAGATCATTCATGACGTTGCGGGATATCCGGCAATCAAGGGCCGCGAACTGGTGGCACAACTTGAAAAGCAACTCACACAATTTCCAATTGACATTCAATTGGCGAGCCCGGTGACGGATGTCACGGGAGCGATGGGTGATTTCACGATTACCACGGCGAGTGGACAGCAGTCACATTCCAAAGCGATTATCGTAGCGACTGGGAGTGGGGCTTTTGAACCCCGGCGCTTAGCAGTCGATAATGCGGCTGAATTTGAGAATAAGCAATTATTCTACCACATTCCAAGTGTCAAGCAATTTGCGGATCGAACGGTACTAGTTGCGGGTGGTGGCGACTCAGCCATCGATATGGCCTTGATGCTTGAACCCGTTGCTAAGCACGTTTATATCATGCATCGGCGTGATCGGTTCCGTGGGATGGAACACAATGTGGACTTGTTAAAAGCGTCTTCCGTTGAAATCAAGACGCCATTTTTGATTAAGCAACTTGCAGAGACGGCTACCGGACAGTTACAGCTGACGATGAAAGAGGTTCGCGGCACAACTGAAGAAACATTGGCCGTTGATGATTTGATTGTTAACTATGGCTTTATCGCGGATAATAAAGTCATCCGAAACTGGCACGTGACCCCAACCATGGCCCACCGACTCATCACCGTTGATACGGAGATGAATACCGACGTACCTGGGATTGCGGCTATTGGTGATACGGTGACTTACGCGGGCAAGTTAGGCTTGATTGCCAGTGGCTTCGGGGAAGCTCCTAACGCGGTCAATCAGTTAATGATGACCTTGTATCCCGAACGACGGAGTCCACTGCATAGTACGACCGTGTTTGAAAAAATGTAAGTTTAAAAGAGCTGCGATATAACTGGCGCTATACAAGCAAATGGGACGAGAAACCGAATCTTGGCTTCTCGTCCTATTTGCTTGTTCCTTTAAGAACCCGCTTTATTGGCGGCCTGTTGTACCATGAAGTGGTAGAAAGGCAAATGTTTTTTTCAATCTAGATAGCTTTGGTGTGTCTTAAAATAAAAAAACAACCGGTCGCTCCGACTAAACTTTTACAATGTATAAGTTTGTACAAAAAAATACACAAAATTTACTGAAAATTGATAACGATAAAGAAACGCTGTTGTTAAGATAAATTCGTAACATACTGCCTGTTGTTAACGTAGAATTTGAGAGGATGATTCTGTTTATGGCAAAAGGTTCCATTATTGATGGTGTGTTAGTTTAGATGATTAGATTTTATATGTCACTAAGTGTTGTGAAGCATACGATACTTTATTTGTGTTTTATTTTTCTATTACTGTATTTAAAAAAGCGTTATCCAGACAATGTAATTATCGGTTTTTTTTAAAAATACGGTGGTGTTTTATTAATAGTATGCTTCATTTACATTTTATCGCAATTTGGATTGCCGGTTACCGCAATCGATGTTCCAATAGTTCTTGGAATTTTAGGTATTTCGGTTGTTGTGTTGAGACACAAGCAAAAGTAGGACGAACTGCTACCAATCTGTTGCTTACGGAGTCATGATAACTCATGGCTCTTTCTGGTTTTTATCTAATATTGACGTCCCTGATAACGTACTGTCATCAAAGGACTTCATGGTTCAGACCCTGTTTCTGGGTCATTCCATATGAGCACCTAATTGGCGGTAAAAGTATTAAAAATCAGTGGCTGATCAACTATCGGCATTCGTGCGCTTTAGAAATTAAAATGGCAGATAACCCGGAGCGCTGAGCACTTTAATACAGTTTTTTACCAACATCTCAATCACCGCGACGGCTAATCAGATCAAAAAAAGCGCTATCCAAATGCACTTATGCATTCAGATGGCGCTTACGATTCGTCATCAGCTGGAAGTCACTTTTTCAGCAACGACATCATTCAGAATTTTCGTGGTTGCTGAATGATTTATGCACTCGCTGTGACAGCAACTTTGAAATAATGTGGATTACTCGTTGCTAGTTAGACTTAATTCATTCATAAAAGTCAATAAGAGTTTGGCATAGCTGGGATGGTCGGTGTTGCTCTTAACTTCTTGCTGCATTTCCGTTAGATTATCAGTGACTACGCCGGTGACGCCCATGAACATCATTTGATCCATTTGGTCCGTATTATCAATGTCCCAGGCGTAAACCGTCTTGTGATTGCGGTCAGCCTTGTCAACGAATTGGTCGTTTAATGTGGTGACCTCCATGGTGTAGCCGTTCGCGACTGTATGCGGGAACGTGAGATTATAAGGCAAGATGTAACTAACGAATTGTTTTTGATCTAAGCGTTTCAAGTCACGCATGACTTTGAAACTAAGCGTATGGACTTGGTCATGATGAGCCAGTAGGGTCGCACCATAACGATCGATGAACCGTTTAGTATCGGCGGCGGTGTAAGCCGAGCTGGTCTTGATTTCGACTAATAGTTTTTGATGATGCTTGTGAGCCGCTTTCAGGTAAGCATCGAAACTTGGAATCTTTGCCTGATAGCCATTTTCACGAACAGTAATTTTTTCTAGTTGTTTTAATGTTAATTGAGATGGCTTTTTCTTAACGCCAGCTAAGGCTTTTAAGGTTGGATCATGCATGACAACGAATTGATGGTCCTTGGTGACTTGGATGTCCATCTCAACGTAATCCGGATGTTCCTTGCTGGTCTTGATCAGTGCAGGAATTGTGTTTTGCACGCCGTTTCCGTTATCGACGCCGCGGTGGGAAATCATGATTGGCTTGGTAATCACTAGTCCATTTAAGTAGACTAAATTAACGGCAACTAGCAAACTTGTCGCTAACAGCAAGCCAATTGCAACACTCGCCCGGGTCAATTTGCGCAACCGTGGTGCCTCGTTAAAGTATTGCGGTTGTTGGCGGAGGAGTGTAAAGTCTTGACGATAGCAAACAATAATTAACATCATGAAGATGGCCGTGGTATAACAAATAATAATTTCGGTGATTGCTTCCATGATAAAGAGATTAACAGTGGCAGCGGCCATGGCAAAACTTGTTTTATCGAATTGAAGCTGGGCTACGTAAATCAACGTATAAATGGTCGTGACGATCAGAAAAATCATGAATAAGGTCACAATCATGGTCCACAAGTAGCGCCAAAGATGGTGGCGCGTTTGTTGCCAACTACGAGTAACGGCCGTTTTCCATGGAAGCCGATCGACAATCATTAGCGGTAATAGGCTAATTAGGCGAATTCCAAGGTAACCAGCCAGTAAGTAGAAGCACCCCAAGCCGAGCGTCATCCACGGGTTTTCCATGAGATAGCTGACAATGAAGGCTGGAATTTTGGCCTTGTTGAGTAATGGTGTTGTAAAGATGAAACTTCCAAATGGCAAAATCACAATAAAGTAGCCGATAAAGAATAAGAAAGTGCTGGGTGAGGTGCCAGTCAGACTAGTGACCGTTGACCGCAAGACCGCGCGCACAGTTTGTGGTCGGCCACGAAAGATATTCATAATACCCAGTAGCAGAAAGGCAAATTGCCAATAAACTAAAATAATAATGGCTAATAAGATCGCCACCATACCGAGTGCGGCCAGTGGTTGGTGAATAATAATACTACCGATATTCGTGTACGAGACATAACTGACCCGTTGCCACTTGAGTAACATTTCTAGCACCCAATTAAAAAAAGGAATTGCTAGGTAACTAATGACCAAATTGGTACTAAATATCAGGGCAACGTAACTGCCCCAGTTCTTATAAAAACGGCGGGTACTATCCCACCAAAAACGCCAAGCGCCCATGCGTGGTGCCTCCTCCCTTGATCCGGCATTGACGAATCAAGTCATTATTAATTTTATTGTAACACGCATTGTGTTAGTTATTTTTATCTAAATAATTGCTTAGATTAGTCACTCTAGGAAACCACTTTCAACTAAGCATAATGGGGCTACCGAGCACGTTTCGGTAACCCGCGCGAATGGCTGATGAACGGCACTGAACTTAAGAGATGGCACGTGTTAATCATCGTAATGCGCAAGCATGAGACAAACCACAATTAGTATTTTATCATGCAACCGATGCCAGATGGATGAGGGCAGCGTCATATTTAAAGGAGATCATAAAAAGGCGCGATGGCAAATAAATTGCCGTCGCGCCTTGCATTGTAAATGGAATGCTTGTTGCTATTTGGAACTGCTAGAGCTAGTCGTGGTACTATCCGTATCATCAGGGTTGGTAATCTTGATACGAGTAGAATCAGTCTTCTTATGCGAAGCTTCCGGTGCGTCGGTCGTATACAACGAGTCCGTTGACTTATTACCATTCTTCGAGTAGAGACTGGTTGACTTGCCAGCTAATTTATTTTGAATCTGAATTTCTTTTTCAAGGCCATCGGCGTAATTGTAATTAGAAGCGTCGACTTTCTTGAAGCCCTTAGGGGTGTAGAAACGTAACAAATTTTTATTGTTAAGTGAATCAGAGAGGCTTAATTCTTTGTCGACTTTCTTCTGATCTTTATCAACAGTCTTCTGAACTGCCTCATCATCATCAATCGTTTCGCCAGTTGCGTTGTCATAAATTTTGCCGCTAAGGACGGTGTATTTAGACGTGACGAAATCGCGATTTCTAAACGCAACGGTACTATCGTGTTGTTTAGAGAAGAGGTCGGTCCCAAACTGAATATAACGTTTGCTTGAAATCCCTAGTAAGTGCAGAATCGTTGGTAGGACGTCAATTTCACCGCCATAAGTCGATTCGACTTTACCACTCTTGATTCCTGGAATATTGATCATGAATGGCACACGTTGAAGCTGGGCGCTATCAAAGGAAGTCCAATCGTCCGCAGATTTACCGAGAATAGGTGCCAAGGTCGAGTTTTCACTGTTGGATAAGCCGTAGTGGTCACCATAGAGTACGAGCATCGAATTCTTTAATAAACCAGCCTTTTGCAAGTAGGTATAGAATTCTTTGACGGATTGATCGAGGTAGTGGGCGGTCTGGAAGTAACCGTTAATGGCGGAATCACTAGTATCCGTTGTCTTAAACGTCGTGTCTTCCTTATCAAGTGTGAATGGGAAGTGGTTCGTTACCGTGATGTATTTGACGTAGAACGGTTGTTGTAGCCGTTCAAGATACTGAACTGAATTCTTAAATAACAGCTTATCCTTTAGACCATATCCAGTTGATTTATCACCAGTCGTATCGAAATAACTGGCATCAAAGAAATATTGGTACCCCATATTCTTATACGTGTTATTTCGATTCCAGAAACTGGCCACGTTACCGTGGAAGACGGCGGAGGAATAATTGGCCCGTTGGTTTAGAATCGCGGGAGCGGCCTGGAACGTATTATCTGAGCCTAATTGGGAGAACAATGATCCAGTTGAGAGCCCGTAAGTACTAGTTTCAAGCATATTTTCGGCATCAGAAGTTTTCCCTTGACCAACTTGGTGGAAAAAGTTCTTAAAACTGTAAGTTGAGTTGCTATGATACAGTTTATTTAAGAACGGCGTAACTTCCTTACCGTTGACTTTCTGATCAATAAGAAATTGTTGAAAACTTTCTAGATGAATCACAATGACGTTGCGACCCTTCGCCAGACCGTACATCTTAGCGTTTGGCGCGGCATAGTGTGATTCAGTATAATCTTTAACGGTATCTAATTCTGATTTCTTTGCGCTGGCGCGTTGATGATTGGTCTGTTCATCCTTGATACCATCATAGACTGTAAAAGCATCTATACCAAGATATTTGACGATATAAGTGCGGTCAAACGTTCTGGTTAGTAGTTGTGGTCGGTTGGATTCTGCTAAGGTCAAGTTAAGACTGAAACCTGCAATCGCGGCAGAGGTGTACGCAAAGGCCGTGTGTTTCTTAATTGGTCGTGTGTCTTGCTCAATCCGATGAAGAATGACCAAGGCCAGAATGACAATAATATCCGCCCAGTAAAGAACATCGCCCCAACTCGCTAGGGCTAACGATGAGCCGGTAAGTCCCTGACTGACCTTGGACACGCCGGTAATCGTACTAACAGTCATGAAATCCGTGAATTCACGATGGTAGATAACGTTGGCATACAGTAAAATGGTGTCGAGTGCATCAATGAATAGCAAAATATAGTAATATACACCGGTTTTACGAATGTAGAACGCCAGACTAAACAGAAAGACCGTCGTTGCAATCGGGTTCACGAGCATCAGGAATGCCTGGAGTGGATCGGCAACGCCTAGTGAAAATTCGGTTAAGTACGCATAGATCGTTTTGGCCCAGAATAAGAAGACTAGTAGCCAAAAAAATCCAATTCGCGTGTTAACGTATTGGCGAAATTTGGTAAACATCGATAAAGACCTCATTTTTAACAAATTTGGATATGACTCGATAACCAGTCATCAAATCATTTTAACATAACATCGGAACTCGTAATCGCTAACAATTTTAAGAATGCGTTAATTTCGTTTCGAGTTAGTTTGACGATAACCGGTGAAACGCGTATTCTCAAAGTATTTCAGAAGAACGGGTGATAACGTGATGCAGATAAAAATGAGTAACCAGGTTGATTCATCAGTTTATGCGGATGCCATTGCAATCCGGCGGGCAGTCTTTGTGCAGGAACAACATATCGATGAAACTTTGGAAATTGATACGGTCACTCCAGCGACGTGGCACTACGTCTTGTATGATGATCAAAAGCAGG
Source organism: Lactiplantibacillus plantarum (assembly GCF_014131735.1). Lineage (NCBI taxonomy): Bacteria > Bacillati > Bacillota > Bacilli > Lactobacillales > Lactobacillaceae > Lactiplantibacillus > Lactiplantibacillus plantarum. The sequence goes on from NZ_CP039121.1 coordinate 983,204, forward strand.
CGGTAGCCACAGCGCGAGTGACACCTAGCGACCAATGGACGGGGCATGTTCAACGAGTTGCTACGTTGAAAGCGGCGCGAGGGCAGGGCTATGCACGACAATTGCTTCAACGGATTGCAGCGGATGGGCTGAGCCGTGGTTGGCGACAGTTGGTACTAGGCGCTCAAGTCACTGCACAAGGGTTTTATACACAATTAGGGTATCAGCCACAAGGGCGCCCGTTTATGGAGGCGGGTTTGCGACATCAGACGATGATATTGACATTGTCGTAAGCATATTGGCGTAACTTTCAGTTGGTTAGGTTGTTGATTCGAGTCATATTCCAGAATAAAGGGGCCTTCAGCTTAAGGCTTAGCTTTGTGGTTATTTTTTAGCGAGACAATGTAAATGGAATTTCCGGTAGACTTCTAGGCATAGTTCTAGGGGCCTTTTTTGCTAAACGATTAGTTCGGATAGTTCGCAAATAAAAGTTTTGATTCGTAGTAAACTAGTTGGTTGCAGTATTGTACATGTGGAGCTGATTAGCGTGAATCACTAACTGGTGGCCGACCCTGACAATCATACGCGACTGTGAGGGTGTGTTGGGTTGTGAGAATGACAAAAACAAAGCTTTTTTTGAATGGGGGAGGAGCGTATGCGAAGAAAGCTAGTTGGGTATATGCTAAGCATGTTGACGGTAATATTAGCGCTATTTATGCTGGGGAGTACTGCACATGCTAAAGAAATCAGTGTTACGGGTTTAACGGCTGGCAATGCCATCGTGCTTGATGCGAATGGCAAACCCGTTACTGACACAAGTACGTTGAATGATAAGGCTGGCTACCAATTAACGTATCATTGGAGTATTCCAGATTCTGAAGTGATTAAAGCCGGCGATACAGCAACCGTTGAGATTCCAACGTACGTCAGTATCGATCATGATGTTGTGATGCCGTTAACAGATTCTGCCGGGCAAACCTTGGGCACGTTTACGTATACGAAAGGTGCCAGTACTGGGACGATCACGTTTACGGATGCGTTGGGTACACTCAATAGTCGGGCTGGCACATTGAGCATGAATGCGAAGGGCAATGCGACGGCGACGGAAGGATCAGCCGAAATTGCTAAAAGTGGCTTGGTTGTTTCGTCGGGAAGTGATGGTGCGCCAACGGTATTGGGGTGGCACATTACCGTGACACCGGGCAATAACTCGACGGTTGTGGTTACAGATACGCTAGGGCCCAATCAGACATTCATTCCAGATTCGGTTGCGGCACAGGCCGTGCAAATTATCAATGGTATCCAAGTGCCACAGCAACCGTTAACACCGACTGTTGCAACTAATGGTAACGTGATTACTTTTACGTTTAACAACATTCATTCGCCGTTTGTGATTACTTATAACACTAAGGTTGAGAATTTTAATCCGGCTGACACAGCTAAATGGCATAATACGGCTGCACTGGACGGACTAGGCGTTGATGCGACGGCCGATATTACCTATGGTGGCAATGGAACAGCAGGGATGACCTATACCATCGAATTAACGAAGCATGATGCGGCAACCAAGTCCGTGTTGGCTGGAGCCGTTTATGAATTGCAAGATAGTACGGGCAAGGTAATCCAAACTGGGTTGACGACTGATTCGCAGGGACAATTGATTGTCAAAAATCTACGTGCTGGTGATTATCAGTTCGTTGAAACCAAGGCTCCGCTTGGGTATGAACTTAATACCACCCCAGTAAAATTTACTCTCGGCGGTATTAAGCCAGAGGTTGCTTTTCAGGTAAGTCAGGATGATGTCAAGCAACCAGTTGTGCCGACAACTGGTGATGTCACGTTAACCAAGACTGATGCCACGACCAAGGCGGCATTGGCTGGGGCCGTTTATGAATTGCAAGATGCCACTGGCAAAGTGCTCAAGATGGGATTAACGACGGATACCACTGGTCAACTTACCGTATCAGGTCTGACCGCTGGCAATTATCAATTTGTTGAAACTAAAGCGCCTAGTGGTTATCAGCTTAATGCGGCACCGTTATCATTTACAATCAAGCCGAATCAAACGGCAGTGGTAACGGTAGCAGCAACTGATGAACCGGTCACTGAACCAGGAACAACTGAACCAGGCAAACCGGGTGAACCAGGAACAACTGAACCAAGCCAACCAGGTGAACCAGGAACAACTGAACCAAGCCAACCAGGTGAACCAGGGACGACTGAACCAAGTAAACCAGGTGAACCAGGAACAACTGAACCAAGTAAACCAGGTGAGCCAGGGACGACTGAGCCAAGTAAACCGGGTGAACCAGGAACGACTGAACCAAGCCAACCAGGCAAACCAGGCGAACCAGGAACGACTGAGCCAGGTAACCCTGGAACCACGGGGCCAACCGCGCCACAACCGGAACGACCAGCTGTACCCGGTCCAAGCCAACCCGCTGCACCTAAACCGGGACAATCTGGATTAGGTCAACCGGCATTACCAGGACTGATCAAGCAACCAAGCACGGGTGTCAATGGTGCTGGTGGCACTGTGGGTAATGGTGTGACAACTGGTATGAACGGCTTTGGAACGCCAACTGGTAGTGACCAAAGCACATCAGCTGGCTATAACCACGGAACTTTGCCGCAAACCAGCGAGAAGCAGTCGCCGATTTGGGTGATTTTTGCCGGGCTTTTGGGCTTGTTAATTGCCGCGGTGGGAATCGGTTATCGCCGTCGTGCTTGAAGACGCATGAATTGATTTATTAAAGTATCATGTAGGGATTGATGATGCCCCAGAAATTTTATGGTTTCTGGGGCATTGTTTTGGTTATGTGTAGAGCTAACATTGTTTACGGGGTCAGTTCAGAATTTCAATCAATAAATTTGAATCATCGTGTGAGTTACGATTAAGCAATATGGTCTAGCTAGCTGATGTGGAGATTGTTAGCTGTGTGGTGGCACACGCAAAATCTTTGGCACAGTGAATGGCGGATGGCGATGACCTTATTAGTCTTTGTCGTTGCTAGTATGACGATATTGAGTTAGTCAGCGGTGACTATCAGATTACCGGTGCTCACACAATCATTAAGTATAAACGACTGGCAGTTTGCTACGATTCAATTTAGTATTGTAAAAAAGTTGCTTTTCCAGATTTGACGTCTGGAAAAGCAACTTTTTTTACTCAAAGATTAGGCTAATCAATTGCTAGCGGTTGGTAGATGATGGGCGAAAGTGCTGCCAAAGCGTGGCTATAGCTGGTGGCTCATTAGCCCAACGTGTCCACCCTGAAAATCCCAATGGAACGATGAGGTTACTTATCGTAATCCCAATGAGACTCATGAGTGCAAGCCCCTTTAAGGTTGGTGCGGTCGTCAAAAGCAGTGGCAGTAAGTAGGTCAATTCAATCATTGTTACCGGGCAAACAAATCGTCCACTAGTATAAAAGTGTTGCTGCAGTTGAGTGGGTTCCAAGTGTCGTAACCAACTTTGACGGTAACTGGTTGCGGTGGTAATCATTAGCCAGTGCAGTGTCAACAACATCAAGCTACCAAGCAAGACACTGCTACTGAGCGGCCCGGTTTGCAACCAGCGTGTTAATATTAACTGGGTCCAACCCCAACTAGTTAACGTCACGCCAGTTAAGCACGCGGTCATTAACAGACTGAAGGTCAATGAACGCAGGCCGAACCATAAAACAACTATGCCGATGATTAATCCGAGTGTGAGCCATCTCAGTGCGTGGGTCGCAATCAGGGTATGCTGATAGTGCTGTTGCTGTGTTACCCCGGTTGTTAGGATTTTGGCGTGCGCTAAGGGCGGGGCGAGTAGGCTGTCGTGGGTGACTGCCTGAAGTCGTTGCAGGGTCCTGCGACTAGCCGCACTAGCCGGCGCTGATTTCAAAGTGACCGTTAGCTGTGTCATGCTTAAATCACTACTAATATTAGTAAAAAGACTGTTTTGATAGGCCTGATTAGTAGCCGCGTTAGCAGGCAGGTAAAAACTCCGGCCAACTTGACTAGCGGCTAAATCATGTAGATAGGTCTTCGTATTTTTCAGTGAAGCGAGTAAGGTGGTTAAGGGTTGAACGGTCTGCTTCAATGATTGGTTGACGTGGTGAACACGCTGATCAACGTGTCCAGCTTCGGTTGCGACCGTAGTTTGGGCCGTTACCACGTGATTTAGTGCGGTTGTCATGCGGTCAGTCAGGTGATCTAACTTGGTGACCTGCTGATTGACTTTGGTTAAATCGGGTTCAGCCTCAGCTGATGTCGTTAGCGTCGTGTCAATAGCCTGTAATTGCCGTTGCACTTGATCATTCAGTTCAGCCAAATCATTGATGCGGTCGGACAACTGGTCGACCGACTTGGTATGGCGACTAGTCGCTGCTTGTTCCAGACTTTGTTGGTCAGTCGTGAGTTGGCTCTTGAGTTTCGCCATACTCGTCAGTTTACCAGCCAAATCAATGTTGATAGTCGCAAGTTGCTGGTTAACGTAGAAATTACTTAGTGGTTGGCCGGTGGGCTGGGTCACTGAGATGACTTGAGCCACATTTGGTACGGCCCGCAGTTTAGTCGTCAGGTGATCGATTGTTTGTAATGATTGCTGCTGCGTTAAATTCTGCGGTGCTCGTAGTGTAATTGTGATTGGCGCCGTGGCACCGGTACCGAAGTGAGCTTGGACTAATTGCTGACCTAATTCAGCATTACTAAGCTGATTTTGGCGCCAGGGTCGTAAGTTGTCATCGGCAAACTGGCCGTTAGCAAGAATGAGGCCGGGGAGTAGTAACAGTGCGACGGCCAAGCTCCCAAGCGCTGGCTGCCAGTAGCCGAACTTGCTCAATTGGCCCCATAGATTGCGTGGACGGGTCGGCCAAGCCGTTGTTCCTGGCCAAAATAAATTATCACCGAGCCAAGCGGTAAAGGCGTAATTGAGCGGCGGTACCGCCAGTAAGGTGATTCCAAGCGCTACAGTAATGGCCCAAGCAGCGGCTAATGAGATGAAGGCAGTCCAGTGTAAAGTGATGGTTATGAGTATTAATGGGATAAAAACAAGTGCCCACTGTCGATATTGAAGTGTCAGAATTTTGAGACTGACAGTGGTCGGTGCGGTTGGTGCGCTCGATTGCCAATACGCGTACATAAAGTGCCATGTCAATAGACTAGTCAGTATTAAACTGATTAGACCAGCAAGGCTCAGCGCATTAGCCGTCAGTGGCCAATGCCAAGCTAAACGCGCGTTAGTGATAAAGCTAATCGTTGTGATCAGAGTGACCACTTGACACAGTAAGTTCAGTAATGGCACTAACAGTGAGCGGAAGATGAGGCCGAGAATGATTAAACTGAGCAGACTACCGACAAGCATGCTAATCAGCAAGTTGCGACGTTGTTGTTGCACGTGTTGTTGGTAGATCAAGTCCGTACTGGTGACACTCGTATTGAGGTCGGCGATTGCAATCGCATTATTAAGTTGATTTGCAATCACAGATAGGTCAGCCCGGGATGTCTGAACGGCGACAAGGGCTAATTCGGTGGAACCATCATTGGAACGTAATAAGTGCCAGTCATTAGTCATACCGGTTGGCGTTCGAAGCTGGTTAATGCCATAATCATCGGCTCGGCGATTAAGTTTGGCTAGGGTCGTGGAGATTTGTTGGCGTTGCTGTTTGGATAATTTACCATTTGAATTGTTGAAGACTAACGTTAAGGACTGGCTGTTGGTTAACCCGTGACCCCATTGTTGTTGATATTTAGGACTCGTTGTTGCATCTTGTGGCATTGCGGTTTGTTCATTCACAAACGTGGTAATGTTCGGTAAAATCAGAATACTTGCAAACACCACGATTCCCCAGAAAAATAAGAACAACCACTTTGGTTTTAATAATTTTCGCATTCGTCTTGACGCCCCCACATCAATTACTTTATTTTGACTTAATCTTACCATATCAGGTGTTAGAGAAGCAGTTTGGTCGTCAGTTTGAAAAGTTAATTACAGTAATTACTTGTGAGTTATGGTATCCTAAAACGCTGTGGGAGGTGCTGATTTTGAAAACAGATCGATTTCAGGCGTTCAGTGATGGTATTTTTGCCATTTTAATTACAATTTTAGTCTTAGAATTTCACATTCCTGATTACCAACCGGGACATTTACTGGCGGCACTATTAGCGCAATGGCCGTTGATCTTGTCGTATGTCTTTTCGTATTTCTACGTTGGCACGCTGTGGTTATTTCATCATGATTATTTCAACATGCTACAACGAATTGATCGCAACGTTAATATGCTAAACTTATTAATGCTCTTTAGTATCACCTTATTGGATTACCCGATGTCATTAGTGGCAGATGCGTTGACAACTGGTAATCGACAGGATATGCAAACGGCATTTATCGTTTATGATTTGGTTGCCCTGTTTATTTCGGCGACATTTTATTTCATGTACGCTTATCTGCATCATCACCAGGATCTAAAGAAGCCGGGAATCTCAATGGCTTTTTATACCGCAATTAAGTTTGATCCGGTTCGAAGTGTCACGATTTATGGCTTAGCCATCGTGGCAACGTTTTGGTCGGTATGGTTAGGTGCAATCTTACTAGCAGGTGGCATCATTTTTCACTTTTTGGCCTACTTACGGATGAGTCGCCAGCTAGAACAGGCGAAGGGAGGGACGGCATAATGGATTATTCAAGTTTATTAGGACCTGATCGTTATGATCTCGCCGTGACGTTAGCCAAGCAGTATCATCTTGACCCCAGCCAGGTCTTGTTCGGCTATTTGCAAGTGGTTAGTCAAGTTACGGGTGGTCCGAATGCAGCGCAAGCTGATTTACATGAGCCCCAAGTACGAGCAGCAATCAATCAGGAATTTGATCATTTTTTGAAGCAGCGTCATTAATTAAAAATCACGATGTGAGTTCAGTCTCAACATCGTGATTTTTTAGTTTCAATCGGCAGGAAAGAGGTACGGGGTTCGCCAGGTTGTTGCCATTTCAGGTGTTAGTGTCAGTCGTTGTTCGTGACCAGTCGTGCGTGGAATAAAGCGGTAAGTACGAGTCGCTAACGTGATCAAACAACGATAGTGCGTGTAGTTGTGGCTGATGAGATGGCGACGGTCGGCGTGGTATGGCAAGCTTACTTCTTGTAACCAGCGGAATAAAGTGGTCGGCACTTGTTGCGGTGCTAGCTGCGGTGTTCCCAGTCGTCGAAGTGCCATGTGAATGAAACGATCAGTGGGAATCGGCCCGCTCGGTAATGGTTGCTTAGTCTGAATCACGTGCTGAGCAGCCTGACGAGTGGCAGTTGTAATCTGGTTGCCAGATACTGCTAAATAACGATTTAGTCGGCGCTGATGGTCGCTTAGGACTGGTGTATTGGTCAGGACGCCGGCTGGATTCGGTTGCGCCGTCAGTGGGCCACCAGTGGGTTCGATGACGGCACTGGTGTGTGCATCACTGAGATACCAGTGAAAGGGATAGACTTCACCAGTGTCATCACCCCAGGACGCACCGACCAGGTTAACACTTGGCAGATCGGCGATCACGGCTGCGACTGATTGGTGTTCACCTAAAGCCCAGTTGATGAAGGCTTGGGGTGTTAAATTAATTTGGTTGACTTGTGGTTGAGTGGCGTATTCAACGGCGTGGGGCAAGTACAGTTCAGCACACATCAAACCAGCTTCGTTAATGCCGTCAGCCATCAAACAAGCCTTAAAGTGGTCAGGTAGCCGACCACCACCGAGAATGGCATACTGCGTCATACGCGTCGTCGCTAACCCAGTTGGCCACGGATAACGGCGCGGCAAAAAAATTGGCCGCCAAGGTGTCGTTGTTGGAAAGTCCATGGTGCGGGCGAAGTAGCGGTGATTGTCAGTATCAAGATAAGTTAAGCTGGTACACATGGCGCGGCCTCCTTTGAATTAGGTTCATTATACGTCAAAATAGGCGACAGCTAAATGACTGTTTAATTAACGATGGTAACGGTTACTTTTTTTGATGATCTGCGTGTGCAAAACAGCTGGCAGTGCAATCAGTGACAGATTAATTTATGGTCGGATGGAACTCATTATTTTCTAATCTTTACAAACGTGCTATAATGAGGTTTCAATAACTATCAAAGCGAGGTCTTCATAGTGAGTGGATATAACGTCGCGATTGTCGGTGCAACTGGTGCAGTTGGCGCGCGGATGATCAAAATGGTGGAACAGACGAGTTTACCTGTCAACTCAGTTAAACTTTTGGCATCAAGCCGTTCAGCCGGTAAACAATTACAGTTCAATGGTCAAGCCTTAACTGTTGAAGAGACCGTTCCTGAATCATTCGAAGGAATTGATTTAGCCCTCTTCTCAGCGGGTGGCTCAGTATCTAAGAAGTTCGCCCCTGAAGCAGTCAAACGGGGTGCCGTAGTTGTTGATAATACAAGTGCTTTCCGGATGGACCCAAAGATTCCGTTAGTTGTTCCTGAAGTTAACCCTGAAGCATTGAAGCTTCATCATGGAATCGTGGCTAACCCGAACTGCTCAACCATCCAAATGGTCGTTGCTTTGGAACCAGTGCGCAAGGCATTTGGTTTGAAGCGGGTCATTGTTTCAACCTATCAAGCCGTTGGTGGTGCTGGTAACCGGGCCTTGAAGGAATTGCATGATGAGACGGAAGCCTACTTAAAAGGTGAAGAGATGGAAGCTCATATCTTACCTGTTGCGGGCGACAAAAAGCATTATCCAATTGCCTTCAATGCGTTACCACAAATTGACGTGTTTGAAGAAGATGGCTACACCCATGAAGAATGGAAGATGATCCATGAAACCAAAAAGATTATGTGTGGCGGCGACATGGACAGTAAGGATATCAAAGTAACGGCAACTTGTGTGCGGATTCCGGTGCCAGTGAGTCACTCCGAATCAGTTTACTTTGAAGTTGAAGATCCTAAGGCAACCGTCAAGGGCATTCAAGATGCTTTGGCAGCTGCACCAGGCGTGGTCTTACAAGACGACCCTGATAACCAAATTTATCCGCAAGCGCATAATGCGGAAGGTTCTAAAGACACGTTCGTTGGTCGGGTTCGTCCTGACCAAGAAACGCCACAAGCCTTCCACATGTGGAACGTTTCCGACAACCTCTTAAAGGGTGCTGCTTGGAACTCAGTTCAGATTGCGGAAACCATGGACAAGATGGGTTTATTGCACATGCAATAAAACTAATTTGTTAAGGGTAATGAAAAGCTGATCGCTAGAATCAATATTCTGGCGACCAGCTTTTTTTGATGTCGAATTATTCGAGCGTTAGAGTCAGATAAAATATAATAAGCGTCATGTTGAAATTAGGTTCGTTTTAGAAAGCAATATTAAGAATTTGTTAAGCTAAAACTGATGAGTGTCCTTTATCCTTGTCCTGGAGTCAGCTCCAGCATATAAGCTAAGTTTATTCAAAGTTAGTGAATGGTCAATGAGATGTCATGATGTTAATTTGCTAGCTAGAATAAAATTTTAACGCGAATATGGAGGAATTAATAATGAAATCAATTAATTGGTCAACGGACTATTTACCAGGGCATACTGATAATTTCGTGTCAAACGAGGTCATTACAGACGGTGTGACTTTAGCGGCTGTTTGGAAAAATTTAGTCGATACATCGAAGTGGACGACGTATTATGACAATGCGACTAACATTATTTTGGATGATCAAACGAATACTGAACTAAAGTTTGCGGAACATTTCCGATTTGATACATTTGGTTTTCCTATCGATGCCCAGGTCATGGAACTCGTTGAACCGACGGATGGTGAAACAGCACGACTAGCATGGCATGGCTGGCAAAATGGTGATGCAGATACTCAATTTGATGTCTATCACGCTTTCTTAATTGAAAAATTGACAGATGGCCGGATTCGATTATTAACACAAGAATCGCAAGTTGGACAGCCTGCTAAAGACTTAGCTAATCAAACACCCAATCCGATGCTAAATGGTCACCAAAGCTGGTTAGATGGGTTAGTCAAGGCTGCTAAAAGGACTATGACTGAGTAAAGTAGTAGCTCAGCAAGATTAATAGGAGTGATTAAAAGATGAAAACATGGTTTATTACAGGAACTTCAAGTGGTTTTGGAAAGGAACTCGCGACAATTGTTGCACGTCAGTCTGACACTCAGCTGATTGCGGCTGCCCGCCACACCGATGATTTAGCCTACCTAGATGTTTTTGACGCGACGCGTATTGAGAAAGTAAGCATTGATGTGACAAATGAATCACAAATTAAAACTGGGGTCGCTCAAGCGATTCAACGTTTTGGAACTATTGATGTTTTAGTGAACAATGCTGGCTTAGGCTATTTTTCAACAATTGAAGAAAGTGATATGGCGAAAGTTCGCTACATGTTTGAAGTTAACGTTATGGGACTCGCTAACGTGACTAGGACCGTTTTACCGACCATGCGGGCACACCATGCTGGGATAATTATTAATTTATCATCGGCGTTGGCATTGACGACACTACCAACTATGGGCTTTTACAGTGCGACAAAGTATGCAGTTGAGGGGTATAGTGATACCTTGCGGCAAGAAGTAAAAGACTTGGGGATTCAAATTATGACGGTTGAACCAAGTGGCGCTCGAACGCAGTGGTCAGGGCGGTCATCCCAAAAGATGGTACCGACAATTGCAGATTACGCCGCGTTTAGTGACGCGATTACGACGGTATCGGACTCGGTTACTCAGGCACCGGGCAATCCGCACCGAATTGCTCAGGTTATGTTTGATCAGGCCAATTTGGTAGAAGTACCGGCACACTTGCCATTAGGTGAATTTGCCTATCAAGGTGGACTCGCTAATTTACAAAGCATTGTTAGTGAAATTAAGTCACGTGAGGACCTTTCATTATCGACAGACGATTAGCTGCGTTAAGATAGTGGTTAAACGACAATCGAGGAGGTTCAGTTCAGTATGAGTTATTCAATCGGACAAGTAGCTGATAAGTTAGGAGTGACGATTGATACCATTCGTTACTATGATAAGTCGGGATTACTGCCATTCGTGAAGCGTAATTCAATTGGCCGGCGTGAATTTACTGATAATGATCTACATTTGATGAGGACCATTGTATGTCTCAAAAATGCGGGTGTGTCAGTAGCTGACATTGCTACTTTTATTGCGCTCAGACTCGAAGGTGATACGACATTAAACGATCGTTACCAATTACTCAAAACGCATGAGCAGGAATTACAACAGCGGATTACCGACTTACAGGATACGATGAGTTATTTGAAGTTTAAGGAGTGGTATTATGAGACCGCTACGGCTGCCGGACATGAGGATATTCATTTTGTACCGGGTACTAATGAAGTTCTTCCCGGTCTTGACCAGGAATATGATGCGTATTTGAAGGCGACCGGTCAACTGGTTGAGCTGTCTCGATTTGCTAATGTAAAGGATTATCGGTTGCGCAAGCGATAGTCCTTAGCAGTTTCAGTTTAATCGATGAAACTGTACAGAAAAACTGGTTTTGATAGCTTGGATATTGGATAAGAATAACCAAAATAAAAGGTTCTGAATTGTCAGTTGTTTGACAGTTCGGAACCTTTTGAAATTAAAAGCAGCGTATATTTAAGCAATTAGTTGTAAGACTTGTCTAACTAGCGCCACTGGTACGGGTTGATCCAGGCCAATGTTCAGCCGCTTTTGACCGGTTGCGTAACCAGCAGTTTTAGCAGCAGTGAGGGTCGCATCGTCAAGGTCGGCTGAAATACTTAGACTGACGTGGGCCTGATAAGCAGCAATGCTAACGTATTGTTTGTCATGTTCATAGAACGGCAAATTCCACTTGATTTTAGCAGTAAAGTCAAGCAATTCCGATGTAATCAGTTGGGCAAGGGTGCTCAAGATTGGTTGTGCAGCGATTGCAGCTTTATTGATGTAATCGTTGGTGTCCGTGACTTTAACTCGACTAGGCATTTTTAAAACCTCCTTTATTTACGAAATGAATTGCGTCGTAGCAACCAAATGGTTAGGGCACATAGTGCAACGGCGATGAATACCGTAATCTCCCAACCGAATGGATTCTTCATGAACGGTAAGTCGACGTTTTGCCCGAAAAAACCGAAGACAATGTTGGGCATTGTCAGGACGATGGAGAAAATCGTCAGCACCCACATCGTGTTGTTCAAACTGTTGTCTAGAATGTTCGAGTAGGCGTTCGACACCCGGCCGATGATGTCTGAGGCAATGTTGGCCATTTCCAATCCTTGTTGTGCCTCGACAATAATATCGTCGAGCCGTTCTAATTGGGCCGCCGAGAATTTGACCGGTACAAACCGTTTGAGTGACTGCAACATGTCGTTATTACTTTTAAGGGACGTGAGGAAATAGACTAGCGTTGTTTCTAAGTCCATCAATTGAATAATGACTGAACGCTGAATTTGCTTTTTCATCTTCATCTGAATGTCTTGGCGTTGTTTATTGATCTTGTTGATGGCCGAAAAATATTGCCGTGATAGCTTGTACAAGATGTTAAAGATATGGTCGTATGGATGCAGGACATCTTCCCAATCGGCATCGATTTCGTCTGCCAACATATCCTCAACGAATATTGTGTTATCGGTCGTAAAAGTCAGTAGGGTGTGGTCAATCAACATGAAACTGACTTGGGCGGTATAAGTACCTTCCTCAACGTCTTCTGTGACCACGTCAAAAATAATGGTCGTGATGGCACTTTTGGCGTCATATTCCAACCGGCCTCGTTCGTGTTGATCGGTTGCGTAGCCTAACATTTCGTCGGTAACGTGTTCCTCACTTACGAGTTGATGATAATCATTTTCAGTGTAATTATTAACAGCGACCCAGCGAAAATCGTCGCTTAGTTCATGGACTTTTATCATTGTTTTTACTTCCAGCGTTTTGAGATATCTTCAATTTAACATGAGTTGCGAGACAACGCAAAGGAAGTTTTAAGGCCACCTAATTATTTAACAGTTGTTCTACTTAACTTTTCACACCATAACTGGTGACTGCGACTGAAAAGCGCTAACAATAAATCATAACTGATAATCAGTAAAATGACTGAAACGACGACAAGGTAGACATCCAGGCGGTTAAGGGTGGCACTAGGAACGTTGCCTAGACGATTGAATAACCATAAATCCAAGAATAAAAGTGGCAGGCCGATTAGGTAGAGCCCACTGTAATGGATAAGCAGTTGCCAGAGATTGGCCTGGTGACCACTGATGGTTACGATCTGACTATTGAGCAGGCGACCACCAATGGTTTTACCATGCCAACACCAGGCGGGCCCAATGAAGAAGAGGATGATATCGGCCAGGTATAGCCAGCGAAAATCATGTGGTAATGGCCAATTAAAATGTTTGACTAAGACGAAGTAGACGGTGTCAAAGGCGGCAATTGCGAGCCAATCGATGACCAACGCCCCAATGCGGCGCCAATTGATGGGGTGTTCCTGCCAATTCAACCGGGTACTGTGGTCGCGATTGCGCCACTGTTTAGGAATCAGATGTAGACACCCAGCACCGACAATCCCACCAAGTGTGTTCATCATTAAATCGTCGACATCGAACATCCGGTAGGCTCGTGAGTAGTAGCCGTATAATCCGGTTAACTGCGTGGTTTCGAAGAACAATGAAATCGAGAAGCTCGTCAGGGTGATCAACCAGAGCGGCCAGCGGTGCCGCCACTTTAAGTAGGCACCAATCGGCATAAATAATAGAATATTGAAGAACGGCTGGAAGAACGTGTCAGATTTGAAGGCGGCTAACCAAGTACTGGGGTCCCCGAGTTCAAACGGCGTGAGTGCCTTCAACTGGGTGAGAAAGTAGAAGGGTTGTAAATTATACTCAGCAGTTGTTAGGCTAGCCACGGATGAGCGAGTCGGGAGTGGCAGAATAATTAGTAAGTAGGCTGCTGCCAAGTACCAAATAAACGAATAGGTACTGATCAAGTTACGCTCACTCAGTGTTTGACGTGTTCGGAGCTGGATAGTCAGGATAATCATGGCGAGTAGTAAGGTCATGATGGGTAAAGCTAAGATAACGATGTGCACGGGTTCCAGCAACGTACTGACAATGTGACTGGAAAGTGCGAGTTGATAAAGTTTTGTAATGAGTTCGTGCATGGCCGGTCCCCCCTTTTTTGGGAATAGCGCTGTTCTTTAACTAATGTTGACTATATCATGGTATAAAGAAATTGTGACGATTAATATAAATAAATAAGTAAATTGTTAGACTTTCGCCGTGACTGCTAGCGTATTGTCGCGAATGACCGTTTCGACCATACTTGCTTATCTAAAAAAAATATGATTGAATAAGCATAAATTATGAGAGGGTGATGAGGATATGCTAATGGATGGGCATACCCACACGGAACTATGTCCGCATGGGAGTGGTGAAGCAACGGAAAAAATGATTCAACGGGCGATACAGCTAGGTTTTCAGCGGTATTGTATCACGGAGCACGCACCGTTACCACCGGCATTTCGTGACCAGTATGAAGGGACGCCGGCCGGTTATACTGAGGCGTCGTTGCGTGAGAACCAAGTAGCCGATTATTTGGCACTGGCTAACGGACTGAAGACCAAATATGCCGGGCAAATCGAGATCTCAGTGGGTTTTGAAGTTGATTTCTTACCAGAGCATGTTGCTTGGACGCGTGATTTTCTGAATACCTATGGTCCTCGGACGCAGGAAAGTATTTTGTCAGTCCATTTCATGCGGGGGTTACGGCAGCATTTCTGGTGTGTTGACATGTCAACGGATGATTTTGCAGCCGGTTTTGGGCAGTGGCTTAAGACGCCCCAACGTGTTTTTGAACAGTATTATCAGACGGTCTTGGCATCAGTACAAGCAGATCTGGGCCCTTACGCACCACAACGGATCGGCCACATGAGTCTCGTCCGCAAATATCAGGATTACTTTGGCTTGACTGAACCCTTGGATGTCCATAATCTTCAATTAGTAGATCAGACGTTGGCGTTAGTGAAGCAGCAACGGCGGCAGTTAGATTTGAATTTGGCTGGTCTCTACAAACCGTATTGTAATGATTTTTATCCCGGTGAACAGATTCTACAACGCGCTCAAAAGCTTGACATTCCGCTGGTTTATGGCTCTGATGCCCATGACATAGCCAGTGTGGGGCGTGGCTATCATCTTATAAAAAAATTAATTGAGGGTTGACAGCCGTCAGTTTAGTGATTACAATGAATTATAAATTAAACGACTAATCAAATTTTAATAAACGGTTGTGATTAGAACAAGTAATTAAGTCTTCCTCATCCAGAGAGCCCGGGTAGCTGAGAACCGGACAGACAGGCTTAACGAACACACATCTATGAACTGCTAAGGTGAACCAGTCTCATTAGCCTTAGCCGAATTGGTTTCGTTATCCAAGTTGACTTGATCAACATGAGGTCTACCGTGCGAACGGTAGATGAAATAAGGTGGAACCACGCGTAAACGTCCTTTTAGCAAATTGCTAAGGGGGCGTTTTTTAGTTTCACCGATCCATGCGGTAAGTTTGCGTGACGGAATCGCAAGTCGCTCCGGTTAGCATGTAAGCAATTGATTAAGCACGTTGATAAGTAACGATATGAATTAAACTGATTAGTTTTAAATAACGACGTTTTAGGAGGCGTAAATTATGTTGAAACACTTATTACCACTAGGAACCCGGGATGAATTTGGTCGGCGGGCACGTACCAAACAACACTTGATCGCGGTGATCCAAGCCCATTTTAAACAACGCGGGTTCGCGCCAATTGCAACGCCGTTATTAGAAAACGAAGCGGTGTTTGATCCATATCAGATGGGTAACTACCAACTATACCGCTTATTTGGCAACGATGGTCGCACCTTGGTCTTACGGCCGGACATGACCTTACCAGTTGCTCGCTTCATTAGCGCGACGAATGTCCCCTTACCGCAAAAGTTTGGTTATGTCGGCGATATCTTTCGAGTAAGCCGTCAATTATCAGGTTCATATAACCAAATCACACAAGCGGGAGTCGAATTAGTCGGTTACGCATCGCTGAAAGCCGAATTTGAATGTTTAACGATTGCCAACCAGCTTTCAAGTGAGCTGATTGCCGATGCTGTTGAAATCGAATTAGGAGATGCCCAATTTGCACAACGGGTCGTGGCCAGCTTGACTGGTGACGAAGGCGAACAACAAGCCATTTTAACCGCACTGTTCGATAAGCAAGTACCACGCTACACGAAATTGATTGCCAAGTACCGCGCACAGCCTTTATACGATTTTCTCAAAGCATGGCCGCGTTTGTTCGGGCGTCCAGAATGTATCTTCAAAGAATTAGCGGCAGCACCACTACCTGAAACAGTCCAACCAAGTCTGAAACGGCTTCAAACGGTGGTGGCCTGGATGCAACAAACGATGCCGGAGCAAGTCATCTCGGTGGATTTGAGTAGCCAAGCACCACAAAAATACTATACCGGCCTGACTTTTCGGGGTTATTCACAAGCGGGGGCTGGCTACCTGTTCAGCGGCGGCCGTTACGACAAACTGTTAACGAACTTTCAAGCTGAAGCAGAACCGGCTGTGGGAATGGGGTTAAACGTTGACTTGTTAACAACTTTAGCCACCGACCAACAGACCGCTTATGCTGAACAATTGATTTACTTTGAGCCTGAACAGTGGTCACAAGCGGAGGCATACTTAGCGAAACAACCGCACGCCATTTTGAGTTTGGCGGATGACTTAGCAGGTGCGCGCATCGAAGCACAACGTTTGAATGCCCAACTGATTGATTTAACTGGAGGTATGACCAATGACTGAACCACGTTTAAAGATTGCCTTGACTAAGGGCCGCGTCGAACAACAAGTCCTGCCGTTGCTGGAAGAAGCTGGACTGGATTGTTCGCAAGTCCGCAACAAGCAACGGCGGTTGATTTTTGATTCTGAGACGCAACCATATGAGTTTATTTTAGCGAAAGGGCCGGACGTGACGACCTTCCTCGAACGGGGTGCTGCTGATATCGGCATCGTTGGTAGCGATATTTTGACTGAACACGAGAGTACCCAATATGAACTGTTAGACTTGGGGGTTGGTAAGTGCCAATTTGTGCTAGCATCCACGGCCGACTTTGATCCCGTTGCACCACGACGCAAAATCATCGGCACCAAGTACCCATTGATTACCCAACGGTATTTTGATCGCTTGGGCCAAGATGTTGAAATTATTAAGATTGAAGGCTCGGTTGAATTAGCACCACTGACTGGCTTAGCCGACGCCATCGTAGATATCACCGAGACGGGGACCACGATTCGTGAGAACCATTTACAAATTTATGACTATTTACAACCAGTCTCGACCCGCCTAGTGGTCAACCGGTTAGCCTTAAAACAGCAACAAGCCGCCATCTTTGATTTAGTTGATCGGTTGGCCACAGTTGTTGATACGAATAATCCAAAGGAGTTTGTCTAATGAAAATTATTAATGAAGATTTAGCTAGTTTAAAACGCTTAGTTCAAACGAAGACCCAACAATTGACTGACTTAAAGGTTGAATCAGCGGTTCGCGAAATTATTGCCAATGTGATTAAAAACGGGGATGCCGCCGTCAAGGATTACGAAACCCAATTCGATAAGGTCACCTTGACCGACTTTAAGTTGTCACAAACTGTTATTGATGATGCTTATAACAATCTGGACCCGCAAGTGAAGGACGCCTTGTTGTTAGCTAAACGCAATATCACGAGTTTTCACGAAAAGGAAAAGGCGACTGGCTTTATTGATGCTGAACAGCCTGGCGTTCTACGAGGGCAGAAGTTAATGCCGCTTAATCGGGTTGGCTTATACGTTCCAGGTGGCACGGCAGCCTATCCATCGACTTTACTGATGAGTGCCTTGCCCGCTAAGATTGCCGGCGTTAATGAAGTCATTATGGTGACGCCACCACAAGTCGATGGCATCAATCCAGCCGTTCTTGCTGCAGCCAAAATCGCTGGCGTCGACGCCATCTATCAAGTGGGAGGCGCTCAAGCAATTGCTGCGTTAGCTTATGGGACTGAGTCGATTCCAGCGGTCGACAAGATTATTGGTCCTGGGAACATTTTTGTGGCGACTGCTAAGAAGCAGGTCTTTGGTCAGGTGGCGATCGACATGGTGGCCGGCCCGTCAGAAATTGGTATTTTAGCGGATGATTCAGCTGATCCTCGGCAATTAGCGGCTGACTTATTGAGTCAAGCAGAACATGACCGTCGAGCCCGGCCAATCCTAATTACGGATAGTGCCGACTTAGCGCAGGCCGTCAGTGACAACGTGACGTCACAGTTGAAAGTTTTGCCACGAGAAGCGATCGCTACCGACGCTGTTAACGAAAAAGGCTTCATTGCCGTTGTCGCAAAGGTTGAAGAAATGTTTGACTTGATGAATACGGTGGCACCAGAACACTTGGAAGTGCAATTGAAGAATCCAACTCAGTACTTGAATTTAATCAAAAATGCCGGGTCGGTCTTCTTAGGACGCTACGCCTCTGAACCACTCGGTGACTACGTTGCTGGTCCGAACCACATCTTACCAACGAGTGGCACGGCCCGTTTCTCATCACCACTTGGCGTCTATGATTTCGTTAAGCGAACGTCCTTTATCCAATACACTAAGGACGCTTTGGCTAAGGAAGCTCCGGCGATTACCACGTTGGCACGGGTCGAAGGTCTGGAAGGCCATGCTCGTGCGATTGAGAGTCGTTTTGACACCTATTACGATTAGGGCGTAATTAGTAGTTGATACTGATTGTGATTACAGCCGGTAGTCGTTTTAGCAGATGAGGAGGAAATGAACATGCGACAAGCAACGATTAAACGTGAAACGAAAGAAACCCAGATTGAAATCAGTTTGAATTTAGACGAACAGAGCGGTATCGAAATCGATACCGGGATAGGCTTTTTGAACCACATGTTGAACTTATTTGCGAAGCACGGGCGCTTCGGGTTGGTCGTGAAGTGTCACGGCGACCTCGACGTTGACCCGCACCACACTACTGAAGATACGGGAATCGTGCTTGGCGAATGCTTTAAGCAGGCGTTGGGTGATAAGCAGGGAATTGAACGGTACGGGACAGAATTTGTGCCAATGGATGAGACTTTAGGTCAGGTCAGTGTCGACCTAAGTGGACGGTCATACTTAGTTTTTGATGCCGAGCTCACGAATCCGCGGCTCGGTGGCTTAGATACGGAGACAGTCGAAGATTTCTTCCAAGCCGTGGCCTTTGCTGCTGAAATGAATTTGCACGCACGCATCCTGTACGGCCGTAACACTCACCACAAAGTTGAAAGTTTGTTCAAAGCGTTTGGGCGGGCAATGCGCGCGGCTGTCACGATTAATCCAGATATTCAGGGGGTCAACTCTACGAAAGGCGTGATTTAAATGTTTGCAATCGTCGATTATGATACGGGTAATACCCGTAATTTGAAGAAAGCTTTTGACTACCTGCAAGTGTCAACCATCTTAACGGCTGACCCGCAACAATTAGCGGCCGCTGACGCAGTTATTTTACCCGGTGTGGGAGCTTTCGCAGCTGCAATGGCCGCTTTAAAAGAACGCCAGTTAGTCGGCGTGTTACAAGCATTGGCGCGGAGTGGCAAACCCGTTCTCGGTATTTGCTTAGGCATGCAGCTCTTGTTTGAAAGTAGTTCCGAGTACGGCGAGCATGCTGGGCTAGGCTTGTTAAGCGGCCGGGTTAGCGCTTTGCCAACGGACTTGAATGTCAAAGTCCCACAGATGGGGTGGAATCAGAACGAGCTTCGGCGTCCTGATAGTCCCTTTGCCAGTATTGACGCGGCCTATACTTACTTCGTTCATTCGTACTATGCGGTATGTCCGGCAACTGAAATCGTGGCGACAGTTCAACACGGCGTCCAGGTTCCAAGTATTGTTCAGCATCAAAATGTGATTGGGATGCAGTTTCACCCGGAGAAGAGTGGTCGAGTCGGATTACAACAACTAGCAGCTTTTAAGGAAATGGTGAGTGCAAATGATTTTTCCAGCAATTGATTTACGAGCCGGTCAGAGTGTCCGGCTCTACCAAGGTGATTTTAAACAGGCGACATTGATTAATCCTGATCCTGTCGTTCAAGCCCAACAAATTAACGCAGCGGGCTTGCAGCAATTACACATGGTCGATTTGGACGGTGCCAAGTCAGGGCGCCCAGAAAACTTCGCGACAATCACGGCGATCCGGCAAGCATTTACCGGGACGATCGAGCTCGGTGGAGGTATTCGAACCTACGAGCTGGCGACTCGTTATCTCGAATTAGGAATCGATCGCTTAATCTTGGGGTCAGTTGCGTTGACTGATCCACGACTGGTCAAACGACTGTTAAGTGAGTTTGGTGGTGAGCGAATTGTGATTGGGTTAGACGGAACCAATGGTTATGTGGCAATTAAAGGCTGGTTGGAGCAGTCACAGACCAAGATGAGTACATTAATGAAGACAATGACTACGAGTGGTGCCAAGCACTTTATCGTGACCGATGTCGCCCGTGATGGCACGATGCAAGGCCCTAACCTTGCGTTATACCAAGAACTACAAGCACAGGTGCCCACGGCCAACCTGATTGCCAGCGGTGGCGTTCGGAATTTGACCGATGTTCAAGTGTTACAAGCCAGTGGGTTCAAGGATGTTATTATTGGCAAGGCGTTAGCTGAAGGCGGTGTGACACTGGCCGAATTAGCGGGGGTGACTGAATGTTAGCAAAGCGGATTATTCCGTGCTTGGATGTGGCGGATGGTCGGGTCAAGAAGGGCGTTAATTTCGTCAACTTGACGGATGTCGGAGATCCGGTGGCGATTGCAGCTGCCTATCAGCAACAGGGCGCGGATGAACTTGTCTTTTTAGATATTGCAGCCACCAATGAGCACCGCGAGACGATGGCCGCCATGGTCGAACAAGTCTCAGCTCAGGTCTTCATGCCACTGACGATTGGTGGCGGAATTACAAGCGTTGCTGATATGCAACGAATCTTACGTGCGGGTGCTGATAAGACGGCTATTAATTCGGCTGCAGTTGCCAACCCTGAACTGATTCGTGCCGGTGCTGAAAAATTTGGCAACCAGTGCATTGTTGTTGCGATTGACGCGGCGTGGGATGCGGCAGCTGGTCAATATCGTGTCTATACACATGGGGGTCAGCAAGCGACCGACCTCGATGCAGTGGCGTGGGCCAAGCAAGCGGTCGCCTTAGGGGCTGGCGAGTTATTGGTCACTAGCATGGATCGCGATGGCACTAAGGCGGGGTTTGATACCAAGTTATATCAGGCCCTGGGAGCAGCGGTCAATGTGCCAATCATTGCCAGCGGCGGTGCGGGTAACTTACAAGACTTTGTGGATGTTTTTAGCACAACCCCGGTTGATGGTGCATTGGCGGCTTCCGTCTTTCACTTTGGCGAGTTAACGATTGCAGATGTCAAAGCGACATTAAGAAAACAAGGAGTGGTCGTAAGATGAAACCAGACTTTGAAAAGGGTGACGGCTTACTGACAACGGTCGTCACCGACGCGGATACGAAGGATGTCTTAATGGTCGCGTGGATGAACGCGGAAAGCTATCAACGGACATTGGCGTCGGGCCAGACGTGGTTTTGGTCACGGTCTCGGCAAGAACTTTGGCACAAAGGCGCTACGAGCGGCAATTTACAAGATGTCGTTAGTATGACGCTGGATTGCGATCAAGATACACTATTGGTCGCAGTTCATCCGCATGGTCCTGCTTGTCATACGGGACATACGAGTTGTTTCTTTAACTCGGTTGAACTAGAACCGGGCGCCTAAGGATTGATGACGATAGCCGCATGAGTTGGGAGTTAGATGGCTGATTGGTTGGAAAATGCGGTCCCAACGGTCGATAAGCAGGATTGTTTTTAACCCGTATTAAATTGATGAATATATTATAGAAGAAAGTGGTGTCGAATATGCAAAATATGGAAGAATTATACGAACTGATCAAACAACGGAAGGCAACGCCTAAGAAGGGCTCCTACACAGATTATTTATTTACTAAGGGACTGGATAAGATTTTAAAAAAGGTTGGTGAGGAATCAACCGAAGTTATTGTGGCGGCCAAAAATCCCGGTGACGACGAATTAACCTATGAGACAGCCGACTTGTTGTATCACGTTTTAGTGTTATTGGTCGAACGTGGTGTTAGTTTTGACCAGATTAAGCAAGAATTGGCTAAACGTGAAGGTAAGATGAGTGACTATAAGGATCGGCCCGAAATTAAGAACCTATAGGAGGTAGCCGAATGAAAGCTAGTATTGAACAGTTAGAACCCTATGTGCCCGAAAAGCCGTTGGCGACCCTCCAAGCTGAGTTAGGATTGACAGAATTAGTCCGGTTATCAGCTAACGAGAACCCGTATGGCACCTCGCCAAAAGTGGCGACCGCTGTGAAGAATTGGGACTTCACCCAGAGTAATCGTTATCCCGATGCCGACGCACAGAAGTTACGACAAGCAGTGGCCCAGCAACAGGGAATCGACCCGAATAGCATCGTTTTTAGTGTGGGTCTTGATGAGATGATCGTGATGTTATCACGGACGTTCTTAGCCACCAACGACCAGGTGCTAGTGTCCGCACCGACGTTTTCAGAATATGGACTACATGCTGAGATCGAGGGGGGGCAATTAATCAGTGTGCCAACGTTGCCTAATGACCATGTGAACTTCGAAGGCTTAATGAAGGCCATTACGCCCCACGTGAAGATGGTTTGGCTGTGCAATCCGAACAATCCGACGGGCACCGTGGAATCATTAGCGGCAATTGAAGCGTTCGTCCAGCAAGTACCCCCGGAGACGATGGTCCTGATTGATGAAGCCTACATTGATTTTACACCGGGCGCGGCTCAAGTAACGGCCATGCAGTTACCAGCCAAGTACCCGAATGTAGTAGTCATGCGGACATTCTCCAAAGCATATGGGTTAGCTAACTTTCGAATCGGGTACGCCGTTTTTAATACCAAATATGCCGCAACGATGCAAACTATTCGGCTTCCATACAATGTGAATTCCTTGGCTCAAGTGGCAGCCCTGGCGGCAATCGATGATCCTAATTTTGTGAAACAAACGGTCCAAAAAAATGCGACGGAACGTGCTAAGTGGATGGCATTCTTTGATGATCAGGGTGTCACTTACGATCAATCTGGCGCGAACTTCATTTTCTTTAAGTATCCGAGTGCCACGCAACTGGCTGACTATTTAGTGCACCATGGGTATCTGATTCGCACTGGCTTACGGCCAGGGTGGTTACGACTAACGGTCGGAACGGCTAACGATAATCAGCAACTCCAACAATTAATTCGTGAGTTTAAGGCCTAGAATTGGCGCAAAGAAACCTGAGTAATCGGTTTCTTTTTTTGTTGCCCTAACTGCTGAATAAATTCGAGGCAGCTGGTCCGCAAGGATAGTTGTCAATAACACCTGCTAAACCATTAACTCAAGTGTTGACTTCGACGCCACTCTAAGCAGTAAAATTAGGGTGATAAAATACAGGAGGGACAACAATGTCAGAATTAGATAAATTAGCAGCTGGGGAATGGTATCAATTTAAAGATGCTGAGGTGGCCGCTCAAAAAGCGCGGGCTGCCAAGTTATGTCAAGAGTTCAATCAGATCGATGCAACAAATCCAGATGCGCAAACTGCCAAGATTCAAGAGATTCTTGGTAGTTACGGTCGCAATCTTTCCGTTCAAGCAGACTTTAATTGTGATAATGGTCGTAATATTCATGTTGGTGATAATTTTCTTAGTAATTATAACTTAACTATTTTGGATATCGCGCCAGTTCATATAGGGGATAACGTGATGATTGGCCCCAATGTTGATATTTATACGGTCAATCACCCGTTGACGGCTAGTGGTCGACGTGCTAGCTTGGCCCAGGGTCATCCAGTCACGATTGGTCATGATGTTTGGATTGGGGGGAGAGCGGTGATTACGCCCGGCGTGACGATTGGTAATAATGTTGTGATTGCGGCTGGAGCAGTCGTTACTCATGACATGCCTGATAATACGTTGGTGGCCGGGGTACCAGCCAAAGTTATTCGACAATTAGAATAAGAAAGGTCGCAATTGGCTAGCTTTTTGGGCACTTATTTTACTCATTGGCATGATGAGTCGTAAATACGACGAAAATAAGGTTTATTTTTGAAAATTAGTCCACGTAAGCGGCACCAATTATTTTTACAGGTATACTTAGATTAACAAACTAATATTAAGAGAAAGAGGATGCCGTTTGTTACATTTAATCGAACAGTTGTATGGACCCTTCTTCAGTGCGACTAACTGGGGTAACGTCATCACATCTGCTAATGACTGGTTAATCATTTTATCGTTAGCAATTATTGAGTGTTTACTATCAGTTGATAATGCCGTTGTCTTAGCTGCTCAGACCCAGAGTTTAGATAATTTACAAGAGCGGGAAAAATCGTTATTCTATGGCTTGTGGGGGGCCTATATCTTTCGGTTTTTAATCATTGGGATTGGCACGTATTTGATCAGTTTTTGGGAGATCAAAGTGTTAGGTGCGGCTTACCTTGGGTACTTGGTGTATCGATACTTTAGTCAGCCGAAAAATGGGGCCAAGGTGGCACAGAAACCCAAGCAACAACGACGCTTCTTCGGACTAAGCAACTTCTGGTCGGTCGTCATTCAGATTGAAATGATGGATATCATTTTCTCAATTGATTCTGTATTGGCGTCATTGGCAATTTCGGATAATCCGGTGATTGTTTTGATTGGTGGGATGATTGGGATTGCCTGCATGCGGGGCATTGCCGAGGTCATTATGCGCTTAATGCGCAAGATTCCCGAGTTGGAAACCATGGCGTATTGCTTGATTGTCTTGATTGCCATCAAATTATTTATTTCAATTCCTGCCATTGGTTGGGATATTCCCGCAACGGCTTTTGGTGGTATCGTATTAGTAGCATTTATTATTACGTTGCTGATTCATTTTTGGCGTCGGCGCCGCAATGAACAGTGCGTGGAAGGAAAGGTGCGTAAATGATGAAATTAGGTTGGATTGGTACCGGCGTCATGGGGGCAGCGATTGTCCGTAACCTGATGACGGCCGGCTATGACGTGACGGTTTATAATCGAACAAAAAGTAAGGCGGATGCGCTAGTTGCGGCGGGGGCCACTTGGGCTGATACACCGGCTGCCGTGGCAGAAACGAGTGACGTGATTTTCACCATGGTTGGGTTCCCACGGGACGTCGAACAAGTTTATTTTGGTGATCACGGGATTTTCAGTGGATTGGCCGCTGGAAAAACGGTAATTGACATGACGACGAGCCAACCCAAGTTAGCCGTTAAAATTGCGACGTACGCGCGTGAACATGACATGCACGCTTTGGATGCGCCCGTGTCCGGCGGTGATATTGGCGCCAAAAACGCCACTTTGACGGTGATGGTCGGTGGCGATGCCGATACGTACGAGGCGATGTTACCATTATTTAATGTGCTTGGTCACAAGGTCAATCATTTTGGGGATGCTGGTACTGGTCAACATGCCAAGATGGCCAATCAGATCATGATTGCAGGGACGATGACTGGGTTAACTGAAATGTTATTGTATACCAAGGCAGCCGGTCTTGATCCGGAAAAAGTCTTGGCAACGTTATCTAGCGGTGGTGCTGACAACTGGAGCATGGATAATTACGTGCCCCGGATTCTGAAGGACGATTACACGCCCGGCTTTTTTGCCCGCCATTTTCTTAAAGATTTGCGGATTGCTTTGAGTGAGGCGGATGCGATGGGACTTAATCTGGTTGCGACGGCGCAGGCTAAACGACTTTATGAAGTAATGGTCGATGTCAAAGGCTTGGGTGATCAAGGAACTCAGGGATTGATTAATATTTATTAGCACGTGGCTGACTTGATGAAAGTCGCTCAAACATCATATATTTATTGAAATAATAGTTATCAAGGCGGGAATTCAGCGAGTTTAATCTTTCTGAATCCCCGTCTTTTATTAACATGATACGCATTATGCGAGGTAATTTGTCATGAATCGTGATTAAAACGTGCCAGTTATGTCAGTTCAAAAGCAGCCAGCTTAGGCCTGCTGGAAAAAAGTTCGAGTTAGCGTAAAATTACTTAGTTGGCGCGTCCTACGCCGACTTCCAGGCATTTCTGCCAATTGCTGGAACGCGGTGGACACAGATTTAAGCCGCAGACCACGTCTTAAATACTGGTCTTCCACGCTTTAATGCCATATTGGTGAAACGTGCTCGGGTCAGACAGAAAATGATATTGTAATAATTTACTATTCCCAAATCACCATAGTAATAATTAAACGTCTCGACAAAGTGGTTAACGCCACCCTAACATTATGTTTAAATTTCCAGTAAAAAATATAGTCAGCGACTAATTGTACCAAGTTAAGTGGCTGTTCATTTGCCATTTGAGCGGCTTCCCGACTGGAGGGGCTGGGTGACAATGCTCAGTAGCCAAATTATTCTTAGCTGGAAGTGTTTTTCTTCCGGCTTAGAATAAGACTCGTATTTGAGATGACGCGGGTTATGCGTTAGCTCAAATCGACGTCGGCTGCGTTCCAGCAATTGGCACCCAGCCCCGGAGGTAGGCATAGGACGCGCACCGGCTGACGAACAGTAATTTAACTGGCACGTTTTAATCACGATTCATGCTGAGTAATAACTAGTACAACGTCTAGCA
Source organism: Lactiplantibacillus plantarum (assembly GCF_014131735.1). Lineage (NCBI taxonomy): Bacteria > Bacillati > Bacillota > Bacilli > Lactobacillales > Lactobacillaceae > Lactiplantibacillus > Lactiplantibacillus plantarum. The sequence continues at coordinate 1,009,844 of NZ_CP039121.1, forward strand.
TGGTATTTTATGAAACGATATCTAAAAATAAACTTGGTATACTGTCAATCTTGATGACTAGCATTTTGATGCATTAAAAAACGGATTCTTCAACGATGTGTGGCTGAGGAATCCGTTTGATGTTTCATGGCTTAATTAAGGCCTAATTGATTTAGTTTAAGGTTGCGGCTGCTTTTTGGGCAGCGACGTTGATAATGTTCCAAGGACGGTCGAAGCCTGGTTGGAAGAAGAAGTCCGTGTAAGCTAAGTCAGCAACAGTCAGTTTAGCTTGAATAGCCACTGAGATAGCGTTGATGTTAGCAGTAACATCGTACTTCGACATGATTTGCGCACCAAGCACGCGACCATCAGTTGGGTCAAAGGTTAGTTTGAACCAAACTTTGGTGTTGCCAGCATCTTCAGAGACAAACTTAGGCCGAATGGTATCGGTGACTAACACGGATGCCGTCTTAACGCCCAGCTTGTCAGCCGTGCCTTCTTTAACACCAGTGGAAGCAAAGTGGTAGTCAAAGACGGAAAGTGCGGATGAACCAGAAACAGCAGGCATTGGTACGTTTTCGCCAAGTAAGTTCTTAGCGGCAATCCGACCTTGCCGACGAGCGTTAGTGGCTAACGCAATGCGGTTATCCTTGCCAGTTGGGGCAAATGGGACTAAGGTCGCGTCCCCGACGGCGTAAATGTCAGTGTCACTCGTTTGGAGGTGGTCGTTGATCTTGATCAAACCGTGATCATCTAAGTCGACAACGCCCTTCAAGAAGCCAGTTGCTGGCCGAATCCCGGCGGCAGTTACGACCAGGTCAGCTGGATATTCGCCTTGATCGGTCACTACTTTGGTGACGTGGCCGTCAACACCTTCATACGCTTTAATACCTTGGCCAACTGCAGCATAGATGCCGTGATCGGCCATCGTCTTAGTCAAGATATCCGTGAATTCTTGATCAAGGTAAAGACTAAGTAAACGTGGTAATAGGTCGATAACCGTGACGTGCATGCCAGCTTTGGCAAAGACTTCAGCCGCTTCAATCCCAATATAACCGGAGCCAATGACAACCACATTCTTAACGCTAGGGTCAACGGTCTTGGCCTTTAATTTGATGGCCCAGTCGCGTCCACGCATTGCGTAGATGTTGGCTAAGTCATGGCCGGGTACTGGTAGGTCAAATGGTACCGCGCCGACACTTAGGACTAGCTTGTCATAAGCTTCATCACGTTCGTCACCAGTGGCGTGGTCAATGACGTGCACACTGTGACTAGCAGGGTCGACCTTACTAATTTCACTATTTACAAAGACGTGAACGCCTTGGGCTTGCATGCCAGCAGGAGTGGCATAGCTGACGGAGTTAACGTCTTTAACGGCACCTTCGAGGTATAATTGCATCCCACATGAGAGGAATGACAGAAAATTACCTTTTTCATACCATTGAATTTCAGTATCTGGTTGAGCGGCTAAAATACCGCGAACCGTTTCATAACCACCATGAGAAGAACCAACGACAATAACTTTCATAATTGTAAAGCCTCCAAATTTTAGTTTAGAACTGTTCTAAATAGAATATAACACGAACTAAGTTTGTCGGCAAGGGTAGTTTGTAATTATTCTAAATTATCAGTGAAAAATAGCTGTGCCCGTCGACACCATTTAGTTTAGAAATATTCTAGTTAGAATATAGCACTAAAATAAATTGTTCACAACTAAAACGGTTACAATTAGCTGCAAAAAACACCCAATCATCAAAAAATTGATGACTGGGTGTCAGTATTAATAGGGATGGACTTAATGATTATTCAATAATATCGAAGAAACTTAGCAACTTTTCTTTGGTCAATTGGGCTTTTTCCTCATCACGAACATCATACTTAATCTGGCCCTGATCAAGGACAATCAGGCGATTACCATAGCGAAGCGCATCGTCTAAATGGTGGGTGATCATCAGACACGTTAACTTTTCCTCCGTGACCCGTTGATTCGTTTGTGTCATTAGTTGAGCGCTGGTCTTAGGATCGAGTGCGGCTGTGTGTTCATCTAGTAACAAGAGATCAGGGCGCTGCTCGGTAGCCATTAAAAAGCTCAGAGCCTGGCGCTGCCCCCCAGATAAATTTTCTGTTGCCGTGTTGAGCCGAGCTGAAAGACCGTTGCCATCCATCGTTTCCGTTAAGGCTTGAAAGTGGGGCAGGTGCTTTTTCAATTGGCGTAATTTTAACGTACGTCGCTTACCACGTTGGCTGGCAAGCAGTAAGTTTTCGGCAACGGTCATCCGGGGTGCGGTGCCCATCTTGGGGTCTTGGAAAACGCGCGCCAGGAAAGCGGTCCGCTTTTCAACGGATAGTCGGGTGATGTCCTGGTCACGTAACTGGATGGTGCCACTATCAACCGGTAACTCGCCACTGATCGTGTTGAAGAGGGTCGACTTACCAGCACCATTTGAACCAAGTACGGTAATAAAATCACCATCATAGACGTCTAAGTTCAGGCCCCGCAAAATTTTGACCTCATTCGGGGTTCCCGAATTAACTTTGGTCACGATATTTTTTAATGATAATAATGGGGCACTACTGTTCGTCATAACGGGCCACTCCCTTCTTTAAAACGTGATTAAGATGTAGAACTTTACTGAATTGCGGTAACATTAAGCAGATTGCCAGAATTAATGCGGATAACAGGTTCATGTCGTTGGTGTTGAAGCCCAGTTGGAGGACTAACAGGCGCACGAACTGATACAAAATACTGCCGAGGGTAACCGCAACGAGTCGTTGATTCAACGTTAATTCACCAAAGACAACTTCACCGATGATGATCGAGGCTAGCGCAATTACGATGATTCCGATTCCCATGCTGACATCGGCATAACCGTTATTTTGCGCAATTAATGCGCCGCCCAGGCCAATGATACCGTTAGAGACCATCAATCCCATGATGGTCATGTTATCGGTGTTAATACCAATTGAACGTGCCATTTCACGATTGTCACCAGTGACAATGAAGGCTTGGCCGAGGTTAGTTTGCAAGAAGACAATCAGAAGCACGGTAATGATACTGATCACTACTAGGCCAACAAAGACGCTGTCAAAATATTTAGGCAGTGATTCCAAAAAGTGATTAGAAAAAATAGTTTGTTTGCCTAGCAATGAAACGTTGGAACTGCCGCCCATAATGCGCAAATTGATTGATAAGCACGCGGTCATCACTAGAATCCCGGCTAAGAGAATGGGCACTTTACCCTTGGTATAAAGTAGACCGGTGACCAGGCCGGTAATCGCGCCCGCAACGAAGGCTAACAGGGAAGCGGTAACGGGGCCCATTCCATGGCTAATCGCCATGACAGCAGTGGCCGCACCGAGTGGAAACGTCCCTTCGACGGTCATATCAGGAAAATCAAGAATTCGAAATGTCAAAAATAATGCGACGCCTAAGGTTGCCCACAAGAGGCCTTGGCCGATACTCGATACGATCATACTCATTTGTAAATAACCCCTTTCGCTTTGGCTTCTTTAAGGACACTTGCTGGGAACTTGATGCCGAGCTTTTTAGCTTCACTTAAATTGATGGTCATCTTACCCTTAGTGATGACTTTGATTGGGTAGTCGCTAGTTGCTTTGCCCTTTAAAACTTGGGCTGCCATTTCACCAGTTAGTTTACCAAGTTGATATTGGTCAACGGATAAGGTTGCGAGCCCGCCCGCTTTAACCATCGTATCAACGGCTGGAATGACTGGTACCTTAGCCTTATTTGTAACGGAGACTAGCGTTTTCATGGCACTTGCGACGCCATTATCTTGCGGCGCATAAACGGCGTCGACATTGGCGGCCATGGTTTCAGCCACTTGCTGCATATCGTTGGTGTTAGAGATAGTATATAACTTGTATTTCACACCTTCTTGTTTACAAATCCGTGCAAACTTTTTGGCGTTATATTCACCACCATGATCTGAAGTGGTGTAAATAATTCCGATTGTTTTAGCGCTGGGAACGAGCTTCCGCAACAAGTCTAAGTGGGATTTCAATGGAGATTCACCAGAAGTCCCCGTAATATTGGCACCGGGATGTTGGTCGCTTTTAATTAGGCCGCTACCCGATGGATCAGTAATACCTGCTAACATAACAGGGGTTTGCTTGTTAGCCGCAGAAGCGAGGGCCTGCGCGGCGGGGGTGGCAATTCCGACTGTTAACGCGGCGTTTTCGTTCATGAATTTTTGGCTCATGGTTTTCAAGTTACTTTGATCGCCCTGGGCATTTTGATAGTCGATTTTGACCGTCTTGCCATCGACATAACCATATTCCTTTAGACCAGCGACCACGCCACGATGAATCGCGTCGAGTGCGGGGTGGGTCTGGAGTTGAAGAATGCCGACCGTCGGCACTTTCTTTGTACTGGTCGTCTTCGTGGCGGTGGTTTTGCCTGTCATGACAAAGGCCACTCCCAGAAAGACGATCAAGGCACTAATGAATGCAATCATACGTTTCAATCTAATCACCTCAAAAAATTTCTTAAGCTCGGGCAAGTTCAAAGCCAATAAAAAAGGGCAAACCAGTAAGCTCTGGTTTGCCCTTTACGGAACCGAAGCCTGCTGTGTTAAAACCCATGCAGACTTCTTTGAATATCAAAGTGAGCCGGCACAGATACAAACTGTTTGCCAGATTGTATCCGTGTGGACGGCATTACAATCTGAACGGCCGGCTTTGCCATGAACTGTTCAAGTTAGTAACTGACTTTGACATGCTTGGTTCCTCGCTTTCGTTATTGAATGAGTTCAGTATAGGCAAAGTCGAAAAAAGTGTCAAGGATAAATTTCACCAAATATTAAAATTTGTGGTGAAAATCTTGTGAGATGCGGATGCTTGGTCGTCGGCATTTGTTCGTTCTAGTCCGACCTCCGGGGCGGGGGGCCAATGGCTGGAACGCAGCCGACGTCGATTTAAGCCCGAGCAAAACCCGCCTGGTCTCAATCCTGTGAGGGGCCACGGTTGAAGCCGAACATTGTCTAGTAACGGATTAATACGGTTTTGACATTAGTCTGTTGGCGTAGCAAGCACAGAATTTAGTGGTACCGAACACGTTTCGGGAAACCGCTCGAATGGCTGATGAACGACCACCGAGCTTAGCGCAACTTATCGGTGCCTATTTTGATACTGGCACTTTAAACAAAGCGTTAGGTTCATTAAAGCATTCTGTTGAGAGATTAAATCTTACTACACCGATTCAGGATTAGTGAGCTATCTCAATATCACTTTCAGTCTGACAGTTGATTGACAAAATAACTGTTTATAAAAAGCAACGACGAATTCATCAAAAGTTGAGTACATCTTTGTCCGCCATTCGAATACTATCCCGACTGGAAGACGTTCCGGCAATTGGCAGAAATGCCTGTAAGTTGGCTTAGGACGAACCAGCAAAGCATGTTTACGCTAACTCGCACGTTTTCCAGCGGGCCTAAGCTGGCTGCTTTTGATTTTAGTTATTCAGCAAGTTTTGAATAAGCATTCAAGTAAAACATAACGAAAAAACAATAAAATGAGTTGACAATGAATAAAGGTGGTGTTAAATTAGTTTTAAATTAAAAACAGATTAAGACGTTGAAGAGAAGAGTAATCGCATCACTGATTTGCAGAGAGCTTCGTAATGGTGAGAGAAGTATTCAGGAGTGCGGTGAAGATGAGCTTGGAGTCATGATGCGGGTCGTAGTGGCTACGCATGCGGTGGCAACCGATATATTGCGGGGTTTCCTAGATTTTTCAGGGTACTCGTCGAGGTTGTGATCGTGAGATGGCAGCGAACAACGGTGGTAACGCGAAAGCTTTCGTCCGTTAGTTTCTAACATATTAGAGACTAATGGATGGGAGCTTTTTTTTGTTTCAATACAGGTGAGAGGGAGCGGTTAGATGACAGTCACAGCAAATAATGGATTATTAGCGGCCCGTGGAGAATGGGCGAACGCAACGTGTCAAGAAAGTCATCAGGCACAACAGATTTTAATTTTAAACTTGATGCCGACTAAGGTAACGACGGAGCGGCAGTTCCTAAAGCGTTTTGCAGCCGGTAACACAGATGTGGCTGTGACGTTTATGTATCCCGCTAGTCACCATTTCAAGAGCCTGCCACAAGCAGTGGTCGCGGCACATTACGTGACGTTGGCTGATATTCAAGATCAGTATTTTGATGGCTTGATCGTCACCGGCGCGCCAGTTGAGACGTTACCGTTTGAAGCAGTCGATTACTGGAACGAATTGTTAACAATCATTGATTGGTCACGACAGCACGTTAGCCAGACTTTATTTGAATGCTGGGCAGCACAAGCAGGGCTATACGCACAGTTTGGAATCGCAAAGCGTGACGTTGCTCACAAGATATTCGGTATTTATAGTGCGACTAGTACTGATGTTAAGTCACCGCTGATTAGCGGACTGAATGCTGGAGGCTTACTAAAAATGCCACAGTCACGGCATACAGCACTAGTGATGCCGGAACGCTTACCCGCTGGATTGCAGGTTGTCGCTGACAATCCGAAGGTGGGACCGCTCGTCTTATCTGCCCCCAAGCTGCACGCGGTCTATGTGACCGGTCATCCTGAATACGAACGCCGCACACTTGCCGATGAATATTTGCGCGACCGACGTAAGCACTTGCCGATTCAGTTACCTGAACATTACTTTGCTACTGAACAATTAACAACAGTTGATTATAGTTGGCAAACTTCAAGCAATCAACTGTATCAAAACTGGTTAGCAACTTTGAATTTAACGAAAGTAGGTTATTAATTATGACAACAACGAATCCTGAAAATTATCACTTTGAAACGTTACAAGTCCATGCGGGCCAGACGGTTGATGAAACGGGCGCACGGGCCGTGCCAATCTATCAAACGACTTCATACGTCTTTAAGGATGCCAAGCAAGCCGCGGGTCGCTTTGCCCTGACTGATGCCGGCAATATTTATACACGACTGACGAACCCAACGACGGACGTGGTCGACAAACGAGTGGCCGCCTTGGAGCACGGGACGGCTGGGGTAACGCTCGCAACGGGTTCTGCTGCGATAACCGCGGCAATTTTAAACATTGCGCAACAGGGGGATGAAATTGTGGCGGCCAACACCTTGTATGGTGGGACCTATGACCTGTTTAGCGTGACGTTAAAGAAGTTGGGCATCACAACGCACTTTGTTGATCCTGACGAACCGGCAAATTTTGAGACGGCAATTAACGATCATACTAAGGCCTTGTACGTTGAAAGTATCGGTAATCCTGGCATTAACTTAGTTGATTTTGAAGCCATTGGAAAAATCGCTCATGATCATGGCATTATTTTTATTGTTGATAATACCTTTGGGACACCATACCTAGTTCGGCCACTTGAACATGGGGCCGACGTGGTCGTACATTCAGCAACTAAGTTTATCGGTGGTCACGGGACGACCATGGGTGGCGTTATTGTTGAAGGCGGCCAATTTGACTGGCGTGCGAGTGGCAAGTATCCAGATTTCACAACGCCAGATCCGCAATATAACGGCCTCGTTTTTGCCGATTTGGGCGGGGCAGCCTTTACGACTAAGGTCCGGGCGGAAACGCTGCGAGATACCGGTGCAACTATCAGTCCCTTTAATTCCTTCTTGTTGTTGCAAGGTCTAGAATCCTTGTCATTGCGAGTAGAACGACACGTGACCAATACACGCAAGATTGTTGCCTTCTTAAAAGCACATCCAAAAGTTGCCTGGATCAATTATCCAGAACTGGAAGATAGCCCGTACCATGACTTAGCAACTAAGTACTTCCCGAATGGGGTTGGTTCGATCTTCACCCTGGGCTTGACTGGTGGCGAGGCTGCTGGTAAGGCATTAATTGAACATCTACAACTCTTTTCATTGTTAGCAAACGTCGCTGATGCTAAATCATTAATTATCCATCCCGCTTCCACCACGCATGCGCAATTAAATGAACAGGAATTGTTAGCAGCTGGTGTAACGCCTGACTTGATTCGAATTTCAGTAGGTGTCGAAAATGCCGATGATTTAATTGCTGATTTGGATCAAGCATTGGCACAGGTTTAATAGGTCGGAATGGTCGATGATTGAAAGTATGTGAAACGGAGGGTGCGACAATGACAACGACAATTGAAGTGGGCATGTTAGGGTTAGGAACTGTGGGTAGTGGGGTGGTTGAACGGTTGACCCGCTCGGCTGCCAAAATTGAACAAACGCAGGGTATTCGGTTGCACCTAGCAGCAGTTGCCGTTAATCATTTGAACGCGCCTCGGACTGTTCAGTTACCGATTGGGACGCGCTTGACCGATTCATTAACGAACGTTGTTTGTGACCGAAAAATCCAACTAGTCATTGAAGTCATGGGGACGGTCGCAATTGCTAAAAAGGCCATTGTGGCAGCACTTAATCAGGGTAAGGCTGTCGTGACCGCTAATAAAGACTTAATTGCAACGGCGGGACCTGAATTGGCTGCGTTAGCCAAAAAACAGGGCTGTGATTTATTTTACGAGGCTAGTGTTGCGGGGGGGATTCCGATCTTGCGGACATTAACAGATAGTTACGTGACGGACAATGTGCAGGCGGTCAGCGGAATCATCAACGGGACGGCTAATTATATGCTAAGTGCAATGGCAACCGGGCAATCGTACGAACAAGCTTTAGCTACTGCACAAGCAGCCGGGTACGCCGAAGCTGATCCGACTAATGATGTTGCGGGCATTGATGCGGCATACAAATTGATGATCCTCAGTCGCTTTGCTTTTGGGCAAGAGTTGAGCCTGCCGCAGATTGCACCCACGGGAATCACGCATTTAAGCGCTTCGGTTTGTCGATTAGCAGCTGAAAATGGCTGGCAGATTAAATTGCTCGCGCAGATTCAGCGACACGGATCTGGTTTGTATTGTCGTGTGGCGCCAGTGGCCGTGCCGGTTGATCAACCCCTGAGTCAGATCAATGGGGTCCAAAACGCTGTAGCTGTTCAAAGTGAAGCCATTGGTACCAGCTTGTATACCGGACCGGGTGCGGGAAGTACGGCGACGGCTAATAGTGTTCTAAATGACGTCTTAGTAGCGGCCAAGCACCTTATCAATGGTTATCGAATGATTCGTAACCAGAAAAGAAGTGTCTCGTTAACGGTCACTCGATTTGACCAGTTACCACAAACATACTTAGGCATTGGTCCGGTCGCACCAGAAGCCGTGAAATATTACGCTAATGAAGCTGATTTCTCAGTAAAAACGATTGCCGATGATTGTTATCAGATTACTGGATTAAGTGCGGTGAAACGCAAAAAGCTGCGTGCGAACTTGCCACTGACTTTGATACCAATTGCCGGTACAACGGACTGGAAGCAAGTGACCGAAAATTCAATAACATCTCCCATAAATGTTGCAATTTGAAAAAGAATGCTCAGGTACAGTATACTGTATCTGAGCGTCTTTTTTTGATGCTAAGTTCCCATGGGATATCCATGGCTAAGTGGATGAGCTAATTGAAATGAGTTAGCGAGACGTGGCAGTTGGTTGACTGACACGATGAGGAGTGAAATTATGAAAATTGCGGTGGTGACCGAAAGTTCTGCTAATTTAAAAGCGCAGGCGGTGAAAGACTACCAAATTACGGTGGTGAACGACCCGATTATGTTCGGTAATCATGTTTACCACGAGAACGTAGATATCACGACGGATCAATTTTACCGATTACTAAAAGTTGAAAAAGAAATTCCAACGATTTCTCAAATTTCAATGCCAGAGATGCAAGTCGTTTTTGATCAGCTGCAAGCGGCGGGCTATGACCAAATTCTAGTTATTGGGTTGAGTAGTGGTATCAGTGGCTGGATCAATAATTTGAAGACCTATGCGCCGTCAGTTGACGGTATTGACGTGCGGGTGTTTGATTCACGAACTGCTTGCGCGGGGACGGCGAACATGGTGAAGCTGGCTGCGGCCATGGCATTGGCGGACTATACCTTAGATGAAATTATTGCGCAACTGACGCGCTTGCGGGCGGCTACGACGACGGTCTTAATCGTTAACTCGATGCGCCATCTAGTTAAAAATGGCCGGATTTATAACAATAGTAGTCTGGCCGGAACGATGGTGTTGCGCAATAAGCCGATTATTACGTTCAATGGGCATGGGAAGATTCAACTTTTAGGTAAGGAACGGACGCTTAAAAATGCACAACAGGCTGTTCAAGATGAATTTAGTCAGTTTGTGATGAACAGTCAATTACCAGTTCGGCTGGACGTCATCAGCGCTAATGACGCGCAGATTGCCGAAGATTGGGCGAGCGAACTACGTTATCAGTTTCCAGCAGTCCGGGTCAAGACTGGGGTTATCGGTCCAGTTTTAGGCGTCTTGACTGGAGACCATGCGCTCGGAATGATCTGGTCATTAGATTGGAAGCCATTGTTGACGACCCTCAATCAGGAGCAAAAACAATAGGCCGTTGGGGTTGCCCGTGTGCGGTTTGCTGATGATACTGTCGTATACAGGCAGCTGGGTTTTAAAAAAGTTTTGCATCGAAGGTTGACATTTTACTAAAATGATATTATGGTTATAACATTAAAACTTGATAAAAAGCTATAATGCTTTAAGGAGTAACTGACTTGTGATGCTCAGAAAGCGCCGTTGCTGTGAAGGTGTGATGACAAGTGAGTAAAAGTTAAAGGATTGGCGTGAATTTTACGAGATTCACTGGTAGCACCCATTATTGTGCACGCGTTTAGTTGTTGTGAACGCGATGAGTAGCCGGATGTGAGTTCGGTTAGCAATAAGGTGGTACCGCGCGTAAGCGCCCTTTGGATAATTTGATCGATTATTCAAAGGGCGCTTTTTCGTCAAGTGACACATAGCATTATTTTTTAGTTAACACATAGTAGTCATTATTTAGGTCGCGCATCGCGGTTAATCATCGTAAACACATAGTTGTTCGACATCACGTGACAGCACATAGTAGATCGTAAGCACGGGCCCGTTTATTGGAAAAGCACTGAAGCGAGCGGGGAACATATACACATAGTGGGCAAGACGAAAGGATGGTTTTACTTATGAAATATGGCATTATTGGCGCAGGCGCAATGGGATATCGGTATGGTGTAATGTTACAAGAAAACGCCGGTGTTGACGTTGATTTTATCGACACGTGGGAACCAAACGTCGCAAAGGTCCGTGAGCAGGGCGGCGTTGATGTGGCGCGTGATCATCAAAATCACCATGTCGTTCCAATTAATATTTATTATCCTGAAGAATATCAGGGTCATCCAGATGTTTGGATTGTTTTTAAGAAGCAAATGCAGTTAGCCGATGAGCTCAAGCGCGATGCGTCGTTATTTCATGAGGACCAGTACGTTTTCGCCGCAATGAACGGGATGGGGCACTTTGAAAAGATTGCACAATATTTCCCGGAAAATCACATTATTGGTGGTACGGCGATGATTGCAACGGTCTTGAATGGTCCGGGTGCGGTTGATTTTATGGGGCCTAAGGGTAGTGAGGCGATGCATATGAGTAAGTATGCAGGTCCCATTGATACGACTACTAAGCAAGTGATGGCCGATTTTAAGGCGGCTGATTTAAATCCGATTTGGTCTGATAATTTTATGGGCATGTGCATTTCCAAAGTTGTGTTTAACGCGGTCACCAATAGTTTGTGCACGATGTTCGAGATTCAGATGGGCCAATTCATCGAATATCCGGGCGTCAAGGATATGGCGACTCAAATGTTCAACGAAGCCTATGATGCTTGCGAAAGGGCAGGCATCAAACTCATTGAGACGCGGCAAGAAGAAATCGACTCGGTTGAAACGGTCAGTCGAGCCTATAAGTACCATTATCCATCAATGTATCAAGACTTCTCAAAGGGACGGCCAACCGAAGTTGATTATATTAATGGCTATATTGCTAGGATTGGGCGGGAACATGACTACGTTTGTCGCGTGCATGAGTTTGTGACTCACGAAGTCCATTTAGCAGAAATGATGCGGCAATACCGGCACCCGGAAATCCCCGTTGCTGAAAAATAAGATTATTAATGAAAAAGTTCTGAGTATTTTCAGAACTTTTTTTGTGGGCGGAAAAACTTAATTTAGTAAGGTTGAAATCGGTTTCTTTGACATTGGTCTATACACTTAGATAACCTTGTAAACTTGCAATGAAAACATGTTGTGATAGGATTTATAACGTGCTTAAAAAGAGAATGAGGAGAAATTGGTATGAAGACATATTTTCAGAAAATCGGTCAGTCATTGATGCTGCCGATTGCAACGTTGCCCGCAGCAGCGATTTTGGTTGGGATTGGTAATTACCTGCCAAAACAGTGGCTGTTTGCAAATTACTTGATTCAGGGTGGTAACGTTGTCCTGAATAACTTAGCCTTGCTGTTTGCAGTCGGCTTAGCTATCGGGATGTCAGTCAATAAGGACGGCGCGGCAGCTATTGCTGGTTTGATCGCGTTTGAAGTTCCGGTGATGGTGTTAAAACCAGCGACATTAGCGACGATGCTGAATGTTAAAGTGAGTCAGATCAATCCAGCATTTAGCGCGTTAGATAACAATGTGCTGATTGGGATCAGTGCTGGACTGATTGCGGCTGCGCTCTATAATCGGTTCCACGAAGTAAAATTACCAATGGCGCTCTCATTCTTTAGTGGTAAACGCCTAGTGCCAATTATGGCTGCTTTTGTGATGCTGATTGTGACGGCGGTATTGTACCTTGTTTGGCCGTTTGTCTACGATGCCATTGTCCTCTTTGCAACGGGGATTTCAAAATTAGGTTTCGTGGGGGCTGGTCTATATGGCTTTTTCAATCGTTTATTGATTCCAACTGGTTTGCACCACGCCTTAAATTCCGTATTCTGGTATAACGTTGCTGGTATCAATGATATTGGCAATTTCTGGGCCAGCCATGGTGTTAAAGGAATCACAGGGATGTATGAAGCTGGATTCTTCCCAATTATGATGTTTGGCTTGCCAGCTGGTGCGTATGCAATTTATCGTAATGCACGACCGGAACGAAAAAAAGAAGTGGGTTCATTGATGTTAGCGGGTGCGTTTGCGTCGTTCTTTACGGGGGTGACCGAACCGCTTGAATTTTCATTCATGTTCGTGGCATGGCCGCTCTACTTATTACATGCCGTTTTTATGGGACTATCATTAGGATTCGCCGCGTTAATGCACTGGACCGCCAGCTTTTCGTTTAGTGGCGGGTTAGTCGATTATTTATTGAGTTTTCGGATGCCGTTAGCCAACCAACCCTATATGTTACTGGTTCAAGGGCTGGTGATGGCCGTCATTTATTACTTTGGTTTTGACTTTGCAATCAAGCGGTTTAATTTGAAGACGCCTGGTCGTGAAGTTGTGTCTGCAGATGTCGATGGGGTGGGTGCACCTGCTAGTCCAGCGGTGGCCGTTGCAGCAACGGATGATAAATATATGCGCCAAGCAAAGCAAATTTATGCGGCTATTGGTGGTCATGACAATATTAGTGTGATCAACAATTGTACGACGCGGCTGCGGTTACAACTTAAGGATACGGAAAAAGTTGATCAGCCGGCCGTAATGGCTGCTGGCGTGCCTGGTTTGAACGTACTGGATGTTCATAACATCCACATTGTGATCGGTACGGAAGTCCAGTTCGTTGCGGAGGCTTTACAAAAATTATTTTCTGGTCAGGTGGCGACGACCCCGGCATCTGATGCTGAATCAAAGGCCCCGCTTGAACCGCAAACTGCTACTGTAACGGAAGCGCCGGTGACAACGATTTTGCGGGCACCGGCAACGGGACAATTAATGCCGATTAGTGCGGTTGCGGATGAGACGTTTGCTGGTAAACTCTTAGGTGATGGTTACGCTGTTGAACCCGAAGATGGTGAAGTCGTTGCTCCGGTTAGTGGGACAGTGACAAGTGTCTTTCCGACCAAACACGCTATCGGTTTGAAGACGACGAGTGGTTTAGAAGTCTTATTACACATGGGGATCAATACCGTGGAAATGAATGGTACGCCGTTCAAGTTACACGTGGCAACGGGTGATGAAATTGCGGCCGGTACTGCGGTAGCGACGGTTGACTTGGCTGCTATCAAGTCAGCCGGTAAAGCGACAACCATGATGGTCGTTATCACCAATATGGATCACGTTAACAAACTAACCCTTAATCCAACTGGTCATGTGACTAGCGGTGATTTGATTGGCGCAGCTGAATAAGTTACGCGCTGTCGACGTTGGGTTTATTGAAAAAGTTTCGTCTAAATCTTTTCGATTTAGGCGGAACTTTTTTTGTCGCATTGGTTATCGAGGCAACGGATGACAGCAAATGAACAACTTGATGCGGGGACAGTGCGTTTGATTGCTTCCCACTGACTCCCACGATATACTATTGGCATTATAGGGGGGCGGTAACATGATTGACGAAGTATTAGTATTGAACTCAACGCCAACGGGGATTTTACAGAATTCAGTTTCAGGAAGCATGGTGATTGACGCGGCACTTGATGCACGACTAGTCAAGCGACTAATGCAGGCGCTAACTCAATCGATGCTTAAGGTCAGGGTTGCAACCGCGGACGACTTACCGGTGACCGACCACCAATTGCTGGTCGTCAGTCGACCAGTGGCAGCCGTGTTGGACTTACAAGCTAGTGCGCGAGTTCTGATTTATCCAGAAGCAACGGGACTGACAGCCGCTGGAATGACACAGCTAGCAGTGCAGATTGATCAACGATTGACTAAAATATCCAGATAACGATCAAAAAACGCCCAGGGCAGTTGTTCGCAAGTTACTGAACAGTTGCCCTGGGCGTTTTTAATGATTAGTCTTTGTGGTGTTTTTTAATGATAGTTACTAATTTCAATCAAGTTGTTATCAGGATCACGAACATACAGTGACGTCAACTTTCCGTGGGCACCAGTTCTTTCAACCGGCCCGGCAATCACATCCACGAAATAACTCTTTAAGTGATGCTGAATATCATCAATATTATCCTTCGCAATCAAGCAAAGATCTGCACTGCCGGGTGTCGGCTTAGCCGCAATGGGTTGGTGTGGCTGGTTAGTGGTCTGAAAGTTAATTTTTTGTTTACCCACTAAGACAGCTTGACGGTCACCATCGAAGGTCACAATGGGAAGGTCAAATACTTCATGGTAAAACCGTAATGACCGTGCAATGTCAGTAACGGTTAGGGTCAAATGATCGATATCGCGAATATTCACAAGCTCAAATCCCTTCAAAAATAATTCATTATTAAACGTGTCGTACTCATCAGATTTGGCATGAACCATGATTAAAATGTACCAGTTAGATTGCTGTTCGTCAGCCGTTGCGCGTCCTATGCCGACCTCCGGGGCTGGGTGCCAATTGCTGGAACGCAGCCGACATCGATTTGAGCTAACGCATAACCCGCGTCATCTCAAATACGAGTCTTATTCTAAGCCGGAAGCAGACCACTTCCAGCTTAGAATAATTTGGCTACTGAGCATTGTCACCCAGCCCCTCCAGTCTCAAGCCTGTGAGAGGCCACGGGTTGAAGCCGAGCATTGTCTAGCCAACGGATTAATGCGGTTTGGGCATTAGTCCGTTGGCGTAGCAAGCACAGGCTTTAGCGGCACCGAACACGTTTTTGGAACCCCCTCGAATGGCAGATTAACGGCCACTTAACTTGGTAAAATTTGTCGCTGACTATTTTGACACCGGAACCTTAAACGAAACGTCAGGGTTCCATTAACCACTTTGTCGAGACGTTCGATTATTACTATGCCACTTGAGGAATAGTGAGCTCCCACAATATCACTTTCAGACTGACAGGTAATTAACAAAATTACCGTTTATGAGGAACAATGATAAGTCCATCAAAGGTTGGGTACATCTTCGTCAGCCATTCGAATACTGTCCCGACTGGAAGGCGTTTCGGCCAATGCTCAGCGGTGAAATTCCACTTAGCAAGCGTCCTTGGCTTGGTTAGTGGAAGACCAGTATTTAAGACGTGATCTGCGGCTTAAATCTGTGTCCACCGCGTTCCAGCAATTGGCAGAAATGCCTGGAAGTCGGTGTAGGACGTCGCTAACTAAGCAAGTTTACGCTAAATAGATCTTTTTCCAGCGGGCCTAAGCTGGCTGCTTTTGAACTGACACAACTGGTACGTTTTAATCATGATTCATGCCAATAATAATGAGTATAAGACGGTGTTATTCAGTATACCACGATTGATAATGGGACGGATGTGACAGTATTTAGGAAGCAACTCAAAAAACAACAACTGTAACCGTTCACACCGAACGCGACTTTTGACAATGCTTGCTTTTCATAGTAATGTAGGTGTTACTATAAGAAGGAGGGCTATTCGTGATAACAATTCGACCAGCCGATCAAGACGACGCGGGCCAGATAGCACCGCTAATTAATATGATTTTTGATGAAATGCAACTTGAGGAACTAGACGATATTCCTGAACCTGACTTAGAGCAGGCCATTACTGCCGCTTACCGGACACCTGATTATTTGTCTGGTAAGGCAACGACGGTAGTGGCCGAGGCCGATGGTCAAGTGGTCGGGGTAGCGTTTGGTTATCCTGACAAAAATGAGGACGCGGTGGACGACGTGTTAGCACGAGTTACTGCGAATAATGATGCGTTTGGTTCAGCATTTGAAGCTGAAGCTGAAAGTTATGAGCACGAATGGTACCTGGATTCGATTGCGGTCGACCCGAATTATCAGGGTCATGGGATTGGCGGGAAGTTACTCGCCGCCCTGCCAAGATACGCGCGACAAGCTGGTCAAAAGCGGATTGGTTTGAACGTTGACATGGCTAATTTAGGAGCTAAGAAGCTCTATGACCGTTATCATTACGAATCGGTAGGAATTAAGCCTATCGGTGATCGGATGTACTTCCATATGCAATATGAACTAGATAAAGACTTGGTGCTAGCTTAGTATCAGGGCTATCGCAACGGGCCTCGTGATATGACGGGGCCCGTTTTAATACGGGTCAAAATGAAAGTGTAGGTTGAAAACAACATGGCTTTACTAGAAGTAACGGATTTATCGCAAAGCTTTGCGGACCGTAAATTATATGACGATGCGAATTTTACGCTGGAACGAGCGGATCATATGGGTATCGTTGGTCAAAATGGGGCGGGTAAGAGTACCCTAATTAAGATTTTAACTGGCCAGATCTTACCATTATCTGGTCAGATCAAGTGGCAGCGCAACGTTCGAACTGGCTATCTGGATCAATACGCCGATATTCCAGCCGGCATGACGCTATACGCCTTTTTGAAAACGGCTTTTCAACGCTTGTATGATTTAGATGCGCAGATGCAACAACTTTATGCGGATTATGCTGAAAAGATGGATGACCAGTTATTGGAACGTGCAGGTCGGATTCAGGAGACCTTGGAAGCCAATAATTTTTATGATGTTGAGACAGAAATGGAACGGGTAATTACCGGACTAGGATTAGATGAAATCGGTCGGGATCACGTCATCAGTGAGATGTCTGGTGGTCAACGGTCGAAGATCATCTTGGCTAAACTATTGCTGGAAAACCCGGATGTGATTATTCTTGATGAACCGACGAACTACCTCGATACGGCGCATATCAGTTGGTTGGAAGATTATTTGAACGGCTTTGAAGGGGCCGTTATGGTGATCTCTCATGACTATGATTTCTTGCAACAGGTCACAAACTGTATTTGTGACGTGGCATTCGGTAAAATTATTAAGTACCGGGGCGATTTTAAAGCGGCTATGCGGCAAAAAGAAGCGCGTAAGGAAGCCCAACTGAAGGCGTTTGAAAAGCAACAAGTTGTGATTGAAAAAGCCGAAAAGTTCATTCGCAAGAACAAGGCCGGTTCAAAGTCAACGATGGCGAAGTCACGGGAAAAGATGCTATCGCATTTGGATCGGGTTGATCCACCGAGTGAAAATGAACACGCCAAGTTTGCCTTTCCATACCTTGATACGGGTTCTCAAAATGCATTGAGTGTGACGAAGCTGTCTGTTGGGTACGGAAAGCCGTTGTTGGAACCCGTAACTTTTACGATGACCAACGGTGAAAAATTAGCGTTTAAGGGCTTTAATGGGGTTGGTAAATCAACTTTGATCAAGTCAATTTTAGGTGTAATTCCAGCGTTAAGTGGTAAGTCAGATTTTTCGCCATCTGCTAAAATCAATTATTTCAATCAAGATTTGGAATGGGATAACCCACAGTTGACACCGTTACAGACGATTCAAAATGAATACCCTACGATGTTACCGAAGACAATTCGGACTAAGTTGGCTAAGTGTGGGATTAATGCGGCGAATGCGATGAAGCCAATGCACTTACTCAGTGGGGGCGAACAGACTAAGGTTAAATTAGCCTTGCTTGAATTGGTTCCAAGTAACTTCTTAATTATGGATGAACCAACGAACCATTTGGACGATGAAACTAAAGAAGGCCTCAAGCGTGCATTACAGGCTTTCCAAGGTAATCTAATCTTGGTTAGTCATGAGAGCAGTTTTGTGAATGGCTGGGTTGACAAGGAATTGAACGTCGAGAAACTCAGTTTGAAAGAACGACAAGGCTAATTCTTATCCTTTTTAATAGCAGTCCATGCTTGGGCTTGTCTGTGGATAGACATTCAAGCATGGACTGTTTTTGGATGTCCTGATTAGGAGAAAATTATTGTTAGCTGACTAGTTAATTTGAAAATGGACTGCTGGCGATTCAGTAATTATTGGACCGTCAGCGCGCCATTGTCCCCATCGGTAATCGCTAAACCCAAAAAGGCCGTTAATTTGTAAATCGGGAACGAATTTACAAATTAACGGCCTTTTGGGAACAATTATTAATCCGTTAGTAATTGACTTTCAACCGTGGTCTGGTCGCGACCGGCCTGCTTGGACTGATAGAGGTAGTCGTCAACGCGGACGAACCAATCAGTGAAAGTCTGGTCAGTTGGTTGCAATTCTGAAATGCCAATTGAAACGGTCACGTTCAACGTTTGAACGTTAAATTTGATTGGTACTGTTTTCAGTTTACGCTGAATCGTACGCATTATTTGACCAGCTTCAAGCGCTGAGATGCCACGAAAAATGATGACGAATTCTTCACCGCCATAGCGGAAGATCTGACCGTGAGTGCTGCGCTGATTAAGTTCAAGTTCAACAAAATGCGCCACGTGTCGGAGTACGGCGTCGCCAGCCAGATGGCCGTACTGATCGTTAAAGGCTTTAAAGTGGTCAATATCGAACATGACCATAGTGACGGGCCCCATTTGATGGTGCTGATACGCGGCAAACACTTCACGCGCATGCGTGTCAAAGCTGGCGCGGTTACGAATACCGGTTAATTCATCGTAATTGACTTGTTGATCAAAGGTGAGCACTTCATTGAAAAACTTTTGGACGCGATTGACTGCTAAACGAATCAACCACATGTAAAGGACAAAGGCTAGAATGATGACGAGTGTATGGCTCAATTTGAACGGATGAACTGACCAAATAACGCCCCACCAAGTGCCACTATATAGTATTTGGAACAGGAGATACTTCCATTGAGTAGCGTGTAATTCTTGATAGTTATGAGTAATATAGACGACTGTACTAATCAAGATAATGGCCATGGCCAGAAAAACTGGCAGGTACTGCGTGCTGTGGCCCAACCAGATGGCCTGACCATAAATGAACAATGGCATTAACAGGTTAATAATTTCAACGGCCAGGTTGCGCATGGTGTTAAGGCTGAACAGAAGAATCGTTAATTGAACCGTTGCGTAGGTCCAACTGATAATGCTACCTGAATTCAGCGTAATGAATATTTGTCGTAATAGGATCATACTAATGAGGACACTTAAAGCCTCGGCACCATGGGCCCCAATAGTCCAATATCGATTTTGACGACGATGGACCTGTTGCTCTAGGAGGTAGGTCAGAATGGTCATTAGGGTGATCAGGCCAATTGTAATGAGAATGACAATTAGCATTTTGATATTAAAAAGATCTCGGCCTAAGCTCGATAGCGTAAGTAGATGTAACACAGTGCGCCCCCATAATTGTTGCGTTTAATTAATTTGTCCTTTAATCATAACACGTTACGCAGGTAACTGTTAACAGCAGTTTGCAATAATTTAAAAATCATCAAACAGTCTTTACTGAAAAATAACCTAGTCTTTACATAAATATGATGATGATTTAGGCCTCAATACGGCATACTTACCATGTAAGGTTAGATAGCAAACGCAATAAAAAGGAGTTTGTAAAATGCTGCATGGAACGTTCTATGGTGTGATCTTGATTAGTTTCTTGATTGGTATCGGCGTGCAGTGGTATTTTCGTGAATACTTTCAATTATTAGTGTTCGGCCATAGTGTTGAGATTTTATTTATGATGGTATTAGGTTGGTACCAGTTCGGCATGCTCGTTTTACTACCGCTGTTAGTTTTATGGGGAATTGGACTTGGTGCAATTTATGTGATGAACCGATTCGCGTAATTAGTTTGTGTCGTGGAGGTGCCCAATGAGACGATGGTTTGTGAGTTACACGCTAGGAATGATTGTTGGTGCGGTGTTATTTTTGTGTAGTTTAGTTGCCATTCATTGGTTGGGACCACAATTATGGGTGGGCGTGGCTTTAGGTGGGAGTCTATTGGTAGGCTGTAATATTGGCTTAGAAGTTCTCAAGCGTCATTATCAAGTGACGACACCACAAGCGATTTTTAGGTTATTGAATTGGTCCTGAGGTGCCCATAACTGATAGTTGGGTTTGATTTGAAGCGGGCTACCGATCTCTGACATTGCAATTGGAATTCATTAAATAGGCGCATCGAGAAACTAACATGGTTTCTCGGTGCGCCTATTAAGCTACAGTTTCCCTGTGCATGCGGATTAATGATTAATTTTAGACATGTCGTGATCATCGGGCAACGTGAGGCCACGGTTAGGGACACTTGTTGAAAAGACGATCTGAGTACTCGTTTTTCCAAATGTTTGTAATTGGTTGACAAACTCGTCTAATGCCTGCGTTGATTCGAAAATCACTTTCAAAATTTGAGAGTATTCACCCGTGATACAGTCACATTCCAGAATATTAGGAATGCCGGCAACAAATGGGTAAAAGCGCTCCTTTTGCGTTGGTTCAAGTTGGAGTTGAATATAGGCTTTTATGTGGTAATTGAGCTTTTCAAAGTTAAGATTTGCTTGATAGTCACGAATGATGCCACTCTTTTTCAGACGAGTGATGCGAGCGGAAATTGCGGGCGAAGAAATGAAGCATTGATCGGCGAGCGCTTTTAAGGAGATTCGCGCGTCGGCCTGCAAGGCGTTCAAAATCTTCAAATCGGTTTTATCCATCGTTAAAACGCCTCCTAAGTAATTATTAGTATCATAGCATACTTTCACAGTGATTTTTAATATTTAGTGTAAAGTTTCTACTGAAAGGATAGCTTCTTAACGTGCCGAGGTGCCACGGCGGTGGGGGGCGATCGATTAAAGTTAAAATCACTTCAAGGCTTGACCAGGAAGCCAGACGTGGTTCCGGAGATATGGTAAACTGAAAAAATGAGGTGACTAGAATGCAATCAACACGGATTATTGCGGCCGTTGCGAACGTGTGGCGGCAGCCAAACAATACGTCCATCGATACTCCGGCACTAGCAAATGTCGGCTTACAACCATGGTTGGCGCAGTTATCAGATGAAGATACTGTGGCTTTGGAACGCGACAATCGCATCGTGACGCAGGCGTTATTTAACGACGTCTTTTTAGTCGAACAGTTTGTCAATGGCTGGGCCTATGGTTACGTTGTTAATCAGGCCGACTCCCGGCATCCACAGGGGTATCCAGGATGGGTATGGGCGGCGCAATTGTCGACCGTCCCATTGCCGGTTCAAACTGGGCCGATGATTACGATACGGCGTGGCTTTACGCCGTTACTATGCTTAGATGGCCGTACGTTCTTAAATCTTAGCCTTGGAACGGAACTACCCGTTATTAGTAGCAAAGATCATCGTTATTATACGGTCCAGACCCCACTCGGAACGGGCAAAATTGCAAAACGTGCGACGCAGTTTGCATTTAGAACCGCGCGCTTGACACCGGGAGCGACACTCGTTCGACTCGGTGAAGAATTCTTGGATTTACGCTACCTATGGGGTGGCATCAGTGCTTATGGTTTCGATTGTTCTGGATTCGTCTATACCTTGCATCGCAGTCTAGGTATTCGCTTACCGCGCGATGCTCAGGATCAGATCAAGCAAGGAGTGGCGGTCGACATAGCAAATGCCCAGCTTGGGGATCTGTGTTTCTTTGCTCATAATCATGGGAACGGTGCGGTACACCACGTTGCCCTATATGCCGGTGATGGCTGGCTATTACATGCACCCACGCCTGGCAAACACGTGACATACTTGCAGTTAGCAAGCACTTATTTACAAGATGAGTTGGTCGCTGTCAAACGAAATTGGTAATGTGAGTTCAATTGACTTAGATTTAATTAAAGTAGAATATTTCAAAATATTAATGGGGCGGATAAAGTGAAACAAATTAAATGGTGGCTGGTGGCAGTCTTATTAGTCGTTGGCTTAACCGGTTGTGGTTCTCAAACCACTAAGCAACAAGCAACGCAACGGGCGGCAAGTACTAAAAAAATATCGCCGTATGTGAATCAACAGACCCCCACATTTTACGTCCACGGGTTTCAGGGGAGTGCGAAATCAACGAATACCCTGATTGCGCATGCTGAAAAGACTGCTCATGCTCACAAAGTTTTGGTGGCAACGGTCAGTACCAGTGGTCAAGTGACGTTGACGGGTAAATGGCGTGGTCGGGTGCGTAACCCGATAATTCAAGTCGTGTTCAAGAACAATCTGGCCCAGTATGACCAACAGAGTGCTTGGCTGGCTAAGGTGATTACCACGGTTCAACAACAGCACGCGTTTAAACATTATAATATCGTCGCCCATTCTGCGGGCTGTGTCGCTAGCGTTAATATGCTGATGACGCAACAAACGACGACTTTTCCGAAGATCAATAAGTTAGTGACGATCGCTGGCCCGTTTGATGGGGGGGTCGGGGAAGATGATGTTGCTAATCAGAACTCGTTTCTGACTTCTGGGCAACCGAAATATTTACATGCAGCCTATGAATTATTGGCAGCCAAGCGGAGCAATTTTCCTAAAAATGTGCAACTATTGAATATCGTGGGAACCTTGAACGATGGTAGTCATTCGGACAGCTTGGTCACCAACGTGTCGGCCCGTTCCATCAAGTATTTATTGCGTGGGCGGGATGTTGATTACACCGAAAAAGACTTTTATGGGGCCCATGCGCAGCACAGCCAGTTACATGAAAATGCTAAGGTAGCACTGGCAGTTGACCGCTTTTTATGGCATCGATGATATGACCGGGGCTCTGCTAATCAATAGTTGGTTTGGGACTGTGAGTCAGTCACGTTACGCAATTAGAATCAAAATCAAACAAGCTCATCCGGCCTTAGTCAGGTCAGATGAGCTTGTTTGATGATCGTTATCCTGAAGTCAGCGGGTTGGTCTGGGCTAGAGAAAGAATAGAATATAAGCCGTTCGAATAAGGTGGTACAACGCATATAGGGTAATTAAATAAACAACTGAGATACCGCCATATACGGCATATTTATAATTGCGCATGTAAAAACCTCCCTTATAAAATTACCTTTAGTGTAAATCGGAATCTGTTTTTACACAATGCAAACGCCTTCATTATTAGGGCTAAATTTAAATTAAGTCAAAGAAAGAGCATTCTGTTAGCGATAACTTCAAAAATATGATAAAGTTAATTGTTAGTTCGGTGGACTTCACGCTGCCGGATTAAATTTACCTCAGATTTTGGATAAATTAATTTTTAGTATCATGTACTTGCCCCAGTATTGAGTATTAGAATTATTTACAGATTTCCTGAGCATTAGGAAAGGATGTAATTCAATGCGCGTTACCATTAATCGCGGTCAAGAGGTCTACACTGATATTCCCTTAATGACCGCCCGACATCGCTATATCAAAGCGGATGTCTGGGAAATAAAAAAAGCAATTATTGAAAAGTCAGCCATTAACGGGTGGACGGTTCAAGCGCTACAAGCAATGAATTAAAAAATAAACAACGGCCACGGCATTTGCCAGTGGCCGTTTTTGTAGGAGGACGATTTGAATGGCGCATGAAGTCAGTTATCGGCCATTAATCAGTATTACGAACGTAATCTGGAGTTTCGATGCAGTGACCAAGCAACTGCTGGTCCTGCTTATTCAGCGTGATCACGCTCCTTTTGAGAATACCTGGGGATTACCGACGACGTATTTGAGAACGGATGAGAGTGCGGATGAAGCCGCATTGCGATTAGTTCGTGAGAAGTTGGGCGTCCAGCTTGCCCAATTCCATACAGAACAGTTAGGGACGTTTACCGCGGTCGATCGCGTGCCGGGTGAACGCTCACTGGCGTTGACGTATATGGTTTATTTGCCAGTCAAGCCGGAACTAGTTCCGGGGTATGGTGCGCGCGATGTCAAGTGGTTTGCCATTACGCCGCGGGTGGATCGTGATGATCTGGTCGCTGATGGTTTGGCATTTGCTGGTGTTCCCGATTCGCAGACGGAGCGGGAGTTTTATCAACGAATCGCCAAGCAGTTGTTAACCGCCGATCATGGCCTGATCTTAAGAAACGCCCTACAACGTGTGCGCAATCGCCTGGACTATGCTCCTACGATCTTATTAGTGTTAGGTGAGCAGTTCACACTCAAACAGGCGCGCCAGCTGTATGCGATTTTGTGGCGGCAGCCAGTGGCAACTATCGACAATTCAAACTTTCGTAAAACCCACGTTCATTTATTTACAGAGGTGGGGACAGCCCGACCTGGCTCTTCTGGACGCCCCGCTAAGGTATACCGGCTAAAGTAGTTCATTTGACACGTCCAAGTCGGTATGCTACTTTTATAGCACCATAAAGGTAAAAAATACCTAAATCAGCGGAAGGCTAATTAGGAAATTTGGGGGAGTATTGGAATGGTCGAAAGTAAAAGAAATAGTGCTAAGCTATTATGGGTCATCGGGACGGCCTGGCTTTTTGATGCGTTAGACGTGGCCCTGCTATCATTTGTGATGCCGGTTATTAAAGAAAGTTGGCAGCTAACTGCAGGACAGTTGGGAGCAGTCAGTGCGATCACCACGCTTGGCATGATGATTGGGGCCTTGGTATGCGGCTATTTAGCAGATAAATTGGGGCGTAAGCCGGTCCTCATTGGGACGCTACTGCTCTTTTCGCTTGGTAATTTGTTATTGACGATTACCCCGAACGTCGAGTGGTTCTTAGTCGTTCGGTTGTTGACTGGCATTGGTCTGGGGGGTGAACTACCGGTTGCTGCGACAATGATTGCTGATCATTATACGGGAACACAGCGCTCACGCATGCTAGTCCTGGTAGATAGTTTTTGGGCGTTTGGTTGGATTGCAGCATCGTTATTGGCCTTTTTAGTGATGCCACACATTGGTTGGCGGATGACGGTCTTAATCACCGCCTTAATGGGGTTGTATGCGTTGCTGTTACGCCGACACTTACCTGCAGAACAGGAGGCTAATCGGCCACAAAAAGTTGATTTTAGACAGGCATTGCGGCAAGTGTGGTCCGCTAAATATCGACGAGCTACGATTTGCCTCAGCATTCTATGGTTTGTGATTATGTTTGCCTATTACGGTATGTTTTTATGGCTTCCAAGCGTTTTGGTGTTGCGCGGATTTTCATTAGTACATGGGTTTGGCTATACGATGTTGATGAGCTTGGCGCAACTTCCCGGCTATTATCTAGCTGCGTGGTTGATCGGCGTCGTCAAGCGTAAGGCGGTATTGGCAACTTATCTGATTGGGACGGTCGTCAGTGCCGCAGCTTTTGGGACGGCCAATAATCCAACGATGATTCTGATTAGTGGTGCATGGTTGTCGTTCTTTACGCTAGGGGCGTGGGGAATTATGATTGCTTTCACACCGGGGCAATTTGCGCCCGCGGTACGGGGAATTGGTATGGGCGTTGCCCAGTCAATTGGTCGCATTGGCGCAACCATCGGCCCATTTTTAGTTGGTGCGCTGATGGCAATTGGATTTGGCATTCCGGCAATTTTTATGGTGTTCGTGGCCGTACTCTTACTCGGTGTTGGGGTATTGCTATTCGGGTTACCGAATCAAGAGACGGATGATTAAGTATCGGTGGCAGATATAAATTAAATCGTAAGTTAAAATTACTTATATGGAATGGACTAGTGATGTGGGCGCTGTTGCTGAATTTGAATTGAAATGATTCAATAATATTTTTTGTGAAAGTTAAACGAGCTCAGTGATGACGCGGCTTTGAGGGTGTCATTCGTTGCGAAGCCAAAGCGAAACTCCTATGATTACACTGAGGAGTTGAAAAAAATGGCAAAGGCAAAAGCACGTACGACCCAACCGAATGAACGATTAAGTGCCCAACTAGCACTTGCCAGCATGGCAATTGAGATTCGAAGCGATGTTGTGTTGACCAGGTTAGTTGCGCGGGCTCGTCGCCGGCTTAATCGTAGTGGTGACAGTATTGCTATCGCGCACCAAATCGCTGTTGATCTAGGTTATTATTTAGTGTGTCATCAATACAAAATGCCCCGAGCTGCTTATGATTTGTTAGCAGTTGCGTATGAAGTAAGTGTTGAGACGCCCACACGAGCGACTATTATTCAGTTACCGTCACGAAAAAAATAGACTAGGACTATCAATTGATTCACACTTATATTAGAATATAATGATAAATAGATGTGCGAAATTGGAGGGAATTGAATGGGAAGGTCTGAACAATTAAAAAAACTCGTCTTGGCAGGGTTATTTGCCGCCATTATTTTTATTGGCATCAGTGTATTACGAATTCCGTTGCCCGCGATTGTTGGGCGGCCATTTATTCATTTTGGTAATATTTTGACAGTGCTCGCAGTGATGCTGCTTGGTTTTGGCTATGGTGCTACGGCTGGTGCAGTGGGGCTTGGCTTGTTTGATATTCTGAATGGGTATGCCGCAACTTCGTGGTTAACAATTATTGAAGCAATTATTCTGGCCGCGATGGTCAACCTGAGTTTCAAGTCAATCGGCTATCGTGAAGATCGTATTGGCCGGCTTTACTGGGTATCGTTAGTCGCAGGGCTCACAAAAATCGTCACTTCGTGGTGTACAGGCGTGATTGAAGCCTTAATGGTGGGGACAACGCTCAAGGTCGCCATGATTGGGTCCTTCACGAGTTTATTAGCAGCGACCATTAATGCGGTGGCATGTGTCATCATTGTGCCGTTATTGTATCGGATCTTAGTACAGGTTGGGTTTAACCGCCAGCGGGTCGGTACGGTCTAAATGGCCGCATGCTAACGCAGCTGGATTAGTGCCGTGAGCACTTATTATTTTAACAGACTGGTTGCAATCCACTTTAACACCGTTGGCTGTGGCGTTTATAATTATTGGACAGATTTCGGTTGATCAGGTTAACCATGGTTGTATTATCGGTAAAAAAAGCCCTTTCCAATTTGGAAAAGGGCTTTTTACTGAAGTAGCACGCTAATCAAAATAGGACAAAAAAAGCTATCCCGTTAGGATAGCTTTAATGAATATTGATATAACAAGTGTTCTGGAGCTTATTACATCACTTTGAAACTCAGTAATGGAGATGGCGAGAGTCGAACTCGCGTCCAAGCATATTGCCCCTCGGATATCTACGCTCATATTCATACTATTTAAATTTCATCATTGCAAACGCCGTATGACAGGGCACCCAGCAATGACTAACCTGATTAGTCTCTTCTCGCAACTCCAGGTGGAAGCTTTGAGCGTAAGTCCACTAAATTTAGGACCCAGATCCAGAACATGGACGATCCTGGGAGGATCTACGTTAAGCGCTTATTAGGCAGCTAAAGCGTAAGAATTGTTATTATTTTTTGCAGTTATAATTTAAACTGAGCGTTTTTACGTAGACGCAACCTACGAAGCGCAATCCGAACTCAAACTATACCTGTCGAATCCAGAACATCCCCAAATTCAACAATCCTAGTTTAGCACAGCTCAACTGTTCTGCCAACTAATCTGTCTACTGGTCATGACAATCATTACAGCAGTTTAAGATGAAGAGTGTGCTCGGCGGCGCCGCAAAAAGTGCAACATTTTATGTGTGTTCAGTGAAAGTGCCATGACTGCCAAGATAATCAGTAAGCCGCCGATAAAATCGAAGCTAGTGAGTTGAACGTTTAGAAAAGTAATCGAGAAAATCGTCGCGGCTAAGGGCTCGAAGGCGTCCATCAAACTGGCCGTTGTCGGTAGAATATCGCTTAAACTACGCGCAAACATCAGGAAGGGGGCCACCGTTCCTAAGAGAATAATGACGATTAACAAGCCTAATTGGGGCCAGGTAATCGTCAGGTGGACACGCCACATGGGTTGTAACAAGGTTAGAAACAGACCCGCAATCAGTAACCCCCAGCCAGTGACGGTTAATGCGCCATACTTTGGTAAAATGGTTCGCGGAATCAAGGTGTTCGTGGCGACCCCGATGGCGGATAAGCCGCCCCAGAACAAGATGACGGGTGAAATTGCTAGACTGTTTAAGTGACCGTGTGTCACGATCAATAGTGTCCCGATAAAGGCCATGATCATACCAATCAGTTCGATACGACTGGGTGTCACGTGCTTAAATAAGAAGTAATAGATGCTGATAATGAATGGGCCAAGAAATTGGATAATCGTGGCAATCGGGGCATTACCAACGCGAACCGCTTCGAAATAGCAAAGTTGAACCGGAATCAGCCCCAGCAAACCGTAACTCACCGCTGTCCAAGCGGCATGGCGGTGATGCCAGATTTTAAAGGGATGTTTACCAGCCACCATCCCCCAGACGAGTAAAATCAAGCCTGCACTGATCATGCGGACCTGCGTTAGCCACATTGCGGTTAGATGCGGATTATTGATGAAGAGGGTACTCGCAGCCACCCCTGAGATACCCCACAGAATACAGGCACTACTAGCGAGTAAGACGCCCCGTAAATGATTTTGTTGTGTCAAATTACGACTCCTTTCTGAAAATAATAAGCAATTTTCATTATAGCAAAGGTGCGTCTGGGAACCTATGTTTATGAGGAATCTCTTATTATTCTCATGGGTTACTTCATCAAAAGTAACGGGTGCGTTTCAGAAGAACTCATGCTATGATATGAACAATCAAACGCGAATAATGATGCGTCTAACGGAGGCTATAAAGATGAAAGCAATTATTACCGTTGTGGGACAGGACCAAGTGGGAATTGTCGCAAAAGTAGCGAACGAGTTAGCACGTTTAAAAATCAATATTGTCGATATTTCGCAAACCTTGATGGATCATAATTTTACCATGATGCTATCGGCGGAATGGGATGACCAGCAATTAAGTTTTGCGGCGGCCAAAGAGGCGTTAGAATCGCTCGGTGAGGCATCAGAGTTAACGATTCGAATTCAACGGCAAGCGGTTTTTGACGCAATTCAGAAGTTATAGGAGGCGGCCATGGAAAGTCGTTCAATTTTAGAAACAATTCAGATGGTGGCCGAGGAAAATCTTGATATTCGTACAATCACAATGGGCATTTCGCTCTTTGATTGTGTTGATAGTGATGGTGAGCGGGCCCGGCAAAAAATCTATGATAAGATCACGACTAGCGCGAAGGACCTGGTCAAAGTGGCCGCTCAAATTCAAGAAGAGTACGGTATTCCTATCATCAATAAGCGAATTGCGGTAACGCCGATTGCATTGATTGCGGCTGCGAGTCAGGATCAAGACTATGTCGCGTACGCAGTAACCATGGAACGGGCAGCTCAAGCGCTAGGTGTCGATCTCATTGGTGGTTTCTCCGCCCTGGTTCAGAAGGGGTATCAGAGTGGGGACCGCAAATTGATTGCATCGATTCCCGCCGCGTTAGCTGCAACTAGCCGTGTTTGCAGTTCGGTAAATGTCGGGTCGACACGGGCTGGAATCAACTTGGACGCGGTCGGTGAAATGGGTCGTATTATAAAGCAGATTGCGGCTGACGATCCGGTCAATTGCATGAGTTTAGTGGTATTTGCCAATGCGGTCGACGATAATCCGTTCATGGCGGGCGCTTTTCACGGTGTTGGTGAAGCTGATCGAGTTATTAACGTTGGGATCAGTGGCCCTGGTGTCGTAAAACGAGCCTTAGAAGAAGTTCGCGGTCAGTCGATCGACATTGTGTCGGAACAAATTAAGAAGACGGCGTTTAAAGTGACACGGATGGGGCAATTTGTTGGGTCCATCGCGTCAGAACGGTTGCACGTCCCATTTGGGATTGTTGATCTATCACTGGCACCAACGCCTAACGAAGGCGATTCGGTTGCTGAGATCCTGGAAGAAATCGGGTTGGAAAGTGTCGGTGCGCCGGGAACAACGGCGGCGTTGGCCTTACTGAATGATGCCGTGAAGAAGGGTGGCGTGATGGCCTGCGAACATGTCGGTGGACTGTCGGGTGCCTTTATTCCGGTTTCTGAAGATGCTGAGATGATTCGGGCGGTCAGTGCTGGTCGTTTGAATATTGAAAAACTTGAAGCGATGACAGCAGTGTGTTCAGTTGGTCTGGATATGATTGCAGTACCTGGTGATACTAGTGCCGCGACTATCAGTGGGATGATTGCCGATGAAGCTGCGATTGGGATGATCAACAACAAAACAACGGCGGTGCGCGTCATACCAGCTACCGGCAAAGGTGTTGGTGATGCGGTTGAATTTGGGGGCTTGTTCGGTCAAGCACCAGTTATGCCGGTCAACACCAATCAACCAACGACGTTCATTAAGCGTGGGGGTCATATTCCGGCACCAATCCACTCCTTTAAGAATTAGGCACAGTGGACGTTGTGAAGGGGCGAACCGGCAGTCATCCTGAACTTAAATGGTGACTTCACGCTCGCAACTCGTGAAATGTAACTGAATGATGCACGATTTCCTGGTCGGTATGAACGGCAGAAAATCGTGCTTTTTATGTCAGTGAGCATGACTCTGGTATGATGTGTGACTGATGTGCCAAGATTATTAAGTGTCCCTCAATGATGGGATGACACAGTTATTTCACAAATCGTGCACGCTTTGTTATTAATTTGTTGTTATACTAATCCTGAATCCTAGCGCGAAGTAGGGTATGATAATAGATAGGTTAATAAATGATGATTAATCAACAAAGTTAGCAATCGTAATTAACTTGGAGGACGTTGCACTATGAAATTATTAATGATTGAAGATAATAAATCGGTCTCTGAAATGATGGCCATGTTTTTTAAGAAGGAAAAGTGGGATGCCCATTTTGCTTATGATGGCAATGAAGCTGTCGAAATGTTCAATGAAGATGTCGATGGCTGGGATATGGTGACGCTCGACTTGAACTTGCCAGGCAAGGATGGCATGCAAGTTAGTGCGGATATTCGCAAGGCTTCCCCAACTGTACCAATTATTATGTTGACGGCCCGTGATTCGGAAAGTGACCAGGTACTCGGCTTAGAGATGGGCGCTGATGATTATGTCACCAAGCCGTTTTCACCGATTACACTGATTGCTCGGATCAAGGCCCTTCATCGCCGAGCAGATTTGGCTAAGACCACGCTGGCTGACCAACCTGCCAGCACGGTGAGTTCCTTTGATGTTCAGACGGACCATTTTAAACTGAATACCAAGACGCGGGAAGCCTATTTAGCAGACAAACAAATTCGAGACTTGACCCCCAAAGAATTTGATTTATTGAAGACCTTAGCTCAAAAGCCGCGGCAAGTTTTCTCACGCGAACAACTTTTGCAACTGGTCTGGGACTATGAATATTATGGTGACGAACGTACTGTGGATGCACATATCAAAAAATTGCGCCAAAAGATTGAAAAAGCTGGGCCACAAATTATTCAGACGGTTTGGGGGGTCGGCTACAAGTTTGATGATAGTGGAGTTGACGCTCAATGAAACTGATTTATCAACAAATGCTAGCGTTCTTTGCCGTCATTATTACGGTAATCGTCGTCCTCGGATTTTCATTTATTCGAACGACTAGAACGATGCTTTATCAAAACTCATGGCAACAATTGCAGCAGTACGCCGCGAGTATTGAAAAGGAAGCTATTCGGTATAATACGAAGACTAATCAAGTTGTCGGGTTTAATCAACAATTTCTAAATGATGGGACCGTCATCTTACGAGATCAACATATTCACTTTTCGGTATATGATGCTAACAAAAAGTTGGTCTATCCAAGTGGTATGGGGACAACAATGAGCGGGACCCCCGGTGGCTCGATTTATGATCCCAAGATCTCAGCCAAAGATTGGAAGAAGCTGAAGCGGAATAAGATT
Organism: Lactiplantibacillus plantarum; assembly: GCF_014131735.1. NCBI lineage: Bacteria > Bacillati > Bacillota > Bacilli > Lactobacillales > Lactobacillaceae > Lactiplantibacillus > Lactiplantibacillus plantarum. The sequence continues at coordinate 1,042,179 of NZ_CP039121.1, forward strand.
ATTACGCAGTCGCCCCACGTCACGTTCAGAACACGCAATCGTGATCAACCCGTGAATACACCGTCGTTGCGAACCATTGACGTTTTAGTGCCACTTTTCTATAAGAATGGAGCAACGAAGAAGTTTGTTGGGGCCATCTCGATTGGGTCGTTTGAACAGACCTTGCAGGCCAATGAACAGCAGATCGAAAAAAATCTGTTCATTGCACTGTTAGTCTCAGGGATTGCGGCTCTGTTGTTAAGTTACATTTTGGCACGTTATTCCGTTCGTCGTATTAATCGATTGCGGTACGCGACGCATTCGGTCGCAAATGGTGATTTTGACATTCAAGTTGACAGTAATCATAAGGATGAGATTGATGACTTGGCGGATGATTTCAACGGCATGGTCAACTCCCTGCGAACTTCCAATGAAGAAATTAAGCGACAGGAAAAGCGGCGTCGGGAGTTTATGGCCGATGCGGCCCACGAGATGCGAACGCCGTTGACTACGATCAATGGTATTTTGGAAGGGTTAGCGTACGATGCTATTCCAGAAGAAGACAAGGGTCATTCAATTGAACTGATGCAAAATGAGACGAAACGGTTGATTCGACTAGTCAATGAGAACTTGGATTACGAAAAAATTCGAACCGGACAGATTGCTTTGAACAAGACCAATTTTGATGGCGCCGAGGTTTTGCATAACTTAGTTGAACAGCTCACAAAGAAAGCGGCCGCCGCGGATGATGAATTCAAGCTGACGGTTCCCGAGAAACTGCCAGTATGGGCCGATTATGATCGCTTTGTTCAGGTCTTGTTTAACATCATGCAGAATGCCATTCAGTTTTCACAAGCTAACGTGATCGAAGTAACGGGTAGCCGTACGGATCATGCGACGGTTGTCGCGATTCAAGACCATGGGATTGGGATGACACCGGACCAAGTCAAAAATATTTGGGAACGGTATTATAAGGCTGACCCATCACGAAAGAATACGAAGTATGGTGAATCAGGTTTAGGGCTAGCGATTTCACATCAATTAGTCCAACAACATGGTGGTTCGATCAAGGTTGACAGTGTGGAGAACGAAGGGACGTGCTTTACCGTTACTTTCCCAGATGAAGGTTTTGATAAACCGATTATTGATGATTAACGTGATAGTTTAAAGCGGGTAAATCCGTACGGACCGGGCTTGGGGATCGTAATGATCTCGAGGCCCGGTTTTGCTAATGCGGGGTAACGGTGGGCCATAGCAATAACCCATCATTAATAGTAGGAACGGACGTTTAATAGTAATCGATTGCGGACCTTAAGCCTAATACTTTTCAGCGATTGACACTGTTCTACCTCGCACTCTGAGGCTAAATATGTTACCCTTAACAAGGCTGCAAACAGCGATTTATCAATAGTTTAGATAAGATTTGAAATGAATAGGAGAAACAACAACTATGCAAAGAGTACAGATTACGGGAAATTCGCAACGTAAAGTCAAGGACGGCTATCCTTTACTCGTACAAGATGATCTCAAGGATCCGAGTATGAAACTAACCGATGGCTCTTTTGTGGCGTTAATGGCAAGTTCTCAATTTATGGGCTACGCGCTGATTGCGAAGCATCGTCGGCAACTAGGCTGGGTCTTGAGCTTGGATGAAAGTGAGACGCCAACGACCGATTACTTTCGTAAGTTATTCAAACAGGCGTTGGTCCGGCGAGCAACGAGCATGGATCCACAGTTACCACAACGGGTCTTCAATGCGGATGGCGACGGTCTCGGCGGGTTAACAATCGATCGTTATCAAGATTACTATGTCTTTACATGGTACGCACAAGGTGTTTACCAGCAACGCGAAATGATCTATGCGGCTTTTGAAGCGGCTACTGAACATCAATTTAAAGGCATCTATGCGAAATTACGATTTAATGTCGAAGAAGCTAACTTAAAGAGTCAACTCGTCACGGGTGAAGCAGCACCAGAGCCGTTATTAGTGACTGAAGGCGCGGTGACGTATCCATTACACCTTGCTGATGATTTAACGACCGGGTTACTATTAGATATGCGTCCCATCCGGGAATGGTTGGCCGGAGCCGAATTGCAAGGTAAGACGGTCTTGAACTTGTTTAGCCAGGAAAATGGGGTTACGGCTGCTGCTGCCGTTGCGGGTGCTGCCAAGACGATTTCCATTGAAACAAGTAAGAAGGGTGCCAAAGAGACCGCTGATCAATTGGCGGTCAATAATATTGACCCTGATAAGCAGGAAATTCGAGCAATCGAAGTGAACAGCTATCTAGATTACGCCCAGAAGCACCGACTAAGTTATGACGTTGTTGTCGTAACGGCACCGACTTTTGCGCGGGTGAAAAAGCAGAAGTTCCAAGTTGCAACTGATTTAACTGACTTATTGACAGCGACCTTACCAGTTGTTCGGCGTGATGGGCAATTAGTGATTGCAACGACTGCGAATAATTTTTCAATGAAGAAGTTTAAAGCCGCGGTCACGGCGGCCTTTGTCGGCAGTGATCGGCACTTCACACTTAGTGAGACGTTCCGGTTACCAGCAGACTTCGTGACGCGCAAGGCTTACTTGGCAAGCAACTATTTGAAGGTTCTGGTTTTGACACTCGATAAGTAGTGTGTGCGCCATAATTTAAGTGGAATAGAAAAAAATTTTAAAGGGTATTTCGGGGACCGTTTTCATTAATTGAAAACGGTCCCTATCGCTAAGAAAACGAATTCATGAAAATATAAAAATAATTATATTTAACCCTGAATCCCTGATTGTGACTGGTAAAACGGTTACTTAACTGGTAAAATAATTCCTTGTCGTTAGGCAAGAGAGAAAACATAGAAATGAGGATTATTAGTAATGGGAATTCTAATTGCACTGATTCCTGCGATTGCGTGGGGCAGTATCGGCTTAATTAGTGGCCGAATGGGCGGTACCGCTCGGCAACAGACCCTTGGGATGACCATGGGAGCCTTGGTATTTGGCTTGGCACTCTGGGCCGTAGAACAGCCAACTTTAACAAGCAAAATTTGGTTGATTGGGATTGTCTCTGGGTTATTCTGGAGTATTGGTCAAGGTCAACAATTTACGTCAATGAAGGCGGTTGGTATTTCACGGACTACGCCGATTTCAACTGGGATGCAACTGGTTGCTAATGCGTTGGCCGGTGTGCTGTTATTCAATGAATGGCACGGAAACATGTATTGGATTGGCTCCGCTTCTGTAATTGTGTTGATTGCCGGGGCTGTTTTAACTTCCTTAACTGATAAGACTGATCCGAACCGTAGTGCTTCTGAAAATTGGGGTGTTGGGATTCGTGCCTTGATCTTATCAACGATTGGATACGCTGGCTATACGATTGTGGTCCATTATGGTAACGTCAATGCACAGGCAGTTGTAATGCCTCAAGCTGTTGGGATGTTGCTGGGTGCTTTGATCTGGTCCTTTAAGGATAAGCCATGGGTTGTTAAAGCAACTTATCGTAATATCGTCACTGGTCTGGTCTGGGGTATTGGGAATCTCTTCATGTTTATGGCAATGGCCCAAATCGGACAAGCTGTCGCATACTCCCTTTCGCAAATGGGAATTGTTATTTCGACGTTTGGGAGTATCTACCTCTTAGGAGAGCACAAGACGAAGCGAGAAATGGTTTACGTGGTGATTGGCTCGATCCTGGTCATTGTTGGTGGGGTCGCGTTATCCTTAATGAAGGCTTAGTAAAGCTTTACTAAAAAATTAATTATTTGATTTACAGATTAAAAAAATCTGTTGAAGGTGCGGTAACGGTAAGTTATCAGCACCTTTTTTGTTAATAATTGTATTTATTTTTTACACAAATGACGAAAATTTACGAAAAAAGGGAGGAAGCGCTTTTCATTATTAGGCGAGCTATTGTATAATATGACATGTAAATACGTATAGAAAGAGGTAATAGTAAATGGCACACATTTCATTTGACAGCTCTAATTTAACTAAGTTCGTCCATAATAACGAACTTGGCGAAATGCAAGCTATGGTCACAGCTGCTGATAAGGAGCTGCGTGAAGGAACCGGCGCCGGTAATGATTTCCGTGGCTGGTTAAATTTACCAACAGATTACGATAAGGAAGAATTTGCACGGATTAAAACCGCTGCAAAGAAGATTCAAGACGATTCAGACGTCCTCGTTGTAATCGGGATTGGTGGTTCATACCTCGGTGCACGGGCAGCCATTGAATTCTTACACGAAACTTTCTGGTCATCACTTTCACGTGAAGACCGTAAATTCCCACAAGTTGTCTTTGCTGGGAACTCAATCTCATCTTCATACGTCAACGATTTAATTCACTTAATCGGCGACCGTGACTTCTCTGTTAACATCATTTCGAAGTCAGGGACTACGACGGAACCTTCAATTGCATTCCGGGTCTTCAAGGAACGTTTAATCGCGAAGTATGGTGAAGAAGCTGCTAAGGGCCGGATCTATGCCACAACTGACCGCAAGCGCGGTGCGTTGAAGCAAGAAGCTGACGCTGAAGGCTACGAAACCTTTGTTATTCCTGATGATGTTGGTGGTCGTTTCACTGTTTTGACACCAGTTGGTTTGTTACCAATTGCGGTATCAGGCGGCGACATCGATTCATTAATGAAGGGTGCTGCGGATGCCCAAAATGAATACAAAGATGCCGATTTATCTAAGAACGAAGCTTACCAATACGCTGCTTACCGGAACATCTTGTACCGGAAGGGCTACACCACTGAAATTCTTGAAAACTACGAACCAAACATGGCGATGTTCTCAGAATGGTGGAAGCAATTAATGGGTGAATCTGAAGGGAAAGACCAAAAGGGGATCTACCCATCATCAGCTAACTTTACGACTGACTTACACTCATTGGGTCAATATATCCAAGAAGGCCGTCGTAACTTGATGGAAACGGTCGTTAAAGTTGACAACGCTACTAGTGATGTTGACATTCCTAAGGAAACCGAAAACCTTGATGGGTTGAAGTATCTTGAAGGCAAGACGATGGCTCAAGTTAACACCAAAGCTTTCGAAGGGGTTATTATGGCCCACGTTGATGGCGGTGTTCCTAACATGGTCGTTAACATTCCTTCACAGGATGCCTATACGTTAGGTTACACGATGTACTTCTTTGAAGCTGCAGTTGCCATTTCTGGTTACTTGAACGGGATCAACCCATTCAACCAACCTGGTGTTGAAGCTTACAAGAACAACATGTTCGCCTTACTTGGCAAGCCTGGTTACGAAGAATTAACTAAGAAGTTAACCGCACGTCTTAGTGACTAAGGTGCTAGCACTTTAGAAATTAAGATGGAAGCTCCTAAAACAAACAACTATCAGCTGGCTGATAGGCTGCTTGTTTTGGGGGCTTTTTGCTTGTCTTTCTGACGCTGTGTTCGTAGCTGTTATTGAGCGTCGTCGCTAATCTAAAATTTATGAATCACAACGTTGTTGGCGAAATGAATCGCTACGTCCGCAAGATGACCCTAATTTAACATGGTGACGCTCGTAATTTTTGACCGCACTGGTCGCACTAACTTTGAATGACATCACGCAATGAAAAATCTGCCGACCTATCTCGAGTTTAATCGTGAGTGGTTGGCATGTGATTTAACAGCAGACGGGTTATAATAGATTAGGTGTTAAAGGACAAATATAGTCATGCATGGTAGTTGCTCGCAACGATGTGTGATGTACGTGAGGAGTTTGAGATGCGTAAATTAAACATTATCGAAAGTATCATTATTGTTCTCGGGTTACTAGTCTTTTGGCTGGGGAGTGAAGTGACAGTAATCAGGCAACAATTGCCATGGTTGCAATTTGCAGGGCTGATTGTCGTATTTGTGACTGGTTTAGCGGATGCGATTTACCGCGTGGTCACGAAGCGGTCCTTTTTTAAGTAGGAATCCTGCTGATTGAAGTTGGAGTCATTAGGTGTAATTTAATACGATGAAGCGTCCGTTACTGGCAGTCAGTGTGCCTAGTAATGGACGCTTTTTAGTTCATGCCTTGAATGTGTGGGGTGCTTGGATTTATCTCTGCTGACGGTTAAGTCGTGATTGCCGTCATAAAATAAGTTCGAAATAGAAAAAATTTTATTGTAAAAATCAGCAAAATGGGTGATATTTTACAAATTGTAACTACCAAGTAGGCGGTTTATTAGGATTTAGGATGATTATAATTTTAATTATGAATGATGACCACAGGTATTCAATAACACTTTACATCATTCACCAAAAATCGCAATGTTATTAATGAGGAAATACATTGTGGGGAATGTAGTTAATAAAATAGTGGAGGTACATATATGAGCTTTTTAGAATTACACGATATTCGTAAGGCCTATACCTTAAATCACCAAGAGAATGTCATCTTGAAGGGCATTAATCTAAACTTCGAACGGGGGGAGTTTATTTCCATTCTTGGGGAGTCTGGTGGTGGTAAGTCAACGTTAATGAATATTATTGGTGGCTTGGATCATCATTATGATGGAGATGTCTTGTTAGACGGCCAATCCTTGCGTTCAATGAATGTGCGGCAAATGGACCGGTATCGTCGGGAGACAATCGGGTTTATCTTTCAGAACTTTAACTTGGTAAGTTACCTAACTGTCTTGGATAACGTCATGCTTTCATTAAAGATGACTAAGACGTCCCATGCGCAACAAGTCCAGCAAGCACAGGACCTACTCAAGCGGGTGGGACTTGAGCAGCAGACGCACCAGTATCCAAATGAACTATCCGGTGGTCAAAAGCAACGGGTCGCCATCGCTCGCGCACTAGCCAGTGACCCCGATATTATTATCGCAGATGAGCCGACCGGGGCGTTGGATAGTGAAAATACCCAAGAAGTAATGGATATTTTATACTCAATCGCTGCGGAAGGTAAACTTGTGATCACCGTGACCCATTCGCAGGAAGTGGCTGACTACGGGACGCGGATCGTTCATTTGGATGACGGCCAGATTCATGACGAATTAGTGATCGGGGCGCCTTTCGACGTGGTCGATAAGCAACCGACGCGTTACCGAACACTTGGCTTTCGGCAGATGTTCCGGATGTCCATGCAACATATGCGTCGAATGTGGCTTCGTTACCTGCTGATTATCTTTGGATCGTCGATCGGGATCAGTAGTATCGTCGTAATGCTGGGCTTGGGATCAGGGATTCAAAATTATATGAATCACCAGATTACGTCTCAAGTTAATCCAACCGCTGTCCAAGTATCAAAGAAGACGGGGAAAGTCAGCACGGCTGCGCGTAAAAAAGCAACCAGTGCAGCAGCTTACAAAGCAGCGGTTAACCAAGAACAAGTCACAGCCGCGAAGAATGCCGAAGTGACGACTGCAAACGTCAAACAATTAGCGGCTATCAAACATGTTAAGTCTGCTAAGCTGGGCTATTACACGAGCACACAAGCGAGTTATAAAAAAACAACCGTGACGGCCAGTCTCCAGACGGATAACCCCACAATTTTGAGTAAGACAATTAAGGACGGTTCACGTCCTGAAAATGGTCAAGTTTTGATTGGTCGTAAGTTAGCTAAGAAGATGGTGGGTAAGAAAAATTATCAACAAGCGCTCAATAAGAAGTTGACCGTTAAATTGGCAACGGTTAATCGCAAGAATCAGTCCGTAACGGTCAGTCAGACGCTGACCGTCAGCGGAATTACGGGTAGCGATGATACTAGCGTCGTGGTCTTACCACAAACCGTCAAAAAGATGTTAACTGCTAAGAATGTGGCTTATCGACCAAATTTTGCCATTGTTCAAATAGATAAATTGGCGAATGTTAAGCAAGTCGAACACCAAATCAAGGCAATCAAGGGAACGAATAAGAAGCAACAGTATAACTATACCGGAATCGGTGATTTAATTGATTCATTGAATACCTATATTCGTTTAGCCACTAACGTATTGACCGGGGTGGCTGGTATTGCGTTATTAGTCTCAGCAATTATGATCATTGTTGTCCTGTACGTCAGCGTTTCTGAACGGACTCGTGAAATTGGGGTTTTGCGCGCACTTGGCGCCCGCAAACGCGATATTAGTCATTTGTTCTTTGCTGAGGCCTTAACTATCGGGGTATTAGCCGCCGTTATGGGGTTACTGTTTGGAGAAGGTTGGCAATTCTTAGGCAATATGGCCATCTATAGCTTAATTAAGTATCCAATCGTTCGAATCTCCGGGGCAGCAATGCTGGGCGGCATTACAGTCAGTGTTGTCATCAGTTTATTGGCTGCTTTGGCACCGGCACATATGGCGGCACGGTTGGATCCAGTCGAGAGTTTATCACATGAATAAAAGCGGGGGCGTAGCAAATGTATTTCTTTATTACGAGCAAAATTGATTCGACGCCATCAGCTATTGAGTTAGCCATGATTCAGCGTCAAAAATTATTCACAAAGCACCGGGTACCTGCGTTGATCGTGACCCGTAACTTTGTACGCGATTTACATCATAATATGCAACTCATTGGGTATGATGATGAGTTCCAGGTCAATATGTATGATTATTTTCAAGGCACTACGAATTACGAAGGCGAACCGTTAACTGCGGCCAATTATCCACGGGTGACGGGTGAAACGCTGGAACGGGTCAGCGCTAATGAATTTGACGTCATTCAACGGGAACAACGGCAAAAAGCACTGATGTTAAATGCGCAGGGGAATATTGATTACGTCGATATTCTCAATCCACAGGGCGCGGTCAGCCGTCGAGACTATTATGATACGCGGGGCTTCTTAACGGTGGCCCAGTACTTTGATGACAAGCAGAATATTGTGTTAGAGCAACACTGTAATTTACAACAACAGCCTGTCTTAGAGACGTTTTTCCGGCCAAATGAGAAGCAACAACCAGTTGCCACTCATCAACGGCTGTTAAACTATCACGGGCATAATTACGAATTTGAGGACTGGGATCAGCTGACTGCCTTTTTCTTAGACGCGTTAAATACTGAGTATGGCGGTCACGGAACCATGATCGTGGATCGTAGTGATGCTGGAATGAATCCGATTGTTAAAATGTCCACAGCAGCGCGCAAGTATGAGTTCTTACACAGTAATTTCACGCTGGACCCACTTGACGTTGTGAACTCACCAATTGTGCCGTACACTCAAATCGGGTTAGATCACGCCAGTCAAATGGCTGGTTTGATCATGTCCACGCAAGAAGAGTGTGATGATATGACGAACCACATTCATAATGTGATTCCAACTTTAGCGATTCCAGTTGGTAGTGTAAGTGACGAACAATTAGCAGCTCGTCCGGTTGACTTTAAGGATCGGATTGAGGGCAAGGTGATTGCCGTTGCTCGCTTATCGGCAGAGAAAAATTTGGAACAATTGATTAAGGCGGTCGCCTATGTTCATGAAAAACAGTCGAATGTGACCTTAGATATTTATGGTTATGGTGATTCATGGACTGGATTTAAAGAAGAAAATCGGTTGCGAGCCTTGGTCAGTTCGCAACGTTGGCAGTCATTTATCACGTTTAAGGGCTTTGAGCGCGATTTGACACCGGTCTATAACCAAGCACAACTGATGGTCCTTACTAGCCAATATGAGGGCTTTAACTTAGGTATTTTAGAAGGGTTAAGTCATGGCGTTCCGGTGGTTGCCTATGACATTAAGTATGGTCCGGCAACGATGATTACGGATGGTGAAAATGGGCGATTGATCACCCCCAATAATTTAGTTGAATTGGGCAAGGTGATTTTAACGCTCTTACAACACCCTAAACAGTTGGCGAAGATGAGTGAACGGGCATATGGCAACAGTAGCCGTTTTTCTGAGGCTATGATTTGGCAACGGTGGAATGATCATGTCATTCAGCCTGATATTCAAGCAATGAGGGGAGTTACAACCAATGGAAACGCATATCACGTCATCGGCTAAACAACCACATGCCAAGTATGGGACCCGTGATTTATTGAGATTGATCATGACCCATGCTCACCCGAAGAAGGGACTCTTTGTGATTGGAATCCTGTTGTCGTTTGTCGCAACGATTTGTAGTCTTGGCATTACGTTGATGTTGAAGGAGTTTATCGACGCCTTTAACCATGGTACTTCGGGTCAACTGTTGCTTCGGTTAGGCGCTGTGATTGTCGTGCAGCTATTTGCAAGTGTTGCGTCGAGTTTTCTACTTAGTTATACGGGGGTCGACGCCGTTTCGACGTTGCGGAGCGCGTTATGGCAACATATCGTGGACTTGCCGATTCCGTATTTTGACCATAACCGGACGGGGGAACTGTCTAGTCGGGTAGTTAACGATACATCGACGATTTTTGAATTGATTTCAAGTCAGTTTTCGAATGCCATTAATGGGATCATCTCAATTGTGGGTTCCTTGACGTTAATGTTGTTATTAAACTTCCGCTTAACGATTATTATTTTAATTGTGGTTCCATTGATGGCCGTGATCATTGTGCCAATGGGTCAAGTGTTAGCGCGGATCTCCAAAGCGATTCAAAAAGAAACGGCCAACTTAAATAGTGCAGCAGTACAAATGATTGGTCAAAATCGGTTAGTGAAAGCAATGGTTGCTGAAAAGGCACTGAAAAAACAGGGAAAAGATCAAGTTGATCGGATCAAAGGCTTCAGTGTCCGTCAAATCAAGCTGATCTCGGTGCTTAATCCAGTGCTAAACATCATGTTACTGGCCGCAATTTTCATTATCATTGTTTATGGTGGGATCTTGGTACAAACGAACGCGTTGACAATTGGAAGTTTAGTAGCTTTCTTAATGTATGCCGTTCAAATGATTTCACCACTGAGTAGCGTAACGGGCTTAGTGACTGCCTTGCAACAAACGGTCGGGGCAACTGAGCGAATCGACAACATTTTAGATAGTCCGGAAGAAGATAAGCGGTTGTCAGGCGAAACGCTGTCAACAATCGATACGGTCGACTTTGATCACGTCGATTTTGGCTACGAAAGTGATAAACCGGTGCTTAAGGACATTGATTTGACAATTCATCGCGGTGAGCGGATTGCCTTGATTGGTGAGAGTGGTAGCGGGAAAACGACCTTAGTTTCGCTCTTAGAGGCTTACTATACGCCAACTCGTGGTGAGCTGGACGTGAATGGCGAGACAATGGCCAGTTATACGATTCCCTCGATTCGTAATCAGATCGGCTACGTGAGTCAAGAAGTAGACTTGATGCCCGGGACGATTCGCGATAATCTCCTGTTAGGTTCGACGGAACCGGTCTCTGATGAACAATTGAGTGCGTTGTTGACACAAGTCGGCTTAGCGGACTGGCTAGCTGAACTGTCAGCTGGTCTTGATACGGACGTCGGTGAACGGGGCTTGAATGTTTCTGGTGGACAGCGGCAACGTTTGGCCATCGTCCGGGCACTCGTCCGCCACCCGTCGTTATTGATTTTAGACGAAGCGACGGCTAGTCTTGATAATCAGAACCAAGAACGGGTGACCCAGCTCTTGGCGACGTTACCAGCTGACCTGACGACTATTACGATTGTCCATCGGTTAAACCAGATCGAAGCTTATCCGCGAATTCTCTTCATGGAGGATGGTCAGATTACGGGTGATGGCAATCATGAGTCCTTATTAGCAACCCATGAACGTTATCGTGACTTTTATCGGCTGCAGTATCAACACGGTTAAAAAGGCCTTAGTGAAATATTGTTTGATTATTAAAATTAGTAAGTGGTTATTGCTGAGTGTTGGCAATAGCCACTTTTTTGATCCCAAAATATGTATTCAACTGGATAACGTGGGTTAAGGCATGAAATAAAACCGCCGTAAAAAATATAAAAAGTATTAATAATTTTAATAATAAGTCGAAAAAAGCGATATTTATAATTATTTTTTAGGGAATAAATTTCCCGATGGTATGGTTCATAATTCGGAAAAAAAGAGGGGATGTCGCAGCAAGCAACTACGCTGAAATGCTGATATTATCAGGGGTTTAAACGCTTTCTGCTGGCATAGTTAACTGGTGATAAATATAAATAATATTGATATTGGACACAAATTTTGACCGTTAATGAAACGCGTAAGTTGTCCATAGTATACACATTTACTGATTGAATATGATACTGCCCTGTATTTATTCAAATATTAGTAATTTTATTGACGATTGTGGGGCGAATTAGTTAATATTTAAATCGTAAACGAGGTTACTTGTTTAACGTTCGCATTAGTAATCAATATTAGTTATTTAACAGACTAAATTAAATTAATGATTATTGAGCTGCTAATTTGTGAACAATTTGTAAATTTTCTAAGGAGGATATTAACATGAGTTTCTTCAGTGATTTACATCTCTTACCAGGGACCCACACATCATCACATACTAGTTATGTCAGCAACCAACCACTTGGTACTTTCTATCAGTTTGTGTTGAACGTGATTGCCGCAATCAAAGGTTAAGCGTTGCTAGAGACGGGTGTTAGGGAATTCAATGATTAATTAGTTGAATTTTCTAACTGTTTAATCAAGTTTGTCGGAATTTAATTTGTTTTCCAAACTCTCAAGTCTTGCCATACAAGTGGCTAGGCTTGGGGATTTAACCATTAACTAACTTAAAAGGAGGAGTTATTCATGAGTTTCTTTACTGATTTGCACTTCTTACCGGGAACCCACACGTCATCATACACATCAAGTGTTTCAAATGACATCTTCGGTGGCTTCCACAGCTTCATCTTAAACTTGATTCCTGCAATCAAGAGTTTGTTCAGCAAATAATCATAGTTAATTTTATAGGAGGATTTCAACATGAGTTTCTTTAACGATTTCCACGTATTACCAGGTACGCATACGTCATCATACACATCAAGTGTTTCAAACGATATCTTCGGTGGTTTCCACAGCTTCGTCTTGAACTTGATTGCTGCATTCAAAAAGTAATTTAGTCAAACAATCATAGGAGGATTTACATTATGAGTTTCTTTAACGATTTCCACGTATTACCAGGTACACATACGTCATCATACACATCAAGTGTTTCAAACGATATCTTTGGTGGCTTCCACAGCTTCGTCTTGAACTTGATCGCTGCATTCAAAAAGTAATTTAGTCAAACAATTATAGGAGGATTTACATTATGAGTTTCTTTAACGATTTCCACGTATTACCAGGTACGCATACGTCATCATACACATCAAGTGTTTCAAACGACATCTTCGGTGGTTTCCATAGCTTCGTCTTGAACTTGATTGCTGCATTCAAAAAGTAATTTAGTCAAACAATCATAGGAGGATTTACATTATGAGTTTCTTTAACGATTTCCATGTATTACCAGGTACACATACGTCATCATACACATCAAGTGTTTCAAACGACATTTTCGGTGGTTTCCATAGCTTTATCTTAAACTTGATTCCTGCAATCAAGAGCTTATTCAGCAAGTAATCAAAACTAATCTTTTAGGAGGATTTATATTATGAGTTTCTTTAACGATTTTCACGTATTACCAGGTACGCATACGTCATCATACACATCAAGTGTTTCAAATGATATCTTTGGTGGCTTGCACAGCTTCATCTTGAACGTTATTAAAGCGATCAAGGGATAATCTATTTCGATAAACTAATTAATTAATATATTAATTAATGTCTTGATATTATTTAGATAATGAGGGAGGATATACATTATGAGTTTCTTTTCAGATTTACACTTTTTACCAGGTACGCATACTTCATCACACACCAGCTACGTTAGCAACCAACCACTTGGTACTTTCTACCAATTCGTATTGAACGTAATTGCTGCATTCAAAGGCTAATTAATTAACAATTAAAGGGGATTAATCTCATGAGTTTTTTCAATGATTTTCATATTTTACCAGGTACACACACATCATCATATACATCAAGTGTTTCCAACGACATCTTTGGTGGATTACACAGTTTTATCTTAAACGTAATTGCCGCATTCAAGGGCTAATTCGTTAAATATAACTGAAATGCCAACAAAATCGTTATGGTGTTATTAAGCACGACACGATAAGCACGACTAAGATGATGGGCTGGCAAGCGATTTGTCGCCCATCATTTTACATAAATGCAGAAAATCGTGGGTGCTCGGGGAGGATTCCATATGTCAAAAGATAATCAAAAAATGACCGGTGATTCGGTTTATCGGGTAAAGATGTATAAAGATGGCAAGCGTTGGGTTTATGCCGGCGCAACCACGTTAGCTTTGGCTGCAGGTTTAGTATTTGCCAACGTTAATGCTTCTGCTGATACTGCTGCTAGCTCAGACGCAACCACGGAACAAGTTTCTAGTGCTGCCAGCTCTGCTGCAACTAGTTCAACGGCGACTTCATCAGCTGCTACGGATGCCAGTTCTGCATCTTCAACTGCAACTTCAACGTCAAGTACGGCTAGCTCAACTGCTACTACTTCAAGTAGTGCTGCCAGCTCGACTGCTTCTTCAGCTGCTACGTCAACAACGAGTGCGGCTAGTTCTTCAGCTGCAACTGTCAGTGCGACTACACCAGCAAGCAGTGATGCGACATCGACTTCAACGGCAACTGTTGCAGCAACGGCTGCTAAGGCATCAGTTGCAACACCAGCTTCTGCTGCAGCAACGGCAACCACAACTGCTACGACCACGGCTGCGACTACAGCCCCAACAGTAACGGCACCAGCTTCTGAAGCTGCTAATCAAACTGCTGCTGGCTCAGTTGACGCTGGAACATTGACGAGTGCTACTCAGTCGGGTGGTTCGGGCAACTTACAAGACCAAGCACAATACATTCAGGAAAATGTTGATGGCACGAACATCAAAGTTACTGCCGGGCATACGTACGCAGTTGCCATCCGGTTAACCAAGAGCCAAGCGCTTGATTGGGCTAATGCTTCTGGTCAAGTTTCAATTGCGCCAAATGGTTCCAACAGTAATGGCACTTGGACTGCCGTTGAATACGCAACTGAATCCGGTAAGGAATACAGTTACGCAGCTGGTGCTTCAACTGCCACTGTGGACATCACGAAGCTAACTGATGCTGATAGTTATGTCACTGTTCTCTATACTTTCAAAGCTAACGACGACGCGACGACGGGTAGCCGGGCTGCATATTTGGAATTTACAGGGACTACCTCAGTTAATAAGTTATCAACTAATACTAACAACACTGATGCCAATCAGCAGATTGAGGCTTGGAGCTATGCAACCCAAGTAATGGATACTTCTGTTGCCGCTGGTACGGTCGTTGTCCATTACGTTGATGAAAACGGCAATAAGATTGCGGATGACACGACTGTTCAAGGCGATGTTGACAATACTTACACCGTTACACCTGCTACTTTCAGTAATTACACGTTAGATACGACTAAGTCCAGTGCTTTGACTGGAACAGTTGCCGCTGACACTACTGATTCTGATGGTAATGTGACGGCTGCTGGTACTGAATTGACGTTAGTCTACTCACAAAATACCGAAGCTTCAAACTTGACTGTTAACTACGTTGATGCTGATGGCAATACGATCTTACCTTCTAAGACTTATACAGAAGGTGCTGATGGTACTGCAGCTGAAGTTGGCGGTGCTTACAGTGTAAATGCCGCTTCGATTGACGGTTATACCTTAACGGGTGATGCAACCCAAACTGGGACTTTTGTTTCTGGTGGTAACACGGTTACCTTCACTTATACGAAGGATGCAGCCCCAGTTGAACAATCAACGGTTACGGTAAACTACGTTGATGCTGATGGTAACACGATCAAGGCCGCTACGACCCAAACTTTGGATAACGGCTCAACTTATACGGTTGAAACGCCAACGATCGATGGTTACACTTACAAGTCAGCTGATGCCGCTTTGACTGGTACGGTTGATGGTAATAAGACGATTACCTTAACTTACACCAAGGATTCAACGACACCAGTTGAAAATAAAGCTAACTTGACGATCAATTATGTTGACGCTGATGGTAACACCATCAAAGCATCCAGCGTAACTGAATATATCGTTGGTCAAGCTTACACGGTTGGTCAACCAGAAATTGCTGGTTACACTTATGACCATGCCACTGGTGATGCCATTGCCGGAACGATTGCCTACAACGGTAACACAGTTACCCTTGTTTACACGAAGAACGGTGGCACTACTCCAACTGAACAAACTAAGACGATCACAGTTAACTATGTTGACGCAGATGGTAATACGATCAAGAGTGCGACGACCACAACTTACAAAGTTGGGGACACTTACACGGTCGCAACACCTTCAATCGATGGTTACACTTACAAGTCAGCTGATGGTGCTTTGAGTGGTACGGTGGCTGATGACGCGACGATCACCTTAACTTATGCTAAGAATGATAACGGCGGCTCAACGACTGCACCTACCACCGCACCTGGTACCGGTGACAATGGTAATAACGGTGGTGGCACGACGACAACCGCACCTACGACTGCACCTGGCACTGGTGACAACGTCAACGGTGGCGGTACTGGTACAACTACAACTGCTCCTGTTACGACGCCAAGTGACGATACTGTTGATAATGGTAATGGTTCATCAAACAACGGTTCATCAACGACGACTTCAACGGCACCAGCAACCACGGTTTCTGATGATGAAGTAACGCCAACGACGACGGCTACTACTAACAATGGGACTAGTGGGGTTGTTCCTGCATCAGCCTCATTGAAGCCAGTAGTTACGACTAAGACGACGACTTCAGACGCAAAGACGTTACCACAAACGGATGAAGACGAAAACGGGACTGCCTTGGCTGTCTTGGGTCTTTCAACCTTATTGATGGGTTCAGCGCTATACTTTGGCGTTTCTCGTCGGAAGCATGAAGCATAATAATTAGAATAGCTTGATTATTTGCTGAACGGATAGAAAGGTCAGCGATGACCTTTCTACTCTTTGAGCAAACAATCAAGTTTATGGAGGAGTTGCATTATGAAGATGTTCAATAAAAAGCGCAGAGATAAGAATGAGGATTACCGTAATCATTCTGAGCGTGCAACGGCGACTTCAACCGTTGCTGCTCAAAAGCCAAAACCAAAGGCGACTCAAAGTAGTACGACCCCCAATGTGCGGTCATCTGCTGGTGTCCGGCCAACTAGTAGCAGCGTGACTGCTTCAACTAGTGCCCCAGTTAAGGGCCAAAACCGGGTCAACCAACGGCGTGCTACCCAAACAGCAGCCAAAAACAGTGTGGCCATTGAACGCGAAATGGCTGACTTAAACAAGCAATACCAAACTTTACGTGGGGAGCTTAAGGTCCAATTAGTTCAGGATCGTAAGCACGAAAAGCAACAGTATGAAACTTTAGTTGCCGAACAGTTAAACTTAGAACAACAGTTAAAGGACGCTAAGGTTACTCTGTCTAAACAGGACAAAGTCGTTAACACGAACGATAGCGAACGGCAGGGAATGGTCAAGACCATCAATGCTGCTCAAAAACGTTATGATGATGCTAAGAAAGCTCTTGCTAAGAGCGATCAAACCATCAAATCGTTGGAAAAGAAGATTACGCAGTCTGAACAATCATTAGCTGATTTGAAGCAAAATGAAGCTGATATGCGTAAAGCAATTCAGGGCGAACAGGATCTTAAGAAGTTATTCGTGTTGATGAAGCAACAGGAGAAGCAAGCACAGGATCTGTATCAAAAGAGTGACGCAATCAACAGTGAACTCGTGAAACTCCAGAAGCGTGAACAGACTGAAACCCGTGAACGTTCGCGGAAGGAACACGCGATTACGAGTGCGGAAAAAGACTTACATACCGCTCAAGATGCGTTAGTTGCTTATGATCGTAAGAAGAAGAGTGCTCAAGACGAACAAGAACGTTCACTCAACTTGATTAATCAGAAAATCAATCGATTACAACATGATTATGATCAAAATGCCACGATTGTTAAGGGGCTCCAACAAAAGATTGAAAGCATTGATGCCAAGTTAAAATCGGATTACGGGACGACTCACTTAGTATCGCCCGTCGAATTTGACCAGTCTGCAAAGTACTTCTTGTTCAGCACCGATCTGATTCAATCATTGTCTGGTGATGAAAAGGCTTCGATGGAAATGATCATGGGCTTATTGAAGAGTGAAGTTAAGGATAAAGCTAATGTTATTACGGTTAACTATAATGACAGCTTGCCAGAAATTTGGAACAGTTACCAATCAGCTGGCTTAGTTGATAAACGAACTGGCTTGTACAACATGTACTACACGATTCAGGCAAAGGTACCGGGTGCCGTTGCGAAGACTAAACCAGAATTACCTGATAATCCTGCATGGCAATATAAGCGCAATGCTGATAAGCAGATTGTGTCAATTGCCGATGATGGCGGTAACCCAATTATGACGTTGAAGTACCGTAAGAATGGTGCCATTTGGTACATGACTTACTTCAATGGGTCATTAGCAACTCGTCGGGATGTGTACGATGCTGCCGGGTTCTTGTCAGTCACTCAGTACCTTGACCGGACGAATAACTCACAAGTGACACTAGAAAACTTCTATCGTCCAGACCACTCTTTAGCAATGGTCAAGCAATATGGTAGTAACCACGAATTATCAATTCAATTAGTGAATAAGGAAGAAGCCATCACGAATGTCTTCCATTCTGAAGCACAATTATTGAACTGGTGGTTGGCATCAGTCTTACAACAACAAAACAGTGTGTTGGTTATGGGAGTTAACGCCCCATTGTTCGACCAATGCTTACAAGCAACGAATGATAATTTCCATCTCTTACCAATCGTCTCTGCTGATGATTTGGATAATCAACACGTCCAAGATATTATCAACGGAAAGAGTAAGTTGTCGAGCTTAGTTGTAACGGATCGTGATGTTCAGACTGCGATTGAGAAACAAATGACACGTGATCTTGAAATCACCGTTATGCCAGCTGCAGAAGTCCGTGCGTAATCACGGGGTTGTTGATGATGCCTTGAACGTGACGCATGAATGGGGTTTTAAATAATGATGAAGACTAATACTAAGAAGGCCAAGTACGACGATGCGGAATTGTTCGAAAAAGTCTTAGTGGGCATGTCATGGCTTGAAAGCCATCTTCGCGAGATTATTCAAACGATGGTGACTGATGCGGACGTGTCGTTCGAACAGTTCTTGATTCTCTACTATCTTGACCATAGCACTGATCACCGGATTACGGTGAAAGAGCTAGCCGCTGACCGCCACGTCTCTTCTTCAGCGATTTCAAGGAAACTGACCTACTTGATCAACAATGACTTGATTGTGTTGAACATCGATCCTTATGATCGTCGGTACCGTTATCTAACGTTGACCGCCAAAGGTGAGAAGTTAGCACGGGTCATTGAAAAAGTTAACGAAGAACGCCTTGGCAAGTTCCTCGACGAATTTGGCCGGATTCGAACCTCTGAATTAACTGATGAGCTTCGGATGGTCAGCAAAGTTTTAGTGGATACCAAGGAAATTAAAGGCTAGTAAAAAAGAGTCATTCAACTTGTATAAGCTGAATGACTCTTTTTAGTGTTAAATATTGATCGCTAATGAGAACAAGATAAAACCACCAAGTAACATGGCAAGAATCGCCACGACCACCCACAGCACTTGACGGACGTTGTGCCGCACGCGTCGCTCAACATGGCTCTTTGATTGAAGATGCTCATGTTGGGCATTAAATAGCGAAGCATTCGTGTCTTTGACCCAATCAGCACCATGCTGACCATAGTAGGGGTTGGTGTTATGATTGAGCGAGTGGGGGACCCGGCCATTTGATTTGGTTAACGGTTGATAGCGCCGCATCGTAATCCTCTTTTCAACGGTTGTTTAGTTTTTCTGGGCCTTATAAGGAACGGCATAGTTCTTAGGGGCGTCGCTAGCTTTTGCATACTTCCAGTGCCCAGACATCTTCTTTTCGAGTGGGGCATCATCTTTGATGCAAGTAAAGCGAGAGCCAACTTCATTTTCGATAATGAAGATCCGGTTAAACTCGTGCCGCGTCTGAACAATGTGACAATCATTGTGATCGATACCAAAAACATCTTTGTATACCAACAACATTATCTCCTTTGGATTGAATTTAAAATAGTGACAATTTTACAAGGCTTCACAGACAGTCTACACTATCTATTATAAACCCCTAATCAAGTCCGTAAACCGTTTTGAGTGAAAAAAGATAAAATTGCACTGGCAAGGGTGTGACAATTCATAAAAAGCCACGCAGGTAAATTTGATCTTACCTGCGTGGCTTTATCCGTACTTCTGATTGGGTATACTGGGCTCGAACCAGTAAATTACGGATTCAGAGTCCGCTGCCTTACCAATTTGGCGAATACCCAATAACAACTATTTAATAGTAACTTTTCCAGCAAATACTGTCAAGACTTTGCTGAAACTTTGTGTCTATTTTTTGCATTTTTGCTTGAATATCGTATCAGTTGGTGGCTAAACTAGTTAAATGGAAGGTGAGTGTATGTCGAAGTCAGAATTAGATCATTTATTCGATCATCTGCGACAACAATTGATCGTATGGGCGGTCACGGCCATCGGATTAGCAGTTATGCGCAGCTTTTTGTTACCCCAATTATTGACTTTCGTTTTTTGGTGTAGTGTGGCCTACTGTTTGCTCTTATTCGTTGGTTTAGTTGTTGTGACGATTTTTAGGTGGCAAAAATCTTAATTATATTTGACAAGCCGCTTATCATTCGGTAAGATAATAAATGAATTTGTGCCCGCTGGTCAAATTGGTTAAGACGTCGCCCTCTCAAGGCGGAGTTACGGGTTCGATCCCCGTGCGGGTGATAAGTCGACAAATATAGAGAAACGGCAAAGCACCAAAACGCTGATATAAAGGCGTTTTGGTGCTTTTGTTTTACACTCGAAAACCACTCAAACACGATATGTTCTTCCACGATTCTTCCAAAAACGAAAAAAGTAGCCAAAATATAGCAGTTTTTGGAAGAAAAATTAACAAATGATTTTGTAATCCCTTGCGGAACAAGGAATACAGCAATCACAAAATTATCATTTTCTAAAATCCTTCATCCATTAGCTCAGTGGCCTTCTTATCTGATACGCCGTTTTCTTCTTCAATAAGATGGACGTAGGTGTTAACGGTCGTTTCTAGTTTCTGATGTCGAAGGCGATGTTGAACATAGGGAAGGGACTCATGATTTAAGATAAGAATCGAAGCGTGTGTATGCCTCATGGCGTGTGTTGTAACTTTATTGATATTTAGACGGTTACAAATACGTCCTAGCTCTTCGTTTGCATTCCCATTGCCCACGATTTTTCCTAGTTTAGACCAAAATACGAGGTTCTTAGGATTCTTCATTTCGTGCAATTCTAAATAATCTTTCTGCGTGCTACGATAGCTCCTCATAAAACGACAGTAGGCGGGCCCTATGGTTATATCTCCATCGGCCTGTCCATTTCCCTTAGTTGGACGAAAAGTCTGTCTACGGGCGTCCCACTGCTGTTTAATGTGAACTATTCCATTATTCAAATCCAAATTATCCCACGTCAGACCAGCAGCTTCCTCGAACCTGGTCCCAGTTTCTAATTGAAACAGCATCATCAGCATAGTCATGTGGTCATAATCAGCCGTTTTAATGAGATATTTACGCAGTTTCTTATAATCGGACAACGTTAAATACTTTTCCTCTACGGGCTTAGGAGGGCGTCCAGTGACGTGTGCCTTGTAAGCAAAGTCACGTTTTAGAATACCATCGGCTACAGCGTCCTTGATTGCGGTGTGTACTTGTTGATGAAGTTTGTGAGATGTGGCAATTCCATGACTGCGACCAAATTCATTCAGGAATTTCTGATAATCTGGCCGTTTAATTGCGCTCATAGGTTGATCCTTAAAATATGCAGAGACGTGACGCCAGTTGCCCATATATAGCTCGTGAGTATGACGCGATACGCCGTCAGTTTTATATATTCTGATCCAATCAAGAAAGTAGTGCTTTAGACTCTCGGTGCTACGTGATAAGTCAGCACCTTCCAGCAGAGCATTTTTAGTTTTAGTTTCCCACTCAACGGCGTCAGTTTTGCGCTTTTCTAAATGAGTAACTGACTTATAGTTACCGTCATCATCTTTATAAGAGACACGGGCTTGCCATTTACCATTATTAAGTTTGGTTACTGACATGTTTTATTCCTCCTAACTGGAAATAACAATAAGTTGACATTGGCAAACGTATGTTCTTTTCACTTTAAAATATATACCCCATTGTGGGGTACATATAAACGATTATTTTGCTAGCTGTTCAATGTAATTATTACGTTTTGAAAATAGTATTGGTGTAATACCTTCTGAATCAAATAGATTAATTATATTGTCATCAACACTTTCTTCGTCGTTAATAATTGTGTAAAAATCAGTGTTAGGTCTTACATCTTGTGTTTGACGTTTATCCATCGCAATTGATTTTGCATAGTATTCGTTCTTAGCATTGTTCATCGTACGTATAAGCTTTTCTGGAATATCCCGTATTCCAGGGATTGAGAAATCATAATGATGAATCATACCAGTACGGCCAATGATATTTGGCCCGTCTGTAACACGAATATTTTGATCTTCAAAAAATTTTGCAACTTCATTAATAAATATAGATGATACTTTTTTATTTGATAGCATAAACATATCGTTAGTAAACAACATTGCTTGTATTAGAAGGTTCTGTTTGACTGGATAGTCATTAAGTGTTGTAGTAATGAATAATTCATGTTGGCTTTTATCTATCTTAACGGAATAACTGTTTAATTGTTCAGTCAAGATATGCATGCGTTGTTTTGATCTAGAAAGGTAAATTCCATCGCCTTCTAAATCATCAAAAATGTAGCCTCCATCAGTCAGCTTTATTAAGCCGTTCTGTTGGCTGACAGCATACAGAATGATTGCATCATTATGCCTATCTAAGAAAGGAGTATCAATTCGTGTTATCCCGGTTTGAATAGGCAACCATTTAGTGCTTTTTTTATAAAATTCATCAGCTGATTTTTTTAATTGTTGGATAGTTACCATTTAAAAAGCTCCTTTCTTAGCAGAGTCAATGCTTCTTATTGAGGTAGTTATTTATATAATTTGGTATTAGTATAATTTAAAAAGTCATCTAAGGCTAAAAAAAGGGTTGAAATATTATGAATTTCATTAGGCAAGGGGATTGCTGTTGCATCTTTTCGTAAGCCCTTCTGTTCATGGTAAATGTGCATATGATTTTGACCAATTATTTCACCATCTGGATTTTTGTGCTTGCCATTCTGTATATCAATTCGTATAAGCATGTCATTTGTATCCGTAAATCTAATATGAAGACTGAATCTAGAAACGTCTAACGGATGTCTATATCGGTGCAACGTGTACTTGATATGATTTTCAAAGTCGATTACTGGTGTATCATCTTTAATTCTACCAATAAATGGCGTTTCTCCGGGAATTTGACGTTCACATTTTTTTACGGAATGAATTAATTGGTTGACTTCTGTGTCAGTTAGTTCGTTAATATTCATTTTAAGCACAATTCCTTCTGATTAGTTTCGTTAAATACTGATTGTTTTTGCAATTATATTTTGAATACAAATACAAAGCGAGTGACGGGAATCGAACCCGCGACTACAGCTTGGAAGGCTGTCGTTTTACCACTAAACTACACTCGCATAAGAGCCAACAATGGGTTTTGGTCGGCTCAACAGTTAATTAGAATGTACCTACAATTATTTTTGCTTAAGACGATCAACCATATCTCTTTCCATTCCTTGGATTATGCGGCCACATTCTTTCCTTGAGTAGCTATCTTTTGTAAGATAAACGAAAGCATACAGATTAATAAAAGAGGTTAAGTCATTAGTAATGTTATCTATGAGTTCATATTTCGACATATCTTTATCCATAATCTTACCTTCTTTCTTTTAAAAGTGGGTGGCAGGGATTGAACCTACATAACAATTTCAAACGAGAGAGAAGGGCTGAAATCGTTATTCTACCATTGAATTACGCCCACGTGATGTAGGTACTAAAGTAAGCGGTAGTATGGGTTATTTGTTACAATGCGAGCGGCAGGAGTCGAACCTACATCAATATAGGATGTGAGACCTATGAGAAGTGTGCAAATAATTGTTCTACCGTTGAACTACACTCGCGTGAAAGCCCAATATGGGGTTGCTGTTATACTTTTTTAATTGCGTCGCCGTAAACTATGATACTTTGTGCAGATAGCGATGCGTTACCACTGGGAGCTCGGGAAATACGATAGTTAGAGATTGCCGTACCGCCAAGTTTAATAGCTTCTGACCACAAATCTTTTTGGGCTTTTTCTATTGCTGATCTAATCTCGCCTTTACCTAATGTTCCTGCATTAGCAATTCCTGTGACAATTCCAATTGGAACATAGTCGTCTGGGGTTTGACCAGTAATGATGAATTCTGGTTTTCGTTTCAACAATCCCATTTTGTCCACCTCTTAGTTGTAGTAATAATAATTTATTCCTCAGTAATGAGAAATAAATTATAAGTAATCCCGACCCTTAGCTTTTCATGACATCCTGACTGGTCAATGCGAGTGGCAGGAGTCGAACCTGCATCTGTTAGTATCTAGTTAGCAATTCAAAGGAGCACCGTTCTACCGTTGAACTACGCTCGCGTGAAAGCCCCGATGAGGGCTTGGACCTGTTATGGTCTTGCGTATTGATTGCCCCGTGGTGCTGGCTTGGCACCAGAATTATCAGCAGCACTCTGGGTCATATATTGGTAATTACCTGGATTTTTAACGCTGGTGTAGTACTTATTGGAGTCTGATACAAAAACCATACCAGAAGCAGCAGTAGTCCAACCACCATTTTGTGTATAGGAAGCATTGTCTGTTTTACTTGTTTCGCTCGCTTTTTTAGCTGATGACGAGCTAGCAACTAATGATTCTGAACTGGCTTTAGCTATTGAAGAGCTTTCTGCCTCAGACTGCTTTTTGCTTGATTCGGATTCAGAACTAGCCATACTCTCTGAATTCTCTTTGGATTCAGACTTGGAGGCAGCAATACTTTCAGATTCTTCTTTGCTACTTGATAGGGCGCTTTCAGATGACTCCTTCTCCTTAATAGAGTTAGCTTTACTGATACTAGCCTTTCTTTTCGATGCATCTTTTGCTGAACTTTTCTTTGCTTTGCTACTTGAGGCTGTATCTGACTGTGATGCACTCGATCTTGCTGTGCCAGAAGGGGCGGCCCAAACCGTTAATGCTAAGAATAGGATTGTTAGTCCTACTGAGATTAAGGTGTATTTTTTGTATGGACGATTAACACCTGTTTTTGTGAAATGATGAATTCCCCCACGAATTGAAAAGTAAGCTAACGCAATTAAAGATACAAGAAACATAAATGTAAAAAATATATCCAAAGTAATCCCTCCAAAATATGTTATTCCCCAATAACAATAATTCCCCGAATTATAAGTAGTCCCAACTCCTAGCTTTTAATGACATCCTGACTGGTCAATGTGAGTGGCAGGAGTTGAACCCGCATGGCAATAAGAAATAAAGGAAGGGTATCCCATAAGAAGTTGCTGTTCTGCCGTTGAACTACACCCACGTTTGTAATAATTTAGTGATGAAGCTTTTTATAGAGAAAATATGCAACTAATGCTGATATAATTGCCACAAATAATAGCTCAGTGCTCCACTTAATAGAGGACATGCTTTTTAAAAAATAAGTTAAAGAATTGAACATTGGTGATTCTCCTGTGTTTGATTGAGTTAGGAATCTCTATGCGAGCGGCAGGAGTCGAACCTGCATTGGAAGGTAGGCTATATTTGAATTAAAGGAACCATTCTACCGTTGAACTACGCTCGCGTGAAAGCCCAATCAAGGGCCAGTTATAAATTGCTATTTCATACCAGATTGAGTTTTACCACTCAATGTTCCATTGGTGAAAGTAACGTTAAAGTTCGCACCTAATACGCCTTTGACACCTGAGGTATATCCTTCAAAATAGTGCATTGTGTTATTGTTGTGGTTGATTAAAGTTCTTTAGGGAAGCTAAATATAAAGAACCACCAATAATTGCGATAATTCCGCCAATCCAACCTAAGAATGGAATAAGTGCGATTGCGCCGCCGACAATTAGTAAAACACCTGGTGCAGTATTTACTCTTGAATCGCCTTTATAATAAATTAATGCAATGATGCCTAGTGCTAAAATGGCAATTTTCAAAATGTTTAATAAAGCCACTGTACCTGATGTGCTTGTTGCTGATCCAGTTGCCGCATCGCTTAGGGCGCCACCAGCGACAAACCAGCCCCCAAATAATAAGATGATTCCGCCAACTAATCCCACGATTCCGTTGGTAAGCGCTAAATTCTTTGTCTTCATGCTGAAATTCCTCCTCTTTTAACAGCTTTTAATGTCGATCAGCTTATTGGACATAGCTTTTTAGTATTCCCTAGCAATATTAATTCTTATCGTGATTTTTCTGTGTCTGTGCGAGAAGTTCCTTATACTTATTAATTTCTGAGTTAAAACGGTCTGGTATATCTTCATTTGGGTGTAACTTTTTCCAGATGAAAATTCCAATCATTGACCAAAGGCCTGCACGAATTAAATCCTTTAGTTTGAGATGTCCCACTGTCATGAATTTAACGAACTTATTTAAAATCCAGTACATAATAGCGATAATAATTATTAACCATGTGAGAATAATAGACATATCTTCCTCCTAGTTATAGTAATAATAATTTCTACGTTGTTTTTGTTTGATGGTCTGACCGACATACAGTTGTGTACCAGAGTCTCCAAGACCATCTTTATATACGTGAGTGATGCCGGTGCTACTATCATCTAATCTGTAAAGCATACCGTAATCGGTTTTCCACCCATAAGCCATTCCCTGTGAAGTTTCTATAGACGAATATGCAGAGCCAACGTATTTTTGTAAAGTTTCGACGTCTTTTTGCCCAAAAACCTTAGCAAATGATTTTAGTTCACCTTCGTTTACTCTTTTCTTGCTAGATTCCTTAGCTTCAGCCTTATCTTTTTTTATAGCAGCTTTATGAATTTTATCAGGAGATCCATCAAACAATTTATCATTTTCAAAATCTAAGTCATCAGATCCATACATAAGCGTACTTGAGCTCTCGTCTGTGGGCTTCCCCATAATGGAAATTACTTGTGACTTTGTCATGCCAAGCTTAATTTTATTAAAACTGTATACTTTTTTCTTTGTTTTTTTAGCGCTAGCTTTATTTTCGCTTGAAGCTTTTTTAGCTACAGTCTTCTTAGTGTCACTATTATTCTTGGAAGACTTCTTTTTGATGCTACTTGTTTTTTTTGAGGCAGCCTTCTTCGAATTACTTCTTTTGCTGCTTGATTTGTTCGAATGCTTTTTGTTAGAATTTTTATCGGCACTTTCAATCGTTGACGTACTGGTTTTTTTCGAGTGTGCTATCGTGTCCTTACTGCTTGCTGTGTTTTTAACTGGATTAGCTATCAATCCTACAACAACAAATAGAAAAGATGCAGCGAGAGCAATCAAGCCGTATTTAAAAGATTGTTTTGAGCTAGCTCCTTTAATAAGTTTGAAAATTCCCCGACATATAAAATATATAAATATCAACAATGAGATGAAGAACATTATCTCGGCAAAAGTTTCCATAATTCCTCCAAATTAATTTATACTAATCTCCGTCGAATGGTACCCCGTATTGATAGGACAGTTCTCTGTATGAATAGGGAATATGGCCATTCTCCTCAATAAACAACATTCCCATCAATCCAACTGAAAATTCATCAGCTTCACGTTCAAACTTAGAATGTCCATGTTTAACGGAAGTGTAGTACCCAATCAGCCCCTCATGGAATATAACGTGTCCTAGTTCGTGACCGAGTATGAAATACTGTGTAGGCGTGTGTTTAATAGAATTATTGAGTAGTATGATAGGCTCTTGGTTGTCATAAGCATTTTTACCCAGAGGCATTGCCCCAAAATCACACCATTCCACTTGTATGTTAAGCTTTTCCGCAATTACAAACGGGTCCGCTGTGTGATAACGATTGACAATAGCTTTAACAATATCTTTTACTCTATCCATAAGTACAACTCCTAATCATGCTTGTGGCGTTTCCAGAATATTGTTGCCATTGCCACACGCACTTGTTGTTTTTCTTCTTCAGTAAGATCTTCACCCCCATAGGTCATCGAACCCTCATTTGCTTCAAGAAAATCCTTCAGGTCAATGGTATCTTTCTTGGTTGCCCATTTTGGCGTGCCATTTTTTCCAAGCAAGTAGTCAGTTGTCACGGAAAAACGATCTGCAATTTTAGAAAGTGTTTCAAGATCTGGCTGTCGTTTTCCTTGTTCATAGGAAGCCAGTGTTGTTTTGGCCATGCCTAATTGCATTGCTAATCTCTCTTGCGTTAGACCAGCTTCTTTTTTTCGTAATTCTTTAAGGCGTTCAGCAAACATTGATAGGCCTCCTTCGTTAATTATAAGATTACTACGCATAATGCGTATTTTGTACAAAAATACAAAAAATACTCGTTTAGAGTATTCATGTGTTGACTAAGTACGCGAATTGTATTATATTAGTAAGCATCAAAGGTACGCGAAACGTATTACTTAGTTAGGAGGTGTTAACATGCGTCATTGGTTAAAAGAGTGGAGAGACATCAACGGACTAACGCAAAAAAAGGCTGCTGAATTTCTCGATATGCCAGAGACAACTTTAGCGTCTTACGAACAAGGGCATAGAACACCAAGTGTTGGTAGAGCTAAGAAAATGGCTGTAAGAATGAATGATATATCGAAAAAAAAACGTGTTAAATGGACTTATTTTTTTGAAGATAAAGTACACAATTCGAGTAATTAAAGGGAGATGCCAAAATGAAGCCAATAACAAGTAAAAGAGCCGCTATCGCAAATAGCAACTCTTCGGATTAAACGTTAATGACTGACAATCTTTACCACTTTGGAGCTGGCAAACACGGTGCCAGGGTCATCATCAGTGAAAAAGAAAGTGTAGTTGTTTAGAAGTTTGGTGATACTTGGCACTAATCCTAGCTTAATATGTTCGTTCAGTTCAAACGGACCATTAATTTCGTCTTTGTTAGGAAAATCGTACGTTATCTTTTCCCAGTTCTTTTTAGAAATTTTTTTAGGACGATCATTAATTGGCGCAGTGCGAATACCCCAAACAAAGTCATGTACGTTTAGCGTTAGTGTTTCACCATCTAAAAAATGAATCGTAGCTGTTAACATTTTTTAACCACCTTTAACACAATTGTTGGTCGAGTTACACGAACTTAATAAAACGATCAAAACTATCGTAAGTAGTCTTGAGTGCAAAGAAGTAAGCCATGATATTTTCCCAGGGATTGCTTTTAAAGCTGCCCCGGTATCAAAAGAAGAGTTTGTAAAACATTATGGTGAATACGTAAAGAGATGTAGCAACTAATATCCGTATTCAGAAAGGAACTGGCTACTGCGTTCTTCGTTAGTAGACCATGCATCAAAGCGAACAATTGAAACACGTTGTGATTTTTCTATCTTACTAAGTTCTTGTTTCAGTTCAGTGATTGTTAATTCTGATTGAATTGCAATCTGAAAGGGAAATATTTGAACTCATTTATCTGGAGATAGATTCTCTAAAGTTGTTCGAATGGCCACTGCAAATTCAGAGTTTAGATCTTTTTCTGGATTAAAAGTTACTAAATAGTTATTCATTAATATCACCTCCTTGCAATCATTATATCGCAGGGGGCAGTGAAAGGAGGTGAGAGCGTGATTAGTATGATCATGGCACTTATTGGGCTTTATTTGGTTATTATTCACGCAACCGTTTATCTCGAATGGTTGAAATGGTTTTTGCTAAGTCTGGGTATTTTAGCTGCTTTGCTAACTTTGACCCTTCTTGTAAAAGGATATCTTCCATTGTGATAAAAGCGTCATCGTATTCTGTATCTGCGTCCTCAAAATCAGTATTGTCATCTTCTAATTCAAGCAAGTCCATAAAAGCACGAAAGAACTTAGGAAAAATCTCAGCACTTTTTGATCCCAACAAATGTGTGTGACTTGAAATCAAATCTAAATACTTACCGCGAGCGCTTAAAGACAACTCACTAGGCAATATATCTTCCGGGGGTGTTATTAAAAGTAAATTGAAATATGGCACATAAAGCTTTTGGTACCGCTCACGTAACACATCATATTTTCGTTGGTGTGCTTGTGTGTTTAAACCAAAGAAATAGGATATTGCAACGGCAAACAAAGGAATACTGGCAGATACTATCTTCACTAATGCAATTGAAGCAGATGCCATTAGATTCATTTTTCCACCTCGTTGTAAGGCGGAAAGTCGAAGAAGTCGTGGACACTGATACCGAGGGCAGAACAAAGTGAATGCAATAGATCTACTTTTGGAACACTCTGCCGGTAAATGAAAGAACTCACCGTTGATTGAGTAACTCCTGCTAACGTGGCCAAACGATTAACGGTTAAATTACGCTCGCGCATAAGATCATACAAGCGTTGAATTATTAATTCTGATTCAGTCATAAAAGATCCTCCAAACGTGTTTG
This sequence comes from Lactiplantibacillus plantarum, assembly GCF_014131735.1. Classification (NCBI taxonomy): domain Bacteria; kingdom Bacillati; phylum Bacillota; class Bacilli; order Lactobacillales; family Lactobacillaceae; genus Lactiplantibacillus; species Lactiplantibacillus plantarum. The sequence continues at coordinate 1,072,656 of NZ_CP039121.1, forward strand.
CGTTAATCGTAAAACAAATTCATTTAAAAAAGTTACGCTGTTGCGTTGACATTTTACGCAATGGCGTTATAATAAAAGCATAGTTACGCAAATGCGTTAACTCTAAGGAGATGAAAACATGATTGGCTCAGAAATTAAAAAAATTCGTTCCAAGCTTGGCTGGACACAAGCAAAGCTAGCTGATGCTGCGGGCGTATCACAGAGTACTGTAAATACTCTTGAGAACCGAACAAAGCATCCTGATGCTGTAACACTAAATTTACTTGCAAAAGCAATGGGTGTAACTGTGGATGACTTATTAGAACCAAAGGAGGTGGCCAAGTAATGGAAGTCACACAAGAACAATTGCACGAAATGGTCCAATCAGAGGTAAACGCAGCTATTGCCGCCAAAAGCCTAGCACCAGTCAAAGCAAGAAACACTGCTTGGATGGAGCTTAAAAACGATATTTCGAAATTTGTCAACGAGAAGTACGGTAAGAATCCAAAAGCTTATTCATTGTCAGACGCAGTTAAAACGATCATTAGGTTCCATTTAGGTGTGTCTAACGTATATCAAATTAACGAGAGCAACATTGATGAAGCGCGTCGAATATTCGAGTTACTAAAAGCAAATATTTAATTTTCAAAGAACGGAGGAAACAAAATGACACATCTATCACGAACTACATTAATCAATGCACTAGCAAAGGTTAAACCAGAAACACCAAGGGTAATGTTTGAGGCACTAAGCGATAAAGCACTAGATGCTGAATTTCGAGCAGTAACGGCCGAGTATAACGAGCAAGCTAGCCAACTTATGTCAGTTTCATATTAGGAGGTGCGAACATGTCAGATACGATATTGATTCGGCATGAGGCTCCAAAGGGATTCCAATTCATTAGCGAAGAAGAATACGAGAAGTTCCAAGCCTGGAAGCAAGCACAACGTGGTATTCGTACTTGGAAGCTTAAAGATTTGGCCAAGTATAAATACGGAACTAAATCAACCGAACGAGCCTCACGATATTTAACCAAGCATCGTCATGATTTGGACATTGAACAGGGTGGCTTCATTGATTATGTGAATACCCATAACGGCTGGCAGATTCCAGCAGCTGAGATGATCGATTACCTATTAGATCATCCCGATTAATTTAAATTATAAGTGAATTACATGGAAAGGCTATATAAAGCCCTTTCCAAAATACAGAGGTGTAGGTATGAAGAACAAGTTTGCAGAGCAATTGTCATTGGCATTAGGTAAAAATAAAACACTAACACAGCAGCAGATTGCAGATAGGACGCATGTTTCTCCCGGACAATTGTCCCGGTTGAAGAGTGGATCAAGAAGCACTGATCCACAAATTAGGAAGTCGTTAGCAAATGTAATTAACGATTTTTGGCTTAATTATTCTGGTGCTCGTGAGAATTTCGGAGTGCTGTCATTTCAGAATGACAGGCGTCTAAAGGGTGATATGTTCTCAGCCCTAATGCGTCAGAAGAAAGAGCAGCAAGAACGAGAGGCAATGGAAGCCGAGTTTGAGAACGCTATTGCGATTAACCCAAATGATCGGACACCGGCGCAGCAGCTAGTTATTGAACGTTATCCACGTGAATATGCAGAAGAGATTAGCGCCGAGATAACTGATTTGGCTAAGAAAGCTGAGTATGCCGGTATCCCAATGGATAAATTGCAGGAAGTAATCGATAAAGTCAACCAAGAAAATGGCTAGGAGGAAATAGCAATGATTGAAGGAGCATTAGTAGGCTGCGCGTTAACTGCATTGTGGTTCAAGCGTCATGAAGTTGCTAGTTGGTTTGGAATTTAAGGAGATGAAGACGATGAAATTTACATTCCGGATCGGAAACGTGCTTTACAAACAGATCACGATTCAGGAGTTAGATAGTCTTTTTAATACGTTTAAGGAGGTTGAACGAATTGGAAGTACGCAAAGTATCGTCAAAGCCTAAATTTGAGTACGAAAAAAGCTGCTCGAGTATTGGGAGTACCCGTGCAGCTAAGACGCTTAATAAATTTATTTTCGAGTTCTATTGTACTCCGAAACTGTCACTAAGACAACGTTTGGTACGGAGGTGGGCGAAATGATACCAACACAGGCAGATTTAAACGAGCATTGGCAGCAACGTAACGACTCACGTGACTGGGTACTTGACGCAGATAACTATTGCTACGATGGTGATGAGTTCGACAAGGCACAGTTGTTTCAAGATTACATCGATAACAATGACTTTGAGCAGTGGGCGACTGATATGCAGGCCGATATGTTGAGCGCCATTTGTATCGTCACTTTCGGTTCGACTGACGTTAGCGTGTTATATCCAGATCAAGGTGAGGAGCCAAATTGGCAATGGTTGATTGATGTGTTTGGTCAGTCCCGTCTATGGGACGAGCTACTGGCACACATCGACACAGACACGATGATGACACGTCTGGGCTATAACTGGGTATCAGAGGAGGAAGAAGCATGAGTAATGAGTTAGTTACGATGGTTAATAACAATATTGAGGATATGAAGAATAATGAAGGCTTGTCATTACCACCTGATTATTCAGTAGGGAATGCATTAAACAGTGCTTACTTGATTTTGAGTGATACGTCTAAGGGCCAACCATTACTTGATAAGTGTGACCAAGGATCAGTTATCAAGGCATTGATGAACATGGCAATTCAAGGATTGAGCCCAGCTAAAAACCAATGCTATTTCATTCCTTATGGCAACCAGTTAGTCATGCAGCGCTCCTATTTTGGCTCAATTAGCGTTGTAAAGCGTCTTTCAAACGTTAAGGATATTCAGGCACAGGTTGTCCACAAAGACGACACGTTCAAGATTGGTGGTGAAAATGGAGTATTGGTGGTTAAAGAGTTCGAGCCAAGCTTTGAGAACCTAGACAAGCCAATCATTGGGGCATTCGCATGGGTCGAAGATCTGAACGGCAACCGGACATACACGGTTATGACAAAGAAGGACATCGACACCAGTTGGAGCCATGCTAAGACGAAGAAGGTTCAAAACGAGTTCCCAGAAGAGATGGCTAAACGGACTGTAATTAATCGAGCTGCCAAGTTCTACATTAACAGTTCAAGCGACAACGATTTGTTCGTGCAAGCAGTTAACGACACGACGAGTTCCGAGTACGAAAATGATGATCCGAAGGATGTAACACCGACTAAAAGGTCATTGGTGGCTGACGTAGAGGAGAATAAAGCCGAGAAGGTAGAGTCTGTCGAACCAGTCAAAGAACCCGTTAAAACAGCTGTAAAGGAGGCACCAAGCAATGATCAAGAACCTGCCAAAGACGGGGCAAACCAGCAAAACCTCTTCGACAACCTCAATGATGTTGGATCAGAAGCTGACGCCGAATAATTATTATGAGAACTGGACTGATCGGGCCTACATGTCGCCGACGGTGTTTAAACGGTTTCTAGCATGTGAAGCAGAAGCGTTAGCCAAGTTGCAGGGTAAATGGGAGCCAGTTATGAACTCAACGGCGCTAGTCGTTGGAAATTGGCTTCACAGCTACTTCGAAAGCGAGAAAGCTCATGCCAAGTTTGTTGATGAACATCCAGAGGCAATTTCAAGCCGGGGCCCAAGCAAGGGCTACCTAAAAAAGGACTTCAAAATTGCTGAATCCATGATTGAAGCCTTATCTGACGATCATGATTTTAATCTTCTTTATCAAGGCGATAAAGAAGTGATTGTAACTGGTGAAATCGGTGGTTATCCCTGGAAGGGCAAGATTGATTGCCTCAATTTGAAACAAGGTTACTTCGTTGATCTAAAGACGACCGCTGATATTTATAAGGGTTATTGGAATGAAGAAAGCCGTGAACGGGAACCATTTGTTTATGCGTATAACTATCAGCTTCAAATGGCCGTGTATCAGGAACTGATTAAGCAGCAATTCGGTGTGATGTGTAAACCGTACATCGTGGCAGTAAGCAAACAGGATCCACCAGACAAGCAGGCTATTGATTTACCGGAGTACCGACTTACTAATGCTATGAACCAGATATTGGACTCTCAACAGCATATTCAAGATGTCATTAAAGGCGAAGCAGATCCTATCCAATGCGGACATTGTGCTTATTGTCGTAGTACCAAAAAGTTAGAGAGCGTCGTTAGTGCAGACGACTTACTCATAGATTGACTAAACAGAATTGGCTTGAACAGCAGTGACTGAATCCACCGAACGGGTGAAAGGCCCATTAGTAAAGGAGGGACGAATTTGGATTACTTCAAGCAACGACGAGCGTACCGCAATTTTAAAATGTATGAAGCGAGTGTCTCTAACGGCCAAAATAATCTGTATCGCGAGTTATTAGACTATGCGAACGATGAAGGCAAGTTGGACGTTCAGTTTCGCATGAAAAATTCGGCATTACTCAGTCTGACAGGACTATCCGAACCCGGCCTCGATAAAGCACGCAACTCATTAGTGCAACTAGGACTAATTAAATACGTTAGAGGCAAGAAAAATGTGAAACCGCCTGAATATCGCATTATTAATTTATATAGTAGGTCAGCTGGTTACCCAACCAGTAACCCAACTACAAGTCATAAAAGTAGGCCAACTGGTTTAGATAAAGTAGGTCAACCGGTTGGGCAAGGTGGAGGTCAACCAGTAGAACATAAAGAACTTACTAGTACTGACCCTGACTTGACTGATACTGACTCTTATGATGATGACGCGGGTGTCACGCGCGAGCAGGTCATTAACGATTGGACCAACCTGTGGGGATTTCCAAATGGTATTGCCCGACCTGAGATTGATGAATGGCTGGAAGAGTTCAAGCCTGAGGTGATTGCCTATGCAATTTGGGTTGCTGGAGAACATCAGATTGGATCTAATGCATGTTTGAAATACGTTCGTGCAATTGTTGCGGGTTGGAAGAAACGAAATATTACGACGTTAGAGCAGGCTAAAAAGGCTGCTGCTAATCATGACGACCGCATGAAGAGCGAAAGAAAACCTAGTGGCTATTCAAAACCACGCCGTAAAGAAGTTACGCCAAAGTGGATGCAAAACGGCGCTTCTCAGGCGGATTCTAAGCCAAATTCAAGTGATAACCAGCAGGACGATATGAGTGACGATGATTTTCTAGCGCTCATGAACAGTCAGGAGGAAGCTAAATGAATTGGGGTAATCAATTAGTCAATTTAGCCGCTAACCATGCCTATGAACCGGCCGCGTTGCATTGGACTAAGCAGCGTATGAAGCGGCATTTAAAGGCTGGCGGTAGCGCGCAAGATGAAGTGTGCGCTCATGAGTACAAGCTATTTGCACTCGAGGTTTTAATTATTGAATATCAGCGGGATGGCTTAAATTTTGATTTGACCCAATGTTGGGGTAAGCCAGCCGAGTATTTTATTGATTTAGAGCAAGCTAGACAAGGATTGCAAACGGAGGTGAGCGCATGACTGAAACACAGGTGCTAGTAATTAACGCTGATCTACCCGATATCGATCACCCACTAGCAATCGGGCCCGAACCGGAAATGTTTAAGCTCGCGCAACATAACTACAAATCTGGTGAATGGCCGTTTCCAGTTAGACTTGTGAAGCCTGGAACTAAGGTAAGCAGTGATGCGGCCTACCTAGCCAGTATGAAACAAGATCCGAAGCAGGGAGAACGTGAAGATATTAAAGCCATTCGGCAAGCACATAAGCATGGCAAACATACGCTTAGAGAACTAGCTGATAGTACGGCAATTGAATTAAATCGGGTAAAGGATTTAGTCCATAAATACAGCCTGCCACTGACTAACGATTACTGGCGTGCTGAGAAGTATAACAATCCTGATGAAGTAATCGCCTATCAAACACTGGCGCGATTATGTAAGAGGATTGATGCTCCAGAGTTTTCGATTAGACAGGCCAGTATGTCTAACGGGGTCGTTAATGGCTATTACATTAGCCGGGTGCCGAAAGTATGAGCAAAGTCGTGATTAAGGGCGAACTACCTAGCTTAAATGAGTACATCAAGGCTGAACGGGCCAACAGATACGCCGCAGCTAAACTAAAGAAGCGGTACACGGCCTTATGTAGTGTATATGCGCGAGCAAGTCGGAATTCCGGAGTTGAATTCAGTTGGCCTTGCAAGCTTAAATTTACGTGGTACACAAAGAACAACCGAAAAGATGCGGACAATATCGCGTTTGCTAAAAAGTTTGTGCTTGACGGCTTCATGAAAGCTGGGCTCCTAGGTAATGACAACCGCAAGCATATCACGGGGTTTCAGGACGAATTTGCAGTTGATAAACGAAATCCGCGAGTAGAAATAGATGAAATTACGGAGGACGAATAAACATGATTGATATGAAAATTGACCAGTATCATCTGACTAGTGACAAATACGAAGTTAAGGTTAACAGGATGTCATTAGACAGCCATGGGCATCCGGTAACTAGCTACGATGAAAAGTCTGGTATTAATCGGCTGGTAGAAGTACCCCTAGCACACTGTAAAAACGTCGATGACGCATTGCACTGGCTTCGTGGGTATTTAAATCCGGACCGGTAGTGAACGCATTACAACAGTGGATCAGTTAGCCAGAGAGAGCCAAAGAATTGAACGGCAGTTTGATGCGTACATTAAAGAGCGCGTACCGGAAGGATTGTGAGTTATGCCTAAACACACTAAGAAGCGTTCAACGATTAAACGGAAGCACCGGCGCATGAAGGAACACGCCGAAGCAAACAAAAAGCCGCCCGTTAAGGCGACCAGTCACGGGACCACTCGAATGACCGTTGTAAGTATAACATAAAAAAGCGCTGCCATCGCTGACCGCGCTACAACTAATTCCGAATAAGTTAATTATAGCATACGAAAGCGGAGGGGCGCATGATGGGCGAACAGCAAGTTATTTCAGATGAAATTTTTCCACCAATTGACCAGGAGAAAACAATTAAACAGGTGCGGCGGTTCCTGGATAAGAAGTTACCGCAAGCAGTTCGGGCGTCCGGCCATTCGGTCGCTGATCTAAAATCGCCTAGCATGGATGGCATGCCTAAGTCGGCCCCAGCTGGTAACTCGGCCGAGGATCGGATTACACGCCGCCTGTACGCTGAGCAAATTGTCCGACAGACTATTCAGGCCATGGCTCGCTGTGATCATGAGTGCCAGGAGATATTAGATCGGCTATATTTACAAGGTTACAGCGACACGATGTGCTACATGGATATTGGCTACAGCAAGACTCAGTATTTTGATCGCTGGAAGCCATTGGCAATGCTGCAGTTTGCACAGAGCTATTACCTAGAAGACCTGAATATTTATCAAAACCGGACTCAGACCGGACTTTAACCGAACTTTTTCCGAACTCAAGCCGGACTTCATAGCAATAAATTGGTGGTAAATTAGTATTATCGATAATTGGTTAGGGCGACAAATAAACGTTTTTCTGATAGCCCTAGCCGTTTTATATGGCGGATTAAGGTAAATATGGTATTTATTATGCTGTATGTTGTTCGATTCCATATCGCCACTTTAGACGGGCACAGGTGTACAATTTGTGTTGCCTCCTTGATTAAGTTGATATGATGGCCCGTCTATTAAGCAGATATGATCTAATTGGCAAGATGGCGGTCTCCAAAACCGTCTATGTTGGTTCAAATCCAGCTATCTGTGTAGCCGGCGGATTTATAAGGGGTGATGCGCTCCTCTCTGCCGCCGGTGTAGTTTATTAGTTTAGCAGCCTAGATACTCACGAATTTCTTTGATTGCTCAAACTAAAATCCTTCAAACTGCTCTCGCTTTTTAGCGGGAGTTTTTGTATAGTTAGAGTAAATTAATTAAGAATGTGGTGAAGTATATGAGACATCCTAGTAAAATCTTAAGGCCGGAGGTTGATAGTTTTGGTGTTGAAGCAATCGACGAACGTTATTCGGAGATGAATGATAGCTATAACGAAAAGAAATATGGTGAGTCGGTTAATTATGCTCGAAGTATGGTGGAATCAACTTGTAAATGGATTTTTAAAACAATTAAAGGCTACGAAATTGATAAGGATAGGTATCATCTATTACCTGAACTTGCTCAAATAACGTTGCATGTATTAGAATCTGAATTATCCTCGCAAGAACACATAACTAAGATATTCAATAAATTGATTGCCACGATTGTTGAGATAGGAAGTCTTAGAAATTCGACATCTGTATCTCATGGATCATCTGTACGAACAGAATCTGTAACATCTGTTGAGGCTAGATTTGTTATATTTGCAGCAGAAGATATAACTTTGACTTTATTGGATCTTTTATTCAATAAAACACATTCTTTAAAGAGAAATGCGGTACATTCTGTTATTGATCCTAAGGGAATGACAAAGCTTCGTGAAGACGATAGTTTTGTTACCTATAAATTAGACGATAACGCTTCTTTGGGTACAGGAACTGAATTTACAGTATTCAAGAATTGTAATGTTATTTATCAGGCGGTTGTTACCTTGCCGAAATGGGTCGATGCTAGTTCAGATCAAGAGTTTATGTCTGAACATATGCGAGATTATATGGAAAATGATGCAATAGAAACAGGTAAAAAGGGAATTAGCGGATATATGTATTATTCTGCTAAAAAGGATTTTATGTATGAGGTACAAGTCGAGGGTAATGTAATTTATATCACTAATGTTTAACTTTATATTGGTAAAATTCGAGAATAGTTTCTTTTTTGAGAAATAATGTTAAATAGAAATCAACGTCCCTTGGGACGTTTTTATTTTACGTAAATTTAGGAGTGGTGTCATGGTAGTAATGATTCACAGCAAATATGGGTACGAGCCGCCTGAATGGGTGCAGGCTGATGCTCGGCTAGATAGGTGGTACAAGGATAAGAAGCGTCGTGCTAAACAGCATGGCGCTTTTCGTTTGGATAAAAATAATGAGGAAGCAATTATGAATTTTGGTGAAGCAATTAAGGCGTTGAAATTGGGTAAGCGTGTTGCACGTAAGGGTTGGAACGGCAAAGGCATCTTCATTAAATTGAAAAAGGGAGAACCTTTGAACACTCCCAATAATCGTTTTAATGAGGTTATGACTCACGATTTCATTTATATTGACACGACTGGGCTACGCACGAACAATCCGAATGCACCTATGGATCGAGTTCCATGGTTAGCTAGTCAAACTGATATGCTAGCTGATGACTGGGTCGTGGTCGAATAACGATGACTAATTCCAATTAACGGAGGTGTGGTGGTATGTAATGACAGAAAAGTATGAGCAGGCTGAACAAGACTATATGGCTGGTATGAAGTACAAGGACATTGCTACTAAGTATGATGTTAGCTTAAATACTGTCAAGTCGTGGAAGGGCCGTTATGGCTGGCAACGTGGCAGTGCTAAAAAGAATGCACCCACTAAGTCAAAAATGGTGCACACAAAAGCCAAAAAGGGTGCACCTAAAATAATCGATGAACTAGAGGCAAATAGTAAGCTTACAGATAAGCAGAAACTGTTCTGCCTCTTTTATTTGCAACGTTTTAATGCAACATGGGCTTACATGAAAGCTTATAAATGTGATTATGATACTGCCATGCGTTCAGGAAGTAGACTGTTGAGAAATGTTGAGATTAAGAATCAACTTGCGGAGCTGAAGCAGCAGCAGCGTTCCGAGCTACTAATAACGATTGATAACATCACTCACGAGTACGCTAAGCAGGCGTTTGCTAGCCTTGGTGATGTACTAGATTACAAGGTACACGAAGAATTAGTGACAGACACCGATGGCAACGTGTTCCTTGATACTGATGATAACCCAGTCAAAAAACACGTTGCTGATATATACTTGAAACCGAGTAATCAGATTGATTGGTCACTGGTGCAGGATATTCATCGCGGTAAGGATGGCTTGGTGGTCAAGTTGTACGATAAGCAAAAGGCATTGGATAGCTTGTCTAAATTGATTGGTGCTGACGATGGTAATGCCAACGAACAGAAAATCCGCAAGCTTAAAGCTGACGCGGATATTGCGGAGGCTAAAGCTCGCATTATGAATGCCTCAACCGATAGTACTGAAGCAAAAGTTTCTGAATATCTGGATAAATTGGATGACGTCCTAGGTGGTGATAGCGATGGCAATTAGTGAGCTATATACGCCGAAACAAGTTCAAGTGCTGAAAACCTTGCGGCGGACGGACTGGCGACTACTGATAAACTATGGTGCTGTTCGGTCTGGTAAAACTGTCGTTGATAATGACGCCTTCTTGATGGAACTGCGGCGTGTTCGTCAGGTTGCTGACAAATTAGGGGTCAAGGAACCAATGTACATTTTAGCGGGGTATTCAAGCAAGTCGCTACAAAACAACGTATTACAGGAACTGACGAATAAATATGACATTAACTTTCAGTTCGACAAGCATAACTCTTTCACACTGTTTGGCGTGAAAATTGTGCAGACGTTTACCGGGTCTATTGCAGGGCTGGGGGCCATTCGTGGGATGACCTCGTTTGGGGCGTATATTAACGAAGCTAGCCTTGCTAATGAAGAGGTATTCAATGAAATCCTTAATCGGTGCTCAGCACAAGGTGCGCGAATTATTTGCGATACGAACCCAGACGTTCCGACTCACTACTTGAAAGCCAGCTATATTGATAACGATGATCCTAAAGCAGGAACCGTTAGTTTCCATTTTACAATCGATGATAATACCTTTTTGCCCCCACAATACGTTGAACATCAAAAAGCGGGTACGCCGTCCGGAATGTTTTACGACCGTGCAATACTCGGTCTATGGGTATCTGGTGAAGGTATGGTGTATAAAGATTTTAATAAGGACGAAATGATTATTCCACGGGCTCAATTGCCAGCAGACTTAACTTACTATGCGGGAGTCGACTGGGGCTATGAACATAAAGGAACGATTGTTGTCATGGCTGATGATCGAGTTGGCAATACTTATTTGATTGAAGAACATACACGTCAGTTTGAAGAGATTGATTACTGGGTAGAGATTGCAAAAGATATTCAGCGTCGCTATGGCCGAAATGTTAAGTTTTGGGCTGATAGCGCGAGACCCGAACACGTTGCACGCTTCCAACGTGAAGGGCTCAAGGCGTTCAATGCTAAAAAATCGGTTTTATCAGGAATCGAGTCGGTGGCTAAGTGCATGAAGCAAGGCCACTTTTTTGTTATCAAAGAAGCAATTGATGCGTTCTTAGATGAAATCTATCAGTATGTCTGGGATGAGGCTACGGGCTTACCCGTCAAGCTTAACGATGACGTAATGGACGCGTTACGGTATGCCGTCTATAACACACACGAACGGCTCAAGGCACGGACAATTAAGAAGCCAAAGGGATTAAGAGGATAGGAGGTGAGCGGATGCAGTATGATTTGAACAAGAAGCGCGGGTCCAACGTTGCGATTGACCGTGAATTGGCTGGCAATATTGAAAACCCTAGCTTTGATGTAATTAACTATGCTATCAATCAACAACAGCAACGTATTGACCGTTATAACATGTTGGAACACTACTATGAGGGTAATCAGCACATCTTAAGCCGAAATCTTGAGATGGCGGCTAAGTTGGATCGTGCAGATGAAAAGGTAATGACGAACCACGCCAAATACATTACTGACATGATTACCGGCTTTACAACTGGTAATCCGGTATCCATTTCACCGGCGAACGGCAAGGATATTAAAGCCATTACGGATGCTCAGGAGCAAATGGATATTGATTCGCATAATACGGAGATGGAGAAAGATTTAAGCGTGTTTGGGTGTGCCTATGAGCTGCTATACATCAAAAAGGTGTCAGACGCAACTACCGAGTTGGCAATTGAAAAAATTGATCCGCGCGGCTGTGTGCTGGTAACGGATGACACGTTGGATAAAAATCCGCTGTTTGGTATTTACTACGTGGAAAAGAAGGACCTGCTTGGTAATGCTAAGGGTTGTTTGATTACTGTCTATACGGCCCACTGGATTATTCAGTATCGAACCAAGACAGGACGAGTGCTATCAGATGCTAATTTGGCAAGCAAATCTAAGGCCATTCAACATTATTTTAATGGTGTCCCACTTATTGAGTATCGTAATAACGAAGAGCGTCAAGGTGATTTTGAGCAAACGATTAGCCTAATCAACGCCTATAACGAATTACAGTCAGACCGTATCACCGATAAAAAGAACTTCGTGGATGCCTTGCTGGTAGTCTATGGCTTTACCCTAGATGAGGGCGAGGACGGTGAAGGAGCTAACTTGAAGGACGGTATTCTAGAAGCGCCTGGTAAAGGCGACCAGGGTGCTAGCGTTGAATGGTTGACCAAGAGCTTTGACGAATCACAGCTACAAGTACTTGTTAAGTCGATTAAGGATGACATTCATCAAACGTCTTACGTCCCTAACATGAATGACGAAAACTTTGCAGGGACGATTAGCGGTGAAGCTATGAAATACAAGCTATTCGGTTTACTCCAATTGTTAGCGACTAAGCAGCGATACTTAACACGTGGAATTCGCCAGCGTCTACAACTGATGCAGAACATTTTAGCGTTTAAAGGCCAGTCAGTAGATGCCTCCGGAGCGACAATTAATATTGTTCCTGATATTCCAGTCAACATGGCGGATGTCATTAGCAATATCAAGAATGCTGAAGGTGTCATTCCGCAATTGGTATCACTCGGGTGGTTGCCTGGGACAAATGACCCACAAGAGTTAATTAAGATGCTGGATCAGGAAAAGGAGAAAGCACTCAAGCTACAGCAGAAAGCTATGGGCGGCGAGCCTGCCACAGATAACGAGGAGGTAACTGCGGATGATTCTGGCAACGTTTCAATTAAACAAAAAGCAGGTAGTGAGTTATCAGATAACGGGCCACGCGAATAGTGCTATTAAGGGCCATGACCTAGTTTGTGCTGCTGTTTCGGTGCTCGGCCAAGCCATCACTAATGAGCTATCTAACGCCACTATTAAAGAAAATGGTGGCTTGTTTATTGGATTGATTGAGCCCAGTGCTGATAACAAAGTTCTGTGTGAGACCTTATTACACGGACTACAAGATATTTCAGCACAATATCCTCAGAATTTGCAAGTGGTGGTGAAGGGTAATTAACTCAGAATTGAATAAAATCATTAAAACGATTGGTGTATTTGTGATCGTGATAATTAAAATGCTTGGATTAGTTTCGCTTGGATGGAAGCCAATTACAGGCATTTTAATTTTGCTGTATTTGATTTTATAAGCTCGGAGGTGTAGGAGTGGCGGATGACAAACGCAAGTTAAGTTACTGGCAACTGCGAGCCGTTCAGAGCGAACAGAAATCACATGATGCTGCAACCAAACAAGCGACTATCATTGCAAGGGCGTACATGCGTGCTCAGAACTATTTGACTGGTGAGGTATCACAGATATACAAACGATATTTTACGGACGGTAAAGCGACGGAGGCCGAGGCACAACAGATTTTAAACACCAATGTTAGTCCGACTGAGTTAGTAACGTTACGGGCCCTGGCTGATAATGTCAGTGATAAGGAGTCAAAGAAGCAAGTGACTAACTACTTATCACAGATGGCAGCTAAGGGCCGTATTACCAGATTGGAAGAGCTCAAGGCTAAGAGCTACATTGCGGTGAAACAAGCGGCATCTGTTGAGATTGAGAAGTCCACGAACCTTTATACCAAGGTAATTCAAGAAGCACTTGATCAGGCAACTAACGAGAGTATTATAGGTGGCTTTGATAAAGACGTCATTCTTCCGGGCGTGAGCGCTGATAGTCAGCCTAAAATGCACACTAGAACTATCTTTGACCCTAAAACGGGTAAAGAGATGGTAACAGTTAAAGTGAACCCAGACGAACCAATAACACGGTTTAAAGAGTTGTCAGGGAAGTACGTTAAGGCTATATTAGATGCGCCGTTTAAAGGCAAGAACTACTCTAAACGGATTTGGCATAACACGGACCAACTAGCCGACCGACTCAGTGAACTATTCACGGCTCAGCAGATGAGTGGTATGCGTGAGCGTGACATGGTACAAGCTTTAGCTAAGGAGTTTGGAACTAGCAGTTACAATACGCGACGATTGATTAGAACAGAAGCCAACTACTTTCATAATCAAACGAAGCTCAATGAATGGAAACGACGCGGGGTTAAAAAGTACCAACTGGTTGCCGTGCTGGATATGCGGACTTCAAAAATCTGTCGTAGTATTGACGGCCGTGTATTTAACGTAGATGAAGCGGAAGTGAATGTTAATTTTCCGCCGTTACATCCATTTTGCCGAACTGTCGCAATCATCTATTTGTCAGATAGCCAGTACATGATGCAACGGACAGCGAATGATCCAATTACTGGTGAAAAGCTCAAGCTGAAGCCGGATGCTACTTATCAGGATTGGCGCCAGGCAGTAATCTTAAAGCATGGTCCGCAGGCTTTCGATAGTTTAGATAATCGGGTTGGCAATCGTCGGTATGATACTACCCAGTATGATGAATACAAACGGATTTTAGGTGGAGATAACGTACCCGAAACATTCGAAGATTTTCAAACGATGAAGTATAATGACAGTGATAGTTATCAGAACCTGTTGAAAGTAGCGCGCGAGGTTCGGCGCGAACAATTTGCGTTGAACAATGTACACAATTTTGGTGAAGTGCACGGTGTTCCGTATCAACAGGAAGCCAACTCAGTTTTTGACCGTTATGTCGATGGACAACTAGTTACACGAAGATATTATGGTAAGACAGGAAAGGCCCGGCTGGACATTGATTTTACCGACCATGGTAATGCTAAAATGCACACGATTGTGCCACACGCGCATCCCTGGTTACGCGTTACAAAGAAAAATGGCAAGATTGTTCCCCGGCGTGAAGAACCTGGGCGGAAATTAACGATTGCAGAAAGGATTGTGAATAAAGATGGTGGTAAGACGAGTAAAAGCTGATTCGGATCACTTAGAGTCTTTGGAGCAACTTCGATTTGCGTTAGATGTTCGTATGGAGGTTCAAATCAAAATCAATGATGTTGAGTGGTACATTGGCTTTGACAGTGAGGGCAAACGTATCATTTCTAAAGATAATGGTGATTTTGATTATCACTTCAAAGATACTGACGACGTTGATGAGATTCTTGATTATGTAATTGATGGCAAGAAAATCCGTGACCAATGGCAAGATATCGTTATTGTTGCAATGTAGGGCGTTCAATCATTTTGATTGGGCGTTTTTTAGTACGACGAGGAGAACACGATGAGTAAAGATAATTCGGATTTAATGCGTTACACCGAGATGGCAATGAAGGGCTTGACGTTTGACGCTGACACGGAGCAAGGCTTTAAGCTCATGACGGATGCATTTCTAACATGTTATGAGGAAGCACTTAATAAAGGATATGATCAAGTAACAGCAATACAAACCGCCACGATGATCCTTTCGACAATGTTCCATCAGGATTAGCATGGATGACCTGAGCACGTCTCTAAACTACTCAAACTAAATAGCATGCGTGGGTCTGATAATGACGCCACGGTCAATTTAGCACAATGTGTGGGGCTCTTAGAGTAATGCACGGGGTGCTTTTTTTGTGGCCTGAGTTATCGGAAATGCGTGGGCGTGGAGGAATTTAATTATGAAAAAGCTACTCAAACTAAAGATGAATTTACAGATGTTTGCTGACGGTGATAATGGAACTGGCGGGGATGAAGGTAGCAATCAGACGGCTGATAGCACGCCTAACACAATCGACGCCAATCAAAATAGCAACAATGACGACTCTGACCAAGACAATCAGGCAGATACGCCGTTTAAATCGTTTGCTAGTGAAAAGGACTGGCAATCAAGTGTTGATAAGCTGATTGCTTCGGCAATTAAAACACATGATGAAAAACAGGCTAGTGAAGCTCAGCAGCAAAAAGATTACGACAAGATGACTGACCTGGAAAAGGCCAACTATGATAAAGACCAATTAACCAAGCAACTTGCTGAATCACAGCGTCATGGAACTATTGTTGAAAATAAAGCCAAAGTGACGGCTCGACTGGGTGCAGACGATTTGCCGACAGCACTGATTGCGGCTTTTGGTGATGATGTTTTAGCAGATGATAAAGGCATTGAAGCGGCTTACACTGCAATCAGCAAGGCATTTACAGAGAGTTTACAGCAAGCAATCGATAAGCGAATCGCAAGCAGTGGGACCACATTGCCGGGTGCTGATACATCCGCAAATAAATCTGAAGGTGCAACAGCAGCTGAAAAATTAAATAACTCGCAAAAGCCAGCAAAGTCCAGTTTATGGGCGACAAAATAGGGAGGTACTAGATTATGGCTTATGTATTTGATAAAGGAACAGTAGAACAAAAGAATTTCATGGCATCTGAAAAGTTCGTATCATTCTCACGGCAGGTTGATGACACCAGTTACGCGGTGAAGACGGATGCTTTTGGACATAAAGTTATTCCAGCCGGCACGATTTATCCAACTAATGACGCTAAGGCGGAAGGAATCACGATTAACGAAGTGGACGTTACACGTGGCCCTCAAATGGTTGGCGTGATTGTTGAAGGCTATTTATTTGGCCAACGCTTACCAGTGGCGCCAACAGCTGAGGCTATCACGGCATTAAAGAAGATTACTTTCACTGATACGGACGCCGCCGCCAAATCACAAGCCTAATTAAAGGAGGAGAAAACAAATGGCTCAAATTTCAGATTTATTCACGCAACATGATTTAATCGATTTTTCATTGAATCGGCAGTATCCAGCGATGCAAGGTGATGAACTATTCCCAGCAATCAAAGTCAACTCACTAACTGTTGATATCTTGAAACGTCAAAATCGAATTCCAGTGATTGCATCCTATGCGGCTTTTGATAGTGAAGCCGAAATTGGCAGTCGGTCTGCCTCGGGCGCTGCCATCGAACTGGCTTTGATTAAGCGCAAGATGCAGATTAAAGAAAAAGATTTGTATGCGATGCTCAATCCGCGGACGCCTGCAGAAGCTAGCTACTTGCAACAACACGTTTATAACGACTTTGATGTGCTCAATCAAGGCGTTTTAGCACGAATTGAAAAGACCGCTATGGACGTTTTAGCAACAGGTAAGACTATTTTGCCAGATGAAAGTGGTAAACTTGCTGTCCAACTTGATTATCAAGTTCCGACTGAACATCAGGAAGCTTTGACTGGAGCTGCTACATGGGATAACGGCGACGCGGATATCCTTGGTGATATTACGCGCTGGTGCGATAAGATGGATATTACACCAACCCGGGCGCTAACTAGTCGGAAGATTTATCGACTGATTACGACTAATACCAAAGTTCTACAAGCCGTGTATGGTAACTCTACTCGGGCACTTGGACAAGCCGACTTTGACACCTTCATGCAGGCACAAGGTTTACCAATTTTTCGGACTTATGATCAAAAATATACCCAAGTCGGAAAAGATGGCAAGATTACCAAGAGTCGTTACTTCCCAGAAAATCGACTTGTCTTAATGAACGATGACCCGATTGGTAATAAAGTGTTTGGACCAACTCCAGAAGAGTTAGCACAATTCAGTGGCCCAGCGCAAATTAACGCTGTGGGTAATGTTTACGATATGATTTATACCGAAACTAATGATCCAATTGGGACTTGGGAAAAAGCCTCAGCAGTTGCGCTTCCAGCGTTTGCCGCGGCGGATGAGGTATTTCAAGCTCAGGTTTTAGCCTAGAGGTGATTGAGAATGAAGGTTCGCGTTAAAGATTACCCAATTCGGTATAAAGATACTCGGTATAAAAAAGGTGATGAGCTCAGCATTACGCAAGACGCGTTCAATGATGAGCTTTTTGTTTGTCTTGATAAGCAGAAGGACGAGAAAACTGCCGATAATGCTCAGTTAGAAACAGACGACGAAGAATAGAGGATGATCGTATGGCTAAACCAAGCCCACCAGATAAGGAGGGACAATTGACAAGACTATATACGCGATTAGGTGTTGAGAAAGACACACCGGATGCTGCGGTGGTTGATGACATCTTTGATGACGCTGTTCAAACGTGCTTGGATTATACCCGGTCTTCACTCTCGACACCGATTCTAATTCAGGCAAAACGGCTTGCCATTATCATGTACAACGAGCAAGGAACAGAAGGCGAAGCATCGAGGTCAGAAGGCGGCGTTTCTCAATCGTTTGAACTGGGACTACCTAACATAATTAAAACCGCGCTAGCACCTTACCGAGTCGCGAAAACGAGGCGATTCTAATGCGCCTTAGACCAACAGACCTGACAACTGTTTATTTACGACAACAACAATCAGGTCACGATGATGAAGGTAATGTCATTACGGCGGGATGGAGCAATCCAATTGCAGTGAGGATGAACATTCAAGCTGCTGGCGGTTCAGTGAATGCGCAAATCTGGGGCAAAGACCTTAAGTACATTAAATCTGGTAAGTATCAAGGTAATCAGATCAATGAAGGTCAACAAGAAAATTGGGGTGTTTGTGTCAATGTTACTAAAGATAGCGAGCCAGATTACGTTATCAATTCGATACAAACATTCAGCACCCATAAAAATATCACTTTAGAGCAACGTAAACGAGGCGAATAGGATGGCTAAAGTTGAATGGCGTGGCAGTGATAAGCTGAAAGCTCAGCTCAAAAAAATGCCCAGTGTGGTTCACGATGCCATCTGGGATGCTACTTTTGATGTTGTTGAGAAAGCAGAGGGCTATGCAGTCAAAGAACTTCAATCCAGCGTTAAGTATGGAAATGGTGAGTTAGCTCGAAGTATTAAATATGAGGTTGTCGATAGTGATGGCAAGATTGTCGGTCGTGTCTGGTCCGATGACCCAGTAGCGCTATTTCGTGAGCTCGGTACTGGACGAGTGGGTGAGGAGTCGCAAAAAGATTTACCCGATGGATTTACACCAGTGTACAGGCAAACGCCTTGGTTCATTCCTGCTGATGACGTTGATACTGACCTGAGTGAACTGTATGGTATGCCTAAAATCGAAATCGACGGACACACATTCTATCGGACAAGCGGTCAACCCGCCCGCCAGTTTTTAACCCCCGCCGTCAAACAAGCCAGTCGTGAGGCACCAGAGATGATTAAGCAGAGTGTGGAGGCCGCACTCCATAACAAATTAGGGGGTAGTTGATGGTAATTATTAATGTGAAGTCAGTAGTGTATCAAGCACTAACGGCTATACCGGAAATTAAACAGGTCTCAACCACGTACCCAGATAATTTAACGGTGTTCCCAATCGCTGTATACAACACGGCACATAAAGCCTATTTTCGTGATGCTAATCAGCAAGAGTTGCAAACGGAATGGACGATCACAATTGACCTCTTCTTAAAAGAAGGTAGCACAACGGCAATCACGAATAAGCTCATGTCATCATTTGGTGATATGGGCTTTTCAAGCGATGTTGGTGATAGCAATTTAGCGGGTGTGAATCGCACTGTATTACGATTTACTGGTGTTGTTGATAACACTAGTCACCGCGTATTTGAAAGTTGAAAGGATGATTGAAATTGAAAAAGAATTTAACAGTATTTGATTTACAACGATTTGCTGCAGACGCTAGTGCCGGGCTTGCCGGAACAGGGACCAAGCTTGAAATGTCAGTGGATGGCACTAAGTTTGATGAAATTGGCGGTATTAAGACCGTTCCTGACATGGGTTCAGACCCAGAAAATATTGATGTGACTGATTTATCAGATACGAAAAAGAAGTCAGTTCCTGGGATTGAAAATACATCAACGTTAGCTTTTACCTTTGTGTACAAGGGCAGCAACTTTGCAACGGCTTTAACGCACAATGGTGACAATAAGCAATATAAATGGAAGGTCACTTATCCTGATGGGATGACAGCTTCTTTCACTGGCTCATATACCGTCAAAATGGGTAACGTTGCTGTCAACGGAGCACTTGAATACACGATTTCGATTATCGTATCGGACGGACCGGACTTTGCAACGGCCAGTAGTAGCGCCGGAGCTTAGAACCGTCACATTTTATCCAGATAATAATTAACTTGAGTAAGAGACGAGTAGGCCAGCAGGCTGATATGAGACGAATAATAAAAATGGAGGAACTACGTTATGACAGTAAAGAAAGCAACTAAGAAGTTTGAAATGGGTGGATTACAACTTGAATTAAAGTTAACAGGCCGTGATATTTTGAATATTGAAAAACGCTTGGGTAAATCTATGATGTCGCTCTTTATGAGTGCGGATGGCGGAATGAAATTGCCACCATTGAATGAAATGCTTATCGTATTGCAAGGTTCGAACCAAACTCACGGCGTTACTGATAACGACATTTTTGCTGCCTTTGAAAAATATTTTGATGAAGGTCATGCCCCAATGGATTTATTTACAGTGCTAACAGACTTATTCCAGGAATCTGGTTTTTTCGGCAAGACAGCTTCGGCTTCGAAGACGAATACGGAATCGGAAGTCACTCTGGACAACGAACCAACGACCGAGACGACACTTTAAGCAATAATTACCAGACTGTTTCTGAGTTGCTAAGTGCTATTTACCCATTGGCCGTGCAATCTGGGATTGATTCTGACCACTTTTGGGAACTTGATTTTGGTGAACTCATGGTTCAAGTAATCGCAAATAATCGTAACCGTATAGATGATATGCGAATGAGAGCGGTAATGGATCACAAGCAAGCTGAGATGATGGCATTTGCTTTGAACGACCCTAGCAAAATGCCATCGGTTGAAGAGGCTTATCCATTTATCAAAACAGCGACTAGTACATCGTCGGATTCTGTTCCTGAATGGAAACGGGACCAGTTGCTTCTAATGCAGCAATCGCAAAAGATTAAGACAGCCCGAAAATTCAAAAAAACTACATAGGAAGGGGGAAACAACGTGGAACTTGAAGAAATTGAACTGCTATTCAAAGTGAACACTGAACAAATGGAACAACAATTTGCCAAGGTTCAACCGATGATTGATAAATTGATGGGGAAGACCGCTGATAGTGCGAGGTCCGGTATGGACAAGACCGAGCAGTCGATGGATGTTTCTAAAGGTGTTCAAAAGTTGCAAGACCAGTTGTCCGGTTTGAACGAGACTATCAAAACTGCATTCGAACGAATGAGTAGCTCGACATCTACCGGGGCTAGCAAGGTCAACCAGAATGCTGGCAAGATGTTTACCGGTAGCCGGGTTAAGGTAAAACAGGACTTACAGGCCATGCTGAGTGATATCAATGCAAAGATGGATCAGGCCCGAGCTGCTCAAGCCAAGATGCGTGACTTAATGAATCAAAAAACGTCCTTGAATACCGCTCAACAGAATGGGACGCAAGGAATTAAAATTGATAATCAGGTTGCGTCCGCTCAAGCTCAGATGACGCGTTATCAAAACCAAGCTAAAGCTCTAGCCCAATCAATGCGACAAGAATTTAAAGCGGTGCCGGACTCACTGCGGCAGATTTCTAAAGCTATGGATCAAAACGAAGTTAAAATTGAAACCTATCGGCGTCAGTTGAAGGCGTTGCAGGGCTCCTATCGTGATGTTCAGGATTCTATGAAGACGATGGGTGCCAGCGACCGGCTGACCAAGCAAAGCACGGCACTTGAAAAGAGCATCATGAGCACACGCGATAAGATGAACAAGCTCATTAATTCCAATGATAGTCTGAACAAGAGCTATGCTTATGTTTCTGATCGTGGTGACGAACTTAAATCTGTAATTGGTAAGCTCAATACTGAGATGGGTGAATCCGGGACGGCTGCTACACGAGCGGCAGGTTCGTATAATCGTTTCGGCAGTGCGGCAAGTAGCGCAATGAATAAAGGATCAGGTTCCGGTAAGGGGCCTTCTAATTGGTTCAGTCGCATTAGCAACGGTATTCAAAGTGCAACAAGTCGGATACGCAATTTTGGAAATAGTAGTAGTTCTTCAATGAACAAAGCCTCTTCTAGTGCTAGACGGACCAGTGGGGCCCTGGGCGGCATTGCCCAGCAGTTGAAGTACCTCCCATCACAATTAATCGTATTTGGGTTGCTGTACCAAGGCTTGACGCAACTTGCTACTGGGATGATGACAGCATTTAAGACGAACGCGCAGTTTGCAAGTAGTCTGAATCAAATCAAGGTCAATTTACTGACAGCATTCTATCCGATTTATAACTTTGTTCTTCCGGCCGTGAATGCGTTAATGTCATCATTATCTAAAGCCACATCATGGTTGGCACAGTTCACGTCAGCACTAACGGGTATGAGTTACTCCAAAGCTCGACAAGGTGCGCAGGGCCTTTATGAGCAGTCTAAGGCACTGAATGACACGGCCTCAGCTTCTAGTAAAGCTTCTGCTTCTGTTAAGAAGGCTAACGAAGAGATTCGAAAACAAAACGCTGCCCAGGCAAAGTCGGTTCGTGAGGCTAATGCACAAATACGCGCTCAAAATCAAGCTCAAGCAGCCTCAGTTCGTGAAGCAAATCGACAAATTGCGGAGTCTAATAAGCAAGGTGCAGCCAAAGTTCGTGCTGCTAATGCAGCAATTGAGGCTGCAAATAAACGGTCCCAGGCCTCAATGGAAGCAACCAAGAAAAAGAATAAAGAGCTCATGCAATCTTTGATGGGCTTTGATGAACTGAATGTTCTTGATAAGAGCAATGATGATGAAGACTACTCTTATGATAAAAAGCCAAAGGAGACTTTTACTCCGCAGGAAACACAAACGGCACCAGATTCAACGCCAACACAAAACGCACCGGAAAGTACGCCACTGCAATCGACGGATGGTACTGATGCTGGAGCTGGTGATGATGGTGTCAATTTCGGCGTACCATTAGGTCAGCCATTCAACAGCGCAACTGATGCAGCTAAAAAACTGCAAAAAATTTTAGGTGAGCTGTTCGACCCAATGAAGGCAGCTTGGGACGCCAAGGGTAACTCAGTAGTGGATGCTGCTAAGTATGCTTGGAAAGAGGTTGAACGAGCGCTCAGCGATGTTGGACGATCGTTTATGCATGTATGGGACAACGGTACTGGTCAGAAGACAGTAGAAGCTATCTTACAGCTGTTAGCAGACATGCTTAACATTATTGGTGATATTGCCAAAGCGTTCTCACAAGCATGGGAAGGTGGCGGCGGTCGTGGTACTAAGCTAGTCCAAACTATTTTCAATTCGCTGAATAATGTATTGAAACTGATCCACGATATTGCCACTTCATTCCGTAGTGCATGGAATGGCGGCAATCTGGGCGAACGGATTTTTGCCAATCTCATTACGTTGGTGACAAATTTAGTCGGGCTGATTGGTGATATCGCTAAGGCGTTTGATAATGCATGGAATCATGGCAACACTGGTACCAAGCTTATTCAATTAATTTTAAATGCATTGAACGCTGTAGTAAAAGTGCTTAATAATATTGCAGTAGCATTTCGTAATGCTTGGAATAGTGGTGCGGGTGAGAAAATTGCATCAAATCTCTACAAGATATTCACAAACATCTTTAATACTGTTAGTGCACTTGGCGGCCAATTTGACAAGGCTTGGCAACATGGCGGCGTTGGTACATCTATTTTTAAAACGCTGCTCGGTATGGTTAATGACATTTTGGGTGCGTTAAACGACATGACAGGAGCAACCGTTAAGTGGGCTTCTAAGCTTAATTTCACACCCTTACTACAATCGATTGATGGATTGCTAAAAGCGATTAGACCAGTAGTCAAAGATGTATGGGACGGCCTGGATTGGGGATATCAAAATATCCTGTTACCATTGGCCAAATACACGATTACTAATTTAATCCCAACTTTCTTCGATGCATTAGCTGCGGCGCTTAAGTTGCTTCACCGCATTATTCAAGCTTCACAGCCAGCCTTTAAATGGATATGGGATTCGTTCCTTGAGCCATTAGCAAAGTGGACTGGTGGAGTTATCGTTGGCATGCTTAAGAAGTTAGCAGATGCATTAGGTGGGATTTCCAGTTGGGTAGATAAACACCATACGGCCGTTGAAGCAATGGCGAAAGTCTTAGTAACTATGTTTGCATTTAAAGTAACAATGACGGGGCTAAGTAATGGAATAGGACTACTTGGAAAATTAGCTGACAAAGCGGCTACTATTGGTGGTAAAGGGCATGTTCTCAGAGACTTTTTTAAAGGGATTACTGGAATTGATAAGCTAGAAGAAGCTGTTGGCAACGTGAAGACATTATGGTCGCTTGCAAAAATGAAGTGGTCAGATTATGCTACTGCATTAGCAGATGGTTGGAAGGCGCTCAAGAGTTGGTCTGTGTGGTCTAAACTGGCTGCTGTTGGTCAAGCTGCATTGAATGTAGTTATGGACGCGAATCCAGTAGCATTAGTGGTATTGGCTATCGCTGCATTAGTTGCTGGATTCGTCGCGCTATACAAACATAATAAGAAATTTAGAGATTTTTGTAATTCTGTTTGGAAGAATATAACCAAATGGTTTGGTGATTCAATCGATTGGATTTCTAAAAATTGGACTAAAATAATTGGTTTTATTATTAATCCGGTTGGCACGATTGCTTCCTGGTTCCTTAAAGATACAAAAACAGGTAAGAATATTCTTAAATGGGCATCGAAATTACCGGGTAAAGCCTCCGATTGGGCTAAGAGTGTTGGTAAAAAAGTTGGAACTCATATAACAAATGCCAAGAAGGATTTTCAACAAGCAGGAAAGAACATTGGTAATTGGACTACTGGCTTTGTTGGCGGCGCTAAAAGAACCGTTAATACTTGGGCGTCGAATATTGGCAGCGGTGTTCATAAGAAAGTTTCTGATGGTAAAAAGGCCGCTCAAGAAGCGGGTAAAAAGATTGGTAACTGGACGTCTGAGTTTACGAGCAAATCTAAAGGTGCAATCGTCGGTATTCGAAAATGGGCATCAAATATCGGTAGTAATGTTAATACTAAAGTCGAAGATGGCAAACGATTAGCCAAGAATGCGGGTAGTAAGTTAGGTTCATGGGTTAATAACTTTAGAACTGGCGCAAGTAAGACTGTCTCTAGTTGGGCTGGAAGTTTAGGCTCGAAGACTAGTTCTGGAATGGGGAGTTCTAGGACGGCTGCGTTAAGAGCCGGTACTCAGTTAGGTAATTGGGTTGCCTCGTTTAGAACTGGCACGGGTAAAACAATTGCAAAATGGGCCGGTGGTTTAGGCGGTAAAATTGGTGGCGGTCTTTCATCTGGTTGGAAGTCTGTAAAAAAGGGTTCTGCGGATGTTGCTAATGCAATTATTGGTACGATTGGAAAAGCCGTTAATGGCGTTATCGATGGCATTAAATGGATTCTCAATCACGTAGGTGCCTCCAGCAAAGCAAAGTCATTGAGCCACTGGAGTGTTCCGTCATTTGCAACTGGTGGTCGCCATAAAGGTGGTCCAGCAATCGTTAATGATCAGGTTGGTGATAAGTATCGCGAAGCATACAAGTTACCAAATGGACGAACAGGTCTTTTCCCAGCAGTTCGCAATATGATGGTCAATCTTCCGAGAGGTACTCAAATTCTCAATGCGGCTCAAACGGCTCGTAAAGCAACAGCAATGGTGCCACACTATGCTGGTGGTATTGGAGACTTTGATTTTGACTTTTCAAGTATTGGTAACTTCAATTTGCCAAGTTTCAACTTTAGCATGCCGAATTTTGGTGATTTGTTCAGTGGTATAGGGGACAGTGTAGGCAGTTTTGCCAATGGTGTGAAAGATACGGCAAGTGATATCTGGGACGATGTCACGCACCCTGAAAAAGTATTGAAAGCTGCTATGAACAAGTTTGTTAAATTTACCGGCTTAGGCGGCTATCCGCTAGATGTTGCTAAAAGTATGGTGGATTTTAGTGTTGATAGTGCTAAAAGTTGGGTCGGTAAGATTCTCAAAGAATACGGCGAGAGCGAAGGACCAAATGGTGGTGCAATCACTCATTCAATGATTAGTCGCGCACTCGAGATGACTAAAGTTCCTAAATCGCGGTGGTCAAAGATGCAACACGATATCATTGAAGTGGCTAAGTCAGAGACCGGGAATCGAAATATTACGCAGACAATTACTGATGTGAACTCGCTAGCTGGTAATCCTGCAGGTGGACCACTACAGTATGTCAAGTCAACATTTGATGCATTTGCTTTTCCTGGACATCATAACTTCAGATCATCATTTGACCAAGTATTGGCTTATCTGAATAACTCAGACTATTACAATGCTGCTGGTCATACAGTCATTTGGGGCACGCCTAAATTTGATTGGTTGCACAGTGGACCGATTGGGCACCGCCGTTTTGCTAATGGTGGTCTTGTTGATGCTCATCAAATGATCGAAGTGGCTGAACAGAATAAGCCGGAAATGGTTTTACCTTTAACTAACATTCCACGGTCAATGCAATTGATTAAGCAGGCACTAAGCTTCATGGGACAAACGTTCAGTGATGGCCTACAAATGCCCACAGCTTTAACTCAGTCGATGGATATGAGCAACCTGGCTAGTCAGCCAAGTAGTACAAGTACACAGAGCGTGAATAGTGGCGGCATTAACGAGCTCGGAACAAGCATCGTTAATGCGCTTGTACAGGGCTTACAAATGACAAATGTTGGCGGCAGCATGAACAATCAACCAATCAATGTGAACTTGACGTTGCAAGTTGGCGATGAGAAGTTCGGTAATGCTGCTATTAAAGGCATTAACGCGGTAAATCAGAAGAATGGTAAAAACATGTTGAGACTATAGGAGATGATTACGATTGACATATTCACTGAAGATTGGTGGGACAGTGGTTAAAGCACCACAGTCCCTAGAAGTTGCAATTCAAGATATCGATGCAAGAGCATCGCGTGACGCGAATGGACTTTTGCATCGAGACCGTGTCGCAATCAAACGCAAGTTAACAGTAAAATGGGGGCCGCTAACACTGGCCGAGAATAGCACAATACTAAAAGCTGTCTCTGGACAGTTTTTTTCTTGCAGTTATTTAGACCCACAAGAAGGTGCAGTAGTGACCAAAACATTTTATGTTGGTGATCGGACTGCGCCGGTTTATACACTTAATCCAGTAACATCAGATTATATTTGGCAGAATGTTTCAATGGACTTCATTGAACAGTAGGAGGGTGAAAATTAATGATTAAGCAATCTGATTTAGCCCTCGCTGCATGGAAGGCAACTGAACGGACGTTGGATTCAGTTGTCACAATTAACAAGATTGACTATAAAACGACAGATATTGCATCCATTTCATATGACGCAGGTGGCTATACTGGAGATACGTTTGGTATTGGCTCGAATTATGAAAACAGCGTGACAATTAAGTTTTCACACTTAATTGAAGGACTTAAACCTGGCATGACGGTATTGCCTAAGATTGGTATAAAAACATCTAATGGCTATGAGTATAGCTCGCTTGGCCTTTTTATCGTATCAGATGACATTCAAATGGACCGAAACAACGATGAGACAACAATTAAGGCATATGACCAGATGTGTCTATTGGAGGGTACCTACACTTCTAAGTTAACTTACCCTGCGAAAATGACCAGTGTGATTGCAGAAATTGCAAATTTGGCTGGCGTGTTACTTAATACAACTGACATTAGTCATTTGCCTGTACAAGTTAACTTACCCAGTGCTATTACCGGTCAAACGTATCGAAATGCAATTGGTATGATTGCTCAATTTTATGCTGGATTTGCAACGTTTGATAGGGACGGCAAATTAACAATTCGCACGATTGCAGAGTCAGATTATACATTAGATCCGAGCCAATACGAACAAGGTGGCTTAACAAAAAATGAAGCACCATACAAAATTGGCGGTATTCAGTGTGAGGTCACAACGACTACTACGGATTCAACAGGTCAGAGTACCGAAACTACAAACACGCTTCAAGTAGGGGCAACGTCAGGATCACAGATTAAACTCACCAACAATTTGATGACAATGGATCGTTTAGCATCAATATGGCAACAGTTACAAAGCTTGACCTTCTACCCTTTCAGTTTGAATTGGTTTGGCAATCCTGCAATAGAAGCTGGCGATTGGCTAACACTACAGGATACTAAAGGCAACAAGTTCAACGTGCCTAATAATGGTTATACTATGACGTTTGATGGCAGTTTGTCTGCTGTTTCTAAAGCAGATCAGACCTCAACCTCTAGTAGCAGCTATGCTTGGCGAGGTGAGCTATCACAATATGTTGCTGACTTAGGTGGACGACAAGGTGCTTCGGGTAACTATATCTATGGTACAGATACAACTGAACCGCCATACGGAGCTAAATTTAACGATATCTGGTACAAGCAGAACGGTAATAAAGTTGAATTGTGGACTTACGAGCGTCAGACAGATGGAACTGGTAAATGGGTACTTACTGTGTCGGACACTACTGGGGAAGAAGTGAAAGCGAAAGTTGACCAAGTGGAACTGGAAGCTAAGGCTGGTATAGATACAGCTAAAGCGGCCATTGATAAAGCTGCCCAGCTTGCGGCTAAGTACGATGATACAAATGCATTAGCTAATCAAGCTATGGATAAAGCAGTAGGTGCACAAAGCGACGCTAGTTCCGCAGCTGCTAAAGCAAACTCTACAGCCTCGGAATTCGGAAAAGTTGACCAAAAGGCAGAGAGTGCCTTAGCTAGTGCACTTGGCGCTCAAAGTGATGCTAGTGTTGCCGTTAAACAGGCCTCTTCTGCTGCAGCTGATTCTAAAGATGCCAAGCAAATAGCCGGAGCGGTCAGCCAGAGTTACAAGACTCTAACTGATGGTTCAACTATGACCATTGCAGAGTTAGAGAATGGTCTAGCTACAAAACTGACTAAGACTGATTTGGATGGTTACGCTACTGAGACTTGGACGCAAAACCAGATTAAAGTTACTGCTGATGGAATAAATGCGACCCTGTCCAGTGTCAAAACGACTGTTGACGGTCAGACTATCAGTATTAATGACCTCAAGGCTGACTCAAGTTCTTTTAAGAGCCAGTTTACGACTGTCAATAATACTCTCGGTAAGCACACTACTGATATTAGTTCCTTGCAAGCTACATCCAAAGAATTGACCAGTGGGTTCAATACACTTACTACTGATAATGCGACTAATAAGAATGATATTAGCCAGCTTCGTCAAACGGCCACAGAACTTAATAGCACGATGATGACTGTCAAGACACAAGTCCAAGACAGTGCTGTTGGAACTAACCTGTTACTGAACACCGGTGACGATAATGATGCAAGTCATCCTGTTAAAATGAGTATCGGTGACATGTCTGTATCTGGGTTCTTATCTAGAACTGAAGACTACAGCCAAGTAACTGCTCCGCCGTCCACTTCTCCTGAAATGTATTACCGTTTCGGTGGACCAATAACAAATGAAATGCACGGTTTGGAACGAGGTCAAACATACACCATTCAGGGAGATGTGTCAGTCTCCAAAGGTGCTGTCAGGTTTAGATCGCAACGTATGACCACTGGAGGATGGGCAAACTATGACACCGGAATATCCGAAATCTTAGTTTCCGATAGTGACGATTTTGTTCATGTCAGCCATACTTTCACTGTCCCTGATAACGCTTCAGCTATTTACACTAGTTGGCAGGTTGATGGATATGACTCGACTACGATTTTGAGATTCCGGAGGATGAAACTTGAAAAGGGGTCAGTGGCGACTGATTTCTCAGTAAATCCAGAAGACACAGCAACCGTGAGTGCTTTCTCCAAGCTTTCGCAAACTGTGGACGGTATGCAACTCGATATTTCTAAGAAAATTGAGCAAAAAGATCTTGACGGATACGCCACCCAGACATGGACACAGAATCAGATTAAGCTAACTTCAGATAGTCTTAGTGTAACTTTGTCAAGTGTTAAAACTACGGTTGATGGACAGACGACAAGTCTTAATGATTTGAAAGCTGATTCCAGTGGGCTTAAAGCTCAATTTGTTACCGTCAATGATACTTTGAGTAAGCAAACTAAGGACATTGGAACCCTGCAGGCAACGAACAAGTCTTTAGTTGCTAGCTTTGATTCTTTAAATGCTTCCAATGCTGTTAATGAACATAATATTAGTCAGTTGCAGGCAAGTGCTACGGAATTTAATAGCACTTTAATGACAGTTCAGCAACAGGTGACGGATAGTGCTGTGGGAACTAATTTACTTGCCAATACTGCAGACAATGGTGTTGGACCTGTATCAGTCCAAGGTGATACTTCCAGCCCTGTGTACAATGCTTCTATGACAAGAAATGACAGCTACATTGAAATGACAAAACCTACGGGCTCCGAAATGTACTACCGTTTCTGTGCAATTGACGCTAGTATGCATAATCTTAAGCCTGGACAAACTTATACCATTCAGGGTGAAGTATATGTAAGCAAAGGCTCCGTTCATTTTAGATCACAATATCAATCAAATGGTGGTTGGGCGAATTACTCCGGTAACGAGTCTGGGGGCCTAGCTACTAATACCTCTGGGTTTGTAAAAGTTAAGTACACATTCACAATACCTGCGAATGCAACCGCATTTTACCTGAGCTGGCAAGTATTCAACTTCGATTCAACGACTGTATTCCGATTCCGGAGAATGAAACTTGAAGTTGGAGTTAATGCGACTGACTATTCCACTAGTCCGTTGGACAATGCGACAATCACAGCACTTTCAAGCATCTCTCAAACAGTCGATGCAATTCAAACAACAGTGCGTGGAAAGGTTGATAATGACATTTACCAGTCTAAAGTAACTCAATTGAATAATCAGATAACCTCTGTGGTAGGACAAGTCAATACTTTTGGCAAGCGGAATATGGTCACTAATGCACAGTTCCAGTACGACTATATGGATGGAACCTCTTGGACCGGCGGGACAACTACTATGTGGTATAAGTCAGATTATGCTTGGGCATGGGTTAACGGTTATCAAGGAATCTGTATTAATCAGCCAGTAACAACGGACAACAGTAGTTGGTATAATTTGTTCTCAAGAAAAATTGTTATTGGACAAGATATCTCAACTCCATGGTCTGCTAGTGCTTATGTGAATGTTGATACCGTTGGAATTGCTGCGATGATCATTGTGGAATTTTACGACACTAAAGGTGCTCGTATTGGGTATAAGGAAACGCATAAAAGCAGCGGTGGACTAGAATTAATTAAAGTTGAAAACGCTGTTCCTCCGGCTGGAACTGAAACAGTTTGTCTTTCATTTCGAGTCCATGGTGGTGGGCATATTGCTATGATATGTCCAATGCTTAATCAAGGAGATAAAGCTGCTTCCTTTGTTCCTGATATTTCAACTAATGCTGAACTTGAGAAGGCATATTCTTATATCAATCAAACTAATGACCGGATCAATCTTCGTGTCGAAAAGGCTGGGGTTATTAATGCAATTAATATCTCTCCTGAAGGAATTCAGATATACGGTAGCAAATTGCATATCACAGCTGATACCTATATTGATAAGGCGGTCATTAAGGACGCCATGATTGAGAACCTAAGTGCCAATAAACTTACTGCAGGTACTATCAACGCTGCGAATATAAATGTAATCAATTTGAATGCGAACAATATAACCACTGGTACAATTAAAGGTAGTAACTTATCAATTAATCTGAATAGTGGTAATGTTGAATTCCAGGCGGGCCGTATCCACTCATCTGATAATGGAATTGATATTAATATTAATAACAAGTACATTTCAG
The DNA here is from genome assembly GCF_014131735.1 of Lactiplantibacillus plantarum. Classification (NCBI taxonomy): domain Bacteria; kingdom Bacillati; phylum Bacillota; class Bacilli; order Lactobacillales; family Lactobacillaceae; genus Lactiplantibacillus; species Lactiplantibacillus plantarum. The sequence continues at coordinate 1,104,269 of NZ_CP039121.1, forward strand.
TTGCGAATAAGGATAATCGTGTATTTATATCTGGTGGGGAAATTCAAATGATCCAACCAACATTATTCTCAAGTCAAGCTACACCATATGTTCGTATCAGTAACGCTCAGGCGGGGGCGTCTTGGGGTGGTGCAACTTTCTGGGGGCGTGACTATTTTGTGGTTACTAACCGAGCTAATGACGGCAACATATTTACTTCACCAATGGGGGAAGAAAAGTTTGCAGGTATTTCTGGAGGCCATGCAACCAGCGGATGGCAAGCAACCAAGATTGGTGGAGCAGAGCGAGGCGTTCTTATATCTGGCGGCAAAGAGTTCACCGATGGTATAGGCATATCGCCGTATATAAAAGTCGGTGATACTGGTCATGCAGGTACGGGCATGAATGGTTCTAACATCAGTATGCAGGCCAACTACATTTATCTAAAGTCCCCTCATACGTCATCTCATGCTGCAAATGCATACTTGGCAGGTGATGGTGCATTAGTTATGTCAACTTCCGCCGCTAAGTATAAGACTGAGATTGTTCGAACATTTGAAACCGAGATGGGGGATAAACTCCTAGAAGTTCCAGTTGCACATTGGAAAGACAAAGAAGAAGTATTAGCAAAGACTCGCAATCCTGATGCTAAAGACCCGGAAACTTATTTCGGAATGATTGCTGATGATCTGGATGATGCTGGTCTGAACGAACTTGTTGAGTACAATGATAAAGGGGAGGTCAATGGTATTCAGTATGACCGGGTAGCATTGGCTCTTATTCCATTAATTCGTAACTATCGAGATCGCATAACTGTATTGGAAAACAAAATCAAACAAACGAAAGAGGTATAGTCAATTATGACAGCAAGAAAAGAAGTATTAACATTCAAAAATGGGCAACTAGTATCAATTGGAAACACTATGGCAGAGTTTAAGCTTAAAGGTCGAGCTTCTCTCGGGCGGACATGGTTAATTAATCGACTTGAGGACCTGAACAAGCAGTTTAATGCTGACCAATTAGCAACGCAAAAGAACTTTTTTAAAACCGATGAAGATGGGGAATTTGTCTATAAGGAAGACAAAAAGACGCTTATTCTTAAAGATGGATATACTATGGAAGAAGCTCAAAAAGAGTTTGACCAATTAGTAGAAGAACCAGTAAGTATTGAAATTAGCTCATATTCTGCACGAATGAAAGCTTTATTTAATGCACTTGAGGATTACCCGTATGAGCTGGAAGGGCAAACAGCTTTAGTATACGCATTAGTATTTGAACAGTTTGATAAAGCATATGGAAAAGGGGAATAAAAATGGAACTATTAAACACTAGCATCTCTTATAATATCGATGGAACTGGAAATACGAGTTCTGTAATTGCAGGTCTTCGTGGCGAAGTAGAAGGTCGAGTAACTATTACGGCAAATGTCACTATTTATCCGACAGACTTAGCTAAAGATGAAACTTTCGATGATCTAACAAAAAAAGAATTATCCAAACGTGCGATGAATAAGATTCCATCAATAATTGACTCTCTAATTGCAGTTAATGGTGGGTGGAGTTTTACTGCTGGCAGGATTTCATCTGTATCCACTCAATTTAATCAGTCTGAAACTGGCACATATGTGAATGCGAATGTTACTGCCACTGAATCAGATTTTTCAGATAAGAAGTTAGACGATGTTACAATGTCGGAGGCGCAGAGCGTGCTGCAATCCATTCTTAAGAATGAATTGCCAACATCATAAATATTAAGTGAAAGATGAACTTTGAAGAGATGGTGAATTGAAAATTAATAAGTTAAAACGACTAGGCCAGTGTATTTTAGGATGCTTTTGACCGTTCAATCAGGAATGACAAATAGGAGGTAGACAATTGAATAAACGTAAATTAAAGGCACTCATCTTAATGATGGGCGCCATTTTTATGGCCTTTTTAATGATCAACGTTACCAGTCAGGCTGCTCGTATGGATATGGTCGATGTGTCTAATAACAACGGCTACATGTCAACGACAGAGTATGTTTCGATGCGTAATGAATTTGGTGTTAAGGCCCTTACCGTAAAGATTAGTGAAGGTACAACCTTCAAAGATGGCTATGCTGCTAGCAATATCGCTAATGGTCAAGCAGCTGGCTTATACGTCAACGGCTATCACTTTGCCCATTATAAAACTAAGGCTCAAGCAATTGCCGAAGCTGACTTTGCTGGTCAGGCAGCCAAAGCGGCCAGACTACCAGTGGGCGCAGTATTGGCAACGGACGTAGAATCGGCTGAGGAACAAGGAATCTTGTCACAAGCGGCCAACGACCGCAACAATGCTGCCTTCATGAAAGAGATTCAGAAGTTTGGTTATCGGGCCGACATTTATACGTCTGGATCATGGGCTAACAACAAGATGACCATCAAGGGCAAAACAGGTTGGGTTGCTGGTTACCCCTATGTCATGTCTGGTCAGAAGTGGTATACGAATAACAATGCCTGGCAATGGTCCGGGGCAGCTCGTTTCCGGATTAGCTACGGTGGCTTTGACGTCAGTCAACTTTATACTGATTACTACACAGCTGGTCAGAAATCAACGGTCAAGCCAACCGATCCAGATGCCGTTAATGATAACAACCAGGAGGCCAACAAAAACACTTCCAAGCCATCTAATTCGGTCAAGTGGGTCAAGGAGTCAAAAAACTATACGCTCAAGACGGCGGTTAAGCTGCGCACTGGCACGTCAACGGCATCAAGTGTGATTGCTATCTTGCCAGCTGGGACTACGGTCAAAACTGACCAAGCTATCATTCAGAATGGTTATCGCTGGGTACGTCAGCCACGATTTAATGGTTATGGTTATCTAGCAACCGGCCCGGCAAGCAATACGCTGGAATACGTAAAGAGTGGTGCAACTCATACGTATTACACAGTCAAGTCTGGCGACAGCTGGTGGTCAATCGCTCAGCGCAACGGCCTAAGTATAACTACATTAGCTAGTCAGAACGGCAAAACGATTTACACCACTATCTATCCTGGTCAGCGATTGGTGGTGCGGTAATTGCATACACTATTAGGATTAGGTTGGGATGAATGGGGATCCATTGTTGCCATTGTCACTAGTATTTGTGTATTGGCTAATTGGATTTTAAATAAAACGGTTCGTATTCCGCTTAACGATTTAGGCAAGCGGCTGAGCCATTTTACCGATGAAAGTTTAAAAGTGAGGCAGCAAAATGCTGAAGCAATGAATGCGATTGAAAATCGGGTCATTAAGGTAGAAGGCCGGCTAGATGGTCATGACATTGAATTTAAACATCTATATGAAAAGGAAGCCAAAGGAAATGAAAAAAATTAGTTTTAAGAATGCCGACGGAAGTTTAAATGGTAAGTTGATTGCTGGGATTATTTCGTTACTGATCGTTTTGATTCAACAAATCTTTGCCATGTTTGGCATTAAGTTTACTGGTGACTGGTCAGCCATTGTCGCCGTTATTAATACTGTATTAACGATCCTCGGGATGCTGGGTGTTATTACTGACGTTCAAACGGTGGCAGCGCCAACAGTTGATAGTAATGAGAAAATCCAAGTCGAAGCAACGACTAATAAGGTTGCTGATGAAGTGCAAGGGCCAGCGTCCACAGCTGCTGTAGCGGATAGTTCTGCATCATCTGACGCTGAAAAGTCGTCAGAATCCGCCTCACAAGCAGGTAAATAGTAGTATAATTAAATATTGAATTTGCTAATCCCCTGCGTTTCGGCGTGGGGGATTTTTTGTTAACAAAATATATAAAAAAGAGCCAGTCAAGACTGGCCCAATGTTTAAATAAATAAAATGGGTGTTCTGTTTCTCCTAAGATAATAAAGAACACAGTTATTATACATTAAACCTGATTAATATAACAAGGACTTATTAATATTTTTCTATAGATTACTTTCGGTATTGTGATATAAACCGACAAGTGTTATTATGTCCCTTGTCCTGCTATTAGTATCACAGCTTTCAAATCCCCCCAAGATTGTCGGTTAGTGGTGCCGGAAGTGATGAGGATAATCTTCTGCTTGATGGGTGGAAGATTTTTTTGTGTTGCTTGCCTGTATATTTTGTTAGTGAGAGTTTAGATTTAGCATTATTAGCTGTCAATATAGCTAATTAGATAACTACAAGACTTTACAGAATAGCAAGTAATAAGTATAATATTAATTGTCTCTAGTGTAGTTTCTAGATGATAGTTATAACTTGATTAATTCCCCTGCGCTTCGGCGTGGGGAATTTTTTTATGTATTACCCGCCTAGGAATTTTGGTGCACATTTGGTGCACGTCGTGAAACAAAACGTTGCTATGTTGGTGTCTAACCACCGTATACTACTCCGGGTGGGGTCAGTTGAATATTAGAAAGCACCGTTTCAGGGCAGCGTTTTAGTGACGTTACCTTGGAACGGTGCTTTGGGTTTAAGTAGCCACAAATGATATGAAATCGAAATGAATACTGTATTAGTCTAAACGCCCGCTACCAGTCCAAATGACTAGTAGCGGGCGTTGCGATTAACGAATGACGATGACGTTGCAAGGGGCGTGATCCACGACGTAGCTGGTCGTTGAACCAACGGCTACGCGATGGGGCGAGTTGGTACCAGTGGCGCCGAGCACGATCAAGTCAATTTCGGGATGTTGCTTGGCATAGTCCTCAATGGTGTGTTTTGGAATCCCGTAGCTGATTTCAGTTTTTAAATTCGGTGCGGACGTGGTGGCGACGAATTGTTGTCGCTGCCGCATGGCATCTTTTGCGTGAGCGGCTTCCGCGTCTAGTAATTCAGATAGAACCGGGTCGAGTGCGGGGGTGTGGTAGGCGCTGTCATCCACCACGTAGAGCGCAGTCAGGTTTGCTTGGTGCCGCTGGGCAATGTTGACCGCTTCGGTAAAAGCGGCTTGTGCAGCATCGGAACTGTCAACGGGTACTAAAATATTTGTGTAACGGCTTGGCATTATAACCACCTCCAGTTATCTTTACGATAATTATAATGGATTAGTGTCGGGCAATAAAATTAAACGCACCTAGTGGGCAAGGCCGATAAACTAGCGTATATTATAGACAGTAAATTTCTTTTGGGGGTTAGGTATGTTAAAGCATGTACAGAACAGCCTATTGACCTTTGAACGGGTCGTTGAGCGGCAACGTTATTGGCGCGCCTTACGTGATACGTTGACGCTGCTTTTTCCATTCGCATTAGTTGGGGCGTACGTTAGTTTTATGAACCAGGCAATCTTTCAGCGCAATGGTTTTTTGAATCATATTTATTATCTCAGTCACTGGCTGCCGGGGTTTAAACATTTGGCAACTTACACGACGATGCTTAATCTGAGTATCAACGGCATCCTTGCCGTGATTGCGGCTTTTTCAGCCGCTAATTTTGTCGCGCGGAGTGCCCAGCGTGATAATCTGTTAGCGGGATTGACGGCGGCAATTAGTTTTATCATGCTTAATATCAATTATAATTTTTTTAGTACCCAGGGTCAGCCTGCTGGCAGTCGGTTTTTAGAAGATAATTTGGGAACTCAGGGCATCTTCCTCGCACTATTGGTGGGCCTGTTGACTGGTTGGTTGTTCAGTCATTTGACACGGTATCCACACATCCACCAGGAGATCGAGACCCAGACCCACTTGCTAGCGCGGGCACACGCGAACTGGTTACCGATAGTCGCTGCTTTGCTGGTGTTCAGTGCCATCGGGTATGGTATTAGTTTTGTCAGTAAAGGGGGATTAAACGGCCTGTTTTACGCGGTCTTCACCTTACCATTCAGTAATCCGGGGGCGTCGCTACTAGCGATAATTGGCGTGGCATCGCTCAGCAATTTATACTGGTTAATCGGGATTATCGGTCCGGTTGACTTTAGTGGTAACAGTACTACAAGTACGGTTCAAAATTTGGAATATGCGTTGCAACACGGTTCGGCGTGGGGCGCGCCAAATCCAGTAACGCTCCATACGTTATTTGATGCGTTTGCGAACGTAGGTGGTCCCGGAATGACGTTAGCGTTATTGATTGCAATTTTGTGGCGTTCACGTAACCGTAATTATCGAACGGTGGCCAAGACCAGTGCCTTGCCAGTACTGTTTAATATCAACCAACCGTTGCTCGTCGGCTTACCGATTGCTTATAGTCCGATTTTAGCGATTCCGTTTCTATTAGCGCCACTGGCTAGCATGGTCATCACGTGGTGCGCGTTGAAGCTTCAATGGATGCCGCCGGTCGTTTATCCGGTTGGTAGAACGATGCCGGGCTTCTTGACCGGTTGGCTGGGAACTGGTGGCGACTGGCGGGCCTTCATCGTTAGTCTGATCAATATAGCGGTAGCCACAGCAGTCTACTTGCCATTTGTCCTATTGGCAAACCAGGTTGAGGAGGAGGCGCAGGCGGATGCTTAAACGATATTGGTGGCGGTGGCTTCTTGGAATCGGTTTGTTAGTCGGGATCTGTTGGCCGGCCTACACGTGGAGTCAAGCGAATATCAAGACGCTGAAAAACACTGGTCGGACGCGGATGGCACCAGTTATTATGGTCCCCGGATCGAGTGCGTCACAGAACCGGTTTGATAGTTTGATTACCGAGTTGGGGAAGGAAACGCCGAAAAAACACAGTGTATTGAAGCTGACAGTTCAGACGGATGGGACAATTAAGTATAGTGGTTCGATTGCTGCTAATGATAATGAGCCGTTCATCGTGATTGGCTTCGCGAATAATCGTGATGGTAAAGCTAATATTGATAAGCAAGCTGTCTGGTTGAATACGGCATTTAAGGCGTTGGTCAAAACGTATCACTTTAATCACTTTTATGCGCTAGGTCATTCCAATGGTGGCCTCATTTGGACCCTCTTTTTAGAGCGCTATCTAAAGGAAAGTCCGAAGGTTCATATTGACCGGTTAATGACGATTGCCTCGCCGTACAATATGGAATCGACAAGTACGACCGCCAAGACGAGCATGTTCAAGGAACTTTACCGTTATCGGACTGGTTTGCCGGAATCGTTAACCGTTTACTCGATTGCGGGGACGGAAAACTATACCAGTGATGGGACGGTGCCGTATAACAGCGTTAACTACGGTAAGTACATCTTTCAAGATCAGGTCAAGCATTTTACGGAGATTACTGTAACGGGGGCGAATACGGCGCACTCCGATCTACCACAGAATAAGCAAATCGTCAGCCTGATTCGACAGTACTTACTGGCTGAAACGATGCCTGACAAGGTTCGTCAAAAAAACGCACAACGGGTACAAAATTAGTTACGTTGTGTGGCAGTGATACTGCTGTTAAGACAACACTGGTGAGCGATCTGGTTAAGAAAGTTATACATGCAGTGAATAGAACGACAAAAACGATTAGCGTCTCGTAACCGGGACGCTAATCGTTTTTTAGTTAGATTTGCAATAAATTAATGATGATGCCTGGCGTTGTGTGAGCGGGCTGACCGTTTCGAGTAGTGGTGCTTCGACGGCTTCGCCCGGTGCTTGACTCGCATTGTGACACGGGTTCCCCGAACTCGCAAGGCTTGTGCATTGGTTGCCGGCAGGGTCAGTAAACCGCCACAGACGGCCAGGATGACGAGCACTGGTAATCCTCGGTGGATCGACATGATAGAACGCCCCCCCTTAACTAAAATCCTTATTTAGTGTATAAGTAATTCGAGTCAGCGTCAACCTAAGGTCCGTTACTGACTTTACAAAACGTTAACGGCATATTAACGGATTATTCACAAAAAGCCGGCAAATTTGATTGTATTTTGCCAAGTTTTCCTTTATGGTGGGAGTAATATATAAAAGGGAGTTTGGCTAAATGAATATTGAAATCTTAAACTCAGCAATCCAAGACTTACATTTCCAAATCGTTTATGATCGTTCTGAAGACGATGACAATCCTGGTCAGGGGCAATTCAGCTATACGACCGCCAATCCAGATGTTAAGAAGACGTTTGGCGATGACGTTGTGCAGGCTCAATTACAAGTGACCTATAAAGAAGAAATGTTCGACTTATCCGCGACCGTTTTTGCGATTGTACGCCTAAGTGGTGAGATGGTGGGAATTATTGAACGTCAATCTGACAACAAATCAATTGAAGACGACGAACAAGAAATGTTGAACAATTTGAATGGTGCCATCATTCCAGCGTTGTCTGCCAAAGTCCGGGCCTATGCAGCATTATTGTCAACTGAAGCTAGCAACTTTGCCATCATGCCAGCTGACTTTGATGATAGCCAGCCCAATGATGCTGAATAAGCGTAATCCAAGAGCTTGTCAAACTGGCAAGCTTTTTTTGATGACTTAAGGAATGAGTTCTAGCGTTGTGTAACCGTTAACAAAGGTGCTATAATAATGATGGTCAGAGTTGACTAGGCAACTGCGGTTGCAATGACGAGGTCAGAAGGTCTGATTGGTGACTTCAGCAATTATTACTTTGATCCAGGCTTATCGGAATGGTTCAAAGCGGGGGTGACCGCAAGTCGGTTAGCACACATAGGGGCAGTGAATATTGACACATAGTTTGAGCCAAGCTGGTAAGTATCGTGGTGGCCAAGTTACGCTGTAATTTGGCCGCTATTTTTATCTTATTTTCAGCCGAACACTGCGACAAAAAATGAAAACTGTCGTGATGAAATCACTGTAAATTGTCACATGAAAGCGTATACTGACGGTGAGAGGGGTGAGTGTTATGTTTAAACCAATGGCATCTGTTTTTACGAACCATCAAATTGCGGGTCATTATCGGGCCATTGAGCGGGCGCAAAAGTGCGTGGTTCCATTTCATTTTGAGATTCAGGGACAGGAGTATCCAAAGCCAAAACCAGAACGTAACTGGTTACGGCGCTTATCGGGGACGTCGAGCGAGAAGTACGCAATGGTCGAACTGACCCCGACAAAGGTCGTTTTGTGGTCACCAGAAGGACGCAATCTGGGTGAAATGCCACTGAGTGCGGCGCGGCGAATTCAGATCGGTGCGATTCGATGTCACGTAACGGAAGGACTCGACCCACGCCACGCATTTCGGGCGACGATCTTTGTGCTGACTGATAGCGGTAATTATTATTTTGCTAATTCTGATATGGAAGTTTTACCGGCGATTTGTAAGTTCGCCCATGAACATCAAGTGCCGGTAGAAGACCCACTGCGGTTGATTCCGCTTTTGAAGGTCGGCTGGCGGGTCGCGGCCGTGACGTTACATGAAACCTACGCGCAACTGGTTGCGCACACGGGTTATCCGGCTGATAAGGTTTAACTTGATTTTATGATTAATAATAATGAAAAACGGACTGTCGATAATGACAATCCGTTTTTTTGATGCGATTAAATGTAGTTGGCTTAAACTAAGCCTTGCGCTAACATGGCGTCAGCAACTTTTGTGAAGCCAGCAATGTTAGCACCACTCAGGTAATCACCGCTAACGTGGTATTCGTCGGCAGCGGCAACGGAGTGTGCAAAGATATCTTGCATGATTTGCTTGAGGCGATTATCGACTTCTTCAAAAGTCCAGCTCAAACGCATACTATTTTGGCTCATTTCAAGGGCGGAAACGGCAACGCCACCAGCATTGGCAGCTTTGGCCGGACCATATAGCAAGCTGGCAGCTTGGTATGTCGCAATGGCTTCTGGACTGCTAGGCATGTTAGCCCCTTCGGCAACGACCTTGGCACCATTGGCAATCAAGTTCTTGGCTTGATCACCGCTGATTTCGTTTTGGGTGGCGCAAGGTAACGCGATATCATAAGCTACTTGGGCGTCCCAGACGGAACCTTCGTAATAGCTGGCACTGGCTACACGGTCGGCATAGTCTTTGATACGACCGCGTTCAACTTCCTTGATCTGCTTAACGATCTTGAAGTCGATACCGTTTTCGTCAATAACGTAACCGTTTGAGTCGGAGCAAGTAATCACCTTGCCACCGAGTTCTTCAACCTTTTGAATCGCGTAGATGGCGACATTACCAGCACCAGAAATGGCAACGCGTTGACCAGGGAAGGAAAGTTGGTTGGCCTTGAGCATTTCGTTGGTATAGTAGGCGAGCCCATAACCGGTAGCTTCAGTCCGGGCTAACGAACCGCCATAGTTCAAACCTTTACCGGTGAGTACGCCGCGGTCAGCGCCACGGAGTCGCTTGTATTGGCCGTATAAAAAGCCGATTTCGCGGCCACCAACACCGATATCACCAGCAGGAACGTCGGTATCGAGACCAATGTACTTGCTCAGTTCGGTCATGAAACTCTGACAGAAGCGCATAATTTCGTTGTCTGATTTGCCCTTAGGGTCGAAATCAGAGCCCCCTTTACCACCGCCAATTGGTAGGCCGGTCAGGGCATTTTTGAAGATCTGTTCAAAGCCCAAGAATTTGACGATACTCAGATTAACGGATGGGTGTAACCGTAAGCCGCCCTTGTATGGACCGATTGCTGAGTTAAATTGTACTCGGAACCCACGGTTGACTCGTGCATGACCAGCATCGTCGAGCCAAGGAACCCGGAATTGAATAATCCGTTCTGGTTCGGTCAAACGTTCCAAAATATTGGCTTCGATATATTCTGGATGTTGTTCGAGGACTGGCGTGATCGTTTTGAAGACGTCGTTGATGGCCTCTAAAAATTCGGTTTGGTTCGGATCACGGTGTTCAATGACTTGGTAAACGTGTTGGACATAATCAGTTGCTTGACTCAATATGATCATCCTTCCTTGAATAAGTTAACTATAATCTTCATTTTAATGGTCACGTTCGGAAATTGCACGAGTTAAATTAACTAAATTTTGATGAATTTTTAGTGATTGTGGTAAAACCGTGCTGTTGATAGCGCTTTCGATTTGGTTCGGCGGACTAACAATAATTCGCATTTTAATGCAAAGTCAGAAGTGAGGGCGTATGCTTGTGACAATTAAATAGTAGTCAAGTCAGATTTGACGGGCGACTCATCAGGAACAGGGGGGATCATGATGAACAAACGGCGTTGGTTATTAAGTTTATTGCCAATCTTACTGGGGTTGATTGGTGTGGGTGTGTGGGGATCACAGCAATTAGGTCAAGGAGCACAGCAAGTGACACCAAAGACAATTAAAGTACAGCAGGCAGCGTCAAAAATCAAATCCGCGACGAAAAAGCAAACGACGACTAAGCCTAAATTGAAGCCCGGCCAGCTTACTGAGGCCCAGGCAATCAAGCAAATCGATCAGTTGATCAAAAGTCATCATATTATGGGGACACTATTACTGACCACGAACGGTCCGGCGGGGGTCCGGGTTCGAACGTATGGTTATGCGGATGATGCCAATCAAGTCCGCAATACTGCGACGGAGGCTTATCCATTAGCGTCATTACAAAAAGCTGTGACTGGCGTGATGATTCAAAAACTGATCAATCAGGGTAAGTTGAGTCTGACGACGAAGCTGAGTCACTTTTACCCGGAAATTCCGTACGCCAATCAGATTACGATACGTGAACTATTAGACCATCGTTCCGGTATTCGGATGACTGAGATAACACCAAAGACGATTTTACCAACGGAGACGGCGCGGCTGAACTTTACACTGCAACATTTACGGTCGACGAATAATCATGCTTATGCCTATTCCAACGCGAACTTTACCTTATTGGCAGGGGTTATTCGCAAAGTGACGCATAAATCCTATCAGGCGGCTTTGACTAATGACATCATTCGGCCATTGGGATTAAAACATACCTATGAATATAACGATATTCCGGGCAATGTGATCAACCCGACTTCGTATCGCTTGGCTAATGGGTTTGGTCAGAGTGGCATCATTTCTAAGCCGTTACAATCTAGTGAATTAGGCTGTGGTAGTCTATATATGAGTGTGGGGGATTATTATAAATTTATGTATGGGCTTCAAAGCGGCCAGCTAGTTGGCGAAGCCGGTTTAAAGTCACTTGCGGATAATTTTCAAATTAAATATTCGGCAGGCGTTTATTACCAGGCAGGCCAGTTGATTCGAGTGGGTGGCAATGACAATAATTTTCATAGCTACTATATGGGGTCGCGAAATGCCAAAGTCGCCTTAGTCTTATTTGAAAATCAGGGTGTTTTTGGTGGTGACAACCAGGTAGCGTATAAGATTCGTGATATTTTATTGAAGACGGTACCTTTTTAGAAACGGTCCGGGCTGAACATCATCTTAATTGCAGGAGAACGTGTGTCTGCGATTAAGGTGGTGTTTTTGCTTACCCGTCCGTTTGGCTGAATCCTTGAAAATAACTAAACTTTTACTCGAAATGATGGCGCCACGACGTAACTAACGCTATGATGAGATTAGAAACTAAATGATGCAGGTGAAAGTTAATGACAAAACCAATTAAGGTAATGACGATTTTCGGCACGCGGCCAGAAGCAATTAAGATGGCGCCCATCGTGTTGCAGTTGCAGCAACAGCCACAATTTGAACCGGTAACGGTGGTGACGGCTCAACACCGCGAGATGTTAGACCAGGTGCTCACGATTTTTCACATTACGCCGGACTATGATTTGAATATCATGAAGCCTAATCAGACGTTAGCTGGTATCACCAGCCGGGTACTGACGAAGCTAGATGCAATTATGGATACAGTCAAGCCTGATATCGTGCTGGTGCATGGCGATACAACCACGACGTTTGCAGCTAGTGTGAGTGCTTTCTATCATCAAATCCCAGTCGGACACGTGGAAGCGGGGTTGCGGACATGGCAGAAGTACTCGCCATATCCTGAAGAGATGAATCGGCAGCTGACCGACGTGCTGGCCGACATGTACTTTGCACCGACCGAATTAAGTCGGCAGAATCTATTGAAGGAAAACCATCCGGATACGGCCATCACGGTAACGGGCAATACGGCCATCGATGCCTTAAAACAGACGGTTTCGATGGACTATCAACACGCTGCGCTTGATTTGATTCAGCCTGGGCACCGGATGATCTTACTCACGATGCATCGGCGTGAGAATCAGGGCGCCCCGATGGAAGCGGTCTTTGTCGCCATCAAACGAGTGGTTGCTCAGCATCCCGATGTCGAAGTGGTCTACCCAGTACACTTGAGTCCGGCAGTGCAGACAGTCGCCAAACGTATCCTCGGCCATACCGATCGCATTCACCTCATTGACCCGCTCGACGTGCTTGATTTTCACAACATGGCGGCGCGCAGTTACTTCATTATGACGGATTCGGGTGGGGTGCAGGAAGAGGCCCCGTCACTGAATAAACCGGTGCTCGTATTGCGTGATACTACTGAACGACCGGAAGGGGTCACCGCGGGGACGTTACGATTAGTCGGCACTGATGGTCAGCAGGTTGCGGCAGCAATGACCAGTCTGTTAGATGATTCCGCAGCGTACCAACGGATGGCAGGCGCTAAAAATCCTTATGGCGATGGTCATGCTGCGGAATACATCTTACAAGCGATTATGAAAAAAATTGGTACACATTAATTTATTTACATTTTTGTATAAACAGTGTAATATTAAGCACTGACATAGTGATAAAAATTTTCATTTCTTCCGTAAAGATGTGAAAGAGCCGGATATGGATGCCGCGGGGGTATCAATACCGGTTATTTTTTTGCGTTAAAATTTGGATGGGCCCAGTACTACTGAGCGTCTAGGCAGCTACTTGATTTTGTCAAAGTGGCTGACGGCTGGGAGATAAGCGGATTTTACTCGTCAGCGGCCAGGTATTGCCATCAATTGATCTGATTGGACCGACTAGTCTATTCGCCGAAAGCACTAATCCTAGTATAAAAGGTGTTTCCCGCGGCATTCCATTGTATAATTGTAAATACTATAAGTGAGCGTTGAGGATAAATGAATGAATTTAAAAGCCCGTTACCCTAAAATTACGAAAAGCCTGGAAATTATTATTCGGCGGTATGGACAAGCCAATGTCAGCAATAATGCGATTGTGCTGGCCTACTACGCGTTAATGTCGATTGCCCCGATAATCTTGATTGCCGGAAACCTCATAGCCCGGTTTGATTTGAAGTCTGGACAGATTTTAGCGTACGCTCAGGAAGTTATTCCTAGTAATGTCTACCAGACGTTTAAGCCGATTTTAGTTTCATTTCTGTCTAGTGGCAGCAGCAGTAGTTTGTCAATTGGGATTTTGGTGACAGTCTGGTCGGCGTCTAAAATCATTGCGGCAATTCGCAGGAGTCTAAATGAGGCGTACGGGGTCACGGATGCCCAAAATGCCGTATGGACGCGAATTATTGCCTTTTTCTTAACGTTGGGACTATTACTCCTCATCGTAGGGCTGGCGATTTTCTTCACGTTGAGTCAGTTGATTCTAGACGTAATCTTGAATTTGACGAATCTCACGCGTGCCATCATTCCGAATTGGATCAATCAGTTGTTGGAAAACAAAAACTTGATTACCTTTGTTGGGATGTTCGTCGTCGCCATGTTGTTGTATTACTTTGTACCGAACGCCAAGGTAAAATTGCGTTACATTTGGACGGGGGCGTTAGTCACGACGATTGGTTGGATCGTGATCTCGCAAGGGTTCCGGGTGTACATCGAATTATTTGCTAAACGGATTACGACTTACCAAACGATTGGGAGTTTAATTGTACTGATGTTCTGGTTGAATTTTTCCGGGATTCTCTTGATGTTTGGTGGTGTCGTCAATGCGTCGGTGCAGGAATGGTTTGAGCATAAGATTGAGCCAAAGTCTCCACGGATGATTCGCCGCATTCGTCGACAATTCTTCAAACGCAAAAAAACAACTAAAAAAGAATAATCAGAACCTTTTAATTGAATCCGAACGTTTAATCCTGTAAAATCAAGATTTTTTGCGATTTACATATTAAACGATTCGGATTTTGTGTATAATGGTGTTCGTGTGAAAAAAGTGCCGGTGCTTTCTGAAAGTAAGTGGCGTCTATTTCAAAATAAACAGGCGTAACAACGCCACAGGAGGAGAAAGATAGTGATTCATCAGCTTTTGGCAGAGTTCATGGGAACCGCCTTGATGATTATTTTTGGTGTCGGTGTACATTGTAGTGAGGTTTTAAAGGGGACCAAGTATCGCGGTTCCGGCCATATCTTCGCAATTACAACATGGGGGTTTGGGATTACAATTGCTCTCTTCATTTTCGGCAATGTCTGCATTAACCCGGCCATGGTATTAGCCCAATGTATTTTAGGGAACCTTTCATGGTCATTGTTTATCCCGTATTCAGTTGCAGAAGTTTTGGGTGGGGTTGTTGGTGCCGTGATCGTCTGGATCATGTATGCGGACCATTTTGCCGCTTCTGCTGATGAGATTTCCCCAATTACGATTCGGAACTTATTCTCAACCGCACCCGCTGTGCGGAACTTACCACGGAACTTCTTCGTCGAATTCTTCGATACATTTATTTTTATTTCTGGGATTTTAGCTATTTCTGAAGTGAAGACGCCGGGGATCGTGCCGATTGGTGTTGGGCTCTTAGTCTGGGCCATTGGGATGGGGCTAGGTGGCCCAACTGGATTCGCCATGAACCTTGCACGGGACATGGGCCCACGGATCGCCCACGCCATCTTACCAATTAAGAACAAGGCTGACAGCGACTGGCAATACGGGATCATTGTTCCTGGGATTGCACCTTTCGTTGGGGCTGCTTGTGCGGCGTTGTTTATGCATGGGTTCTTTGGGATTGGGTAGATAATACTATAATTATTTTGGACGGCTATTGTAAAAATAGTCGTCTTTTTTATCGATGTTTATACAACAATATAACGATTGCCCTTTTACATTAAAATTTTTTTGATATAATGGCATGATGAGACTTTATATTCTTGGAGGAAATTAAATTGAGTAAGTATGATTATTTGGTTGTTGGTGCCGGACTTTTCGGTGCAGTCTTTGCCCATGAAGCAGCATTGCGTGGTAAACACGTCAAGGTGATTGAAAAGCGGGATCACATTGCCGGAAATATCTATACCAAAGAAGTAGATGGAATTCAAGTTCACCAATATGGTGCTCATATCTTCCATACTTCTGATAAACAGATTTGGGAGTATGTTAATCAATTTGCCGAATTTAATCGTTATACAAACAGTCCAGTCGCAAATTATAAAGGACATATGTATAACTTACCCTTCAATATGAATACGTTTAGTGAACTGTGGGGAGTTCGGACACCTGCAGAGGCACAAGCAAAAATTCAGGAACAAAAAGACGCTGCTCAGTTAAGCGGCGAACCTAAGAATCTTGAAGAACAAGCAATATCGTTGATTGGTACTGATATTTATGAAAAATTGATTAAGGGCTACACCGAAAAACAATGGGGCCAAAAGGCGACCGACTTACCAGCATTTATCATTCGTCGACTGCCAGTCCGCTACACATACGATAACAACTACTTCAATGATACTTATCAAGGGATTCCAATCGGTGGTTACACGCAAATCGTCGAAAAAATGTTGGATCACCCAGAAATTGATGTTGAGACCGGTGTGGATTTCTTCGCCAATAAAAATCAGTATTTAGCCGACTTTCCGAAGATCATATTTACTGGGATGATTGATCAATACTTCAATTATCAATTAGGAGAATTGGAATATCGTTCTTTACGATTTGAAACGGAAGAACGTGACGTTGACAACTACCAAGGAAATGCTGTTATTAATTATACGGATGCGGAAACACCGTATACTCGAATCATCGAACATAAGCATTTTGAATTTGGAAAAGGTGACAAGGGTAAGACAATTATTACTCGTGAATATCCAGCTAACTGGAAACGCGGAGACGAACCATATTATCCAGTTAATAATACTCGCAATAATACGTTGTATAAGCAATACGCTGAACTTGCAAAGCAGGAGGGCAACGTGATTTTTGGTGGGCGCTTAGGGCAATATCGGTACTATGATATGCACCAAGTGATTCATGCAGCATTAGTCTGTGTAAAGTCAGAATTATCAAAAGGAATGTAGTGTATAAATGAAACCAAAAATAACAGTGATAGCACCGGTATATAACGTAGAAGAATACTTGGAGAAATCCGTCTCAAGTATATTAGAACAGACTTTGAAGGATATTGAAGTAATTTTAGTTGATGATGGATCTTCAGATGCTTCGGGAGCAATTATTGGTGATTTTGCTGCAAAGGATAATCGTGTTATAGGACTCCATCAGGTTAATGCAGGTGCCGCCGCAGCTAGAAATACGGGAATCAAACGGGCTCAGGGAAAGTATTTGTATTTTTTGGATCCGGACGACTGGTTGGAAAAAACTATGCTACAGAAGATGTATGACTTTGCAGAAGAACATCAATTACAATTGACTATTACTGGTTTTGTCAACGAATATTATGAGAAGGAAAAAGCCTTCTCTGTAAAAAATGTAATGTCAAAGCGTATCTTTGCAACACAAAATGACTTTCGATTGCATGCGCATGAGTATTTAAATAATACTTTTCTTGCGGTACCATGGAACAAGTTGTATAAGACTAGTTACCTTAAAAATCATCATCTTGAATTTCCGCAGGTGAAGTGGGATGATTTACATTTTAATATGGAAGTTATCAGGAATATTGAACGTGTGGGTGTATTAGATATTGCTGAATACCATTTCTTCCGCTCTCGACCAGGTTCAGAAACGACAAAAGTTTTCAATGAAAAGCTTTTTGCAAATAGAATACAGCAATTCAAGCATATTCTCGCTGTGTATGATGATTGGAAAATTTCGGATAATGTAATTTTAATGTATGTCTATAATTATTATGCATTGAGAATGATCCAGCTAACACAGGAGATTGCAGATAATAACATGCATATTAGCAAAAAAAAGAGCTATGTTAAAAAGATTTTGTCAGATCCACTCACGCAATCAGCCTTTAAAAAGGGAAAGAGCAACAAAGGGCTTATCGGGGTGTTTATGATTCCTTATCGTCTCAGGATGGTGACAACAGTATTAGCAATTGGCAAAGTGATTTCTTTTGTTAAAGCTCATTTTTCTGTGCTTTTTTACAGGGCCAGAATACATGTTCAAAAGAGTAAGGAGTAGTGAAAATAATTAAGATTCTAATGATAAATACTATTCCATTTAATAGAAATGGTATGTCGATGATGATGATGAACTATTATACTCATTTTGATCACAAAGTAGTTCAATGTGATTTTATTGTAAATAAGTATATCGAAGATGATTATAAAAATGAAATTATTGATCAGGGAGGCAAAGTATATATTTTTCCAAGCCGCAATTCCCACCCGTTGAGATATATTAAATGGTTATCAAAGATTATGATTAGAAATCAGTATGATATCGTGTATATACATGGTAATTCAGCAACTATGTCAGCAGAACTATATGCAGCCCATAAATGTGGTATTACGACTATAGTGCACGCACACAATGTTAAGACGGAACATCCAGTCTTACACGAACTACTCTATCCATATTTTGCTAAGCATTACGACTATGCTTTTGCGGCAGGAACCGAGGCAGGTGAGTGGCTGTATCGAAAACGCCAGTTTCTGGTAATTAAGAACGGAATTGATAGCTCGGACTTTGAATTTTCACAGAGTGAAGGGACAAAAATAAGAGAATCGTTAGGTATTCCAGAAGAAGCTAAAGTATTAATCCAAGTGGGGTCTTTCACAGAACAAAAGAATTATCCATTCACGATGCGTCTTATAAAAAAATTGAAGGATAGTCATAAAGTAGTGCATTTGATTGCCGTTGGGGTTGGGCCGCTTTTAGAAAGCATGAAGGAATATTGTGAACAGAATGGGATACAGAGATATGTGCACTTTGTCGGATCTCAAAGTGAAACTGGATCTTATTATTCAGCAGCCGATCAGTTTATCTTTCCTTCACTGTATGAAAGCTTTGGAATTGTTGCTGCTGAAGCTCAGGCCAATGGATTACCTTGCCTTGTAAGCGAGAAAGTTCCCAGAGCTATTGATATTACTGGAAATATTAAATTTGAATCGCTAGATATAAATGATTGGATGGAGGTCATTTTGAATCAGAACTTCCGACGCAGCAAGTATACTTTAAAGCAAACAGAACAACTATTTGCTTTAAAGGGGCTAAGTATCGGCAGTGATGCCTTGGGGATGCAAGATGTTTTTAAGGCAATTATGGAGGGAAAGGATATATATAAATGAGTAATAAGCTGACTGTAACCATAGTTGCACCCAACCTTTCTGGTCAAGG
The DNA here is from genome assembly GCF_014131735.1 of Lactiplantibacillus plantarum. NCBI lineage: Bacteria > Bacillati > Bacillota > Bacilli > Lactobacillales > Lactobacillaceae > Lactiplantibacillus > Lactiplantibacillus plantarum. The sequence goes on from NZ_CP039121.1 coordinate 1,123,404, forward strand.
TGGTACTGAAACAGTTGTTAATCATGTTTTGAACTCATCAAAACTAAATTCGACAATAGAGTTTTCATTATTTACTCCAGACCATGTTCAGAACCAGAGCTGGTTGCGGAGCATTGAGCCAAGCCTAAAGAAGTTAACATTAGCGAAGAACAATCGGTTTCAAAACTTGTTACAGAAGTTTTTTTTCTACGCATCAAGTCGTGCAGATGTACTATTGATTTTGGGTGTGAGATCAATTTTAATCGCATATGTGATGCGTTTCATTTTTCGAAGACACTATAAAATAGTTTCTTGGATACATTTCACGATGGTTGGTACGAGTTTCTCAAAGCCTAAACTCCTCAAATATGCGGATGCACATTTTGCAATTAGTTCTGGTATAAAAAAACAGTTAATGAGTGCTGGAATTGATGAACGCAAAATATATCTGATTTACAACCCCATTCAAAATGTGGATCAGGTTATCACAAGGTCAAAAACAGATGAAGTTAGGTTTGTATACGTTGGAAGGATTGATTATATAGGCCAAAAAAATTTAAAGTTTATGCTGGATGGACTAGCACAGTTGAAATTTGCATGGCGAATGGATTTTTTTGGTGACGGGAAAGATTTATCCCTGTGTAAAATGTATGCTAAAAAGCTGAAATTGGATGATAAAATTGTTTGGCAAGGGTGGGTGGCAGATCCGTGGGCGCAGATGAAAGCAGTTGATGCGTTGCTGTTAACCTCCAATTATGAAGGACTTCCAATGGTGATTCTAGAAGCCCTCCAGCGTGGAATTCCTGTAGTTACAAGTAACTGTGCGACTGGGCCAGAAGATGAGGTAGTTAATGGTGAAAATGGATATCTATTTTCCCAGAACAATGTCCAAGATTTTACAAAGAAGTTAACGACATTAAAGAATCGGTTAGATTCTTTTGAAAATGTTGATAAAATCATGCACACTACTGATAAGTTTTCAAGTCAAGAATATGATAATCACTTTGTTATGGCACTAACTGAAATATTCAGACAGTCAAACTAGGAAATTAGATAATGAAAAAGAAAATTAATTTAATTATTGCTGGCATTTTTATTGCGTTAATTGCATATGGTAGTTATACATACCTAATTGGAACAGGTCAAGATACTGTAATAAAAATAAAACAGGTAGATAGGAATGGAACACTAATTAATTCACCAATCATTTTAGCAGGGAAGTTTCTACACAATTATGATTTTAATCCCCAAATACAGGACTATGACTTAACTAACAGTAATGATCTGCCGAGCAACTTTACTAGAAAAAATCAAAATTTAACCCTTAAATATAATTCAAATCTGAATACTAAACATGTGGCAAATACTCTGAATAAGAGTCATTTGGTGCTAAGTATGGCACAAGAATTAAGTACAACGAGTTTAGGTGGTAGCCAAAAAGCTAACTACAGTTCATCTTCTGTTGCAAGACTAAGAATATTGACCAGTGGTAATGGTACTAGTTGGCAAAGGTTGAATATTGATTATCCAAATATTCAGATGCGTAATACCACCCCACTATGGAATGGACATGATCTATATGTGTATTTTGGTAAGAAAGCCATGTATACCAACGACTTCCAGAGCTGGAAAATTTTGAGATGGAGCTCTCATTTCAATAAGGGAAGAATCAAGAAACAACATGTTTTCTCTGTTAAGGGAAGAACCTATATGTTGATATTGGGTAATACAAGCAAGAACAAAGAAAATAGGGTATATTATGCACGGATCGATACCAAAGATGGTGCTGTGAAATCAAAATGGAATAGGATTATCGATTCAAAGCTACCGGCTAAATTAGAGGATATTTCAGTTAATTATCAGGATAATACGTATTACTTGACTGGTATCGATAGTCAAGGGAGAGTGAAGGTATTTACATCAACAACATCTTTAGATGATTTGAAGCAGAGTGGAATAGAATTAACTAGTAAACGCTATTCTTACCAGGCAGCACAAATTATTAGTACGAAAAATAGGTTACTAATGTGCTATACATTAGTTGATCGAAAAACGGGATTTTCTAATGGCATGATGTATCGTTCGTTCTTGAAAAACAATAGCAGTTTGTCAAAGCAAAAAAAAGCAGATATAGACTTAACTACACATGACTTTTCTGTACGATGACAGTGTGAATTGAGGGTTGAATAAGTTGAAATCGAAATTGTTCTTTTTTTCAGATAGAATTGCTTTTTTGAGAAGATGGTGGTGGCTACTCGCAATTGGACTTGTTGGTGGTTTACTATTTGGGAGTGGTTTAAGGCAGTTTGGATCGAAAACTGTATACAAATCAAGTGTAGCGTTGCAAGTATATCACTTAAAATCAAAAAGCATGTCTAAACAAGCTTATATTAAGCAAAAAAAATCAGAGTTGAATGATCTCTCTAAATATTCAGTAGTTGTGAAGTCATATGATACTATCCAGGCAGTCAATGATTCCTTACATTATTATTATGGTGTTTGGATAAATAATGTTGATCTGGGACAAATGTTTGACTCCTCAGTTGCTGTTGATGGACAGTCACTGACTATTAATTGTATCTCGTCATCCAAAGAACTGTCGCGATATGGTGTTCGGACAATGGCACGTATAATAAAAATGAGAATTAAGGATGCTGATGAATCGATGAACGTGTCATTCAGAATCATTCCCGGATACTCAGTACAGTACGGAAATACAGATGTAATTTTCTATAGTGGTGTCGTAGGAGTCTTTATAATGTGTATGGTAGCGCTTGGCATAGAGTTTGGAGGATTAAATGAACAGCATGACGACCACAGTGAATCAAAGAGAAATTAAGAATAGAATTAAGGTGTCTAGGATAGTTTTTTGGATTTCATTTGTTATGTTGTTAGCCACTCGGACAGTTCAGACTACTGTACTAACGTCATATATTCCTGGATTTTTCCTTAGCGGATTAACTGGTATAGCCAGCATACTACTGGTTAGTAAGATGTTTTTTTTGGACCGAATAACTAATACTCGTGCCGTATTAATGTTTATAACCGTTTTTGTAACTCTAATTGCAGCACATACATCAGGATCACATGGAATTATTCCAACGGTATTGTTAGTTCTGGGTTGCTCAGAAATTCCGTTTAAGAAAATTATCAAGGGCTATTTGATGATTGTTGTACCGATATTAGTCATTGCGTATCTGTCTACTCTGACTGGTTTTACGACTAATCTGGTTTTTTCTGATGCCGGCAATGTACGATATGCAATGGGGACAATTTATCCAACAGACTTTGCTTCGCATATTTTCTATTTGTTATGTGCATACGTATATTTAAAGGCAGAAAGAATAAATTTAATTGATTTGAGTATTATTGGAGTGGGGTTCATAGGAGTTTCAATTCTGACCAGTACTCAGGCAGATATGATTGGAATCGGGATGTTGTTTTTTTTAACAATACTATTTGCTTTCCAGAATAAGATAAAAAGGAAAAAACAGTTGGGAAAGATTTATAAACATACAGAACAAAATTTGTTTTTTTCACCGGTAATCATATTCTTTTTGATGTGCATATTAACGTTTACATTCAATTACCAAAATGGTTTTTTTGTTCGACTGAACGGCTTATTAACTAATCGTTTAGCGCTCGGAAATCATGCATATCTGGTCAATGGGTTAAAAATGTTTGGTCAGAATATTATTCAAAGTGGGTGGGGAGGAACTAGTAGCGAGATGTTCAATAATTCAATTGGAAATCTTACGTATTTTTTTATTGATTCATCGTATATTGGAATGCTGCTATGTTATGGTGTAATTTTTACGGTGATAACACTTGGTGCCATTTCTGTAAATCTATATTCCCGTATTAAAGCAGAAGATGCTTTATATATGTTTGTCTGGTTGTCTATTCTGCTTGTTTCTGCTGTTGATCAGCATTTACTAGAAGTGCAATATAATGTATTTTTGCTCGGAATTTGTGCTGAGTTTATGAATAGAACAGCGAAACATCAAAATGAAATGTCGTATGTTAAGTATGCAGAGTTAAAAGAATGGTAAGAGAAAATACAAGGAGTATCGGTTATGAAGGGTTACTTAGTTTCTACAAAATTGGAAAAAAATAATAATGCTGGTAGCAAGGCAAAGCAGGATATTGAAGCAATTCTGTTTAAGGCTGGGCTAGAAAAATTGTCATTGGTCATCCCAACTAATCGTGTCGGGCGAGTATTGTATGCCATCAGAATTTGGAAGAAAGTATTCAACGGTCTGAATGAAGGATTAATTGTAGTGCAATACCCGCTGTACTCCAAAGTTATTACCAAGCAACTAGTGAAGGAAGCAGGCAAGAGGCCAAATGTTAAGATCGTGGCAATTGTTCATGACATTGAATCGTTACGCATTGATGTCAATCATGAGGATGCGATTAATACAGAAATTGATTTATTGAATGGATTTGACTTTCTAATTGTGCATAATACTAAAATGAAGTCCTGGCTGATTGAAAATGGTCTGACGATTCCAAGTGAAGTGTTGGGTGCATTTGATTATTTATCTGATTTCAGTGTTCCAATTCAGCGTAAATCTGGTAATGTAGTGAATTTTGCGGGTAATCTCGCAAAGTCTTCTTTTTTAACAAAAATAACAAGCACAGATGTCAAATATCATATCTATGGTCCAAATCCCCAAAAATACTCTACAGCTTTAGCTTATAAGGGTATATATTCGCCTGAACAACTAAGTGAGCAATTTGTTTCGGGATACGGGTTGGCTTGGGATGGAGATAGTATTACAACATGTTCTGGTGTTTATGGTGAGTATCTAAAAATTAATAATCCACATAAAGTATCGCTATATATTCGGAGTGGTTTACCGGTAATTGTCTGGGATGATTCTGCAATGAGTGATTGGGTTCAAAAAAATGACTTAGGGCTTTCTGTATCATCACTTGCTGAATTAGGTGACATAATAAGCGGCGTTACAGATCATCAGTATCAAATATACACAGAAAATGCACGGGTTGTTGCACAAAGAATGCAACAGGGATTGTATATTAGAGAAGCTTTTACAAAGTTGTTGAAAAATCAGTCAATCATTCTGGAGAATTATCATGGCTAATACTAGAAGGTACTACTACTTAGATTGTATAAAGATATTTGCTATCATATTCGTTGTCTTTAACCACACTAATGCCAGAGGTTTCTTTTTATTTTCTCAGCAAATGAATAGTCCGTTATTCTATTTTTATCTGCTTGTTTCGTTAATTTGTAAAGTTGCAGTTCCTTTACTATTCATGGTATCTGGGGCTCTGTTATTGAATAAAAAGGAAAGCTTAGGAGTACTTTGGAAAAAGCGAATACTCAGATATACAATTATTGTTATTGTCTTTTCGTTCATTAGATATTTGTTTGACTTACAGTATTATAATAATTGGAATAGTTTTACGCTACTTGGCTTTTTTAGATATATATATGCTGCCCCTATGGAAATCCCTTATTGGCTTCTATATACTTATCTAGCCGCTCTGATTATGTTGCCTTTTTTACGTGCGTTAGCTACTAAATTGTCAGAGCAAGAATTCAAATACTTAATATATTTGCAATTGATTTTAACAGGCATACTGCCCATTATGCAATATGTTTTTAGAATGGGGTCAGTAGACCTGAGTGTTCCTTTCGTATCAACCGATGTAATTTTTTATATGCTTTTAGGGTACTACTTGCATGTTCGTAGGCCTGATATAGCAGCTAATAAGTCAATAGTACGAACCGTGTGGATATTGGCTTTCTTAGGTCTAGTTATAACTATTGCTATGGTGTTGTATCAGTTTCACTTAACGCATGTTTTGTCCGAACAAAGCTCCCAGACCTTTTTCATGTTGTTTACCGTATTGCCAGCTGGGGCAATTTTTCTGTTTTTTCAAAATCATGAACAAAAGTTAAAATCACGGAAACAACATTTATTCATTAATTTTTTTGCACCAGCTGTTCTTGGAGTCTATTTGTTAGAAGAAATGTATAGAATCTTACTGTTGCCAGTATTTACATGGTTATTACCATTAGTAGGCTCTTTTATTGCATGTTGGATTTGGGTGTTAGTAGTTGTTAGTCTAGCAGCACTTACGATAAATGTTGTGAGATTGATTCCACCTGTGAAAAAGTATCTATGATGTGTTGACAAGAATGTATGTAGCGGGAGAATTTTACTTGAATAAAAAAAAGATTACAATAATTACTGTTATATTTGTATTTGTTGTATTCATTTTAGGCATCGGATTACTACTTATACAATACTCTAAAATTGGGAAACTAAAAAAACAAGATACACCTATTAATAAAAAAATAGGTGTAAATTATTGGTCATGGCAGATAACTGCCTCGAATAGTAATTATGAGACATTTAAGGCAATGGTGGATAAAGATTTTGTGGGTATCAAGCAATTTTCACCGAGCTATTTGAGAGTCTCTGTGGGGTCATTTGATAACACTAAATTGAATAACCAGATGTTGGATTATATAGTAGAAAAATGTAAGGATGGGCATATTATACCAATATTTTCTTTCTTTGCTCTGGGAGATAATAATGCAGTTGATGGAATGTCACATACCAATCATTTTGAAGATTATAAAGTAGCCCAGAAGCACTATAGGTTAGTAGTAAGAAATACCATTAAACGCTACTCCCGGGAAAATATCATTTGGGAGAGTGTGAATGAGGCGAACTATGGAGGAAATTATTGGTTTAATCAACCAGTTTCGCTTACACAAGCGAAAGATTATATTAAACTAGATAAATATATCTCTAGTTGCTTGATGCAGTATGCCAAGAAGCCCGTACTTCTAACCGGAAATTATACTTTTATGGGTAAGCAAACAATTGATTCTTTTGAATTATCCGTTTTCGCGGGTATGCCATTAAAGAATAAACATGTTAGCTTTCATCCATACATTTATGGACGACCGGAACAGCTACTAACAAATAAATATTACAAGAAGTTTTTTAGGACTCTAAATCAAGTGAGAGCTTCAGACATATCAGCAACAGAACTAGGATTTGGGACCCCCAAAAATTTTAATGGCAATTATACTCGGCAACAGCAAAGTAGCTATCTAAGGCGAGAAATATTAATCTTAGATGCCCTTGGTGCTAAACAGATTGTTTTATGGACTGCGGATTCGACTGATCACACTTGGTCAATTGAGAATAAAAATGGAACATTGAATAGTTCTGGAAAAGATATTCGTCGTATGCTGAAGCAATTACATGGATATAGCTTTTATAAACGCCTGAAAACGGAAAAGAACACTTATGTCTTCTTGTATAGAAATGGCTATAAATCAAAAATTGTTTATTGGTCAACGGATAGAAAAGTAAAAGAGTTTTATTTCCATCGGGAAAAGTTAAGCATAAGTAGTAACCCGAAAGTTCATTCATACTAGTGTCTCTCTCAAGACTACTTAAGTAGGTGTCGATTAGCATGAAATTTTAGCTTATTTCTAATGGAAAAGAGTGTTCTAAACTTCCCGGCTTTTGAGAAGTTTAGAACACTCTTTTCCTGAATAATTTAGAAAGAATCAGCGCTTAATTTTGCGCCCTCATTTTCTACTTACATTTTCCTGAGTGATTTTAGCTTAAAGATAATGGAAGGTTGTAGAATAAGCAAGAACCCGACATAAACAAGTAAACCAGTTAGTATCTGTAAGATGAGATTAACTGTGGAGATATTCATTGTTACATTCAAAATGTATATAGGAATAAACATCATGATTCCAGCGAAAAGATACTTAAGTGAATTGGTAAATAGCAAATTAACCTTTAGTGACTTTCTAACCATGATTAGTTGATACAGTGTAACTGCCAACTCAGAAAGCAATGTTGCAAACATGGCACCGTAAACACCCCAATGCAGAATTAGCGGAATATCGATGATGATGTTAGTGATCGCGCCGAGTACTACAGAAGTTGTATAAGTACGCATTTGTTTTGTAGGTAGTAAATATTGTTGTCCGATCACGTTACTTAGACCAATTAGAACGATAACTGGCGCTTCAATTATCAAAAGAATATTTACAGAAGTAAATGCTTTTCCGAAAAACCACGGTGCTAATGCGGTTGCAATGCTCGCAATTCCAAAAGCCATTGGTATTGAAATTGAAAGAACAAAATCGAACGAAGTATATAAGTATTGTTTCACTTTGTTGATCTGTTTCTTGGCGTAAAGGTTAGCCACATGGGGAAGCATGACTGTACCTGTAGAAGTGACGATAGCAAGCACGAGTTTTACCAGCTTGTCTGAGTAATCATAGTATCCAGAGGCAGTAACTGAGTCCAATTTCCAAAGCATTGTTTTATTTACGGCAAGGTAAATAGTTGTGGCAACCTGTGGAACAAATAAAGATAGCGAAGGTTTTAAATGCCGAAATATTCGTAGTTCGCTTGTCTTGGGGGCATAGACAAGTTTAGGCAAATATGGCCATAGAGTAATATTACCTAACAGTTGCGACAATGATAGAATTAAAATATAAATACCCACATCATGACTATTTTTTACAAACACAAATATTGAAGCTAAGGATAATAACTTAACAATCATATTTCTGATAACTGTTTTTTTAAAATCCTCAAGCCCCATAAAAAACCAGGAGATATCAAAAGCGCCTGCAATAATCAAAAAGGATTGGTAAAAGAAATATATTTTGAGTTGATTCTGCAAGTATAGAAAAATGCAAAATGCTAAGTATGCTATTGATATTGTTATAATTTGCAGAATTTCAATTTCCCAAAACGTTTGAGATCTTTTTCTATCATCTTCTCTGATAAAGGCAATTTCACGATTACCATAGATTGTTATTCCGACTGTTCCAGCAAGTAAAAAGTATGTAATTACTGAATTAGTTGTTGCGTTGATTCCGACTCCTGAGGGACCAAGTACTCGAGAAATATAGGGAACTGTTAGCAACGGGGTAAGTAGAATCAAAATATTGTAACCGACGTTATAAAGATAGTTTTTTACAATTGTCATATAATTCCTCACAGTTGTTGTATTAATAAATAAAATGCGACTGAATAATTATAGCATATTTATTGACTGTTCAAGGGCGTTTCTACAAATCGTTCGATGCAACTTAACAGCTATCACAGTGATGCTTAGTTCATAGCAAGTAATTCTGAAACTATTCTGTTTCATGAAAACATCTCGAAGTATAACTTTGTTCAAGTATAAAGTAGTTATCCAGATATAAAAGGTATAATATAGATAAAGTACTTGTACGAGCATGCTTTTTAGTAAGTATATATGTATAATTAGTGTTTGATCTACTAAATTGGAGGTGTTGACAGAATAATTTAAAATCTGATTACATACATTCAAAATGTAGTTAAGAAAGGTGTTATTAATATGAATCATCTACTAATTACAGGCGGTGCTGGATTCATCGGTGCCAATTTTGCTAGATATGTTTATGATTCACATCCCAAAGTACAAACAATCATATTGGACAAGCTAACTTACGCCGGTAATCGCGCCAACCTAACTGACATTCTTGGTAACCGAGTTAAACTAGTAGTTGGCGATATCTGTGATGCGCCGTTAGTAGATAGATTAGTTTCCAAAGCTGACGCAATCGTGCATTTTGCTGCAGAAAGTCATAATGATAAGTCCTTAATCAATCCATGGCCGTTTATTCAGACGAACATTGGTGGCACGTACACGTTAATACAGGCAGCAACTAAGTATCACAAGCGATTTCATCATGTGTCCACTGATGAAGTCTATGGTGATTTGCCGTTGACTGAGCATGGCAGTGGCGATGAAAGTAAATTTACTCCAACAAGCCCTTATCAACCTTCAAGTCCATACTCGGCGTCTAAAGCTAGTAGTGATATGTTGGTGAGAGCTTGGACACGTCATTTGGTCTACAGGCGACGATTTCAAATCGTTCAAATAACTATGGTCCTTATCAACATATCGAAAAGTTTATTCCACGCCAGATTACTAATATTTTGAGTAGGCGACGCCCAAAATTATATGGAATTGGTAATAATATTCGTGACTGGATTCATACAAACGATCATTCGATTGCAATATGGGATATTTTAACAAAGGGCCGAATTTGTGAAACGTATCTAATTGGCGCTAATGGGGAAATGAGCAATAAGGCCGTCCTCGAAATGATTTTACAATTGATGGAGCAGCCACAAGACGCTTATGATATTGTCCAAGACCGTCCAGGACACGATCTACGTTATGAAATTGACGCTTCAAAATGCTTGGTTGGCGGCCACGCTACACCAACTTTGAAGCGGGTCTCCAGGATACGATTGCGTGGTATACGATCCATCGTAGCTGGTGGGAGACAACCAAAGTGCAAGTTGAACAGACGTACGCACAACCATAACCAATGATGACTAAAGGCCGTACCCCAAAAGGCTGGTCAAGCCCACCACACCTCACTAATTTACTTGAGAAAGTAACTACAACTTGTATGATAGTTACAGAGAGTGGGATATTGACTACAGATATGCCTTGAACAACTGTTCGAAGATTAGATGTTTGATTGAATTGTCGGCATAATTAATAGAAAAACACCAGATTACTGGTTCTCTGTCAACTGTTGTTGGTAATCTTTTTATAGGTGCTTAGCCGCGCAACGGCTAAGCACCTATTTCAATTTGAACATTAAATGTATCTGTAATCTGAAGTTATTGAAGTTGTCAAAACCATAGGCGGTGTGTTTTAAGACTTTGATTTTATTATTTGTCCCTTCCAAAGGACCATTTGAGTGTTGATATTTAAGTGCGTTCTCAATCGATGCTTGACTATCTCTTAGTCTGACAAAATGTTTCTCAATTTCTTCTGAAAATTGATGGCTAGGATCCAGAACTTGTCTTAGTTCTGGATCGAAATCTAGCATCTCTTCGACGACTTGTTTTTGAATATGCGACTCATTAATAAAGAAATAGTGCTGATAGTTTTTAATATCAAGTTTTTCATTAGGCTTCAATAGTAATTTTCAATATCGTTTCAGAGCCTTATACTTAACATTTGATGTGGCAAGTTGTTTCATGACACGAATCCGAGTTTGATTAAAGCCCACTACCGCTGATTTCACGACATGGAATCGGTCAGTAACGATTATCGCCTTTGGAAATACTGAGACTAGCTCTGGATACGTATAATTCATATCCGTCACAATAACCTTGACACTCATTCTGGCTGCTTTCGTATAACGATTAAAATATTTTTCAAGACTCACAAGTGTTCTTGATTCTAAGATATCTATAAATTGATGGGTTTTCCCATCCATAAAGACGAAACTCATTGAACCATTGGCGTCCTTAGTTGACTTGACTTCGTCCATACAAATGATACTTGGTAACCAATCATAGTGGGTTAATAAATCTCGTTCATAGGTCTTTAAAACTGAGACCACCGTACTGTTTGAAATGTTTAGCTCCTGAGCAACATGCGTCATCGTGACTGGTTCGCTCAGTTTCTCTAAGCAAGCGAAACGAACATTGTTAGAAATCGTATGATGCCGTTGTGTTAGTGTAGTTGCTGCTAAGAAATAGCTCTGGCAGGCTTTACACTTAAAGTTGCGTTTCTTTAGATGCAGGATGACGTCGCGCTCACTACTCCTGAGCAGTTTAACTTGTACTTGCCGCCAACCATATCGAATAATTGTTTTCCTGTTCACGACACCACATTTTAGACAGGCTTTGGGACGATAGTCCAAAACTGCTTGGGCCTTAAGGGGCCCTTTTTTTGACTATCGCTGATAATTCTTACTTTTTTTATGTTAGGGTCTTTAATTCCTAACAAGAATTTAGTATCCTTACTCATAGGGGTATAGTCGCTTCTTTCTCTTGAAATGTGGTAGTGGATAGATATAAGTCTGCTGACTATATCTCTTTTTTTTGCACTTTCTTAATATACCATGATTAAAATACATACAAAAATATCTGCTGCCAGTAATCAAGCTTTCACTTAATTACCAACAACAGATATTATAGAACCGGTTTTGGTCGCCTTGATTGTAGCACAGAACGGTATGTCCTTTTGTTGTGCACAAAAATAGTGTTGATGGATGAAATCTATCAACACCAAATATCATAGAACCGGTTATGATGGATGTGGCCTTTGTTATAATAGAAGAAATATATGGTAAGGAGGTATTATGAGTATGATACGGTTACTTGTAACTGGTGGCGCAGGTTTTATTGGAGCTAACTTTGTCACATATGTGTTACAGCATCATTCAGAAGTAGAAGTTACTATTCTAGACAAGCTAACTTATGCTGGTAATCGAGCGAACATTGCCAGCTTACTGGGGAATCGTGTTAAATTGGTTATAGGAGATATTTGTGATGGTCCGTTGGTTGCTAAATTAGTTCGTCAGACAGATATGATTGTTCATTTTGCAGCAGAAAGTCATAATGATAATTCACTGATTGATCCGTGGCCATTCATTCGGACTAATATTGTTGGTACGTATACGCTAATTCAAGCAGCTAGTAAATACCATAAACGATTTCACCATGTTTCAACGGATGAGGTTTATGGTGATTTACCTTTATCTGGAAGTAATGAAAAGTTCACTCCAACCAGTCCTTATCAACCGTCAAGCCCATATTCTGCATCTAAGGCAAGTAGTGATATGTTAGTTAGAGCCTGGATTCGGTCATTTGGCTTACAGGCGACAATCTCGAATTGTTCAAATAATTATGGTCCATATCAACATATTGAGAAATTTATTCCACGTCAAATTACTAATATTCTGAGCGGACGACGCCCAAAATTATATGGAAGTGGCAGTAACATACGTGATTGGATTCATGTGAACGATCATTCTGCGGCTATTTGGGATATTTTAACTAAAGGAAAAATTGGTGAAACATATTTCATTGGTGTAAACGGTGAAATGAGTAATAAAGCTGTTTTAGAAATGATTCTAAAGTTAATGAAGCAACCCCAAAATGCATATGATATTGTTAAAGACCGTCCTGGTCACGATTTACGTTATGCAATTGATGCATCAAAGATTCGTGATGAATTGGGATGGCAATCGCTATACACTGATTTTCAATCTGGATTGCAGGAGACCATTAATTGGTATGTGGATCACCAAGATTGGTGGCAGATGGATAAAAATAAAGTTGAGATGACCTATGCTCGTAACAATCAATAAATAATGGGTTTGTCTGATATCATTATAAAAAAGACTGGTTAAACTAATCGTAATAGTTTAACCAGTCTTTTGATTAGGGGAGGTGGCTTTATTTTGAGTATCAATCCCTAATGAAAACCCAGCCATCTGCTTCAAAATAACATCCTGATTGAGCCCAATATACCGTTTTGTAATTGCTTCACTAGAATGATTGAAAATCATCATCAAAGTTCCAATATCGTGGGTTTGCTGATAATAATGGTAGCCAAAAGTTTTACGAAGCGTATGGGTACCGATATCCGTTCGGTGCATTTTACGGGCGATGGTCTGGAAAAGCTTATAAACGGCATTAACACTTAGTGGCTGATGCTGTCGATTGGTAAAAAGATATTCATTATCTGGTAAATCTTTAATATAGTGATTGATTTGTGGACGTAGGCGTGTGAGTAAAATCACACGCCTTTTTTTTGTCTTTTTTTCAGTAATGTGGACAATATCGTGATAGCGAATCTGTCCGACCTTTAAGTTAAGAATATCGCTCATTCGAAGTCCAGTATTTAAACCAATTAGAATTAACAGCGTGTTACGTTCACCGTGTGTACCGTTCCGAGCCTTATTAACGAAGTCAGTGATTTCTTCATTGGAACGTAAGGGCTCAACATTGTAGTAAATATTAATCACACCCTTTCGTGGGACATACTAATTATGACTATTAAGCATTAATTATAAACTATATTAATTAATAAATATAATCAAACATCTAGTACAATACTCGATTAAACGAATAAACGGCACTATTTTAAAAAAAATAGTGCCGTTTATCCATAATCTGTAGTTAAATATAACATCACATAAACATTTGTCAATATAATGTGAATTTTTTTGTATAAAAATGGTTGTTATTAGTTCAATTCATACAATCTTAAACTCATTTTATAAAAATTAACGTGAAGCATTGATGTAAAAGGAATCTTTCTTTTTATTTTAATGACGTTACATAAAATGTAGTTTTAATCTAGTTAATTTGGAGAGTGAATGATGGATCAAGCAGTAAGTTTTGACTTTTTTATCCGGCTTATCCGTAAGTACTGGCGCGCAATTGTCAGTTTTACGTTGGTGGGATTGATAGTTGCCGCAGGATTGACCTTCTTTGTAATTACGCCTAAGTACCAATCGAGTGTTCAGATTTTGGTTAACCGTAAGAATACTAATGCCGCTACTGAGTATGTTGGGCAGCAGGCCGATGTTCAGATGATTACGACCTACAAGGAATTAATTGCTGGACAGGTGGTTTTAAACCCAGCTAAGCAACAATTAAGTAAACGTTATGGTATTGAGCGCTCACTGAACTCATTGAAAAGTGAAGTGAGTGTGACAAGCACGACCAACTCACAGGTTTTCTCAATTGCCGTGACTGATGCTAATGCGAAAGCTAGTGCGACGATTGCTAATCAAATTGCTCGTAGTTTTAAGAACCAAGTGCAAAAGATTATTAAAGTTAACAACGTCACGATTGTTGCTCCGGCCGAAACGCCAAGTGGCACAGTATCGCCGAAGAAGCCACTGAATATGTTGATTGGGTTAGTTGTCGGCTTACTATTAGGATTTGTTTATGCAGCGATTCGGATGCTCACTGATCGCCGCGTTCACGACGCCGATTTCTTAACTGATGAATTAGGATTGACTAGTTTAGGCTTGGTTAACCATCAACATCACCATTCAATGAAGAAACAGGCCTTGAATCTGAATGGCGGCTATCATACGCATAACGATCGAACATCGTCACAAGCGATGAAACGAGTTTAGGAGGGTGCTAGATGTTTAAACGTAAAGAAAAGAATATAGCGACTACGGCACCAATTAATCTCACCACGATTAATGAACCCATGTCGGTCATTACTGAGCAGATTAAAACAATTCGAACCAATATCAATTTTACGGCTACTGACCATAAGTTACGAACTTTGATGGTGACTTCAGCCATGCTTGGCGAGGGCAAATCGAAAGTAAGTGGCAACTTAGCAGTGGAGTATGCCAAGGAAGGGATGCAAGTTTTATTGGTCGATGCTGACTTGCGACGACCGACGATTCATAAAACGTTTGGGCTTAAAAATCATAAGGGATTGAGCTCATGGTTAGCTAATCAGTTGGACGACGTGAATGATGCAATTCATCCCGTCATTGGCAATCTATTTGTGATGACGAGTGGTCCTAAGCCGCCTAATCCTGCTGAACTATTGGGTAGTAATAAAATGACCGAATTTTTGACTTCGGCAACGCGTAAATTAGATTTGGTGATCGTTGACGCACCACCAATTTTGCCAGTGACTGACTCACAGTTGCTTGCTAATAAAGTTGATGGCACGGTCTTAGTTGTTCGCCAAGGTGTGGCCCAAAAAGCAGCGGTCCGTGATGCTGTTAATTCATTAAAGAAATCGCAAGCTAACATTTTGGGTGCGGTGCTGAACGATGTTCGTGATGGCTCTCATCACGGATACTACGGCTATAACAGTGGCTACGGGTACTACAGCGATGAAGATAAATAATTTAGTTGACTTACATTGCCATATCTTACCAGCCATTGATGATGGTTCACCTTCCTTAGAAGCGTCATTGGAATTGGCACGGCAGGCGGTGGCTGACGGGATTCGCTATATTTTAGCGACACCACATCATATGGATCGGCACTACCTCAATCATGCCGGTGATGTGGCAGCGGCGGTTAAGGTATTTCAAGCAGAGCTAGATGCAAATGATATTCCGTTAACCATTTTTCCTGGTCAAGAGGTACATCTGAATGGTCAGCTGATGGAAAATATTGATGATTTGTTGGGAATAGATACCAGTAGACACTATTTACTGTTAGAACTTCCCCACGAGATGGTACCAAGTTACTTGGATGAGATGATTTTTCAATTGTCTTGTGAGGGGATTACCCCGGTCATTGCACACCCTGAACGGAATGCTCAAATTATTGCCGAACCGCAGCGATTATACAAGTTGGCCGAGAATGGGGTCTTGGCACAGGTTACGGCCACGAGTTTAGTTGGCGCTTTTGGGGAACAAGTACAGCGAACTGCAAAAGAATTCGTTAAGTGTGGTTTGGTTCAAGTGGTCGCATCAGATGCGCATACGCTGAAAAATCGGGGCTTTGCTATGACTAAGGCCTATCAAGTCTTAAATGATATGGATTCTCAATATCCTGAACGTTTTGCAGCCAATGCTCGGGATTTGTTGAATGGTGAGTTGATTGACATTTCAAATATATGTTTACCTAAAAGGCAGCGGAAGTTTTGGCTATTTTAGTAGGTTAAGAAAGTTAGCTTTATCAATTAATAAAAGGTGTGGCTGTGATGGAATACAGTGGGGATAATTCAAAAACAATTATTATTGATCCGATTGTTCAACGAGAGCGGTATGGATATCGATTAATAAAGCGATTATTTGATGTGTGTGCTAGTTTCACGGCGCTTGTTCTATTGTCACCTATGTTTTTAGTAGTGGCAATTGCAATCAAGGCTGAGGACTCCCAAGGCAAAGTTTTTTATTCGCAAATAAGAGTTGGAAAAGGCGGTAAACGATTTAAAATGTATAAGTTTCGATCAATGGTATCGAATGCTGATGAACTCTTGAAGACACTTATTTCAGAAAATGACGTTGATGGTGCCATGTTCAAGATGAAATTAGATCCTCGTGTAACTAAAGTTGGTTCATTCATCAGAAAATACAGTATTGATGAATTACCACAGCTTGTTAATGTTTTGAAGGGGAATATGAGTTTAGTTGGACCACGACCGCCACTGGAACGAGAAGTTAAAGAATATACAGACTATGATAAGCAACGCTTGTATGTTAAGCCTGGATGCACTGGATTGTGGCAGGCCACGGTTCGCAATAGTGTTGGTTTTGATGAAATGGTTAGACTGGATTTGATTTATGTTCAGAAACGCAGTTTGAAATTTGATTTATGGATTATATTTAGAACGGTTAAAATCATGTTTAGACCAAATGGAGCGTATTAAACAATTTGTATTAGTTGTTTTAATCATCGAAAGGGCGGAATTTTAGAAAGTGCAAAAAAGAGAGGTATTTATCGTAGGCGCAAAGGGAATTCCGGCTAGATATGGTGGCTTTGAATCCTTTGTGGATCAATTAACAGCCCGGAAACAAACAAATCGAATTCATTACTATGTAGCTTGCCGACGTGATCTATCTGAGAATAAAGCTGATTTATATGAATATAATGATGCAACTTGTTTTAATGTAGATGTTCCCAATATTGGTCCGGCTAAAGCAATTATGTATGATGTTAAAGCGTTTAAAGAAGCTTTGAAAATTATTCGTCGGAAAAAAATTGCACATCCAATTGTTTACGTCTTGGCATGTCGAATGGGACCATTTATTAATCACTTTAAGAAGCAATTGAAACTGTTCAATGGTGAATTGCTAGTTAATCCTGATGGACACGAATGGTTACGTGCTAAATGGAGCCTTCCTGTACGCAAATACTGGAAATTGTCTGAACAATTAATGGTAAAGCATGCCGACCTTTTAATTTGTGATAGTCAAAGCATTGAGAAATACATCAAAACAGATTACTCAAAATATCAGCCGCAAACTCGATACATAGCATATGGTTCTGATATTAAAAAATCTGAGGTCAGTTTACGCAATCAAAAGGTTAAAGAATGGTACGCAAAATTTAATGTGAAGCCCAATAATTATTATTTAATCGTTGGTCGTTTTGTACCTGAAAATAATTATGCAACGATGATTAAAGAATTTATGAAGTCTGATACCAACAAAGATTTGATTATTATTACTAATGTTAAAAAGGACAAGTTTTATGATGATTTGGAGAAGTCAAATCATTTCTTAAATGATCAGCGTATTAAGTTTGTGGGAACTGTTTATGACAATCAAATCTTGAAATTTATTCGTGAGAATGCGTTCGCGTACTTGCATGGTCATGAGGTGGGGGGAACCAATCCTTCACTTTTAGAGGCGTTAGGTAGTACCAAAGTTAATTTGTTGTTAGATGTTGGGTTTAATCGTGAAGTCGGAATGTCGGGGGCATATTACTGGACAAAGGACAATGGTTCTTTAAGTTCTTTAATCAAACGTACTGAGCAGTTAGATTGTGACGGAATAAATCGGTTAAGCTTCTTAGCCAAGAATCGGATACTTAAACAGTTCGATTGGTCAATTATCATTAATAAATACGAGAAAGTATTTAGTGGAAACTACTAGTCTAGTACGTGTGTTATACGAGGAGGAAATATGAATGAAAGGCATTATTTTAGCTGGAGGGTCGGGAACGAGACTATATCCAATTACCCGGGCCATTTCAAAACAGTTAATTTCCATTTATGATAAGCCTATGATTTATTATCCACTGTCAACACTGATGTTGGCAGGTATTCGGGATATATTAATCATTTCAACACCAAAAGATACACCAAGATTCAAAGAGTTACTGGGGGATGGACATGATTTGGGCTTGAAGTTATCTTATACAGTCCAAGAAAATCCTAATGGTCTGGCTGAAGCGTTTATTTTGGGTGCTGATTTTATTGGTGACGACTCAGTTTGCCTTATTTTAGGTGATAATATTTATTATGGTGGCGGCTTATCCAAGATGCTTCAACATGCTAGCGCTAAGCCGAAGGGGGCCACGGTCTTTGGTTACCATGTCAATGATCCGGAGCGGTTTGGTGTCGTTGACTTTGATGAAAATATGCATGCAAAGTCCATTGTTGAAAAGCCAGACCATCCAGCTAGTAATTATGCCGTCACGGGAATGTATTTTTATGATAATCAAGTCGTTGATATTGCGAAGAATATTCAACCATCACCACGTGGTGAATTGGAGATTACGGATATCAACAAAGTTTACTTAGAACATAATGAGTTAGATGTTGAACTCATGGGTCGTGGTTTTGCCTGGCTTGATACTGGGACCCATGATTCATTACAAGAAGCAAGTAGTTTTATTGCAACTGTTGAAAGACGTGAGAACCTAAAAGTGGCTTGTCTCGAAGAAGTGGCCTATCGGATGGGCTATATCGATGCTGATAAAGTGTATGAATTGGCGCAACCATTGAAGAAGAATGATTACGGTCAATACTTATTAAGATTAATTGGGAGGGCTTAAATTTTGGGCAAATTAAAGGTAACAACGACTAAGTTACAAGATGTTAAGATTATTGAACCAGCAGTTTTTGGTGACAAGCGCGGGTTCTTTACGGAAACTTACTCTGACCGTGATTTCAAAGAAGCTGGAATTGATTTTGATTTCATTCAGGATAATCAATCATTGTCAGCTGAAGCGGGTGTTTTGCGGGGACTGCATTTTCAACGTGGCAAGGCAGCGCAAACTAAATTGATTCGCGTGGTGACTGGTGCCGTGCTTGATGTTATTGTGGACGTTCGTGCTGGCTCACCTACGTACGGGGAATGGGAAGGCTATATTATCTCTGAAAGTAACCACCGTCAATTGTTAGTCCCCCGTGGCTTTGCCCATGGCTTTGTGACATTGACTGATAATGTTAATTTCTTATACAAGTGTGATAACTACTACAATGCTGAAGCTGATGGTGGAATCACCTTTATGGATAAAGATTTAAACATTAACTGGCCTATTGACTACGATCAAGCTATTACTTCTGAAAAGGATGCTAAACAACAGACCTTCAAAGAATTTGAACAGAACAATCCGTTTGCTTACGGCGAAATTTGAGGAGACGTCATGGAAAACTTATTAGTTACCGGTGGTGCCGGCTTTATTGGCTCTAACTTTGTTCACTATGTTTATAATCATCATCCCGAAGTCAAGATTACCGTGTTAGATAAGTTAACTTATGCTGGTAATCGGGCCAACTTGGAAGAAATTCTAGGCGACCGGGTTAAATTAGTTGTGGGTGACATTTGTGATGCGCCCTTAGTTGATGAATTAATGCAACAAACTGACGCGGTTGTCCATTACGCCGCTGAAAGCCACAATGATAATTCATTGAAGGATCCATGGCCATTCATCGAAACGAATATTATTGGGACTTATACGCTGATTCAATCCGCACATAAGTTCAACAAACGCTTCCACCATGTTTCCACTGATGAAGTATACGGTGATTTACCATTACGGGAAGATTTACCGGGCCATGGTGAGGGTGTTGGCGAGAAGTTTACACCAACTAGTCGGTATAAGCCTTCCAGCCCATACTCTTCATCTAAGGCCAGCAGTGATCTCTTAGTTCGGGCTTGGGTGCGTTCGTTTGGCTTACAAGCCACTATTTCAAACTGCTCAAATAATTATGGTCCTTATCAATATATTGAGAAATTTATTCCACGCCAAATTACCAATATTTTAAGTGGTATTCGGCCAAAATTATATGGTAGTGGTAAAAACGTTCGTGACTGGATTCACACGAACGACCATTCTGCGGCCGTTTGGGATATTTTAACCAAGGGTAAGATTGGTGAGACCTACCTGATTGGTGCCGATGGCGAAATGAACAATAAGGACGTCTTGGAAATGATTCTTGAATTAATGGGTCAGCCTAAAGATGCCTATGATGTTGTTAAGGACCGTCCCGGCCATGATTTACGTTATGCAATCGATTCAACTAAGTTGCGCACGGAATTAGGTTGGCAGCCAGAGTTTACTGACTTCCGGTCTGGTTTGAAAGCAACGATTGATTGGTATACGGACCATCAAGACTGGTGGCAAGCAGATAAGAACAAGGTTGAATCAAACTACGCCAAGAACGGGCAATAAAATATCAAATGTTTTAAATAGGCGGAGTGTCAATGGACAGTTCGCTTATTTTCTAGGAGAGAAAATAAAAATGGCTAAAGTAATGATTGTTGGTGCCAATGGTCAGTTAGGTCATGAGTTGCAACGACTATTAAATGAACAAGGGATGGTATTTGACGCGCTGACTGAAAAAGAATTGGATATTACAGACTTAGACGCAGTCAAAGCTAAGATTGCAGAGTTACAACCAGCGGTCTTATATGATTGCGCGGCTTACACAGCAGTTGATAAGGCCGAAGATGAAGGCAAAGCCCTCAATTGGCTGGTCAATGTTGATGGAACAAAAAATTTAGCCCAAGTAGCAGCTGAACAGGGTGTTAAATTGGTTTATGTTTCTACTGACTACATTTTTGATGGCACCAATAAAGGTGAATATTTAGAAGATGACCCAGCCAACCCCAAGAATGAGTACGGGCGTGCTAAGTGGGCTGGTGAAGAAGCCGTTCGTCATAGCGGTGCTGATTACTATATTGTTCGGACTAGCTGGGTTTTCGGTGAATTTGGGCATAACTTTGTCTTCACAATGCAGAATTTAGCAAAGACGCATGACAAGTTGACAGTCGTCAATGATCAACTTGGACGACCAACCTGGACGCGAACATTAGCAGAATTTATGGCCCACCTGGTGAAAACTGAAGCCGCTTCAGGGACCTATCAATTAAGTAACGATAATACAGCCACTTGGTATGACTTTGCGAAGGAAATTTTGAAGGATACTGATGTTGAAGTAGCGCCAGTTACTTCTGAACAGTTCCCACAAAAGGCTTATCGGCCACAGCATTCAGTGATGAATTTGGATAAAGCTAAAGCAACTGGTTATCAAATTTTGACCTGGCAAGAAGCTTTATCGATGTTTAATAGAAGTTTAGTAGAAAAAAAGAATAATCTTAATATGTGAGGGAAATATAATTATGGCTCTAGGTAAAGATGAAAAAACTATGTTTGCAATGCGTATCAATAAAGATGAAAAGAACAAATTAAAGGCATTATTTAACGATATGGGATTAGATTTATCAACAGCCGTAAATCTTTTTTTTAAACAAAGTTTAGCAGTAAATGGACTACCCTTTAGACCTCAAAAAGTTGATTCTTCGCTGGCTTCTGCTAATAAACCGAAATTGAATTAGTTTTTATAAGTAGTGTATGAATGCAGAAAAAGAATATTATGAGGTGCAGATAATTTATGAAATTGCGATCTGACGATGTGAAGAAATTTATGGAGGAGTCTTTTTATTCAAGAACCTTTTTATATACCGGTATATCCGTACTTATTAATGGTACAGATAAGACATCCCTTGAGCTGGTACAAATGGGCAGACGAAATAAAGTAAAGAAAAAGTTGGAGAAAAAGTATAAAAATAGTTTAGAAAAGCCTTTGGAAAGTCCTACGGAAACTTCTACTGGAAATATAGTTTGGATGAGTTGGTTACAAGGCGAAGAAAACGCGCCTATTATAGTTCAACAAGCAATAAAGTCTGTTCGAAAAAACTTTCCAAACAGAAAAGTGATTTTAATTGATAACGAAAATTTGACATCATATGTCCATCTTCCAGATTTTGTTATGGAAAAATGGAATAAAGGATTGATTAGTAACACGCATTTTTCCGATCTGTTAAGATTGTATCTCTTAATTGAATATGGTGGTGTTTGGGTAGATGCTACTGTATTTATTAAAAAAGTTCCGGCAGATATACTGAAAGAAATTGATAAGGGATTATTCTTTTTTCAAAATTTGAGACCAGGTCAATCAGGAAATGCTATTTGGCTATCTAGTTGGTTGTTATCTGCACGCAAAAATGAGCCGGTATTAAAACAAACATATGAATTACTGATGAAGTACTGGAAGAAAAACAGGTATATTGTTGATTATTTTTTGTTTCATATATTTTTACACTTGGTTTTAAAATATCATCCTGAGGAAATGCTCAATATTAAGAAAATTCCCAATAGTTTGCCACTGATGTTAATGTATCAGTTGCGAGATAAGCAAAACCCAGAAGCTATAAAGCAGGCTTTTAATGAATTTCCAATACAAAAGGTCACCTACAAAAATATGCCATCACAAGATAGCAACTACAATTATTTAGAAGACCCTAGTAATGTTAAATTGATTTTACAAATGGGTGATTAAAAATGCTAAAAAAGCTGATTGAAAATATTATATATAAATTAAAAGGGTCGAAGTATTTAATTGATAAGGATATGACTCAGATACAGTTATTAAGTACGGTGATAATAAGAGGATTTATGATTATACGGGGAATGTTTTTAAGATTTCGTATTAAAGGATACGGTGTTATTTTTCGTGACAAAAAAGTAACGGTTATTTCGCCACAAAATATTATTACGCATGGCACGTTAAATCTTGGCAGTGGCTCGTTTATTGATGCCAGGGTGAAGCATAATATTGAGCTTGGAAAGAATTTTACTTTGGGTAGAAATAGTATGATTGAGGGATTTGGAGTGCTGCAAGATTTAGGTGTGGAATTGATTGTTGGAGATAATGTAGGTATTTCTGCGAATTCAATGCTTTCGATTCGTGGGTCAGTTTGCATAGGTAATGATGTTATTATTGGACCGTATTTTTCATTACATGCTGAAAACCATAACTTTAAGAATCAAAAAGAGATTATTAGGAATCAAGGTACAAGTAGAAAAGGTGTAACGATTGAGGATAATGTTTGGATTGGAGCAAAGGTAACAATTCTTGATGGAGTTACGATACATACTGGGGCAGTAATTGCCGCGGGAGCAGTTGTAACGGATGATGTTCCAAAATTAAGTGTGGTGGGCGGAGTTCCTGCAAAAATTATTAAATATAGAAAATAAGGAGTGAAATTTTTAATTATGACATCAATTCAAAAAATTGAATTAATGGCGCTTAAGGAATTTAGAGAGGTAGCACATGAGCATAATATTTCTTTTTTTCTACGTGGTGGTTCAGTAATGGGAGCCGTAAAATATGGTGGATTTATCCCTTGGGATGATGATATGGATATTGCAGTTCCTAGGGATGATTATGAAAAGCTTTTGAAAGTTTTCTCAGAAGAGTGGTCTCAAAATTTTTGGATTGCAAGTTATACTTATGGTGACCAAATTCATGCATATTTTCCAAGACTTTTAATCAAAGAAGATTTACGCATTAAGGAAGGATTACCTAAAAATAATCATTTAGGTTTTTCAATAATTGATATTTTACCATTAGATAATGTACCGAATACTTGGATTGGTAGAAAAATTTTCAAATATCGGGTTGGTATACTTCGTGCTTTGGGAGCTGTTTGGACCGTAGATATTAAGGATACAATAATGATTCACTCGAGTTTTCGACAGAGGGCTATCAAGATGATTAAGTGGACAGGAATTCAGAAATTCTACACGCAAAATCAAGTTTACGATAAGTTAGATAAAATTTATCGTAAAAATTGGGGTAGAACTGCATGGAAAGGAACTATAACGGGTTCATTATTTGATAAAGAACTTTTCCCACAAAAGGTATGGGGAAAAGGGAAAGTAGTCAATTTCGAAGATACACAATTTCGTATTCCTGAACAGTATGACAAGTATTTAAAACAATTATATGGAAATAATTATGCGTCTGAAGAACCAGCCTACAAAAAAAGTCATTTAAAGGATAAAAGGATACAGTAATGACAATTTTTATAATATTACATTATATGGCAATTGATTCAACCCTCAACGCAGTAAATCATATTTTGAACGATCTTTATGGAAGCAAGCGGATAATTATTGTTGATAATCATTCCCCAAATGAATCCGGGAAAAAACTGTTTTCGCATTTTGCTAATATTGATTGTGTAGATGTACTCTTAAATAAGGAAAATTTTGGTTTCGCACGAGGATGTAATGTTGGATATGAATTTGCACATAGATATAATGCTGACTTTTATGTTTTATTGAATAATGATATAGAATTTACTAACAAAAAATTTATTCAGCAGATACAACAGTCTTTTACAGATGAATATTTTGATGTCTTAGGCCCAGATATTTTAGTCCCAGAAACGGGTGTGCACCAAAATCCTAAAAAATATGGTATTTACACTTATGATCAAGTCTTAAGTATAAATAGAAAAAATAAAAAATTATTAAATCAAAGTAAATTTAAATTTGCCCTTAGAGCAAGCTTAAAGAATATATTATTACTTCGATCTTTAAAGGTTAAATTAGACAGTAGAAAATCAAACGTGAACCTACAACCTGCAACAAATGTTGTTTTGCATGGTTCAATTTTGGTTTTCTCAAAAGGGTTTATTGATCATGTTAAGTTTCCATTTGATGAAAATACGTTTTTTTATTTTGAAACTGAAATTATGAGCTTGAATTTAAAAAAACGGCATTTAATATCGAAATTTGATCCTTCAATCTGCGTATTGCATCATCAAAATACTGCTACACGTGAAACCTTTAATAATGTGATTAGTAGACAAAAATTCCAATTAGACAATATGGTAAATTCAACAGAGGTTTATTTAAAGTTAGTAAGGAATCAGAGTAAGGAGAAAAAGTAAATTCCTATGGACTTCGAAAATTTAGTGACAAAGGTCGTAGTTGTTACTTACGGAGAAAGATGGCCTTTGCTGAAAAAAACGTTAGATTCGATTATGAAACATAAGCGAATAGATGAAGTGATTATTGTACAAAATGGGTTGGAATATGATTTGCAATCTAAAATTAGCTCTTTTCCAAAACTGAAACTTATAATAAATGAAAAGAATGAAGGATCTGCAGGCGGGTTTTATGTCGGATTGAAATATTTGAAAAATAAATCGGAGCATAATTTTAATGTCTTAATTATGGACGATGATAATATTATAGATGACAATGCTTTCAAAGCACTAAATTGTGCGGAACATTTATATTCTTATGAGAACAAGCATATCTGGTCATTGTTTAGACCTGAAGTTCAAAGTGATTTGGCATTCTCGGAAGAATTTGAAAAGACCATTGACTCTATCTTCAACACAATTAATGGATTTACATTACTACATGTTTTGTTTAAAAACTACAAAATGATTCCGCGAAAATATGCTGAAGTGAATCGTTTGATAACTGCTCCATACTCCGGGTTGATATTTCCAGTAAAACTGCTTGATGAGGTGGGGTTACCCAATAAGGATTTTTACTTGTATTCTGATGATATAGATTTCACTTTGAGGATTACGAGAAATGGTTATCAAATTTACCAATATAAAGAGGCAAAGTCATATGATCAGGGCATAGCATGGCAAGAAATTAATTCCATAAAAAAAACCAATAGGGGCGCATTTTTTACAACTGATGAGATATATAGGCCATTATATACTTACAGAAATGAACTTTATATTAGTTATATAGAATTAAAAAGTAATAACTTGATATTTTGGATGAATTATTATTTCTTACAGCTTTGGATGTTCATTGATTACATGCCTAAAAATATCAATGGAATTAAGAAGTTTTTATTGCTAAAAAAAGCGATGAGACAGGGAGTTAAAGGTGTTTTGGGTAAAGCACAGTGGATAGAAAAAACTCGAAGGGAGGGAAAATAGTGCTAATACATTTTGTTTTGCGCTTTCATGATGATACGCCTTCTGGTGGGAGAAAAATTCTATATGAATATGCCAATTATCTTGCAGAGAGGGGGCATCAGATATGTATTACATTTGTTGCCGATACGCCATTTCGTGCGAGAAAATGGAATCAATTGGCAACAATAAAACATTTTCGGACATTTTTGTTAAGGAAAAAGTTTCAAAATCATATAGATTGGTTCAAATTAAATAAAACTATCAAAGTAAATTATTGTTTTTCAACGAAGAAAATATCAAAAAGGGCAAATGAGATTCTCTTAGCGTTCGATTACGGAATTGCCTTGAGCTTGGGAGAACAACTTGATGATTTTACGCACTGCTTTTATTTAATTCAGCATGATGAAAAAGTTTACTATGATAAAAAGATTGTCCGTCAAGCCTGGAAGCTTCCTTATAAAAAAATAGTTATAAGTACATGGCTTTATAACAAGGTGAAAAAATACGATTCTAATGTGTACTTGGTTCGTAATTATGTAGATACAAATGATTTTTTTGTTACGGTTCCTATTGAAAGCAGAAGCCATATTGTGAGCTTAATTCAACATCCAAATCCATCTAAAGGAACAATAGTTGGTATTGAAGCACTAAAAATTGTAAAAAAAAATATCCCTGATCTTCAAGTAATTATGTTTGGAACCCATAAGCCTCTATACCAACTACCAAATTATTATACTTATTATGAAAATGTAAATGAGGATACATTGAGAAATCTTATATATAACAGGTCGTCAATCTATATATTAACAAGTTATCTTGAAGGATGGGGTTTAACAGCAACTGAAGCCATGGCGTGTGGAGCAGCTTTAGTATCCACTAAAAATGGGGGAGTAGATGATTTCGGTATACATGAACAAACAGCACTATTGAGTCGCCCCGGTGATGTTGAAGCTTTGGCTCGAAATATTGTGACACTTCTTAAAAATGACTCTAAACGTATTAGAATGGGGTACGCTGGTGAAAGTAAGGTTTCGAAGTTTACATTTGAAAAAAGTGCCAAATTATTTGAAGAAATTTTGTTGAAAGAATAACTCAAGAATTTGAGGAAACTTATATTATGAAGAAGTTTATTAGTTTTGTGTTAACTATTCTGATATTAATACAAATGGTGCCAAGTGTGATTGCAAGATTATCAGATATGATCGGGATAAATGAACAGTTAGCTGGTTATTTTATTAAACTATTATTTGTGTTTGTTTTAATTATTTTTTTTATAATTTCTGCAGCTGCATATTCCAATGAATTTACTTTAAATAACTTGAAAATTAGTGTATCAGGTTTTCTATATTTTATTGTGCTGATTATTGTTTTGGTAATTACATCTAGAATCAATTCACAACCCGTTTCGTGGCGTATGTCAGGATACTTCATTTTAATTGTTGTTATGGCATTGTCGATTTTTAAGTATAACAGGTTTACATTGTCGTTGTCTGCGATGTATTGGGGGATCGTCGTGTATACAGTTCCTAATGCTCTTCTGGGAATTGTTCAATACATAACGGGCCAATCGATTGTGCCAATTGTAAATCAAAATGGTGATGCATCTGTTGCAAGTACACAATTAAATGATGTTTCTTCTCTGGGAATTCTCGGTAGTAATGGTGGTTATCGTGCATTTGGACTATTTGATAGCGGAATGACACTTGGTCTATTTCTATTATTAGGGTTAGCAGTGTTGTTTTTTGGCAAGTTGAAAATTAATAGATATGCTAAGCTTCCTCTAGGAACATTATTTATTATTGCACTTATTATGACTCTGACTCGAAACATATATTTTTTGTTTGTATTGTTAATGTTTCTTCGTTTTGTTAATAGTAACAAGATGAAAAATATTCTTTTTATTGTTGGTATTATAATGCAAGCAGTTACAGTCGAGATAGCCAATGTGTTAAACACACTTACTTTTTTTCAAAGTGCTTTTTTTGGAACTCTACGTGCGAGATTTAGAGGTTTGATATTTTTCGAGAATTATTATCAGCAAAATATAGTTTCGTATCTTTTTGGAAAAGGGTATCAATATGACGCGATAGTGAAGAGCTTTACTGAGAATACTGTGGATAACCAAATGCTTGCTACCTTTTTGGATATCGGCATTATTGGTTTGGTAGTTGTGTATTTATACTTCTGGAAATCTATGCGGTCTATGTATCAGCCAGTGTCTCTGGTACTGCAAAATATGTTAGTGATTTTTTCATTTTTTGGAATTGCTAATAATCATATTGTGTTTTTTTCAGGAATCCTACTGCTAATGCTATTAAGTAAAGATTCGCAATTTTTGAAAGTAGAAAAGATAAAGAGAAAAACTAATGGATAACACACTAAAAGTAACTATAATTGTTCCGATTTATAATGTGGAAGGATATATCCGTCAATCAATTGAGAGTATTATAAAACAAAAGTATACAAATTTTGAGGCAATATTGGTTGACGACGGTTCAACTGACATGTCTTATCAGTTAGCAAAAAGATATACTCAGGATGACGATAGATTTATTTTAATCCAAACGGCTAATTTTGGACAATCACATGCAAGAAATGTTGGATTAAAAAAAGCTACTGGAGATTTAATTGCATTTCTGGATCCAGATGATATTTACGATCCGTTATTTTTATATGATGCTGTTTTAAGATTTGATGATGATACAGACCTGATATCATATTTATTTCCGAAACAAAAAAAACGTTTAAGCGGTGGAGATGTTTCGATTGATTCTTTTATTTCTGAGATGTTTTTGGGTAGAATAGGTACGGTGGTCTGGAATAAAGTCTTTCGCAGAAAGACTTTATGTGGAGTTTTTTTTCCTGAAGGGGAAGTTCATGAAGAAATTCTTTTCTTTATGCATGCATTTCAAAATATAATAAAATGTAAAATAATTGATGAGGATAGATACTTTTATCGTGAAAATCGAGATGGAAATACGAATATGACCTTTGATGAAGGAAGAATTAAATTGGTGAATCATCAATTGGACTTTATTGAGTGGGCTCATAAAGAGGGGTACAGTAAAGCTTATTCGGCAATGATCGTTAATGTTCTAATATTCTTAATGAACTATATTCGTCAAGTATCTATGTTAAGGAAAATAGAATATAAAAATTATGCGGTACAAGTGTTCAATGATGTCTTTTTACGTAAATTCAGATTGTCTATGGTGTTTGAACATGGGCAGGCTAGTCTTGCTATAATATATTTTCGAATTCGATTGATGTTGGAATACTGAGGAGGTAAAAAGTGAAGAACAGAAGAAAAGCATCAGTAATTAATTCAACTGTAGCGATAATTGGACAATTCTTAAGCCTGCTTTTTTCATTTGTTTCTCGTACCATTTTTATTAGGGTATTGGGAGAGCAATATTTAGGATTAAATGGATTATTCACAAATCTTTTGAATATATTGTCATTTGCAGAACTGGGAATAGGTTCAGCAATTGTATTTTCTATGTACAGACCCTTAAGCGAACATGACATACCACAAATTAAAGCGTTAATGTTTCTTTATAAAAGGTGTTACCATATTATTGCCCTAATATTAATGTTTGGTGGCGCGGTTATATTAATATTTCTACCATACTTAATCGCTGGAAAGTACGATGTCGGAAATATTTATATTGCTTTTCTTTTATATTTATTGAACTCGGTGTTATCTTATTTCTGGAGTTATAAAAGATCCATTTTTGTTGCAAATCAGGAAGGGTATATCAATTCTTTCAATCAGCTTATTTTCAATGTGGTGATGCAATCTATACAGATAATTTTCTTAGTTATGTATAAGTCTTATTATGTATATTTAGTCATACAGATCGTCTTTACTGTTTTAAGTAATTGGCAGATTTCAAAATTGGCTAATAAGAGATATCCATATCTCAAAGAACGAGTAACCGAACGTGTTGAAAAGAAAACATTAAGCTATTTAAAACGAAACGTTATAGGTATGATTTCTTCGAAGATAGGTGGAGTGGTTGTTTTTGGTACAGACAATCTTTTATTATCAGGATTTATTGGGTTGGCTGCAGTTGGAAAATATTCAAACTATACATTGATTATTAATGGTATTACTACAGTAATTAATCAAGGCTTGAGTGCTGTTACAGCATCTATTGGAAACTTGCGCATTACTGGAACCAAGAAAAAGCAAGCAGAAATTTTC
Source organism: Lactiplantibacillus plantarum (assembly GCF_014131735.1). Lineage (NCBI taxonomy): Bacteria > Bacillati > Bacillota > Bacilli > Lactobacillales > Lactobacillaceae > Lactiplantibacillus > Lactiplantibacillus plantarum. Next base: position 1,154,093 of record NZ_CP039121.1, read on the forward strand.
TTTCAATATTCACAATTAGTAAATTATGTTGCTTTTTTTATATCTATAACTGCAGCATTATTTTTTCCTTCTTTTATTATTTTTTGGGTTGGTAAAAAATACATGCTTTCTCCAATACTTACGTACTTAATTATTTTTGGATTCTTTGTATCAAGTCTCAGATATTCCAATTTAAATTTTATGAATGCATATGGGACTTATTGGGAGATGCGCTACAAGTCATTAGTTGAAGCTGGGACAAATTTTATCATTTCATTGTTTTTAATAAAATATACTAATTTAGGTATTGCTGCAGTAGTTTTAGGAACTTTGTTATCTAATTTACTTGTTAATTCCTGGTGGGAACCATTGATTGTGTTTCGTGTAGCAATCGGCATAACTTTTAGAAAGTATATCAAATTTTATTTAGTAAGCCTAATATCAGGAGGGGGATTAATTGCACTATTGCAATTCAATTTGGATCTTACACGGATAAATATTGTTGAATCAGGATTAGTATCGATTACAGTTGGACTAATTGCATTATTGTTTTTTCATTATATTACAGTTTTGATTGCTTTTCCGAAAGATTACAACAGTTTACGTATTTCAAGTATTGTACATTTATTCAAGAGATAGAGTTGTATGCAGGCAGAAACCGTAATATCAGCACTATGTATGGTCCAAAATTACATAGGTAATATGTTGATTAGTAAGTAGTAAAATAGGGTATAATGTGAATTGTTTATAACGAATTTAATTGCTCTTCTGTGACGACTTGTCAGGTCAAGCGCAACGTTTTACCGAAGAAAATTTCACTTAGACTTTGCCATTCCCAAAGCTTGCATGATCGTTTGTTTAAATCTGTGACGAATACGATAATTTCTTGTCAATGAGGTCGTTTAAATCACTTCCTTTAAAGGAAACATTCATAAATCAGACTGTTGTGGTTTTGTTAGTTCCACGTTGTTGTGGCGCGTGTGGATTTAAGGAAAATGGCAATTCTAAAGATTTTGATGACGTCTTGATAATTGGCAAACTCGGTCCCACGATGGGATGTGAGCATATTGGCATGTGACGCTATTCAGCCAATCCATCATAGCTTGTGCGATGTTACTTACCCGTTCGGCTGGTAAATGTTGTGATTTACAGTTGACTAATGTTACCAATGCTTATAATGCGTCCTATTTTCAGTTGAAAGTGAACGTTCACGAATTGAAGGGACATTGTCAAAACAGCCACGTAGTTCCCTGATGGCCCCTGTAACTTTATGCATTTTACCATGGTGTGTTAGTAGACGGCCAAGCCCATGGGCACCAAAATTTTTATGCTTTTCAACAAGATTATTCAAAGTGATCCTACGAAAAATTGTGTTGTAGCTGATCTTCTAGTTACTATGTTCAAAATTAAAACATTCTGCGATTTGTTTTGGGGAGTAATACAATTAATGACAAACACCTGGATATCAAGTTGCGATAAAATTCGTGGTCGTCGACTATTCAAGCATTGAGTTCATAATTCAGTTGTGCGTTAACCACGGAATATCTAGAGTGAAACTAATCTCATGTGCTAGAATAACCAACGCGTTGGACAATGTCGTGATAAGACTATTTTAAAGTTAGTCTAACCAATAGGTATTCACAGTCAAGATGATATAGGCTCATGGTCTGAGCCTCTCTTGTAAGTATGTTATGGTAATTATAGTTCACAAGAACTCGGGTTGTGGATCTTTTTTTGATCATTTGTTGCACTTTAATTGTAAATTTTTCGTAGCAAAAGATCTAAATGTCATTTAATCACCATATTCAACAGTTATTTTGAGGACACTATTGGCATAACTGTTAGTCACATCAAGATCCAGCTTCAATGATTTCACTCAGTATGCCAAACTGTAGAAAAAAGGCTCTGTGATATTTGGATGTTTGATATAAATCTTCATGACCACAAAGGCATCGGTCGCACCTAGTACACTACGAAACTATCCCGACAAGACATACCTAATGTGCAAGACTATTACAAATGAATCAAATTACCTTGAGTATCGCTTTAGATTACCAACCAGAAGAAAATCACCCAGCTCGTTGCATTAATCAGTTGCATTAAAATTTAAAAATAAGATATGATTACCAGTTTAATCGCCCGCGGGAATATAACCTTTTCGTCGTAAAACTGTCCCTTTTGGTGTATAACTAAATAAATCTCAAAAGGATTTCTGTAATGAAAATTGGGAATACCCCAAAGCTAAACAACGTACCTTGCTTTTGGTTCTGCTTCAGAAATCGGTCAGGCTTATAGCCAGCGTAAGAGCGATGTTGAACCGGTTTTGGATAGATAGCAAAGGGCATGTATATTACACGAATAATCACTATGCTTCTTTTGTGAAAGTTAAATGGGGTAATAACAATGAAAAAAAATACGATTTCTTATGTTGATAAAAACAAACTTTTATCTTTGAAAAAAGATTTGAAGGCTTTGAACTATTTTGTCGTTGAAGTTCCTGGTAATAAAATTCATACCGCTCGACAATATTTGAATTTTATGGGAAAAGAGTTTAAAATGCCGGATTATGCAGGCTTTGACGCTTATTCAGATTGGATGACTGATTTGAGTTGGATTCCTAACCATAGGATTGGTGTAATCATAGATGATTACGAGTCTTTTTTGAATAAGGATCTCAGGGCAAAAGAAATAGTAACTGAAAGTTTTACGGATGTTATTTTACCCTTTTGGGAAAAGGATGTTATCAGGATTATGGTTGGCGGTAAGCCAAGAATTTTTGAAGTTTATATTGTAAAATAATACTTTATTTGAGCTTCAGTTTAGATAAAAATCTTAATTTCGGATAGTTAGGTTGAACAAACGTCTGAAGATTGAAATGTGAGTCTATCATCGGTATGAAGTCATCTTAAGAAAAAGCATCAATATTAGTAGGGTGTATCGTTGTTAATTATTGCAACTATTCGCGTATTAGCAATGGTCATTATGTTGGCTTAAGAATCTGGAGTTATTTACTGGGAAAAGGAATCAATCTAATTTTGTTGGCACTATCATTCCAATAGCTTACTTTGTCGTTCGGGCAATTTTAGCTGTGATGACACAAACTACGACACATGGACTAATATTGTCATTAGTCGGTAGTGTTATACCAGTTGGTTACTTTATTGTCTGATTAGTCTTTGTACTGGTACCGGGTAAAGGCGTTCGGAAACTGATAATTAGTTTAGTTTATAATTTGGTGATTATCGTTATTTATGTCCTGCTGTTTGTTTGGGGACGACAACGATTCAGTAAGCAGAAGCAAACGAAATAATTCGGTTGAAGATCCAGAACGTTGATGAAATTGCGCGTTCTGGACTTTTTAGACTGTTACCGGTATTAATAAAGGGTATCATTTCATTTCTAACGGATCTAGTTGGGTATAATGATATTTAACCATAATTACAGGGAAAGATGCCGCTACCGGTTACAACTTGGTCACAGGAACACGATGAGACTTTGCATAGAGTCGTGCGGCGTAAATCTAATTTTAAACGTATGGATACCCATGGTAATGATTGGTATGCGGAGACTACTAAAACACATAAGCAAATTTGGGTTAGAGTCCGCGATGGTAAAATAACTGATGGTGGTATTAACAGTCGACCAGCTCCTGTTATGAAAGATGGAATGCATAAAGTTTCTTGGTATATCAAGAATGGAGTGAAGTTACCTTGACAAAAAGATTAAGTGAACAGGAAAGTTACTTTTCAATGTCTGAGTTTTTGGAATCCTACTATTGGGCTAGTAAAGACGATGATCTTGGAAGTCTATTGGGGAGTGTCACACTTTGGAGTGATGATGGGGAATTGTTTGATCAGGCAATTGCGGAAGACTGGCATGCTTTCTTTAGCGACGTGAGCAACGAAAATCACACTGTGTTTGAGAGCTTTCAAGCCGTCAAGCAGTTTGTGAATGAATATTTGCCGGATATCGCAGAAACGACACCAGTATCAGGAAGCTTGACGTATAACATTAGAATAATTTGTGAGATGACAGAATCTCAACGAAATCAGGAACCCGTGTGGCAAAATTGGGTCGCAGCTGTTAATTGGATTACGAATCCTAATGTTGTGCCAGTCAATGAATCGCCCTTTCTTAAAACGGGGCAATCATTGCCTAATCCAAAGGAAAAGGGTTTTCGGAAAAATCAATTTCCAAGCGCCAAGGTTTTGCCAGCGCCACGACCAGAAATTCCGATGGGGACCAGTCTGGAAAAGGTGGACTTGACACAGTCGTATTATGCGTTTGTGAAATTTTTACAGCATTATTATCAGGTTAGTGATGATAGTGAATTGGGTAATTTTTTGCAGCAAAATAGAGTTATTAGTGAAAATAATGAAGAATATCGCTATTGGAAAGAGGGATTTTCGGAGAGTTCAGGTAATAAAACATTACTTGATATTTTAAAAGTGTTTTTAATGATAAAGGATTATTTTGAAATTGAATTTCCGGATAATGCACTGCATACGCATCCTGTACGTAAATTGAGTTGTAATCTCTGGAAGGCAGCGTATCTGCCACACAGCCAACGTATTCAGACTGAGGTTTGGCAGAATTGGTTAACGGCAGTTCACCAAGTAATGGAGTAAGTGACAATGTCATTAAAAACAACCATTTTGGCGGATAAATTAGTGCTAGTTATTGTGGTTATTGGATTATTGTTGATGGGTACTTTAGACTTGAAGTGCTGGAACTTTTTGTTAGGAAAAAAGAATTAATCCAATTTTGTTGGCATTATCATTCATCCCAACAGCTTGCTTCTTTAGCTGTGATGACGCATGAACTAGTATCGTTATGGTCGGTAGCTTGTCATTCAATTTATTTATTTGAGGTAAGTGACGGGCTAATAAATATAGGAATTAGTCAGATAAAATAAATGATATTCAACGAGAAATAGCTACAGTCCTTCTAAGGTTGTCAGATGAAATAATATAATTAATTTGTCAATTTTAAGGGACCTTTTATTATGCTATTTGAGAAAATTTAAAATAACCTTTCCATGTCTATTGAAGGACTTGTTGAAGGGGAATATATTGAGTTAATAACAAAATAAGAGTTAATGTTTAAAATATCAACGGAAGTTATATATTAGAAAGAATTCCCAGACTGAAAAATATTAATGTTATTAAGCGTAAAATTTTGTAACAAATAATCATAGAAGTGTGTGAAGATGGTTTTTATATTTATTCGGATGGTCAGAGGTATTATTTTGTGTATAGTGAGCGAGAAACTGAAAATAAGTATAATGTAACAGATAATCTTTTTGAAATAATGTATTGGGCTACTAGTTCTATGACAGACTTGTTGGCAATCAGGTAGATTTATGAAGTATTAATCAAGATTGCAAACTAGAAATTGTTTTTTAGTTCTCCAAGAAAGGCGGACTAACTACCGGTCTAAAATATACTCAATATATACCTTAAAATAAAGAGGAAAATATGAAAATAGAAGAGTTTGAAAATAATGTTTCTAAAGAGAAAATAGAAATAGACTACTATGTGCCAGTGTCAATTAGTTTTCCGGAAAACGATTTGGAAGAAGAAGGGCTTTATTACTATAGATTTATTAATAAGGAATATTCTTTTATTGAATTTAAAATTAATTCAGTTAGTAAGAAAATTGTGAATGTAACAGTTACTTCTATCAATGATATTCAAAACGGTGATTTTATTTTTAATGGAAGCATATCCAAAGCTAACCCTATTATTGACATATATGAGTTTGAATATGAGGCTGTCATTACTAACAATAGTAGTTTTGAATTTTATATGGGGGAGAAAAAAATATTCTTTATACTTGATAATGAAGAAATTTCTTCCATGATTATGATTTCAAATCACTTTTTTGCTTTTTTAAATAGTGAGAATGATATAGTTGGGGCGCAAATAGCCAATTTTAATGATGAGGACTGGAACACTTTGGTTGGAAATTTAAAAGAGGCGGGGAAACTTTGAATCATTAACGTTAAGGAAAATGATCATGCTGGACTGAAACATATGTTAAAAAGAATCATGAAGCCAATTTTGTTGATAGAGGTGCGGACAAAGAAAATATTCCTAAGTTGTTAGATAAAACTTTAAGATCAAAGACAATAAAATGGGCGTTAGTAAAAAAATCTATATGTGGACTATCGCATTAATGGAAAAGTATATCGAGTCGCATATGGGGACAACGGCTTCGTCGTATCGTTTTATCCAATGTGAGAATAAGTAATACGAGGAGTGAATATAGTGTATAAGTTGCTATCAATAGATGCTGCTGCTGTCACGAGGAATTTGATGCTTCAGAATACCGAGACGAATACGGTTGAAAAGGTTTTTGATGACTCAGACCTAATAAATGAAGGTGAGACTTTTGAGTTTATGGAGATTGGTAAAACATATGACTGTAAGTTGGCTTTGTTTGGTAGTATGAAGCAAAGGCATGTTGGTAAATGGAGAAAATTTAATATTCTTAAGGCTAATGTGAAAATAGGTGTTAGATTGTTCTTGGAAGTCGAGGCAGAGCAGGATATTTATTATATTAGTCAGAAGAACGTACCAGGTTATGAGTCGATGGAGAGTTTTATGTTTGAGTATTCGCGGTTAGATTTGATACAAGTCAACAGTCTTAACAGTGGAAACCTGTATCTTGACTATTAAAGCGGTATTTACTAGTTTATATAAAATATAGTGTGTCATACACATATTCAGAAGAGGGGTACGGTGTTCATTATTTTAATAATTGGTTTATTGCTATTAGTGGTTACGCTAGGTTTAGGATACTGGAGTTATTTACTAGGAAAAAGGAATCAATCTAATTTTGTTGGCACTGTTATTCCAGTAGCTTACTTTGCCGTTCGAGCAATCTTAGCTGTGATGACACAAACTACGACACATGGGCTAGTATCGTCATTAGTCGGTAGCTTGTTATTCAGTTTGATTTACTATGGCGTATTTGCTGGGGGAAGCACTGCGTCAATAAGTAATATGAGTTAGTCAGATTAAGATAACCGATATTCGACAAGGATTAATTGCCGAGTATCGGTTATTTTTATAGAAAAGTTTAGACAAGTTGAGTTATGAGGGAAGAAACAACACATATTGGGATTAACTTTTGCTGGATTGATCACGGCGGCAATCACACTTGTCAGGTGTGGATCGACCATTCTTGAAAGATCTTGTGCTTTGTGCCGTTTTAGTTTAAAAACTCAGTTATAACTCCCAGGTAAGCCAATGAAGCTAAGAAGAAAAATATGATCTTAAGAATAAAATGAGAGAATATAGACAAGATAATAATGACTTTTTAAGAAAGTGGGGTAGAAATGAATAACGAAAGATTGTCTAAACAATGTTAAGATTGATAACGTAGTTTTGCGTAAAAAAACTCCTAAACGCAAGTGTACCCGGCAATCATGGCTGCCATAAAACTGGACAGCCTTAATTTGGTATATAATTAGAAGGAGGTAAGTTTATGAGTATTTCAGATGAAGTCCGAAGAAAACTTAAAAAACGAAGACGTATAAATCAAGATGATGATTTTGGACTGGAACGAAGCTGGGAAGAATTAACAAATATTTTATCAAAGAATGAGGATGAAGCAATTAAGTACTTGATGAATTGCTCTGAAGATGATGTATTATTGATTAGTTCTGTTTTTGACTATGTTTCTGAGAATTTACAAAGTAAGAAGTTTATATCTTGTTTGAGAAAATTAGATAAAAAGTATCCTGATTTGAAATTAACATCCTTTATTGATGATGCGGAAGATTATATTGAAGATAATTAAAAATTAATTGAAAGAGGGAAACTATTCAAATTGTTTGGATGGTAGTCCCATTGGCGCTTCTTGTTGGAAAAATACGCAAATTGTCTTGGCCATGACGATGCATTGTATGACGTATGGATCAGTATCGGTATTAGTTAGTAGCTTGCTATTTGATCTAATTTACTATGGTCTATTTGTCTCGGAAAAAACGTAGGATTCTTAATCCATTTTGATTAAGAGAATCAAAAAATGATGCTTGTCATGAATTGCCAAATATCAGTTTCTCGATAAAGCTGGTGTTGTTACTATCATTCCTAAATAGGAGAGGTTCAAAATTGTTTACAAAATATAATAATTTGGATTTGCTAGAGTTATTTTGGTCAGAGGCTGAAAGTTTAACGGGAGAAATGGGTGACGGAGAAGTTTTATATAGAAGAGCAATCGGCGATTTTAAATTAACGTTGTTCATATATTCGTATGAAATGAAATGTAATGTTTTTTTGAGTTATAAAGACGAAGATATATTATCCATTGAGCTAGACAATATTTCTGAATTAAGAAAAAATGAAGACCAATTATACTTTATTAGTAGCGAAAGTGTCGAATTATGTGTGACTTTTGGCAAAGTTTTTTCGGTGAAGTTTGAAGATAAATAGATTTATAGCATTTAATATATGCAATGTTTTCACTAAAATTGTCTTCCAAAAAATCTTTTATCTTATATAGGTGATGGGTATTAAAATCTATATAAGAATATGGTAGTCAAAGTTCTTTTAATAAAACATATGGCTGAAGTTAGTGCTGTAATTGCCGCGCATTGTCGTAATTGAAGTTGGTAAGCCAAATGGAATCCCTTATTTTAAAAAATTGAATATGCGCAAAAAACATTTGTAGATGGTGATTTTTTAGATATTGTAAAGGAATTTGAGAGTGGTGAAGAATGAATGAAAGTTTAAAAGGAAAGCGATTGTAGCCATTCGAAGGTTGTTTGCTAGTTTAATGATTACTTTTATTCATGTCATGTTGTTTGGAAATATTGATTCAGTAATAAATAGTCCGTTTGGATTTCAGAACATCAGTAAAAGTAATGCGCTCGGAATTTTTCTAATCAAAGCGTAAAACAGTGCCGAAAAATACGCTATTACCAGTAAGAAAAGTTTGCGTTTGGAAGGTACGGTTTGAATAGTCTGAACTTTGAATCATCAATTTAAGATTGCAGAGGCTTATAAAAAAAGTCAAATATATGAACAATCGGTCAAGTGATGCTATTGTACTAGGTCACAGCTGCCTAAGTATTAATATGCAAAGGTATGAAACCTACTGATGGCGCAAGGTATGGGAAAGGTTATTTTTAATTACCCATGGGGATTGTAATGGGTAATTAGTAAAAAGTGCAAAAAAATTTGAGATTAATAACTGGAGGCTAAATCAAAGTAGGAATGGGAACTGATTATCAAAAGTAGTGACGAGCAGATATACTGTCCGAATGACTACCATGCTGCTTTTATTAAAGTGAAGCGAGGTAATAATCGTGGAAAATAATGTGATTTCATATATTAATAGTATTGATATTAAAAAACTCAGAAATCGGATGAAAACGTTGAATTATTATATGGTAGAAGTTCCAGGAGCAAAAATTCAAACAAAGCGAAGTTTCCTTGACTTTATGGGCGAAAAGTTCTCCATGCCTGACTATCAAGGGTGGGATGCTTACGCGGATTGGATGAAAGATCTAAGTTGGATACCTAATCGACGAATTTGCGTGATTATTGATGATTATAGTTCCTTTTTAAGAAAAGATTCTAAAGCGAGAAAGGACTCGATTGAACTTTTTAAAGATGATATTTTGCCGTTTTGGGAGAAGGATGTTTTGAAGTTTGTAGTGGGAGGCAAAACTAGAGTCTTTAAAGTTTATCTTGTTAACTAAGACTACAAAATAAATAAGCATGTTGTATAGTTGGCATAGCAATTGTCTGATTTAATAAATATACCGATTAATTAGATGCTAGGCGAAGACAAACTAGTGTATGCTTTCGCCATAATTAGGGCAAAATATGATACATAGGCCAGCATTATTCAGTAGGTTGTTGTCAGTTATAATAACTGATCTGTTTTAGAAAAGTATCAATTTAATAAGTAATATCAATCAGTAAGTTAGTGTAACTAGTGTTCCCGGCGACGTGATTTAAATTGCTCAGATCTAGTTAAATGATATTTATAATTACTTTAAAGTAAAGACAGAAAATTGTAAATTTGACAATTACTTATACGATAATATTCGAAATATTGCTTTTTTAATGGAATTACGTTTGAAGAGGCAGTTCCATTAATTCGTCAAAAAATGCAGGATAGTTTACTATTAGCGAAATATAAGTGGAAAAATTTTACAATTTGAGCCGGTTATCAAGATATCTGTCAAAGAACTAGGTGAAAGAATTGTGAATCCGGGAAAATTGTTGGAGATTTGAACCTAGTTTAGGTGAATGATCAACAACTTGGATAAAAGTCATCGCCAATAAAGTGGGCGATATCATTACGGCATATCTTGTTTCAAATTATGGGAGGAAAAATGAATCAAAAAATTCTAACTGTTTATGAGAATTTTCAAAATGTAAGTTTGAGTATTTTTTTTGATGAGCTGATACTTTTTATAAATAGATATCACTATGAATTTACGAAGTATGTATCTAAAGATTATTTAGAAGCAATGGAAAAATTTGAAGCAAAGTATTTTATTTTGGGACATTCTGATAATAACTTTGAAATTGGTATCTCATATTATAGAAATCTGATAGAGCAAGGGTTGGATAAAGAAAATATCTGTAGACAAGTTTCGTTGCTAATATGGGATTTAAGTGGTTATATGATAGACGAAATTTGTCCAATTTGTCACGATAGTAATTTAAGATTAGCATCATCAATTGGTAGAGAGAAGCTTATTAAGTTTTGTGATGAGTGTTTGTCTACTGAAATAGATGGAAAATTTGTTCAGACTGATGAAGAAATACTTCCAGCAAATAGAGATCAAGTTAATTCATATTTAAGGGAACAAGCTCTCTAATTTAAAACTATCATAAAGATAACCATGAAGCAGACGAGAAATTAACCTACTGAATTGCCAAAGCAAGTGCAACCTTATAAAAATGTGGTTGATGTTGAAGTATCACCATGAATTGCTGAAAAATTCGGGTAGTTTAATCATATGGAAGATTGTTAGGACAGCAATAAAGGAACGACTGAAGAATTGAATAAACGTCAGCCAGGAAAGTTGAAAAAGGAATTCCTAGAAGAATAGTGCAAAGGATTATAAACAAATGGAGATTGCATAGTGAGCAGTTATAGCCAAGCAAAAATTTTAATACATGAAAACAAAGATTTAGTAGATCATTTTGGTGGGGCTTCAAGTGAATTAATAGCAATGGGAGAAACAAAACTAGGTGTACAGTTTCCGTCTGATTATAGGAAGTTCTTATTGGAATATGGCGCCTTAACATTCGGTGCAGCTGAAATCTATGGTGTTTTTACTGAGGATTTTGAAAATTCAGGAGTTCCCGATGCAGTTTGGGCAACTTTGGATGAACGTAGGGTGGTAAAGATGCCCACAAACTTAGTGATGATTTATAATACAGAGATGGGTGAAATTCTTTGTTTAAATTATAGAGAATTAAATACAAATCAAGAGCCTAAAATTACTTCCTATTTTCCAGGATTTGCTGAAAGCGTTCAAAAAAATGAAGTCTTATATAATAGTTTTGGTGATTTTTTGCTAGATATAGTAGAAGGAGAATTAGAGTAAAAAACAAACTGAGATAAAGGTCCGGATATATGTTAATCTGGATGGTCAGTTATAGCCATGATGGTGGAAAATATGACACAGGAACTAGTGTTGTTATTGGTCAGTAGCCTTGCTGGTTAGTCTAATTTACTATGGCTGATTAATTTAGATTAAGCATCATGCGAATAGGCAATATCAATTAATCAGATAAACCAACCGATATTCGACGAAAACCATTTGCCAGATATCGGTTGGTTTTTAGAATATTGATGAACCTAGCATATTCTAAATATTAGGACGATTACAGGTAGTGATATAGTAATTAATGTAGTGACTAAATTAGGTGTAGAGGTGGGCCCAATGATGTTGCTATCAGGAAGAATACTGAATGATCCCGAACATGTTATAAATTTGCTAAGTTAACAAAGGTGCGAATGTTTTGGCAACTGTTAAGAAAGTTATGAGGAAGGTCACTGGGTAAAAAGATGTTCAATCAACTAAATATGACGATGAACTGTGCGGCTAGGAACTTAGTTAAACGCAAGTCATCGAAGATTTATTATTAGAGGCCAAACAACTTTGAGGTCTAACTAAACACACGACAAATAAAGGAACTTATTATGAATTTAATAACGTTAAAAGATTTGAGAGCAAAAAGGTTAGCCTATAATTGGGAAACAATTTATGTTGGCATGGAAATGGCGTATTTTACCATTCAAGCTATTTCAGATTATGCTGTTGAACCAATGGAAGGCGGAATTAATGATGAATTTATCAATCAACTGGCATGGGGAGTTGAAGACGAGGACTCATCACGAATATTATTTGAAATAAAGTGTCATTTTAACTTAGTATCTGAAAAAAACAATGATGAGTATAAACTAGAGAATAGAAAACTTAGGTTTGTCTATCTGTCCAAGCTCAATGATGAAGTAACTGATGACAAGAAATTATTGGATGAAATTGAAAAATTTTATGACAACCAAGGCTATCCTGAAGATATGAATACTTTTATTGAATATATGCCTCAAGATTCATACACAAATTGTAAGATTTTAATTCTAAGGTTCCATGAGTTTTTAAATTTAGAGGGTGAACAATTACGATTGATTTAAATGATTAAGCAGTATGATCAATTGATTTGCCTACTGAAGTATAGGGTCGAGGTTAATTATTTATCTTGATTATCCTGAGGAAAGAGAATTGATGGATGTATTCGACGACTGGATTGCATAGAAAATCAAAAAGAATTAAGAAAGTGTGCATCACAAAATTAGCTTCGGTAACTAATTTTGTGATGTGTTTTTAAATTACTCTGAAATCAAGGCATGTTTTTGATAACGACACAGTTAATGATAGGCATCTTTCCAAACTAACCTCCAAATACGTTTAATCCCCTTAAAAATCAGGTTTAAATATTTTATCCTAACCACCACGTCTAGCTATAATCAAACTAGACTAGTATAATGAAAAATTACTTGAAACGGCTAGTCAGCTTAACTGACTAATTCGGATTAGTTTTAAGTGATCATAACAATTTGGGGGAAGCTTATGACAAAAATTGCGTGTGTGATTGTGACTTTTAATCGTAAAGCGCTACTTGCGGAGGCTATTGAGAGTGTCTTGACGCAGCCGGAAGCGCCAGAATATGTCTTCGTCATCGATAACGCATCGACGGATGGGACGGAGGCGTTTATTCAGCAACAATTTGACTTTGATGATCAACACTTGGTTTACGTTCGTTGTCAGCAAAATCTTGGTGGTTCCGCTGGTTTTGCAACTGGAATCCGGCTAGCATTGCAGACTGACTGTGATTGGATCTCGATTTCTGATGATGATGCGATTTTTCAGACCGGCTACTTTGCGGCGATGCGGCGAGCGATTGTGACTCAGCCGCAACAAGGCGTATTTTCAGGATCGGTGTTATTACCAAATGGACACCATGATGCGATGCATCGTGAAATGATTACCAATTCGCAAACACTGACGGTTAAGCCCATAGCCGAAGCCGACTATGCGCAGGACTTTAAGTATGATATTTTTTCGTTTGTGGGTATCTTAATGAGTCGCGGCATTGTTGAACGAATTGGGCTACCTGAACAGGATTACTTTATTCGGTTTGATGACTTTGAATATGCGCTCCGGGCTCGCAAGTATGGTCAGTTTCTAAATGTCCACGACGCGTTGGTCCTACACAAAACGACGTATACTCGTACTGCTATAGCGCCGTGGAAGGAATATTACGTGATGCGTAATCGGCTGGCATCATTATTCAAACACCGTGGGCAAACTCGGGTTACCTGCTGGTATGCCCGTCGCTTTTTAGCGCGCAAATTATTCGCCATCTTGCTTTTTCGGGATAGATGGGGCCAAGCGGAGCCACTGATAAAAGCGTATGTTCAAGGTTACCGTGATGGTTGGCATGACCGGCTTGGGCGCAATCAAGATTATTTACCATAAAGGACGTTAGGCTAAGACAAGGAGTGGACAAACATGCAATATGGGGCGATTGTGGTAACTTTCAACCGCAAACAATTACTAATCGAATCAATTACGGCACTACTGAATCAGACGGTCCCACCCGCGAAAATTATTATTATTGATAATCATTCGACGGATGGTACAAAAGCTGAATTACAAACAGCTGATATTTTGGCTAATCCAAGTGTTGATTACCGGTATTTGACCAAAAATATCGGTGGTGCTGGGGGCTTTGCTCGGGGGATGCAGATTGTGGCGGCGGATCCGAACTTGGATTGGGTTTCAATGTCCGATGATGATGCAATTTTTGAACCAGACTATTTTGAAAAACTAATTGCTTATCAGCAAGATCATCCAAATCGCCAAATCCTGACGGGGAGTGTGTATATTGAGGATGGCCGTTTGCAAGCGGATCAGCGGAACCGGTTCACCAACTGGAGTACCTTTCAAGCGCAGGCGGTCCCTGAACGTGAATATCACGGTAATTTTGAGTTTGACCAGTACACTTTCTGCGGCGTTTTCATGAGTGTGGCCGTGATCAAGCAAGTGGGGGTGGCAGACGCTGGCTACTTTATCTGGTGGGATGACTGTGAGTACGCGGTACGGACGGCCAAGCTAAGTCGACCGGTCAACGTGAGTGCGGCTAAATTAATTCACAAGACGGCTTTACCGTCCCTGGACTTCAAGTCTAAATTCGTACCCGATTGGCGACTCTATTACGGGCAACGCAATCGCTTGATTACGATCAAGCGGTGGCGTGCAAACTCATTGGTCAGTCTCGGATGGTTGCTTGGATTCTACGCCCGATTGGCCATTAAACTCTGTGGACCGTTTTATCGTGGCTATCGCAAAATGGTTATCAGAGTTTACTTGGAGGCGTTACGTGATGCGAGTCGCGAGCGTGAGGGCTTGAATCCCAACTTCATGCCGGGACAGAAGTTTTAGTGTGGGCCTGATCGTGAGCTGTCTGATGACATGGGAACCGTATACAGGCGAAACCAGTGATTATTGCAATTTAAGGTCAGATTACTAAACCAGGCCGACTCAATTTTGGACATCAGCTTCATCATTATTAACAACGAATTAAAAGCTAGTTGTGCTGAGAAAAAACTTCTTGGCACAACTAGTTTTGTGTTTTGGTGACATTTTAGACGGAAAAGCAAAATTTAATTTTTAGATTTATTTTGTAATTCGAATGGATAATTTTACTGTTTTTACAGCAACGTTTATTGGTCTTTTGACCAGTGACCACCAGAAAGCATTCAGATGATTGCTTGTATTTAGTCGCAATGGTTGAAACCGGTAATCATAATATTATTTGTTATTTAGATAGTAAACTTAATTTAGCAAGCCCCAATATTTGATTAAAACCCATTATATCCGTATGTTGAGCGATTGTTTATCACGTAATGTTTGTTATAATTCACCAAGAACAAGTTAATTTTGGGGGAATTCACATGAACGAACAATACGATTATTTGGTAGTTGGTGCGGGACTATTTGGTGCCGTCTTTGCTCATGAAGCAGCCTTACGCGGTAAACGGGTCAAAGTGATTGAAAAGCGCGACCACATTGCTGGTAATATCTACACTAAGGAAGTGGCGGGGATTCAAGTCCACCAATACGGGGCTCATATCTTCCACACTTCGGATCGTGAAATTTGGGATTACGTTAATCAATTTGCGGAATTTAACCGTTATACGAATAGCCCAGTCGCTAATTACAAGGGTCACATGTACAACCTGCCGTTCAACATGAATACGTTCAGTGAACTCTGGGGCGTTCGGACACCGGCAGAAGCAGCCGCTAAGATTGCGGAACAACGCGCGGCGGCGAATCTCGGTGATCACCAACCACGCAACTTGGAGGAACAAGCAATTGCGTTGATTGGGACCGATATTTACGAAAAGCTGATCAAGGGTTATACGGAAAAGCAGTGGGGACAAAAGGCTACGGATTTACCAGCGTTCATTATTCGGCGGTTACCGGTACGCTACACTTACGATAACAATTACTTTAACGATACTTATCAAGGTATTCCCATCGGTGGTTATACGCAGATTGTTGAGAAGATGTTAGCTCATCCTGAAATTACCGTGGAAACGAACACCGACTTCTTTGCGCATAAGGCTGAGTATCTTGCCCAATACCCGAAAGTCGTCTTTACCGGGATGATTGACCAATTCTTTGAATATCAGTTAGGGGAATTAGCCTACCGTTCACTACGTTTTGAGACTGAAACCGTGCCCGTGGATAATTATCAAGGTAATGCCGTAGTCAATTACACTGATGCTGAGACGCCGTATACCCGTGTTATCGAACACAAACACTTTGAGTTCGGTAAGGGCGATGCGGATCAAACTGTAATTACACGTGAATTTCCAGCGAACTGGCAGCGGGGTGACGAGCCGTATTATCCGGTCAATAATCAAACCAACAATACGCTCTACAAACAGTATGCGAAGCTCGCCGCGGCTGAACCCCAAGTCATCTTTGGTGGTCGACTAGGCCAGTATCGCTACTATGACATGCACCAAGTGATTCACGCGGCCTTAGTGACAGTCGCGTCGGAATTTGCAACGACCAAATAAAAGAATGTGTGATGATTGAAGATGAGAAAACGGCTAGCAATTGTGTGGGGGAGCCTAGCATTGCTCGCACTATTATTGGGATATGCTTGCTACGCCCTGAGTATTCAGCGCGGTCAAGACACGGTCACGCGGATTTATCAAACTGATCAAAATGGGACGCCGATTATTTCACCCGGACCAATTACCTTAGTAGGTAAGGTCAATCACCGCAATTTATTTCAATCTGGCATTAATGGCTATGTCTTAACGACTCGCGATCCATTGTCGACTTTGTTGCCGCGCCGTAATCAAACAGTGCATCTAAAGTATCGTTCTGCACAGACGACGGCGGAGCTACGCAAGACGCTACGTCAAGCACGGTATTTACAAGCCGGTACTCAGAATACCGCCACGCCGGTCTTTCAAAATCGACAGCAGCGAGGTGATGCGACAACGTACGGTCGTATCAGTACCAGCCAAGACGGCCGGATATGGACGAAACTACCCATTAGTTATCCGCATGTGCAATTGTCACGGCCGAGTGTCTGGTACGCGAATGGCCGCTTGACGTTGATAGATGGGCAAGACCGTTACTGGACGACTAATTTTAAAGATTGGCAACATCAACGGTTGAACTTTAACGGGGCTGATTTTAAGCAAGGTCGGGTTCAGGCCGTCTTTCCAGGTACGACTCGTTCAGCGGTTGTTATGGTTCGCGGCATTGATCGCCAAAGCAGTCGCGCCAAACTCTATTATGGACAGCTCACGAAGACTGGACGGATCAAAGCTTGGCACGCGTTACAACTAGGAAAGCTCCCAGCGCGCCAAGTCGCTGGAATGAGCTTGATTGATCAACACTTATACCTGTTTCGTCAGCGCGGTACGCAGTTGGCCATTTATCGTGCCAATCGGTTGACGCGTCCGGTCAGGTTGGTTGGTCGCGTTAAGCTAAATCATGCGCAGTCACAACGAGTGACCGCGGTGAATTTGATACCGACCACCAAGCATCGCTACCGGTTAATATTTGACTTGACGACAGCTGAAAAAGTTCAGAAACAGCCACGTTATCGGTTACTTGATCGGCGATTTAAAGCAGTGGGGCAGCAGCATCTATTGGTCACTGATTATCTCTGGAGCCAATTTCAAATTAGTCTACGTGGGAGTGAGTGAGGCACATGAAGGTACAGCCAAAGGAACGCTTTAGTCTAGCGTGGCGGTGGTTGCCGCTCGAATTGCTGATCATTATGCTAAGCGTCGGCCTTGGATGGGCGGGCAATCGATGGCTACCTAAGCCGGTGTATCAAGCATCTGTTGATATTCAGATTGCGCAAACGCCGCGTTCAGGGCTGTCAACAGCCCGTCTAAAACGTCAGCGACGCCAGGATATCAAAGCTATCACGCAGTTCAACGTGATGCCACACCAGAGTGCAGTGCTGACTCGAGCCAGCACTTATGCCTATGCGCATTATGGCATTTGGCAACCGATTCAGGAACTGAGTGAGTCGGTCCAAGCGGCACCAGTTGCGCGGCGACCGGTCTTGCGAGTGACAGCAACGAGTAGTTCACGGCAAGTGGCCCAGCAGAATGTTCAGGCGTTCAATGTGGCGATTAAAGCTAATCTGACGGGCTTAAAAAATTATCGAGTGAAGACAGTTAAACGTACCGTAACGCGTGAGACGAACGTGATTCGCGGGGCGCTTTGGAAGTTAATATTAGTTGTTGGGGGCGGCTTGGCGTTGCTGAGTCCGTACCTCGTGAAATATGGTCAGGGTTGGGGGCGGCACGATGATGAGACGTAGGGGAGCAAGTATGCAGCAGCACCGTAATGTGCTCTATCTGATTATCTTCGGAATCTACTTAGCCTCAGTCACACTACAGACGACGACCTTTAACGAGATGATACCGCATCGAGTGGGCGTTTTGATTGAATTAGCGACTTTGGCCGCATTACTGGGCCTCGTGGTTTGCTTAGATACCTTGACCCCCGGCCAAATTATTGGAGAAGTCAGTTTACTTGTACTGGTGACTGTCGTGACACTCACATCGGGTGCGCATTATTTGATGCCGACAATCATGTTGGTGATTGCAGCCCGGGAAGTTTCGTTTCGGCAGATCATTCAAGTTTATCTGGGCGTCGTGGGGACGATTCTCTTGTTAGCGCTAGTTGCTGCGGAAGTCGGACTGATTAAAAATATTACGTTTGCAACTGCCGATGGGTTACGTCAGTCGTTTGGTGTCGTGTATACCACTGATTTTGCGGCCCATATTTTCTATCTGTGTGCGGCGTATTTGTATTTATTGGCCCGTCGTTTTCGATTAGTAGCGCTATTACCCGTGTTGTTTGGCCTGGCAATGATTTACCAGTTTACGAAAACGATGACGGATGTGATTGCTTTACTCGTTTTGATCAGCTTGTACTTGGTCTATATCTATCGCCGTCAGCTTCGGTGGCTTCGGCCGATGATTCGGTATAGCTTTTTGATGTTACCACTTGCTAGTGGGCTAATTATTGGGTTGTCGAATATTTTTAATTATCAAGACCGGTTGCTGGTAGCGCTCAATAATACCTTGTCCACGCGACTCGCGCTAGGGAATAACGCGTTATTAGCATATGGCGTTAAATTATTCGGCCAAGCCCCGATTCCAATTAATGGTTGGGGCGGCGATCGGTTTGAAACGTTTACCAATGGTGTTGGTGATGCAACGTATTTCTTCATTGACTCGTCATTCTTAAATATGTTGATTTCATACGGATTACTATTAACGCTGATTATAATTATCGGTATGACCTGGTTTTTGTATCAACGTACGCGGCAACACGATTATTTGTTGCCGGTAATCTTTGTGGCCATTGCCATCAGTAGTATGTTTGATCAGCACTTCTTAGAAGTAACGTATAACGTCTTTATTCTGATGTTATTCGCTGATTTACCAAATTATCAAACGGCAGTCGGCCCCGCATTTGACCAACCTGTCGTTATTCGAAGGGGGGCGTCGTGCCGATGAATCATCAACAGGCTTATCGGGTCCAGCGGTTGATCCTGATCATCGCCCTGATGTTAATTCTATTCGGTGATACCGGGATGAACGCGGTATTTAGTTTTAGCCACCAACCACAAAGTATCTGGTTCTATCCGCAGCTCGTCATTGCATTAATAACGGCAGCGGGCCCCAACTTATTGTTGATGGCCCTGGGCGCCTATCAATTGCGGCGCACGGCATTGACCGTGCCACAGTTGATTCGCCGAGTCTTATGGATAATAGGCGGAATTACCTTATTCTCACTGGCCTTCTATCTTGAAGACTTGGTGACCCAAGGCAGTTTAAATAGTTTTAACATTGCCGGCTTTTTAACCGCGTTAGCCCAAGCGCCCGTGGGCTTTTATGACATTTTGTATGAGCTGTTGGGCTTCTTTGTCACCTTGCCGTTGTTAAGGGTGATTGCACACCATGCGAGTGTTGCGATTCAGCAATACCTATTTTGGGCGGAGCTCGTATTTATTGGCATGGTACCAATCTTGGCCTATTTCACTGGTTTGACGACGATCAGTGTTAATTCGCCGCTCGCGATTACGGCCGGTTGCTTTTTTGCATTGATGGGGTATTGGTTGAGCCAAACGGAGGTGTTACACCGGATTACGCGAGAACATCTCTTAGTGGCGTGGCTGCTGACATGTGGGTGCTATGCCGTGATGGTGTCGGTCACGATGTATCAAGTGAATCTGGAAAAGAATTTTGACCTTATCAGCAGCCAGCCATTTGCCCAAACCTTTCAGGCAATTCCATGTTTGACGCTGTGGGTGACGATTGCCACCTGGATGATGAACCGGCCACGGTCCAAAGCAGTACGCCGGCATAACTTTGTTCAAACGGGTTATGGTGATATGCTGGTGGCCGGTCTACTGATTACACCATTTATGGTCATTAATCGGTTGCTGACACCAATTATTGGTGCGTGGTGGTCTGGTTGGCTCTGGAGTATCGCGGTGCTGATCGTTAGCGTTGAACTAGTATGGTTATTACGACATGTCCGCTGGTTGCAACGGTTATTACCAGATTTATTTGGTGGCTCCCAGTTAATAGGAGGCTCTGTTAATGCGCAAAAGAATTGAGTGGATCGATATTGCAAAGGGAATCGCAATTTTAGCGGTCGTGATTGGTCATACCTTGGGCCCCTATAACGGGCAATTCTTCGGTAGTTTGATCTTCGCCTTTCACATGCCGATTTTCTTCATGTTGAGCGGTTATTTGTATCGCTCACGCCCGGCACGACAAGAATGTCAGCGTGGCATCATTAACCTATTACTACCGTATCTCGCAACGGCAGTTGTGCTCTTAGTCGTAAGTGCGATAGCCCGATTATTACCGAATCCGCTCCTTAATGCGTATTTTCCAAGCTGGCGACAAGGACTAATTGCCACGGCATACGGGGCCGGTTCGGCAGTGTTCAATCCGTGGCACTGGCAAGTTCAACCGATTGGGGCCGTGTGGTTCTTGCTCAGTATGTTTATTGCGCTGCAACTGTTCAATGGTGTGATGCTACTAACGGCCCGACGTCATCAGCGCTGGCGTCAGGCCATTGTACGGGGCGGGGTGTTCGCTATTTTCGCAATCTTAGGTGGTTGGCTCGGTCATGCCGCTTATTTACCGTGGGCCGTTAACGCCGCGTTGTTAGCACAGCTCTTTTTATATGCTGGTTACCTCGTTAAACAAACAGCCCTGCTAAGTCGGATATCATCAGCTTGGTATTTATTATTCACGTTCATGTGGTTAGTGAGTGCTTTTCAGGGTTATTTTGCGTTGACAGTTCCAACATCGCCTAATCTGTTGATTAGCGTCATGGGGGGCGTTGCTGGCAGTTTGTGTATCATTCGCGTCAGTGACTGGCTTAGTCATTATCCGAATGCGCGGCCGATTAAGTGGTTAAAACGCTACGGTCAGTTATCGCTAGTGGTTCTGTGTTTTCATTTGATCGATCTAAACGTGATTGGCATTGAAGGATGGTTGACGAATCATTTGATTACCCATATGGGACCACTCGTGACGACGATCATCGCAATCAGTTACCGGATTGGCTTCGTGACGGTTGCCATGCTGGCAATTCCGCATCTTCCGGGAATTCGAGCTTGTTTTTTACCTCGGCAGTATCTATTTCGCCGGCTACAACGTCGTTAAATTACTGTGTATAATCCGGCAAATACCGAGATAATTAATTGACCTAACAGTCACGTGCAAATACTTGCATTATTAAATGATGGAAAATTTATCATGATTTGAAGCACAAATTTCATACCAGAGGGGGACTGGCAAATGAAAGTACAAATTTATGTAGCGGCTCATAAGCCGTATCAAATGCCACAGGATCCAACTTACCGACCTATTTTTGTTGGTGCTGCGATCCATGGGGGTGCACCACAAAATTATCAACCTGATAACGTCGGTGACAACATTTCGGCAAGCAACCCGAACTTTAACGAGCTAACGGCGATGTACTGGATCTGGAAGAACTGTCATGCGGATGTTAAGGGTTTGAATCAATATCGACGCTACTTGTCTGAGGCACCTAAACGCAAATTAGCCGGTATTTTATCAATGACCGAAATTGAAAGTTTATTGCAGCAATATGATGTCATCGTACCAAAAAAGCGCCATTATTATATTGAATCGAATTATTCACATTACGTTCACGCACATCATCGGGAACCACTGGACATGATGCGAACGGTTATTAGTGAACGTCATGCCGCCTACTTAGATGATTTTGATCAGTTGATGCATCAAACGTCGGCGCACATGTTTAACATGATGATTATGGCGGGTCCTAAGTTTGACGACTATGCCAAATGGGTCTTTGATATTCTGTTTGCTGTGTGTGACCGGATCGATATTGCGGATTACGATGTCCAAGAAGCTCGCGTTTTCGGGTACTTATCTGAGTTCCTATTGGACGTGTGGATCAACCATAACCAACTTAAGTACGTGGAAGTCCCGGTAATGTACATGGAAAAGCAACAGTTACCGGCGAAAGCGTATAATCTGTTGAAACGTAAGTTCTTTCCACAAGCTGCCAAGCGGACCCATTTTTAACGTTTGACATTTCAATTTAATGCAGACAAATTGAAGTGTTGAGTAGGTGATCCTGGTGTACCATGAACATCAAGTAACGTGTATCGATAACCACCAGTACGCGTTTAATAGTGACCAGGTCATATTAATAGGACTGACTTGTTAACGACAGATAGTTTAGTTCACGATACTTGAGTGGTGACAAACCTACAGTCTTTTTGAATGTTTTTGAGAACGTAGGGGTGTCATAAAAGTGCAATAAAGATGCGATTTTACCGACAGATAGCTACGTTGTAGTAACAAACGCTTGGCTTCTGATAATTTAATATGCTGAATATACGCATTAATTGAAAATCCTAGTTCTTTTTTGAACAGTTTTTGGGTGTAATCATTGTTCAAGTTTAAAGTATGCAGAACTCCATGACTGTTAGTAAGTTCTTGTGGATGGGCACTGATGTAATAAGCCGTTAAAGCCACTTGTTTTGATAGATTCTGGTAAGAAACATGAAAGTCGAAGTTGTCTAATAAATTGAAATAAGTAGTAATGATATCATTGCTTAATGGCCAAAATGTCGATGATGTACAAGGTGATTTTTTAATAAAATTAAAGAAATATAATCGCAATTTTAGGAAGTCATTTAGGTTGAGATTGTGGGTATAACTAGCTGCTGTTAAGCTACCAATTAAGCCCAGTAGAAGTTGATTAAGTATTTCTGCATCGATACAATTTATAGGATGAACTTCCTTGAATTTATTGATGCGACTAATTGCGTGATCGAAATCACGTATTTTAAAAAAGTGTATCAGATCATGTTCCAATAATGAAAAATTTAAAATGAATTCTTGCTCGGATGATGAGATACGCAAGGGAGTAAAGCGTGCAATGTTCATAATTAGAGACCTTCCATCATAATTATTAAATTTGATATTTTGCAATACAAATCATTCATGGACAACACAAAAATTATTAAATGTAATTTATTTTGTAGTAGAAAGATGTTACCATTATGATTAATTAAGGCAACAAGGTAACTTTAGCATGCTTTTGTAAAAAATCGTGCTATATATTCTGCGTTATCAAATAGGTAATGCTATACTTATCGTGAATTTAACTGAGAAACTTTAATTATAATGTCCCATTTTACACCTATCCTTTCGCATGATTTTTTACAAAATCGTGCGAAAGGATAGATTTTTATGTTAAAAAAGGATAATTTTGGAGAGCATAAAACACACTATAAGCTTTATAAATGTGGAAAAAACTGGGCTATTATGGGGATTACGTTGGTTTCATTGGGGGTAGGTACTGTTACTATGACACGGGCCGCCGCAGCAGATTCCGAAGTGACGAACGATTCAGCATCTCAACATGTGACGAGCATCTCTACTGATGCGTCTAAAAATCAGCATACGTCTAGTAATGTGATTCTTACAAATGATGATAAAAGTGTTAGTGCATCAATTAATCAAGACGCTAGCGCGAGTGTTGTCAATAAGGCGGTCAGCGCAACTAGCCAAGAAAATAGTAGCGTTCAAAATACTAGTCAGGCAACCAGTACAAGCAAACAAGAATCCAGTAGTGCGAAAAATACTAGTCAGGCAACCAGTACAAGCAATCAAGAAGCTAACAGTGCCAAGAGTATTAATCAAGCGACCCGTACAAGCAATCAAGAATCCAGTAGTACGAAAAATACTAGTCAGACAACCAGTACAAGCAATCAAGAAGCTAACAGTGCCAAGAGTATTAATCAAGCGACCCGTACAAGCAATCAAGAATCCAGTAGTGCGAAAAATACTAGTCAGACAACCAGTACAAGTAGTCGGAAGATTAATAGCACTAAAAGCCAAGCCCAATCATTAACAACTACGACTACGGGCAAAGCGGTTCGTGCTACCTCGACTAGTGTTAAAAAGTACTCCACCAAGACAAAAGTGTCATATAGCACATTGTTACAGCAGCTTCGTACAAGTAAAGCGTTGATCTCTGATGAAGCGGCCTTGACTCATGTAGACAAGGACAATTTCCTAAAGTATTTTAGTTTGAACGGATCTGCAACATATGATGCCAAGACGGGAATTGTAACTATTACGCCCAATCAAAATAATCAAGTTGGTAATTTTTCATTAACCAGTAAGATTGATATGAATAAAAGCTTTACATTAACTGGTCAGGTAAATCTGGGGTCTAACCCGAATGGTGCGGATGGAATTGGGTTTGCTTTTCACAGTGGCAATACAACTGACGTGGGAAATGCTGGTGGTAATTTAGGTATTGGTGGATTGCAAGACGCTATCGGGTTCAAGCTAGACACATGGTTTAATAGCTACCAAGCACCATCATCAGATAAAAATGGGAGTGAAATCTCATCAACAAATTCTAATGGCTTTGGTTGGAATGGTGACTCAGCCAACGCACCATATGGCACCTTTGTCAAGACGAGTAACCAAGAAATTTCGACTGCGAATGGTTCTAAGGTACAGCGATGGTGGGCTCAAGATACAGGAGAGTCGCAGGCGTTAAGTAAAGCGGATATTGATGGTAACTTTCATGATTTTGTAGTTAACTATGATGGTGCTACAAGAACGTTAACCGTTAGTTATACGCAAGCTAGTGGTAAAGTATTAGCTTGGAAGACGACTGTTGCCAGTTCTTATCAAGCAATGGCCATGGTTGTCAGTGCATCAACTGGTGCAGCTAAAAATTTACAACAATTTAAGTTGACTAGCTTCGATTTTCAAGAAGCAGCGACTGTGAATGTAAAATATGTTGATACTACTGGACATCAGCTAGCTCAAGGAACAGCTAATTATCCAGATGGAGCGTATGTCAATGGTCGGTACACCACTAAACAATTAATAATTCCCAATTATAGATTTATTAAGATGGATGATGGCTCAGTTACCGGCACAAAAAGTTTAGATGCCAATGGAACCTTAATCCAATCGGGTGACAATGGTACTGTTATCTATGTATATGTGCCTGAATATATGGCTATTGTCAAGACAGTTAACGAAACTATTAATTATGTTGATGAAAATGGTCATGCGTTGACCACTAGCTACACCGCCAATCCCATCCATATATTGACCGTGACGAATCCGGTGGATGGAACGACGACAACCTACTATTCAACAATTACAACATCGATAGAACTAGATGCGACAACTGGTAGACCAGTCGATTCTGGATGGGTATTGGGTAATAGTCAAGATTTCGATGCAGTTACAAATCCACAAATCAAGGGCTATACAGTAACAAGTACTGATGCGCCTAATTCAGATTTGCAGCATGTGTCAGCGCAGACGGTTACTGGTGATTCTGGTGACCTTGAATTTACCGTCGTGTACACCAAGAATGTCCCAATCGTGGCAACGGAAAGTAAAACGGTCAATGAGACTATTCATTATGTTTATACGGATGGAACTACAGCCCACGATGACTATGTGGCCCAGCCCATCACGTTTACACGGACTATATTTACAGATGCTGTCACGGGTGAAAAGACATATGGGGGTTGGTCGGCAGCGCAACAATTTGCGGCCGTGGATAGTCCAGCAATTAAGGGCTACACACCAGATCAGAGCAAAATTAGTACGCAGACCGTTACTGGCGATTCCAGTGACCTTGAATTTACCATCGTGTACACCAAGAATGCTCCAACCGTGACAACGGAAAGTAAAACGGTCAATGAGACTATTCATTATGTTTATACGGATGGAACTATAGCCCATGATGATTATGTGGCCCAGCCCATCACGTTTACACGGACTGTATCTACAGATGCTGTCACGGGTGAAAAGACATATGGGGGTTGGTCGGCAGCGCAACAATTTGCGGCCGTGGATAGTCCAGCAATTAAGGGCTACACACCAGATCAGAGCAAAATTAGTACGCAGACCGTTACTGGTGATTCCAGTGACCTTGAATTTACGGTAGTTTATAAGGCTGATAGCACATCAACAAAACCGGTTAAACCAGAACAACCAACGATACCAACAACACCGACAGAACCGGTTAAACCAGGTCAACCAACAACACCGACAGAACCGGTTAAACCAGGTCAACCAACAACATCGACACAACCGGTTAAACCAGGACAGCTAACGACACCAGCAAAACCAGATCAACCGATGACATCTGATAAGTCGGTTCAAACAATAACCATTAAGTTTGTGGGTCAACGATTACCACAAACTAATGAAACGGATCAACAACATATGACGCTTAGTGGTTTATTGTTATTAGCCATGAGTGGCCTATTAGGTCTCCTTGGTATGGCTAAGCGACAGCACAAAGAGTAGGGCAGAAGTATATGCTAAATCATCAACAAATCAAAGCCCAGTTTGAAAGTTTAGAAACACTACAATCTATTCAGAAGCAAGTGCACCAAATGTCAATACAAGGACTTGTAACAACCGGGATTTCCATGCGTGAGTGGGAAGTATTAGTCTATCTTGAGCAACATGAACAAGCTAGTGCTAGTGAGTTAGCAAAAGTATTCAAGGTCACTCGCACACTAATTTCTAGGAATACTTGGCATCTCATTCAAGATAATTTGATTCAGCCACAAATTGATCAAAGCGATCGACGAATAGTTTGGTTGTCATTGACTACTACTGGTCAAGAAACTATTGGGAAAGTTGCTCGGCAAATACAGGCAAATCTACAAGCTTTTGATTGTAATCACGAACTGGCTACATTAATGAAACAGCTCAGATACTTAAAGCAACAGTTAATTATACTAAACAACTAAAAAGCAACCCTAAAGTGCCCCATAAATTGGATTTACTCCAATTTATGGGGCACTTTAATCTCAAAGACCCAATAACTTATTTAACTTTGTTGGGCCTTTGTAATTGATGTATAGAGACGACATATGAAGTTAATGAAGATTGTTGCGTAATTTGATAGCGTTGCGTAATACAGGCGGTTGTAATAGTAATATCAGTCCAAGATACAATAAGACACCTACACCAATTTGTAAACAAAGGTTTAAGTAGGAAGCTGTCATGGTGACGTTTAGGCGAAATACAAATGTAAACATTAATCCACCAGCAAGTGTGTATTTCCAAATTCCAGTAAATAGAGATTGCGCATGCAAGACATGTCGAGTGATGAATAGTTGGTAGCCAGTGACACAAACTTCCGAAATCAAAGTGGCGCACATGGCACCGGCCACGCCCCAAAACCAAATAAGTGGGATGTTGCAAGCGATGTTGACGAGGGCCCCGATAGTGACGGAAATCGTATAGGTCTTAGTCTGCTTAGTCGGTAGCAGAAACTGCTGACCAAGCACGTTGCTCATCCCAATTAGGATGATGACGGGTGCCTCAATCATCAACAGTCGGTCGACTGCCCCAAATGCCCGTCCAAAAAATAGGGGTGCGAGCGTCGTTGCGACCGCTGCCACGCCGAGAGCCATTGGAATCGCAATCGCGAGCACAAAGTCAAAGGACATGTATAAGTATTGTTTGACGCGTTCAAGTTGTTGCTTCATGAAGAGGTTGGCAATGTGGGGTAACATGACTGTTCCAGTCGCTGTCACGAGCGCTAAAACGAGCTTGATCAACTTGTCGGAGTAATCATAAAATCCGGCGGCGGTTAGCGAATCCATTTGCCATAACATGGTCTTATTCAAGGCAAGGTAAACCGTCGTGGCGATTTGTGGCACGAATAATGCTAATGAGGGCCGCAGATGCCGAAAGAGATTCAATTGACGCCAGTTGGGCCGTTCGACACTATGTCGTAAGTATGGCCACAGTGTCAGATTGCCCAAAACTTGTGAGCCCGCTAAAATCAAAATGTAGATTCCGGTATCTTGCCGAGTCTTCACGAATATGAAAATCGCAATCACAGAAGCAATCTTGACGAGCATGTTACGGAGCACGGTTTTCTTGAAATCCTCGAGACCCATAAAGTACCAAGAAATATCAACAGCACCCGCAATAATATAAAATGATTGATAGAAAAAATAAATTTGCAATTGGTGCTCAAAAAAAAGAAAAACTAAAAAGGCGAGATAAGCACAACTGATGGTCAATAACTGTAATATTTCAATTTCCCAAAAAGTTTGTGAGCGTTGCCCCCGATTATCGCGAATAAAGGCAATTTCGCGATTACCATAAATTGTAATACCGACCGTTCCGAACAATAGAAAGTAAGTAATGATCGAATTGGTCGTTGCATTGATACCGACGCCGGTCGGCCCTAAGACCCGTGAGATATACGGGACGGTTAGGAGGGGCGTTAGTAAAATTAAGAGGTTATACCCCGCTGTATAAAAGTAATTCCTTATGATTCGCATGAGTGGCTCCTTGTGGCAGTTAAGCAGTCTAACGTCGAATTTCTCAACATTCAATTCATTGTATCACAGCCAATTAGCCGGTTGATAGTGGTTTTAACTGGCTAGGGTTGGTTATTAACAAACTTATTATTTTATAAATTAGAAAGTATTTTTATTGTTAATTAACTGCGGAGTGACATAGTTATATCAACGATAATTAAATTGGGAGACTGGCGTAATACTTGGAGCACCCCAGTGAGTTGTGTTCGTGTGCACTTATGATCAAGGACTGAAAATTTGGCCGGTAGGGTCGTGGAATCAATGATGATTGCAGGAGAGGGGAGATGATTTTGATGGTATGGCGAGCGAATGGTGCGTGGTGTGTTCAAATCAATGGGTTACAAAAACGCGCAACCAAATTCCCCCTTGAGTTTGGTTGCGCGTTTTGTTTTTTATGTTTAATAAGCGCCA
Source organism: Lactiplantibacillus plantarum (assembly GCF_014131735.1). Classification (NCBI taxonomy): domain Bacteria; kingdom Bacillati; phylum Bacillota; class Bacilli; order Lactobacillales; family Lactobacillaceae; genus Lactiplantibacillus; species Lactiplantibacillus plantarum. The sequence continues at coordinate 1,183,504 of NZ_CP039121.1, forward strand.
TTAGGCTTGAACATAATGACCACGGTCTTGAACAGAATGTAGACATCAAATGCGACACTCCGTTTAGAAATGTAAGTTAAGTCTAACTTAACCATTTCATCAAAACCGACACTGTTACGAACGGTTGCTTGCCATAGACCGGTACAACCTGGCTTGACGGCTAACCGTTGTTTGTCATAGTCGGAATATTCTTCGACTTCCCGTGGCAATGGCGGCCGGGGTCCAACTAAGCTCATCGAGCCTTGAAGGACGTTTAGCAATTGTGGTAGTTCATCAATGCTATACTTACGGATGAATCGCCCAATCTTAGTTACGCGGGGATCATCCTGCATTTTGAACATGGCACCATCAATCTCGTTATCTTTAAGTAATTTTTCCAACAATTCATCGGCGTTGGAAACCATCGAGCGAAATTTATACATCTTGAATGGGACTTCGCCACGACCTAACCGTGTCTGCGAGTAGAAGACGGCGCCTTTAGGATCTTCAACTTTAATCGCAATTGCAATTAGCAAGAAGAGTGGTGATAAGATGATGAGGCCTAAGAGGCTAGCGACAAAGTCAAACACGCGTTTAATGAACCGATAACCATAACGACGATGCTGACGCCCGGCGTCAATCGTAATCGGTCTGATTTCTCGTTCCTTCAATTCCATAAGTAACACCCTATGCTTCCTTTAAATATTTTCCCCCGTAAATCACAGCCAGGTTAATCTATTACTACTGTTCGGGTTACCACAAACTGACTATGTATGAACCATATTGATACAACCTAATGATTATAGTACAAAATAGCTATCAAGTAAATATGCTTGATACGATTAACTTTGCAGCCTTGCTAATCTCATTATAGCAAATATTGTACTGGAATAAACCAATATTTAAGCTGTAATTCTTTGAGGGTTAGATTTGACTAATTGAACTTTGGTTAACTATAATTTACCAGCATTTCACCCAGTTGCAATTATTAGCAACTTAAAAGCGCGCAACTGTTAGTAAAAGTGGTGCGTCGTAAAATTAGTTAATGAACAGAAAAAATATCAGCTACGTATTCTAATGAGTTATGGGTTTAGGCCTAATAATTGTGACCGGGATAAAATATGAGGGGAAAGTGAATCAATCTATGAAAAAATAATTGAGGTGATTATAGTACTAAAAACGGTATGATAGTGATGACTCTGCCAATTGGTGAATAAATATTTGCTAAGCATTAACTATGTGTTAACCTAGCAATCGCGTAATTTAAGACATACGGTTAGAATAAGTTATAAGCTGAATGAAGCGTAAAGAGCTCGTTCTTATCACGGTCATTAAGTAGAAGATAGTCCAAATTAATGAATCTTTTTGTGGCTATGGTTACAATGGCTGCTGATATTGGCCCATCGTTCGAAAGTAAGCTGGCAAATTTTAGGTTGCTACGGTGGCTTTCTCGCGTGATTTCTCACACATTCCCTCTAGGTTTTCACCACCGTTCAAGGTACAATTAGATTAGAGCTCAAATTCAAGTGAAAAGGATGTCCGATATGAATGACGATTGGATCACGGTTTTTCCCGCGGATTATAATAATTCGTACCACTTAATTTTGAAACGGGGGACGGCCCATTATGCGTACTACTACTTTAAGGTTGATAAGCTAGATCAACGGGTCATTTTCTATGATGACATTGAGCGTAGCGGTATTTCAATCAAGACTCAGATCACGCGGACGTTTATGCGGGCACTGGTTAAAGCAATTGATTGGCATCCGGTCGGTAACAGTATTATTATCGAGATTTACCCTGTCGACCGTCAAGAGACGAAGGCAATGCGGCTATCTTGTGATATTTAGCTCTGAAGTGATTGCCAAGAGTAAGACGACTTTAAATGATAACCAAAGAATCCCCGGTCAATTACTGACCGGGGATTCTTGTAATTGCAGGTAACGCGAGGTTAAGCCTTTGGTGCAGTGACGATTGGTGTCTCGATGGTTTCGACGTACTTAGCGGCAAGCGGTTCGGCGACTAAGTTTTCGCCATCCTTCACGAATAGCTTGGTGGCAGCGAGGTCCGCCATTGCCTTGCTAACAACGTCTTTACTCAAGTTGTCGTTGGCGTAGTGTAACTTCAAGTGGTGAACCTTGTTTGTGCTAGTCTTAAAGCTTAAGTCTAAAGTTTTCATGGGCGCTTCCTCCTATTATTATGGGTGTGTTAAGCGATGGGTTGTAGATCGTAGCGGTAGGCGTTGGCCAAGTTAGCGGCAGTGAACTGGTCGCCCGTCAAGACTTCGACGATCTTGCCAAAAGCGGCAAGTTGTTCGTCAGTTGCGTCTTGGGCGATTGCGTTAAAGGTTTGCTTACGTTGTTCGTCCAATTCCGTAGTTGTTTGAACAGTCAGGGTTGCTTTTAACCAAGTTTTAGTCATGATGAGTTCCTCCTTGAATTTTGTGGTGGTAGGCTGGCCAGCTTACATTAATACAGACGGTTGAGCCTGACGATTTGTGCAAGGTTTGCCCAAACTTTTTTGACTAGCACCCATTTAATCCGCAAACTCGGTGATGGTTCGAACGGTAATACTGATGAGCTTCTCAGCGAATAGTGGGGTCAGAATGGTAATCAAGCTAGTAAGGTCGCTGTCGGTCAGTTCGCGACCTGCTAACCAGTGTTGGTGGAACTGGCGTTGGTTAGAATTAGTTACTGTGAGCAGTACATGTGTGTTCATCCAAATATACATCGTGAGTTCCTTTCAGACTGCGACAGTCTTGTTAGTTAATTGGTGGTTTGTTGCTGGTAAAGCTTGTGGGCCTTGACGAGCAGACTGGCCCGCCAGTTGTAGACTGTTCGGCGGCTGACCTGGTGGCGCCGCATGATACTGCTAACGGTCTGTTCCTCGAAAAAAAATTCGGTGAGATAAATCCGCTCACCTGGCCGACATTGAACAAGGAGTTCTGTTAAGAGGGCGGTTAATTGCCAATGGGTCTCTTGTTCGGTCATGGGATCAATGGTAATGGGCAGTGCGTGTTCCAAGTTGACTTGCGACTGGGTGCGCAAAGTTTGTTTACGTAGATAGTCGACAGTTCGCCACTTGATACGGCGAAATGCAAATTTACGAAAATCTGGTAAATTAGCGGGCAATTCGGGCGCGTAGTTCTGGTAAGCAGACAGCCAAGTCAGGTGGGCCACGGTTACACAATCTTCGAATTGCGGGTGGTATTTGGTGACTTGGGCGGCTTTTAAAGCGCCGTATAGTAAACGTTGGTGCTCGGGTCGGGCGAGTAAATCGAAAGCCATTTGATTATCAAAACGGTCAGCGTGCATCTAAATAACCCCATTTATGAGCGATTTCCTTGGCCAAGGTTGATACCAGTGTAGCGAGCGGTCGCAACTGACGCAGGTCGTGAAAATGGACTGAAAAGTGACGATTTATTTTCATTATTAATGTTCCAATGAGATTTGGATAGATTACAGACCAACCACTTTCCTAGATTGTACGTAATTGTTATGATGTGATTAATCTAAAATAACCGCGGACAGCGGGGGCTCGGCTGGTGAATGTTAGAGAGAAATACCGACTTTGAGGGGGATTTACCATCTATGAACCAAAATATTGACGTTCCACATCACGTTAACACTTTTTGGCAGTGCCACGCTGGTACTTGGGACACCCGACAGCCACAACGATTATTAGTCATCGCGCAACGCTCAGAACTTGCCACAATCGACGTGCTGGAGACACTTTTTCTACTTGACATAAAACACCTGACATGTGTTGAAAATACGCTAATCTTTGATCGTCAACGGGGATTGATCAAGACAAAACTGACGACGCGCCAGATCATGATGAATTACGCTGGCCGTCTGGGGTTATCTGGGACACAGTTGATCAAGCAACTCGCCGGTGAACTCGGTTTATCGAAACACAAGTTACCTGTGATTCACGGTGATGCGATCCTGATGCCGTTAAGTACGGCCAAACGGGGAACAACCAGCTGGTACAATCGGCATTATTTGAATCATATCGAGGCTCAAGGATTTATGACGGCCTTAGTTTATGATGGTCAAATTACGATTCAAGTGGATATGAGCGAGCGCGTGGCCACTCGCCAACTTGTGAAGGCTGGTCAATTACAAGCGGCGCTCCAGGAACATCATCGTCGGCGATTAGTGCCCGATCAATCGGTACCTTCAATGGCGGACACGGATCACGAGATGATGCAGTCGTATACTGACCAAGTCTTAAAGCACTTTGGCATCTTAGCACTTCCTGGAGAAATTAGTTGTTTGACGCGGCGATTTTTCGGTAAACTATAGGAGTAAAGATTAAATGATGGGAGTTGGTGTCGTTGACTAAGAAGGTCACGAAGATTGTCGCGCAAAAGCGAGCTGGACGTTATAACATTTATTTAGACGAGCAGTACGCTTTTCCAATCAGTGAGTCGGTGATGATCAAGTTCCGCGTTTTTAAGGGCATGGAAGTTGATGAACAACTGCAAGCAGCGATGATTGCGGCGGACGATGTCTCCAAGGCGTATACGCGCGCGCTGGATTATCTCTCACATCAGTTGCGTACCGAAAAAGAAGTTCATGACAAGTTACGGGATGAAGAAATTGACGAGTCGGTTATCGACGCGACGATGCAACAATTACGTGAGTTGCGGTTATTGAACGACCAACAGTATGCGGATGCCTTTGTGCGGACGGCCAAACGGACCAGTGACAAGGGGCCACGGGTGATTCGGCAGAACTTACGACAAAAGGGTGTGGGAGAGCAGCTGATTGATGACGCGCTGGCCGGGCAGTTTAGTGCTGAAGAGCAGATCGATAATGCCAGTGAACTTGCGCGTAAACTGGCAAAACGGTATCACCGCCAAGCTTTTAAGACCATGCAACAGAAAGTTCGCCAAGGTATGATGACGAAGGGCTTTGATAATGACACGATTACGGCCGCGATTGCGAGTTTGGCATTAGAACCCGACGAAGATGAACAGTGGGAAGCCCTCGTTGCACAGGGGGCAAAGTTGTGGCAACGCAATCGCAAGTATGCGTTTCGTGAACGCATGATGCGCACGAAACGCAGCCTGTTTCAAAAGGGCTTCATGATGGACGATATCAATCGATTTATCGACGAACAAGTTGCTGATGAATGAAAAGGTTGAATTACCTGCCCGCACGCCATAAAAATCTGGTATAATGTTTAATGAAATTCGATGAAAATTTACCCTCATTTTAGAAAGTTGGGTTAATATGGCGCGCGAGGCTAAGGGACCTAAGGAAGGCGACTTCATTACGATCAAAAGCTATAAGCACGACGGAAGTTTACATCGAACTTGGCGCGATACAATGGTACTCAAAACAAGCGAGAACGTACTAATTGGTTGTAACGATCACACACTAGTCACCGAGGATGATGGTCGCCGGTGGGTGACGCGGGAACCTGCAATCGTTTATTTTCATAAGCATTATTGGTTTAATATCGTGGCGATGATTCGCGATAACGGCGTTTCATACTATTGCAACTTAGCATCACCATACGTGTTAGATAAAGAGGCTTTGAAGTACATCGACTATGATTTGGATGTCAAAGTCTTTCCCGATGGTGAGCGGCGGTTGTTGGATGTTGATGAGTACGAAGAACACGGTGCCCAATGGCGTTATTCGGCTGATACTGATCGCATTTTAAAAGCAAATGTGAAAGTCTTAGTTGATTGGATCAAAAACAAAAAAGGCCCGTTTTCACAAGACTACATTGATATCTGGTATAGTCGCTATCAAGAATTATCACGTCGGCAATAGCTCTGCTGACGGTCTGTCAGCGGCGTAATTAAAGTACAAAGGGAGTGACTCCGTGCTGGGGTGCTCCCTTTTGTGTTCTGGTTGCGTCTCGACATTGAATAATAAGAGATGATTACCAGCCGTCATGGTTGACACAAGTCATGATAATTAGGACAATAAAAAGCGGCCCACAAGTCGCCTCTGTGGGTCGGGTGAAAATAGGAATTACACTTTTAAGCGCCAAAGTTGACTGGCCGCGAATAGCCAACCGCGTGCCACCACGGAACGTAGACTTTTTCATTTTTGACACCATTGTCCTGAGCGTCAATCATCTTTCCACCACCAACATAAATACCGACGTGTGATATCGAACCTGTGCCACTACCAAAGAAGACTAAATCGCCTTTTTGGGCGCGCTGTTTGGAAATTTTGGGATATTGTCGGTACTGAGCTTGGGCCACACGTGGTAAGGTTTTCTGCGCAGCTTGCTGGAAGACATACTTAGTGTAACCGGAACAGTCGAACGTGTTCGGACCGACCGCACCATAGACATAGCGATGGCCAAGTTTTGATTTGGCCACGTTATAGAGGTTGGTGAAAGATCTGGTGCTCTTCTTGAGGGAGCCGGTCTTGACCCAGCCACGAACACGGGTATTAGCACTCGTTATAAAATAATAATTAGCCGTGGTATTATTAGCTAAACGAATTTGCCGTTGTTGGGTGACAAACCAAGTGGTATTACCATATTGTCGAAGCGTTCCCCGACTCTGGATTTTAAGATTATTTGCGGCACCACTCATGTTATAGAAGCCGCCCTGAGTATTCTTCGTCAGGTAGGCGCTTTTAGTAAGATTAGTGGTTTTAATGACGCGATTCGTTGAGCTGGCATCGACGTTTGGTGCTTGCCAAAGCTCCACCGTGAGGCCTAAAATAGCAACAATCAGTGTGATAAGACGTTGTTTCATATGTATTTCCTCCCCGAAAATCCCCATGTCCATCTCATTCAATAACGCTGACCCCATCATAAGCGCTCATTATAACAAAGTTGTTGCAAATGAGTTGCGGTTCGATTAAGTAATGTCTACAGCTTGAGTGGATTAACAATAATTGATTAGATCTTGACCGATAGGAGTGACGAACTTGGCTTTTTTGAAGATTGATAACGGTGAATTACTTAAGAATATTCGGCAATTTGCCAAGAAAAATGGATTGACCTTAGCGGAAGTAGCGACCTTAGCAGGCTTAAGTGCGAGTGCCATCTATAGTTGGAAAAAGCACACGCCGTCAGTCGGTACGCTTAAGGAAGTTGCTCAAGTGCTCGGTACGAGTTATACCAAATTGGTTGGTAAGGATAAAGGACCGACAGCTAAGGCGACCAATGCCGCTGCTGTTGATCTTAAAAAAGTGATTGAAAACAAGAAAAACCAGTTTGAATACGACGGCCAGCCGATTACTAATGAACAGATGAAAATTATCAGAAACGTCTTGAAGTCGATGTTTAAGACCCCGCGACTTTAATTTTAAGTAAAACTCGGTTCTTTTAGGTGCAACTGGGACCTGCTTAGTGTAAAATATTGCTCAGTTACTTGAATAATTGCTAGCAGCGCTTGACGGGTTTGAATGAATGGTGCACAATGGCAACAATTATGGAACGGATTGGGAGATGGGCGTATGAAAAAAGTTACTACCGCATTAGCAAAAAAGAATATCAACCAGTTGTTAACGATTGTTAATCAAGGCCACGATACCATTGAGGTGGAAAATCCCAGCACCCAAGATTCAGCGGTAATGGTTAGTATGAAAGACTGGTTGCAGATTGTCAGTCAATTAGCCAAAACGAATCATCATGACATGGAATTCAGTTAAATAATAACAAAGAACTAATCGTGCCAGTCAAGGTTCGCTTAGTCCAATAAGCTAAAGGCACCACCAACATAGTCATGTCGGTGGTGCCTTTTTTTGCAAGTCGTAGTACCTATAATAGTGCGGATTGTGCTAAGATTTTCTCAATTTGAACGCCGACTGTGTTCATGGTCGCCCATTTTGCCTGGTTGGCAAAGAAGACCATGGCAATTTTGCTGTCGTTGGAGCCGATATAGAGGCTATATAAACTGTTGTCGGCACCACCAATGCGAATTGTCCCATCGTCACGGTAGTAGATTCCGCCAGAATAGGTGGGTTGTAAGTTGGCGGCCAGTTCTCGGAATCCAGCCGAAGTGAGCAGATTATGAATGAAGGTGTAAAAGTCACCCACACTGGCATAGAGGTTGCCACAACCAAGCTCGCTTGACAGTAAGTTAGTCGAAATTGACCGGGGAGTTGAGGCCCCTTTACTGAAGGTGTATGGGAGCGGATGAACAGCGGTGGCTGGTATTTGGTTATAAACGAACGTGTGCTGCATGTTGAGTGGTTGCAAAATATCAGCTTCGAGGTTGGCACTAAACGATTGGCCCGTTAATTGGTCAACGATACCTGCTAAGAGGGTGAAGTTGGCGTTGGAATACGACCACTGGTGTTGGTTAGTAGACGTCAAATGTTGCAATGTGAAGTCGATGGCTTGTTGATCAGTGCTCAAGGCCTGATCTGGGACAGGTTCGCCCATCTGAATCCCCGAAGTGTGGTCGAGTAATTGGCGAATCGTAATCGACTGTGCATAGGGTACTTGCGGGTAAAAGTGAGCTAAAGTTGTGTTCATTGTCAGTTTTCCTGCATTGATCAAATGCTGAATAATTGCACCAGTCACTGATTTTTCTAGTGAGGCTAGTGGGTACGACTCGTCAACGGTATTGGCTAGGTGCTGATTCAAATCAGCTGAGCCCAAAGTCAAAGTTTTGACTCCCGCTGGTCCATTGTTAGTCAGGAGTAGGGTGCCCATGAAATGATTAGTGGTCATGAGCTGATTGATGGCTTGTAATGCTTGCTGGGCCGTGTATTTCGTGACGGGTGCGGTATTGACTGGCGTCGTACCGGGGGCGCCCGTTACAGTCGACGTGCTCGATGTTGCGGTTAAAGTCGCTGCGCTTGATGTCGGGGTTACGACTGTCTCTGGTGTGACCGCCGACGTTGTGGTGTGCCTGGCAGGTTGTGTGGCACTGTTCTGACTAACAACAGACGTTCCAGTTGCAGTCGGTTTACTTGATGTCACGGCGACCGATTGTGTTGTAGTCGCTGATGTCACAGTTTTGTGGTCAGTTTGTGTGGAAGTGGCCTGACTAACTTGTGTTGACGTGCTGTTTGCACTGGTCCTAATTGGCACCTGACTTACAGGGCTTATGCTGGTACTAGGTTGACTTGCTGGTCGCGTAGCGGTTGCAATCTGGTTAGTGTGGATCTGCTGATGCCTAAGCACCGTCCCCGCTGTGGTTGCCGGTTGAGTTGTGGTGGCTGAGGAAGCAGCATTAGCCGGAGTAGCTACCGAACTGACTGGAGCTTGATGGGTCGGTGCCGTGGCAGCACTTGAATGTAACCGAATCGTCACGTGTGGTTGGGTTATCGCTGGTCCTTGAACGGTTTGATGATCGTTCAACTTAGCTAATGGTTTGACTGGTGTTCCCATAGAATGATTTCCCTGAGGTGTTGAAGTGGATTTCTGGTTCGGTGGTGTAACTGGTGTTGGTGCATTCACATGTTGGGGATGTCCGGCTGGGCTGTTGGGGTGCGCTAGTGCTGGGTTGTTCTCGGCGTGTCGAAATTTAACAGTGTTGTTAGGATTCTGGGACTGTCCCGTAGTAGTCGTGCCTGACTTGGACGTTGTTAAAGTGTTCCCAGTCTTGGCGTGAAGGGGCATAACTGTTTTGGTTGGAGTGATTAAATGTTGACTTTGGTGCGAAGTAGGCAGCGTGAATCTTAATGGCATCTTGTTGACTGAAACCCGGATATGCCGACCCTGTGGTCCTAGGATTTGAATGTATTGCCCACGAGTTGTCCGGATGGGCTTGCCCACACGTAGATGAAGTTGATTCATTTAACGCGTACTTAATTGATGAGTCATGATCAGTTGCAGCTGCCGGTTGGTTAAAATTGGCAGCGTCGTGGTGTGGATACTCAATTTTGCTGCCCGGTTGACGGGCGTTTTAAATTGTTGTCTTGTCAAATGCTTAGTGAGCGGCATTACTGTGCGTGCGGCGATCCAACCATTAAAACGATTGCCGATGATGTGAAAGTAAAATCCACCAAGGCCACGATGCTGCTGAGTGATTTTGAAAGCCGTGTTTATGGGTTGGCGGGTGAAGTAGCCGCGCCGTAATTGGTGTTGATTAGTTGGCAATTGCGGATAGATTGTGACTCCGTGGCTGGTACGTAGACGACCGTCAACTGGTCTAGTTGTGGCGGTGGCCGGTTGAGCAAGTGCCAGACTACTGAAGCTGATCAAGGCCAGCATGGTGGTTGCGGATACCCGTTTTTTGAACGTCAAATTAATTCCCCCTTTTAGCTGCTCATTAATATAAAACGGTAATCCGACAATTGCACGGTTTTTCGAATCGGCGTTAAACTTCCTAACATGGTTTGGCAAGATACGGTGTTTTTTAAGTTAACGTTGTTTTGACAGAGTAGATAAATAAAAACCGGTTAATACGTTGTATACGTATTAACCGGTTAGCATAATGATTTTTAGTTCGTTGACATTTGAGTGCTGATTAGTCGGTCTGACTTTCAGCGTACTGGGTCTTGATATAATCAGCTGAAACTTGTAATTTTTTCAATTCTTCGTCTGTGAGATCCAATTGAACTTGTTCGACGATCCCGTCACGACCAACGACGGCTGGATATGAAAGGTATACACCGTATTCTTCCCGGAAATTTGAAACGGGGAGTTCGGTGAGGGCGTCATTCAAGACCGTGTTGGCTAAGCGCACCGCGGCCGTTGCCACGCCATAACTCGTATATTTTTTGCCATGGAAGACCCGGAAGCCACCGTCGCGTGATTCGGCGTCTAGTTTGGTTAAATCTAAACCGCGGTCAGCGGCTAATTTGGTAATTGGTTGACCTAACACGCGTACCGTTGACCAAGCTGTAAATTGGGAATTGCCGTGTTCACCCAGGTTGTAGCCGGCCACGGACCGTGAATCCAGGTGTAGTGCACTGGCGACCGCTCGTTTCATTCGTGCAGAGTCCAGTAGTGTTCCTGTCCCAATCACATGATTCTTTGGCAACCCGGTAACCGCTTGGTAGATCGACGTGATGACGTCCACGGGATTAGTAATGACGACTAGAATTCCGTTGAAACCACTGGCTTTGATTTTAGCAGCGACGTCTTTGACTTGTGTGCTGGTAAAGGGTAATTCTAGGAAGCGGTCATTAGTTGGTGAATCTTGTAACTTAATATTCCCGATAGCTGAGATAATGACATCGGCATCAATGAGACTGCTATAGTCATTGATAATGATATTCGTGTGATAAGGTAAATTAGGCATTGCATCCTGAAAATCAAGCGCGTCTGCTTCAACTTTGCTGGTGTTCGTATCGATGAGGACAAGGTCATCGGCAAAGCCATTGGCGACGATGTAGTGAGCGGCGGTTGAACCGACGTGTCCCATTCCGATAATGGCAATTTTACGTGACATAATGTAGCGCTCCTTTGAAAGTTTATCGTTCATTAATTAAATTACCATTATTCTCATTGATTTTAAATAGATTTTGTGAGAAATATCGAAATCGTATTCGGACTAAGTGAAATAGGGTATAATTAACGCATTAATAGTTGCACCAAGAAAGGGAGGAGCGCGAGTGTTTAAGCGCCTAAAAGATTCGGCCTTGTTATTTTGGTCACTTGAAATTTTGATTGTGGCGACCTTGATCTGGGTCTGCACGAACATTGGTTTTTTGTTTCAGCCAATCGGCACGTTTTTAAGTGTCGTGTTCATGCCAATTTTGATTTCAGGATTTTTATTTTATATGTTGAATCCCTTGGTCAAGTTGTTGACTAAGGTTCATTACAAGAAGTTTCGGATTTCTCGAACCGGAGCTGTGGCTATCGTATTTGTGCTATTATTCGGGTTACTGGTGTGGGGAGCGGTTTCCCTATTGCCACGGTTAGTCAGTCAGGTGACACAACTGATTTATAACCTACCAAGTATTGCCACTGAGATGCAAAAAGCCGCTACTAAGCTGATCAATAATAGTTCGGTACTGAAAAGAATTGACATTAGCTCGTACACCAAGCAATTCAATGGTGAAATCAGTAAGTATTCTCAGAACTTTTTGTCATCATTATCAAGTAGTGTTGTTACGGTGATTTCCACGATTACGAGTGTGACGATTATGGCAATTACGATTCCAGTCGTATTGTTCTATATGTTGAAGGATAGTGAGAAATTCATTCCAGCTATCAGTCGGTTCTTACCGAAGAAACAGCGGCCTGAAGTCATTGGTTTACTACAAAAGATGGGCGACACGATTTCTAGTTATATCAGTGGTCAGGTTATTGAGTGTCTCTTCGTGGGGACGTTTACGGCGATTGGCTACATGTTGATCTCGCAACCATACGGGTTATTGCTTGGCGTGATTGCTGGATTGACGAACATTATTCCGTACGTAGGACCTTACATTGGGATCGCGCCATCACTCATCGTGGCCTTCACCAAGTCACCGATGCAGGTAGTGTACGTGATTATCGTAGTCGTGATTGTTCAACAGGTTGATGGGAACTTAATCTATCCCAACATTATTGGGCGGACACTCAAAATCCACCCGTTAACGATCATTATTTTATTACTAGCAGCGGGAAATATTGCCGGAATTCTTGGCATGATTTTAGCGATTCCGTTCTATGCTGTGGTCCGGACCGTGGTTATTTACCTCTATAATATTGTCGAGTTACGAAATGAGGAGCACTTGCGTAAGCAAACGACGGTCTATCAGCCGCAACCTGCTAAGGCGACTAAAGCAGACTTGACGACGACCACTAAATCAAAAAAGTAGTCTGTGCTATAATTGGTGAATTAAGCTTGAACGTGGCATAAGGAGTGATTTTTTGAAGAAAGTAATTACGTATGGGACATTCGATTTGTTGCATAAAGGCCATATTCGGTTGCTTAAGCGTGCACGGGCCTTGGGCGATCATTTGACCGTTTGCGTCTCGACCGACGAATTCAATGCTGAGAAGGGTAAGCATGCGTACACCTCGTATGAGGATCGTAAGTATATTTTGCAAGCCATTCGCTATGTCGATGAAGTGTTACCTGAGAAAAGCTGGGATCAAAAAATCCGGGATGTCGTTGATAACGATATTGATATTTTCGTGATGGGTGACGATTGGCGCGGCAAGTTTGATTTTCTAAAAGACTACTGCGAGGTGGTCTATTTGCCCCGTACTGAAGGCATCTCATCGACGCGTATCAAGCACGATTTAGGGATGCAATCCAAGGATTAACCACTAAGCTAGATGATTTATCAGTCACAAAACACCGCCGTTACCCGCAACTTCAAGCTGCGTAACAGCGGTGTTTTAATTAACAGTTATTAGTAAGTCACGCCTAAATGACCATGGACTGGTTCGATGCGGATTATAGTTAGCATTCAGCCAGTTCAAAGGGCTTAATGGAAGATGGCGTTGAGCGCCAACACGCCTCCGAGACCGCAGACAGCGATGATCGTTTCTAACATCGTCCATGTAAGCAGCGTTTGCTTGACGGTCAGGTCGAAGTATTCCCGGAACATCCAGAAACCAGCGTCGTTCACGTGAGAAGCGGCGACACTCCCAGAGCCGATGGCAATTACCATCAGGGCGGGGTCGATACCAGCTTGCGTCATTAACGGCGCAACTAGGCCGGCTGCCGTGAGGGCCGCTACGGTAGCGGAGCCGAGTGAGACCCGTAAGATGACAGCGACTAGCCAGCCAAGAATCAGTGGTGAGATGCTGCTGCCACTGAACAACTGGGCCACGGCCTTACCAACACCCCCATCAATTAAGATCTGTTTGAAGGCGCCACCCCCACCGATGATTAGTAATAACATGGCAATTGACTTAGTGGCATCTTCGATGGTGGCCGTGATGGCCTTATTGGTCTTGTGTTGGTGAATCCCCATTGACCAGAGGGCGAATAATAGTGAAATTAACATGGCAATTCCGGGTGCCCCAATCAAACGAATGATTTGGTCAAGGGTTGACGGGTTTTTAGGTGTCACACCGTGATCAACGACCAATTCGTAGACGGTGGTAATTGTCATCAGAATCACGGGGAAGAGCGCCGTTAAGACACTGAGTCCAAACCCGGGTGCTTCAGATACTTTGAATTGACGTTTGTTACTGCTAAGTGGCAGGTGTGGTTTACCGGTGAATGCGTCAGGAACCATCTTTTGCGCCCAGCGTGAAAAGAGCGGGCCTGCGATATAAACAGTTGGAATCGCAATAATGATCCCGAATAGTAGCACATGACCCACGTTCGCATTTAGCGTCGTCGCAATTGCAGTTGGTGCCGGGTGCGGTGGTAAGAACCCGTGAGTGACAGATAATGCGGCGCCCATGGGAATCCCCAGATAGAGAACGGGAACTTGTGCTTCGATCGCAATGGCAAAGACGATTGGAATCAACAAGACGATCCCGACTTCGAAGAAGAGGGCAATCCCGATGATAAATGAGGCGACTACGATGGCAATTTGTAGCCGTTTGCGCCCAAAAATATCCAGTAGTGTCGTGGAAATCGTGTAAGCACCACCAGCATCGGCCACTAAGCGGCCGAGCATGGCACCGAAGCCGAAGACTAGTGCTAACTCACCCAGTTGACTGCCAATCCCGTTCTGAATACTAGTAGCAATCTTAGTTAATGGCATCCCTAGTCCGATTCCGACGACGACGGCCGTAACAATCAGTGCAATATAGGTATTCAGCTTGAATTTAATAATTAATAGTAATAGTAGTAGGATGCCGAGTGTAAGAACAACAAATGGCATAGTGGACACTCCTAACGATTTAGAGTAGCAATTTCGTGATATAACGGTGCCAATTGCGCCGTTACGTGGTCAAAAACGACTTGGTGTTGATGATATAACTGGTGGTTGGCGGCGTTGGGTTGATAAGTCTCGGTTGCACCAATCATGGCGTGAATCGCGGTTAAATCATCAATATGCCCCAGTGCCTTGAGTCCAATCACGGCCGCTGCTAGACAGGAACTTTCGAAGCTTGCTGGAATCGTAATGGGTTGTCCCAATACGTCAGTCAAAATTTGCCGCCATAAACTTGAACGGGCAAAGCCACCAGTGGCCCGAATCGCATGAACTGGTTCGGCAGCTGCCGTCAATTGTAGGACGGTATTCAGGTTCATCACGATACCCTCTAAGACCGCACGCGCAATATCGGCTTTGGTCGTGGTCGTGGTGACGCCCAGCAGTGAGCCGCGGGCATCCGCATTCCAGAGAGGCGCGCGTTCACCACTTAAGTAGGGGTGAAATAAGAGTCCGTGGGCACCGACGGGAACGGTTGCGGCAAGCGCTGTCAATTGGTCGTATGGATCTTGTTGATTCGCACGGGCGGTTTGGCTTTCAGTAGTGAAGAGCTCATCGCGGACCCACCGGAAGACTTGACCACCGTTATTGATCGGCCCACCAACAATCCAGTGGTGCGGCGCGACGTAGTAACAAAATAGTCGACCTTCAGGATCCAAGTATGGTTGTTTCGTCATCACCCGTACAGCACCGGAAGTGCCAATCGTAATGGCCGCAACTCCTGGTTCATCAGCCCCCACCCCCAAGTTTGAAAGGGCACCGTCACTTGCACCCATGATAATTTTCGTTGTGGGTGCGAGTCCCAGGGTTGATGCTGCGACTGGTGTCAGTCCATCGATCACGGCGTCGGTATCGACCAATGGTGGTAGCTGCGTGCGGGTGATGTGTGCATAGTCGAGCGCGACAGGTTCCCAATCGAAGTTATAAAGATTGAATAGGCCAGTGGCGTTGGCCATTGAATAATCCATTTGAAGTTGGCCCGTCATTTTGTAAATCAAGTATTCTTTAATTCCGACCACGTGACAGGTTTGTGCTAGTAATTCCGGTGAATGATGGGCAAGCCAGTGAAGCTTAACCAGGGGACTCATCGGGTGAATCGGCGTTCCCGTAAGGTGATATAGGCGATCGCCCAGGGGTTGACTTTTCAATTCAGCGGCGTCTTGTGCGGCCCGGTTATCTGCCCAAGTGATGACCCGGGTCAGCGGCTGTTTCTGACTGTCAAGTAGGATCAAACTGTGCATTGCGGATGAAAAGGCGATTCCTTCGATGTCTTCGGGATCAATGCCAGCACTTACTTGATGGATGGTCGCTTGGACTGCCTGCCAGATTTCTTGCGGGTCCTCTTCGGCCGTGGTCACGGTATCATGATAGAGTGGGTAGCCAACGTTGGCACTCGCAATTACGTGACCCTGGTGGTCGTACAAGACGGATTTGGTACTTGTCGTTCCTAAATCAGTTCCAATAAGGTAAGTCATGGTGCTTCGTTCCTCCTATTCGTGATCGACAGCGTGGCCACCAAACTCGTTACGTAGGGCGGCAACAACTTTACCAGTGAATGTGTCATCGGTTTCTGAACGGTAGCGCATCATCAAGGCCATCGCAATGACCGGGGTGGCGACTTGTTGGTCTAGGGCCGTGTCTAAGGTCCAGCGACCTTCACCGGATGAATGCATAACACCCTTGATGTCATCTAGATTACCATCCTTGCTGAATGCATCTTGAGCTAAGCCCATTAACCAGCTGCGAATGACTGAGCCGTTATTCCACATTTTGGCGACGGCCGCGTTGTCGTAAGTGAACTGACTATGCTGTAAAACGTCAAAGCCTTCACCTATTGCTGCCATCATACCATACTCAATTCCGTTGTGGACCATCTTCAGGTAATGACCACTGCCAACAGGGCCGGTGTACAAATACCCATCGGGAGCGGCAATCGCTTTAAATAGTGGTTCGACGACTTGGAAAGTGGCGGGGTCGCCACCAATCATAAAATTGCCGTCGTGGCGTGCACCAGCTTGACCGCCCGACGTCCCGACGTCTAAGAAGTTGATGTGGTGACTTGCCAGTAATTCGCCGTGGCGGATACTATCTTGATAGTGCGAATTACCGCCATCGAGGACGATGTCACCTGCACTTAAAGTCTGGGCTAACTGTTCGATAACGCTGTTGGTTGCCTTACCAGCGGGTACCATGATCCACACGATCCGTGGTGTTGGCAACTGGTCAAGCAAATTGGTGAGATCCGTGGCCGTCGCCAACCCGTGAGCACTGGCGGTACTAAGATTAGTGGGGTTAAGATCCATTCCCACTGGCGTGTGCCCGTTATCCTGCATGTTCAACGCTAAGTTCATTCCCATTTTACCTAAGCCAATCAATCCTAATTTCATGATGAAACCCCTCTTTTATATGAAAAATATTAAGTGCTTTTTGTATTCGCTTACATTGTAATAAAACTATTTACATAAATCAACCATATATTTGTAAATTATTTTCATTAGACTGAAAATAATGGCAACCAAGCCCGGTTTTACAGGCCTGATTGCCAAGAAAAAATTTGTTAAATTGCTGACCAAACGGCTGCGCCGATACTTGGGAAGAGGGTCACGAGTTGTTCACGTTGCGCCGGTGTCAATTGATATTGGATCGCTGGTAGCAACGTGTTAATGGTATTTTCGGCCTGTTCACCGAGTTCAGCTGCACCAATCAACCGGTGCTGGTCATCCGTCACGAGTAAGTTATGGCCGGTGACATCGCGCGTTGTCTGCCGGAACCAGTCATCCTTTAAATCATTGACGGTAACTTTGATATCATGAGTGTCACTGGTTGGAAGTGTACCAACTTGGGCCAATCGTGGGGACGTGAAGACGACCGATGGAATGGCCGGATACTTGATGGGGGCATTGGTGTCACCCATGAATAGGTGGGTCAGGTATTGCGACTCAAAGATAGCAGTGGGTGTTAATTTTGGTTGATCCTTGGCGAGAACGTCACCGGATGCGTAGATGCCAGCGACACTCGTTTGCAAGTGGTCATCGACGGTGATTCCCGCTGCTGTGTAGTCCACACCGATTTTTTCAAGTCCTAAGTTTGCGGTGTTTGGCTGGCGGCCCGTCGCATCTAAGATCCAGTCCGTTGTAACCTTGTCATCCGCACTGAGGACTTCGAAGTGGTCACCAGTCGACTTGATCGCAGTTGGCACCCATTCACGTTTTAGGACTAAACCTTGTTCCACGAGAATGGCCAATAATCGTTCAACGAATGGTTGGTGGAATTGACGAAGCGCTTGATCACCACGCATGAGTAGGGTGACCTGACTGCCGGCTGTTAGTGCCATGTTGGCGAATTCGAGTCCGATGTAGCCGGCACCAATCACGGTGATGTGGTGTGGCAAAGTGGTTAGATTCAAAAAGTCGTTACTGTCATGGGCGAGTTCGGTTCCGGGAATGTCCAAACGATGTGGATGCTGACCTGTTGCGATGACAATTTTATCGGCGGTGTACGTCTTGTCCGCCACCTGAATCGTATGGTCGTCGACGAACGTTCCGCGGCCATTGATGAGGGTCACGCCGGCACTAGTCATTAAGCCAGCAATCATATCTGGTAAGCCGGCGATGACGTCGCGTTCGTGGTCGAAGTTGGCTTGCCAATCAATCGTCGGTTCACCACGCAGACCGTATCCTTGGAAGTTAGCAACTTGATTTTTTAATGCTACCGGCTGGTCTAAGGTGATTTTAGCGTTGCAACCCCGATTAGGACAGGTACCACCAATCAAATCAGCTTCAATGACGGCTACTTTTTTGCCACGAGCCGCTAACGGAATGGCCCCGTCAAACGTTCCGTGACCGCTACCTAGATATACAACGTCAAATTTTTCTGACATATTAAAATCCTCCTCGTTCCCAAATCACAGTTATTTAAAAACAAATACATTGTACACAACTTAATTTAACATGCCAAATAAAACGCGGCCTTAATTTAAAAGTATGGCCCTGAAATCGATTGCAACTGGTCTGTCATGACTTTGTTAAGTGAATTTCCACCGAATCGGTGCAAGATAGTCGGTGGTACTGGATTTTTTGGTCAAATATCAGTAAAATATGTAAGGCTATGTTTTTTTACGGTGGGACGGTACCACCGTGCACGTTGAATATACAGGTTATGATGAAAGGAATTTTTAATGAATAAGACAGAATTAACCGCCGCGGTCAATACCCGGCGTACCTTTGCGATTATTTCTCACCCGGATGCCGGGAAAACCACCATTACGGAACAAATGTTATTGTTTGGTGGCGTTGTTCGTCAGGCCGGAACGGTTAAAGCCCGTAAAAGTGGGAACTTTGCCAAGTCTGACTGGATGGAAATTGAAAAGAAGCGGGGAATCTCAGTAACGAGTTCCGTGATGCAATTCGATTACGATGGCAAACGGATCAACATCTTGGACACGCCCGGACATGAGGATTTCTCGGAAGACACTTATCGGACTTTGATGGCGGTTGATTCCGCTGTCATGGTCATTGACTCGGCTAAGGGGATCGAACCACAAACGAAGAAGTTATTCCAAATTTGTAAGATGCGGGGCATTCCGATCTTTACGTTCATGAACAAGTTGGACCGTGATGGTCGCGAACCATTGGACTTGTTGAACGAAGTCGAAGAAGTCCTCGGAATCGAAACTTATCCAATGAACTGGCCAATGGGTATGGGTAAGGGCTTAAAGGGCTTATACGATCGTTACAATCACCGTGTGGAACTTTATCATAATGAAGCTCATGGCGAAACGTTCTTACCACTAGACGAGAACGGTGAGCTTGATCCTAGTAATGAATTGACCAAGGACAGTATTTATCGTGACACGTTGGATGAAGTCGAATTGATCAACGAAGCTGGTAATGATTTTGACGAAGCTAAAGTAATGGCGGGAGACATGACGCCAGTATTTTTTGGGTCCGCCCTCACCAATTTCGGGGTCGAAACGTTCTTGAAGACGTATCTGCAGTATGCGCCTAAACCCGCTGCTCATAAGACTCGTGATGACCAAGTCGTTCAGCCAACCGACGATGAATTTGCCGGTTTTGTGTTCAAGATCCAAGCCAACATGAACCCGAACCATCGTGATCGGATCGCCTTTGTCCGCATTTGTTCTGGTGAATTTGACCGGGGGATGGACGTGGTCTTGCAGCGGACTGGTAAGAAGATGCGCTTAAACAACTCTACGCAATTCATGGCCGATACCCGTGAAACGGTGGAAACTGCCGTTGCTGGCGATATCGTCGGCCTCTACGACACAGGTAACTTCCAAATTGGAGATACGATTTACGCTGGCAAAAATGCGGTTCAATTCGAAAAGTTACCGCAATTTACGCCGGAGCTCTTCATGCGCGTTACAGCCAAGAACGTCATGAAACAGAAGTCCTTCCATAAAGGTATTGAACAACTGGTTCAAGAAGGTGCCGTTCAGTTGTACACTTCATATTCAACGGGTGACTATATTCTCGGTGCAGTCGGTCAACTTCAATTTGAAGTCTTCAAATTCCGGATGCAAAATGAATATAATTCGGAAGTTGTCATGGAACCAATGGGTAGCAAGACTGCCCGTTGGATCGATCCCGAACAATTGGATGAAAAGATGTCTAGTTCGCGGAATCTATTGGTCAAGGACCGTTACGGGGCACCGCTCTTCTTATTCGAAAATGCCTTTGCCGAACGCTGGTTTGCGGATAAGTATCCGGATGTCAAGCTGACCTCGAAGCTCTAGGATTTATATTGTGGTTTACACTTAGCTGACCAATCTAGTTAGATTACTGTTCGTCAGTCGATGTGCGTCCTATTTCGACCTCCGGGGCTGGGTGACTATTGCTGGAACGTAAGCCGACATCAATTTGAGTTAACGCACAACCCGCGTTAGCTCAAATACGAGTCTTATTCTAAGCCGGAAGAAAATCACTTCCAGCTAAGAATAATTTGGCTACTGAGCATTGCCTAGCCAACGGATTAATGCGGTTTTGGCATTAGTCCGTTGGCGTAGCAAGCACAGGCTTCAGTGGCACCGAGCACGTTTCGGGAACCCGCTCGAATGGCTGATGAACGGCCACTTAACTTGGTGCAATTGGGCGCTAACTATTTTGATACTGGAACTTTGAATAAAACATCAGGGTGCATAAACGACTTTGTCGCACATTCAATTTTGACTACAGCGGCTTAAGATAGTGAGCTATTCCAATATCATTTTCAGTCTGATAGTTGCTTAGCAAAATTACCGTTTATGAAAAACAACGACCAATTCATCAAAAATTGGGCCCCTCACCGTCTGCTATTCGAATACTATCCCGACTGGAAGGCGTTTCTGCCAATGCTCAGCGGTGAAATTCCACTTAGCAAGCGTCTTTGGCTTGGTTAGTGGAAGACCAGTCAGTATTTAAGACGTGGTCTTCGGCTTAAATCTGTGTCCACCGCGTTCCAGCAATTGGCAGAAATGCCTGGAAGTCGGTGTAGGACGCACCTACCAAAAAAGTTTACGCTAACTCGAACTTTTCCCAGTGGGCCTAAGCTGGCTGCTCTTGATTTAACGGATAGAAAAATTACAACGTGTCTCAAGCAAAAGCACGAACAAATATGCGAATAATTCATAAAATGATGGGGCTGCCAAGTTGATTTGGCGGTCTCATCATTTTTTGTGTGGCGGGACCGGATAGAAGTGATATGAGAGGTTCTTCTAACATGCTTATCGGTCCATGTAAATTCACCATGTAAACCAACGTTGTAGCACTGCTAAGGTGAGAGAATTACGATACAATCAATCTGCAATTTAGATTGTAGGGGGCGATGAGATTGAAAATAAGGGGACGCTGGATGCTGGGATTGATGTTAGGAATGGGGTTGTGGGGCCCGATGACGGTGCACGCGGCGACGAACTTGGTACGGTGGCCAGCGGTGCAAAGCTTAGCGCCCCGGAATTGTGAACTTGAATCGAAACAAACGCGCTTATATCAATTAAATCGTGCAACGATGCAATTAACGCCACGTGGGACGGCCCGGACGACTAGTCACTGGCAACGGGTTGGTCAGGTGATGGTGACACAAAACAAGCGGTTAGTGACTTATTGGCAGGTGCGTCACGGGACTGCTGGGCGACTGAGTTGGGCGTTGGCGGACACCGTACGGGTTGTCGGAACCAGGGTCACTGATATTAAGACGCCCACGCGGCAACCGATGCGCGTGGTGACAACGGATCAACAGGAACACGGGGTGACGCGCGCGGCCAATAAGCTGAGTTATTTGCCCTTAAAAGGGGCGGGACGGTACACCACTGAGCATATTTTGTTTCGTCCTACCGCCGCGTATCTAGCGACTCAAGGGCTACAAAATCAGCCAGACACGTTGCGCCAGAGTAGTGGCTATCGCGACCATTATCATTTCAAAACAGCACTGTATTTACCGCAACAGTTAGGGAGCCGCTTGTTGAATGACCCACAGAGTGCGACGTTTTCAGCTGACAATCGGTACTTGTACGTCATGTACGTCAATGATCAACAGTTGGGTGGCGCCGACCAGACTGGCTGGGTCGTTCGCTATGATTGGCAACGCCTGATGGCTTTAGGGGCTGGGCAATCAGGGAAGATGGCGATGGTCCGAGTAGCAGCAGCTCACCAATTCGACGGGAAGATGACGGCTTTTGACCGTCGGGTGCTGGCCGCCATTGAAGTGGGGCCGGAGTTTACGGCGGGACACGTTCAGTCACTAGCTTTAAATCCTAAGACGAACGAGCTGTGGTTTATTTCATCGACGGCACGTGATCAGCTTGCAAGTGTTGCGCGACTAAATCCGCAATCCCTGACGCCGGATCTTAAAATTGCCTTTACTACTGGTAGCGGGCGTCTAGGTGATGAACTGACTTTTGATCGCGCTGGGCAGGCCTATTATTGGACGCATGCGAGTCAGCTCAGAAATGGCAATGTCACGCTTTATCGTGGCACAATCAGTTCGACGACTGGTGTACATTTTGAACAACTCGCGCAGGGGTTAGCTAATAATCCGGGTTTCTTCGCTCAATCGATTGGATATAACGAGGTTACTGGTCGGCTCTACCTGGTCTCCGATGAGAGTATTACGTCACTTCCAGCGGCTAAACTGGGACACTTGACGACTAGTCAGGTCGGTGAGGCGAACTTTGCTGGTGATCGCGAGTTTGAAGGGTTAGTCTTCATGCACCACAGCCAGGAAGGTTTCTTGCTGACGAATCGGGGCATCGAGTTGATGCGCATAATTGTTGATAAGTAGATATTAAAATGCACCACTCGCTAGATTAGATTGAAGCTAGCGAGTGGCGCATTTTAGCATGGTTCGCGTTAATCGAACAAAAGTCTTGTTTAAGCAAACGGTGGATCTAATTTCGTTAAATAACGGCCCGGCAAGTAACCTTGATCTTGCAGGCGATACCAGACGACCCCGTTGTCGTCGGCCATTCGCTCAATCAAATTGACCGTGTCACCATGAGTGACGGTAGTTAAATAGCGGCCATATGGTTCGATGTATGTGTGGACCTGTTTGCCAGGGACAAAACTGACGACGCCGGTTTGGCGAACAGGCCGTTTATTTTGGACGCGGTAGCCGGCTGGCAACTTGAGTAACAGTGTGTCACCGGTAGTTAATTGGAGGTGCGTCTCCGGAATCCACTGATCATCGCCAATCGCATACCAGGTCTCGTGAGTGACTAAGCGAACGCGCATGTACGTTTTATAAGTGCTACCGGGCTGGAGCTTAGTTAAATAGTTGGTCGTAGTTGCCCCAGGATACGGATAAACGGCGGTCAACTTGTTGACTTGGACAAAACCAGTACTGAGGTCAGTTTGTTGCCAATTTTGATTGCGGTAGAAAAAAAGGACCGTCTTGGAAGTGGTCGTGTATTCCCCAGTCACGTCGCCTACGGAACGGAGGAGCTTAAAACCGGCGACGGTCGGCGCACTGACTTCGTAAGGGGTTCCTAATTTCCCCCGGTACATGGTCGGCCGGCCAATTAGTTCGCGGCGGTCAATGTCATAGGCGTACATCCAGACTGGTTGGCCAGCTTGGCGTTCGTAAGTCAACGTGATGCTAGCCTGTGGGGTCGTAAACCAGCGAGTCAAGCCTTCGATATGGACGAGGTGGTAGCCGGTGATGCTGACGGCTGGCAAGTGAATCTCTTCGCCAATGGTGCCAGCAATCATATCAGCAGCCTGCAGTTCATTGCCATCCTGATCTAGGTGGTGAACGAGAACTAATGCTTCTGTTTGGTTAACTGTAGGTGCTGCGGCAGTTTGTGCGGCAATGGAACGTGGTGCCTCAGTAGCGCTTGTGGCGGCTTCCGTGCTGTTTAGTGCCTGAAGCATTCCTTTAAGTCGGTCAAGAAACGACACGTGACCACTCCTTTCATTAATAAATTAATTATCACTAGTATAACGCATTCACAAGGGTTCTGGCACGTCTTAAATAAATTGTAAAATTCCCGCTTTGTCAGTCGTGTATACTAATATTTAATAACAGGGGGCGTTAACGGATGAATCTAAAACAATTACAATATTTTTTGGCCGTGGCAGAGGAAGGTCAGATGACAGCGGCCGCCAAACGCTTGCACGTGGCGCAGCCACCACTGAGCTATCAGATTAAGCAATTAGAACTTGAACTAGGCGTCACCCTCTTCAATCGCTTGCCTCAGGGTGTGACTGTTACTGAAGCTGGCAAGCTACTGGTGGGGTATGCCCAACAGCTCACGCAGTTGTCGGCGACTGCGGAGAACAAGGTCCGGGCCCTGGCACACGGCGTGACGGGGACCATTAATCTGGGGACAGTTTCATCCTCGGCAGGGGTCATGCCGAATACGGCATTACTAAAGTGGTTAGGGCAACATCCCGATGTTCAGCTTGCGATTACGGAAGGCAATACGTATGAGTTGTTAGACGATCTGCATAAACGGTTGCTAGACGTGGCGGTGTTACGAACACCGTTCAACGCGCAACATCTAGTCTGTCGTTACTTTCCCGCAGAACGGATGGCAGCAGTCATTCCGAAGCGATATTCACGGTTTGAAAAGCGGCGCCAGTTACAACTAAGTGACCTCGCTACGTTACCATTGATCAAGTACCGTCGTTTTAATGAATTATTCCACGTTGCCTTTCTGGAAGCGTCGGTTACGCCGACTTACATCATGACTTGTGATGATGCCCGCACGGCGATGCACTGGGCTAATCACCAATTGGGAGTGGCCCTGGTGCCACGGTCATTGGCTGAAACCTATGACGGTGGTGACGTGCTGATTCGATCATTGGCGGATCATCGTTTTCAGACTCAACTGGCCCTAGCAACGACCCCGGAAGCCTTAGCGACCCCATTAGTTGCCGGTTTGATGGCACAATTCCAGCAAGCGCAGTCGCTAGACTAGTTTAATCAGTTTGATATCTAAAAATTTAATCGCGGTTAAGGGTGAATTGCTGATTTAATCGGGTTGTTACCGATTACACTAGCTAGAAATTGAAGTGGTGTTTTCAGACGCAAAATAAGCCTAATGACTGTCGTACTGGGGATACGCTAACCTTCATTTAATAATTAGATATCAATCGGTTTAAATGGTACACTAACAATTGAAATTTAAAGGGTGAAGGTGAAGGAAATGATTTATTCGTTAGGGCTAATGCTCGGCGTTGGGGTAATTGCCGGAATTTTCGGTGCTATTTTAGGTATCGGTGGTGGCATGATCGTCACACCAATCCTGACACTTGGTTTGGGATTAGATATTAAGTATGCGATTGGGGCCAGTATTATCGCCGTGATTGCCACGAGTTCGGGCTCTACCATTGCATATTTACGTGATGAGATGTTGAACTTACGCGTCGCGATGTTTCTTGAAATTGCGACGACGGTCGGGGCCGTCCTCGGGGCAGTGTTGACGGGGGTGCTTAATGCAACATTCCTGTACTTCCTATTTGGGGCGCTGTTAGTTTTCACGACGTATAATATGATTCGTAAATTAATGAGTAAGAACGGTGAATTACCGTCAGTCAAAGATGACAAGCTGGCGACACAGTTGAACTTAAATGGTACTTATTATGATAAAGCATTGAATAAGCAAGTTGATTATCAGGTTGAAAACGTGCCGGGTGGTTTTTCCATGATGTTTGGTGCTGGTTTCGCCAGTGGCTTGTTGGGGATCGGGAGTGGCGCGTTCAAAGTGCTAGCCATGGATACGATTATGCATATGCCGCTTAAACCGTCATCAGCAACTTCTAACCTGATGATGGGGGTGACGGCGGCAGCGAGTGCGATGGTCTACTTCTTTAATGGGTCAATCAAACCCGGAATCGCGGCCCCATTAGCTATCGGGATTATCGTCGGTGCCTTAATCGGCTCACGAATCATGACGCGGCTCAAGCCACGCTTGATTCGCATGATCTTTGTGCCCGTGATGCTCTATCTGGGAATTCAAATGATTGCTAAAGGATTCGGGGTGACCATCTAATGGATAAGCAAAAAACAACTAAAGCGCAAGAGATGCACGCCGTTGAAATGATGATTGGGTATATTCTACGAATTGGCGTCATTGTTTCTGCAATCGTGATTATTATTGGGATGCTTCTGATGTTGATTCAGGGCAATGGTGGTTATGCAAATGGTATGGAACCCCATACGGTCGCTGATATTCTAGCCGGCATTGTGGCACTTAAACCATATGCCGTGATTATGTTAGGTTTATTTCTATTGATTTTAACGCCAACTTTGCGGGTTGCGGTCTCTATCTACGCCTTTGCAGTGGAAAAAGATCACTTATATGTTTGGATTACGACGATTGTTCTCATCATCTTGATTGTTGCTTCGGTTATTGGGTATCTCGGTAACTAGGCTAGACGGAGCTGATTAATCAGGTTGAGTCGTGATTAAAATGGGCGCACATCTAAAATGGCTACCAGCTTGTTTCGAGGTTAATGTGGAAAGAATCTAAGTTGGTGTAAATTCACGGGCTGGTGTGTTTTATGCCGATGTACGAGTACTTAACTAGCCAATATTGTTTAATAATAAGAGAATGCTGATAAAAAATCAGCATTCTTTTTTATTTGTGCACTTTTAGCTGTTTTGACTAACGTAAAAAAGACCTAATATCGTCATTTTTATCGTTATTTGAATTATTTATTAAGAAAAATTGCCGATTGTGTTCACTTGATAATTGAACACTGATGTGAGAATATAATTGCTTATATATCAGTAATTTCAGGCATGTTTATCAGTATGGATAATAATCGCAAAATGAAATAATTAAGACGATTATGACGAAATAATGATAAAAATTAGAGTTTAGGATTGATTTTAATTTATTTATAATATACAATTACTTTAACTTTTCGAGGGAAAAGCACACACAAACTATTTTAAAGTTAGGGGTTGGGTTATATGAATTTCAAAACAGCTGCAAAAGTAACCGTCGTTGCCGGCGCATCCGTACTATTCTTAGCTGCTTGTGGCTCAAGCAAGAGTTCTTCAAGTTCTAAGCAAACGGCCAATTGGACCGAATCAGCCGAATTACCAACGATGGACATTTCTAAGTCCACCGATGTGGTTAGTTCTAACGCGTTGAATAACACCAATGAAGGGTTATACCGTCTCGGTAAGAACGGGAAGGTCACACCCGGAATTGCGAAATCCACTAAGGTTACTAATGGTGGGAAGACATATACGTTCACTTTACGGAAGAACGCAAAATGGAGTAACGGGGATAAAGTTACTGCCAAAGACTTTGTTTATGGTTGGCAACGGACCGTTAATCCAAAGACTGCGTCACAATACGCATACTTATATTCAGGGATTAAGAACGCTGACGCTATCGTCAATGGCAAGAAGCCCGTTTCTAGTTTAGGGATCAAGGCTGATGGCGATTACAAGTTGACGGTCACTTTGGATAAGCCAATTGCTTACTTTGACAAGCTGATGGGCTTTGTCAACTTCTTCCCACAAAATGAAAAAGTGGTTAAGAAGTACGGTTCTAAGTATGGGACGAGCAGTAAGGCCATGGTTTATAACGGCCCTTACAAGATGACTGGTTGGACTGGGACAAACTTGTCATGGACCTTGAAGAAGAATAACGATTATTGGGATAAGAAAGCTGTTAAGATGGACAGCATCAAGTACCAAGTCGTTAAGGATCCTTCAACTGGCTTGAACTTATTTAATTCCAATAAGCTCGACTTTACGACACTTTCCAACGAACAAGTTAAGAATTATAAGAATGATAAGAACTACTTAGTTCGGAAGACGGCTTCAACTTTCTACGTTGAATTTAATCGTAAGGATAGCGATAAGACTTTAGCCAAAGCTTTCCAGAACAAGAAGATTCGTCAGGCCTTGTCATTAGCAATTAACCGGAAGTCCTACGTTAATAATACGTTAGGTAACGGTTCGACCGTTTCTAAAGGTTACGTTTCTGAAGACTTAGCTAAAAACCCGACAACTGGTAAGGACTTTACGACTGACGCTGCCGTTCCTTCTGCAGTTGACTACAACTTAACGAAAGCTAAGAAGTTGTGGAAAGAAGGGATGAAAGAAATTGGTGAAACTAAGCTGAACATCAAGCTTCTTTCTGACGATACTGATGGTGGTAAGAAGTCTACTGAATTTATTCAAGGTGCTTGGGAGAAATTACCTGGTCTGACCGTTACTAACCAGAACGTCCCATTCAAGACCCGTCTTCAACGGTCACAAAACGGGAACTTCGATACGGTTATCTCTGCCTGGAATGCTGACTTTACCGACCCAATTTCCTTCTTGTCACTCTTCACGTCCGACAACTCATACAACAATGGGAAGTATGACAGTGCCGCATACGACGATGCTGTGAAGAAGGCGGAAGGTGCCGATGCCAATAACAAGACTGCACGTTGGGCTGACATGGTCGCTGCTGAAAAGCAATTGATGAATGATCAAGGGGTCATCCCAATCTATCAACAAGCCTCAGCAACGTTGACTCGGAGCAATCTGAAGGGCATCATCTACAACACTGCGGGCTCAAACTACAACTTCAAGTACATGTCCGTAAAATAATGATGTAAATCCACAGAAAAAAGTGTGTGTGCTTTAACTGAATGAATGTGAAGCAAAGGGGTAAGGATTGACACATTGTTAATCCTTACCATTTTGTTTTATAATGAGGGATGTCATTATTTTTTAAGTTGATTTTAATAGAATGCGAGGAATTCTCATGAGAAAGTATCTTTTAAAGCGGATATTTTACTTGTTCCTGACATTATTCATTGTGGCGACCGCCACGTTCTTCTTAATGAAGTTAATGCCCGGAACACCGCTGCAAAATGAAGCTAAATTGACCCCTAGCGAAAAGGCGTCGATCTTGGCCCAATACGGGTTGGACAAACCTGTTTGGTTGCAATACTTCATTTACATTGGCGGGATCTTCAAGGGGAGCTTAGGGTTATCCTTCCAGTTCTCTGATCAAGCTGTCAGTTACCTGATTGGTAGCCGGATGGGACCATCGATGCAGTTAGGTGGTCAAGCGATGGTCGTCGGAATCGTCTTTGGGATTATCCTAGGGGCCGTTGGGGCCATCAAGAAGGATACTTGGGCCGACCGTTTAGCAACCATCTTATCGATCTTAGGGATCGCAGTTCCGAGTTTCGTGTTAGCCATCCTGTTACAATACTACCTCGGCTTAAAGGCTGGTTGGTTCCCTGTTGCTGGTTGGGAAGGCTTCGCTTACACGATCTTACCAACGTTAGCTTTGGCCGCCAGTCCGCTGGCCGAAACGGCTCGGTTTATCCGAACCGACATGGTGGACGTGCTGAGTTCGGATTATATTGAGCTAGCTAAAGCCAAAGGGTTGTCGAAGTTTGGCATCGTGTATCACCATGCGTTGCGGAACAGTTTGATTCCAATGGTTACGCTGATTGGACCATTGGCCGCCGCCTTGATGACGGGTTCAATGGTTGTTGAAAATATCTTCTCAGTACCTGGGATTGGGGAACAATTCGTTAAATCAATTCTGGTTAACGACTACCCAACCATCATGGGTGTGACGATTTTCTATTCAGCACTCCTTTGCTTACTATTATTGTTGACCGATATTGTCTACGGAATTATTGATCCGCGGATTCGTTTAAATGGAAATGGGGACTAGTTAATGGCAGAAAATCCAAGTAGTATCGATATTAAGCCCGGCGACTTCGAGCCGTTAGATAAACAAGCGGGTCCTGATAATGAACGGATCGCAGCACCTTCCTTAACGTTCGGCCAAGATGTATGGCGGCGATTGAAGTCTAACAAGACCGCTTTTATCAGCTTTATCGTGTTAGTATTCTTATTCTTAGTGGCATTTGGTGGACGGGCAGTCTACCATGTTGATCCTAATGCACAGTCGCCACGGTATGCGAACCTCCCTCCGAAGATTCCGGGTGTTAGTATCCATGGCTTGAATGGTCACTTGACTCAATCTGGTAAGGACGTTGATGCATATGCGGCGGCCGGTGCAAAGTCTGACGTGCATTATCTTCTCGGGACTGATTATCTGGGCCGGGACTTACTGGCGCGGATTATGTATGGGACCCGGATCTCACTTGAAATTGCGTTGATTGCTACTTTGATTGACCTGACGATTGGGGTCGGATTCGGGATACTCTCCGGTTGGAAAGGTGGGCGCGTCGATTTATTCATGCAACGTGTGATTGAAATCCTCTCGTCCATCCCACAATTGGTTATCATGGTGTTGATGGCCACGGCCTTCACGAAGACTGGGATGGCCTCAATCATTGCGGCCATCGCGATCACTGGTTGGACCACGATGGCCCGGCTGACTCGGGCACAGACCTTGCAATTGAAGAACCAAGACTTTATTTTGGCTGCGCGGACACTGGGTGAATCACCCGTCAAGATTGCTTGGAAACATTTGTTACCAAACCTTTCAAGTGTCATTATTATTCAAACGATGTTCACGATTCCAAGTGCGATCTTCTTCGAAGCGTTCTTGAGTTATATCGGGATTGGGATCAGTTCACCCCAAGCTTCATTGGGGACGTTGATCTCTGATGGGCAGAAGAACTTCCAATTCTTGCCATATCAGATGTGGTACCCAGCCATCGTGCTGATCATCTTGATGCTCGCCTTTAACTTGTTAGGTGACGGGATGCGCGATGCGTTTGATCCAAAGTCAAAACGTTAGGAGGACGGCAGCACTATGGAAAAACCAGAAAATGTGATTGAGGTCCGCAACTTGGAAATCAATTTCCATACTTATGCGGGCGAAGTTAAAGCCATCCGTGACGTTAGCTTTGATTTACGTAAGGGTGAAACCTTGGCAATTGTTGGTGAATCAGGGTCTGGTAAGTCAGTGACGACACGTTCACTGATGGGCCTGTTAGCACCTAATGCTGAAATTAAACGTGGGAGCATTATGTTCCACGGTGAAGATATTATTAAAAAGTCCGAAAAAGACATGCAACACATTCGTGGTAAGGATATTGCCATGATCTTCCAAGATCCAATGACATCATTGGACCCAACAATGCGGATTGGGATGCAGATTGCGGAACCTTTGATGAAACATAAGGGTTTGAAGAAAAAAGAAGCGATCGCCCAAGCGCTAGAGATGTTGAAATTGGTTGGGATTACTAATCCTGAAGGCCGAATCAATGATTATCCATACCAATTCTCAGGCGGGATGCGGCAACGGATTGTGATTGCGATTGCATTGGTCTGCTATCCTGAAGTCCTGATTGCTGATGAACCAACGACTGCCTTGGACGTGACGATTCAAGCCCAGATTCTGGACTTGATGAAGGATTTACAAAATCGAATTGATACGTCGATTATCTTTATCACCCATGACTTAGGTGTCGTGGCCGGAATGGCTGATCGGGTCGCAGTGATGTATGCCGGTAAAATCGTGGAATACGGGACAGTCGATGAGATCTTCTTCAATCCACAACATCCTTATACCTGGGGGTTACTCAATTCGATGCCAACCTTGGATACTGAAAGTGGCTCATTATCAGCGATTCCAGGGACCCCACCAGATTTGTTGGAACCACCAGTTGGTGACGCCTTTGCAGCGCGGAGCGATTACGCGATGAAGATTGATACGGAGAAGGAACCCCCATTCTTTAAGGTTTCTGATACCCATTACGCGGCGACCTGGTTACTACATCCAGATGCCCCCAAGGTAACGCCACCTGCTGAAATCGTTCGGCGTCAGCAAAAGTTTGCGGCCATGCAAAAACCGCAAGCACCAATTTCAAATCCCGTAGCAAAGGAGTAAGTAGACATGCCTGATGAACGTAAAAAAATTCTAGAAGTTCGCCATTTAAAGCAGTATTTTAATGTCGGCAAAAAAGATGAAGTCCGGGCCGTTGATGACGTCTCCTTTGACATTTATGAAGGTGAAACATTTGGGTTAGTTGGTGAATCTGGTTCAGGAAAGACCACGACCGGACGTTCCATCATTCACTTATATGAACCAACTGATGGTGAAATCATTTTTGACGGTAAGGACGTTTCCAAATTACACACTAAGAAGGAACGCCATGAATTTCGCCGGGAGATCCAAATGATTTTCCAGGACCCATACGCCTCATTGAATCCACGAATGAAAGTCAAGGATATCGTGGCGGAAGGGATTGATATTCACGGTTTAGCCAAGGATGATGCAGACCGAACCAAGCAAGTTGAAGACTTATTGGAGACGGTTGGTCTTAACAAGGACCACTCTAGTCGTTATCCACATGAATTTTCAGGTGGTCAACGTCAACGGATCGGGATTGCCCGGGCGTTAGCGGTAGAGCCTAAATTCATCATTGCTGATGAACCAATTTCTGCGCTGGATGTTTCGATTCAAGCCCAAGTGGTTAACTTGATGAAGGAATTACAAGTTAAGCAGAACTTGACTTATTTATTTATTGCGCATGATTTGTCAATGGTTAAGTATATCAGTGACCGGATCGGCGTTATGCATTACGGTAAGATTCTGGAAATTGGGCCTGCGGATGAAGTGTATAATCATCCGTTACACAAGTACACCGAGAGTTTGATCTCGGCGGTGCCGGTACCTGATCCAGAGTTTGAACGTAACCGTAAGCAGGTTCCTTATGACGAAACGACCGAACATGACGGTAAGAAGCGGCGAATGGTCGAAATTGCACCAGGGCACTTTGTCCGGGCAACTGAAGACGAAATCCCGATATACACCAAGCGGGCTGTTGACGCGGGGTTAATTACGGAATTTTCTGAGTAACGGCTAATAAAACAGACGGCGAGTGCGAATACTCGACGTCTGTTTTATTATTCAGTAGAATATTTAATTAACTGTTTAGATAAGTTTATTAATTAATAACCATTATAATTAACTCATGTTAACTTGACATATAAATTTAATATGTAAAAAATATTGATGGAATCAATTGTCAAAAAGCCGATTAAATCGGGGATAGACGGCTATTTTTGACCAGCTAAACTGTGACCGGTAGTCAAAGTTATTTGTGTAAATTTTGTAATTATGCAATAATAATATTGTTAATAAAGTTTGTTAACAAATATAACTATTCGTCTTAATAATTGATTCGCACCATTTTTAAAAAAATATTGCGAATTGATCCTGTTAATCAATATTTTGATACGATTCGTCATGCGCTCGATAACCGTATCCTGACGACTCAATTAAGTCAACGTTCACTCGCAATATTTTTTTAAAAATCATGCGAAGGGACAATGGCTTGTTTTGAACGGTTAATGAAAAAAGTACAAATTTCGGGAAGGATGCTGTTAGTATGCAACAACCAATTAATTATATTATGAATATCATGCACCTTGAACGGGACTTAAAACGACTTACGTCGAACTGGTCGTCCGCCACAGGGCTTAGTTTGAACGAGTTACGGATCTTAGTTTATGTCGAACAACATCCTGGTATCCAGATTGGTGATGTGGCAAATGCGTTGAATGTGGCGAAAGCCTCGTTGGCACAAAATATTGGCACCTTGATAACCCAAGGATGGTTGAAAAGTCAACCAATTAAACAAGACCGGCGTTTACGGGTCTTAACGCTTACGAAGGCTGGTCAGGATCGAATGAAGGATGTTGATGCACAATTGACTAAATCACTTGACACGACACCAGCAACACAGTTAGCGGATCAATTATCAGCTTTGCAATTATAGGCAGATGTACACGTTCACGGATATTAAGTGAAGTAATATCCTTAACGCGGGATAAAGGGGAGACTCTTTGTCCCGCGCTTTTGTTTTAGCACTTAATAGTGGGGAGCATTATAGGTTAACAATTACTTTGTTTAGTTTACTCTAGGTTAAGTAATTTAAACTTAATAAGATTGATTGAGGTGTAATGGAGCGTATGCATTATAATGTTGAACCGCTAAGAACGGACCAAGAAATCGATGATTTTTTATGGGCTGTTTCACAAGCGCGTTATGGGGAGCGTAATCGCATGATTGTTTTGGTTGGAATTAACACGGGATTACGAATGAGTGATATTTTACGACTGAAGGTTGGGCAAGTACGTGGCAAAGATCGTGTTATGATCATGGAACAAAAAACGGGCAAGAAGCGCTGGTTGTTTTTGAAAAACCTCAAAACGGAATTAGCCCACTTTACGCGGTATCGGGGGGCAAATGAACCGTTATTCTGTAGTGGTCGGGGCGGAGCTTTAACCGTTAATGGTGTCTATCGAGTCTTTCAGACGGCCGGTGAGTACCTGGAGCGGGATGATATTGGTACGCACACGTTGCGCAAGACATTTGGCTATCATTATTATCAAAAGACTCGTGACATTGCCGGATTGA
This sequence comes from Lactiplantibacillus plantarum, assembly GCF_014131735.1. Lineage (NCBI taxonomy): Bacteria > Bacillati > Bacillota > Bacilli > Lactobacillales > Lactobacillaceae > Lactiplantibacillus > Lactiplantibacillus plantarum. The sequence goes on from NZ_CP039121.1 coordinate 1,218,007, forward strand.
TGATGATTTTCAATCATTCGAGCGAGCAGGTGACAAAACGCTATATTGGCATTGAGCGTGATAATTTGGAACGACAATTATGGGACTTTAAATTAGGCGTTTAATTATGGCAGAGACGCGGGCTATTCATAGCGACTCAATGAGGATTTGAGGTAGGCACAAAAAAGAGCCAGAAGTGTAAACGATTGTTTACGCTTCTGGCTCTAAATTTAATTATCTTATTCGGACTTCGTCTCAGCCGCCAAAACAATCTTGCCGTCTTCAACTTTTGCAACCATGTTCTTAACGTCGCCGTGGTCCAAATAGAAATCGGCGATGCGATCTTCGATTTGTTCCTGGATAACACGCCGGAGTGGGCGAGCCCCCATCTGAGGGTTGTAACCTAGTTCAACGAGTTTTTCCTCGACAGGTTCTGTGACGTGGACGTGTAAGCCTTGGTTAGCTAACATGCCGTTGACATCTTCGATCATCAAACCAACAATTTTCATCAAGTTTTCCTTAGATAAAGCGTTGAATTGAATGATGTCATCGAACCGGTTTAAGAATTCTGGCTTGAAGTAGTCCGTCAACCGGCTAGTGATATCGTGCGTCTTGCCTTCAGCAGCGGCACCAAAACCGACATTAGCTTCACTGTCGCCAGTCCCAGCGTTGGAAGTCATGATGATGATCGTATCTTTGAAGCTGACAGTCCGACCTTGTGAGTCGGTCAGCCGGCCATCATCGAGGATTTGCAAGAACATGTGCATGACATCCGGATGAGCCTTTTCAACTTCGTCTAGTAAGACTAGGCTATATGGATGACGACGAACCTGTTCAGTTAACTGACCGGCTTCTTCATAGCCGACATAGCCAGGCGGTGAACCGATCAACTTAGCCACTGAATGTGGTTCCATGTATTCACTCATGTCAAACCGAATCATGGCATCTTGAGAACCAAACAGTTCCTTAGCAAGTTGTTTAGCCAATTCAGTTTTACCAACCCCGGTTGGGCCGACAAACATGAAGGAACCAATTGGCCGGCCAGTTCCGTTCAGACCGATTCGATTACGCCGGATGGCCCGGGCAACTGCTTCAACCGCTTGGTCTTGACCAATAACCGTACTCTTAAGGTCGGGTGCTAAGGTCTTCATTTGAGCCTGTTCCTTAGCCTGCAAGTCACCAACTGGAATACTTGTCTTTTCTTCGACAATTTGTTCCATGTCCTTGACTGTTACAGTGGCAGTATCGTTATTAGGCTGGTCTGAACTTTCATCGGGCTTAGCTTTTTCTAACTTAGCAACTTGATCGCGATAGTAGGCGGCTTTTTCGTAGTCTTCCTTCTTCAAGGCGTCCTGTTTCTGCTTTTCCGCCTCGTCGATCTTTTCTTGAATCGTCTTTGGATCGACCGTCTTCAACGTCAAGTTCTTACGTGAACCAGCTTCATCGAGTAAATCGATGGCCTTATCAGGTAAGAAACGATCTTGAATGTAACGATTTGACAACTTGACGGCTGCCACAATGGCATCTTGATCGTATTTAACGTGATGATAGTCTTCGTACTTCTTCTGAATGCCTTCGAGAATCTTGATAGATTCTTCCACGCTCGGTTCGTTGACCGTGACCGGTTGGAACCGGCGAGCGAGGGCGGCATCCTTTTCGATGTCACGGTATTCGTTTAATGTCGTGGCCCCAACTAATTGGAAATCACCACGGGCAAGGGCGGGTTTCAGGACGTTCCCAGCATCCATACCACCTTCAGCATTACCGGCACCCATGATTTCATGGATTTCGTCAATGAAGAGGATGATATTCGGATTGCTTTGAACTTCCTTCATTAATTGTTGCATTCGTTGTTCAAATTGACCTCGAATACCGGTACCTTGAACAAGGGAAGCCACGTCCAAACGAATAATTTCTTTATCTAACAGTTTTTGTGGAACTTGACCAGAAACGATTTTCTGTGCTAGTCCTTCCACGACCGCCGTTTTACCAACCCCAGCTTCACCAATTAAAACGGGGTTATTCTTGGTCCGGCGATTCAAAATCTCGATAACCCGATTAATTTCGGTATCGCGACCAATCACTGGATCGATTTTGCCCTGTTTAGCTTGCGCTGTTAAGTTGAAGCCGTATTGGCCAAGGAGGCCACCGCCGTTGTTATTGCCACGACGATTGCCGCCATTAGGACCAGCTGGCTGGGTCGGTGGGGTCTGTTGTTGCCGGTAAGCGTTATTAGGATCAACGCCACCCTGCATTGCACGGAAAATGTCGTCAAGACCACCAAAACCGAATGGATCTTGTGCCATATCAGCACCTCCAACTCCGTTATTTGGTTGCTGTTCCTGATTCTTTAGCAGTTGATAGCAATTTTGACAAAGGTTGATTTGTCGCCGCTGACCGTTGACGCTCGTATATAAATGGATCGTCGCTTCGTTCTTATGGCAATTGTCACAAAGCATTATGCTGTCACACACCTTTCGCATCAGAAATATAACTAAATCGATTAGGATCATAGTTAAAGGTTCATCGGCTCTTTGACCTTTGTTGACCTTTGACTATTAGTATAGCGAATTTACGGACTGTTGCAAGTGAAAAGCCTCAGGGTCAAAACTGGACGTGCGGCCGGGATAATTCGCAATGGTTGATTGATTCAATTATTTCTGAATAGTCTGGATAGTCGCAACTCATAGCTTGTCATGTAACCGGATTCGTTGTATATTAATTATCTGGTTAGGATAAGTGATGATGTAACTGTCTGTCTATATTATAGTACAAAGCGGTTTTTTTGCATGTATCGAGCCTGACCAGTTTTGATGTTTGCAGCGCATCGTTTTTCATTGGTGACCGTCAACAGCCAGTGAGCGGCGGAGAACTTTGTTCGTAAATATCAGAATAATGATGCAGTAATGTGTCAACCTAACTTTGAGGAGGCGGTAATTGTTTGGCAACGGATTATACCCAGTTAATGGAAGCGTTGCGTCATGGCGAACGCGACAGTTTTACCGTAACGCCGGATGAATTTATGGCTTTTCACGACGCCTATATGAAGTATGAGTATCGTAAACGAGTCATTGGTACGGCGGACTTAGATGGCCGCATTGTTTACCATTTCGAGAAGGATGGTAAGACAACCAATTAATAGGCCTAGCTTGAATGAAAGGGCTTGTATTTTAATTGGATAATTGCTATCATCATTATTAAGGGCTCTTGAGTATACGTGTTGGCGGCAACTCGAATTGACTCGGAACCAATTTTAAATTTATTTATCTTGAAGGAGATCGAATAGTTATGGAAAAGAAAGAATTTCACGTTATCGCAGACACTGGTATCCACGCACGTCCCGCAACTTTATTGGTACAATCAGCAAGTAAGTTCAACTCAGAAATTACGTTGCAATACCAAGACAAGTCCGTTAACTTAAAGTCCATCATGGGTGTTATGTCACTCGGTGTTGGTAAAGACGCTGACGTTACCATTTCTGCTGAAGGTGCCGACGAAGCCGACGCTATCGCAGCTTTAACTGAAACGATGAAGAAAGAAGGATTATCTGAATAATGGCTGAAAAGGTACTAAAAGGAATTGCGGCCAGTGATGGTGTTGCAATTGCTAAGGCCTATATGCTAGTTGATCCAGATTTATCATTCGAAAAGACAACAGTTTCCGATACGGATACTGAAGTTGCACGGTTACATGACGCTTTCGATGCTTCCAAGGCTGAACTAAAGGTCATTAAAGACAAAGCGGTTGAAAACTTGGGTGAAGAAGAAGCAGAAGTTTTTGAAGCTCATATCACCATTTTGTCTGACCCAGAAATGCTCGGACAAATTGAAGGTAAAATCAAGGATGATAAAGTCAATGCTGAAGAAGCTTTGAAGGAAGTTACTGATACTTTCATTTCAATGTTTGAAGCGATGACGGATAATGCATATATGCAAGAACGAGCCGGTGATATTCGCGACGTAACGAAGCGGGTCTTAAGCCACTTGTTAGGGGTAACCTTACCAAGTCCAGCTTTAATTGACTCCGAAGTAATCGTGGTTGCCCACGATTTAACACCTAGTGATACAGCTCAACTTGATCGTAAGTATGTTAAGGGCTTCATTACTGACATTGGTGGTCGGACTAGTCATTCAGCCATCATGTCACGGACGCTTGAAATTCCAGCGGTCGTTGGATCTGAATCTGCCACGACTGATATCAAAGAAGGCGATACGGTCGTCTTGGATGGTATCAACGGTGACGCTTTAGTAGCCCCAACGGATGCTGAAGTTGCTGATTACCAACAAAAGGCTAAAGACTTTGTTGCGCAAAAGGCTGAATGGGCTAAGTTGAAGAACGAGGCCACCGTTTCTAAGGACGGCAAGCACTTTGAATTAGCTTCTAACATCGGGACACCTGACGATATGGATGGGGTTTTGGATGCTGGCTCTGAAGCCATTGGATTATTCCGTTCAGAATTCTTGTACATGAACAGTTCAGAATTACCTGACGAAGATACCCAATTCGAAGCTTACAAGAAGGTTGTCGAAGGGATGAACGGCAAACCCGTTATTGTTCGGACCATGGATATCGGTGGTGACAAGGAATTACCTTACTTGCCATTACCTGATGAAATGAACCCATTCTTGGGTTATCGGGCTATTCGGATTTCCCTCGATCGTGATGACATCTTCCGGACCCAGTTACGTGCGTTATTACGTGCGTCACATTACGGTCAATTACGGATTATGTTCCCAATGATTGCAACGCTTGACGAATTCCGTAAAGCCAAAGCTATCTTTGAGGAAGAAAAAGCCAAGTTGGTTGCAGCTGGTACGCCTGTTGCTGACGACATCAAGCTTGGTATCATGATTGAAATCCCAGCGGCAGCTATTTTAGCTGACCAGTTTGCTAAGGAAGTCGACTTCTTTAGTATTGGGACTAACGACTTGATTCAATACTCATTTGCTGCTGATCGTGGTAACGAACAAGTGTCATACTTGTATCAACCATACAACCCATCGTTGTTGCGTTTGATCAAGCATGTTATTGACGCTGCTCACGCGAACGGCCGCTTCACGGGTATGTGTGGTGAAGTTGCTGGGGATCAGATTGCGGTGCCATTATTGATGGGCTTAGGTTTGGATGAATTCTCAATGAGTTCAACTTCCGTGCTTAAGACACGTTCATTAATGAAGAAACTTGATACTAAGGAAATGGCTAAATTAGCTGATAAGGCACTTAACGAGTGTGTTACTAACGAAGAAGTCAAAGAATTAGTTGAAAAGAACGTCTTCGGTAAATAAACAATCAAACTAAGAGCAAATCTGCGGATTTGCTCTTTTTTTGTGGGTAAATGCGGGTCATTAACCAGTTGGTACTAGCCCCGGGTTTAGCACGACGGGGGAGTGGACTACCCGCACCGGTATGATGAGAGCTGGCACAGTGCATGACGCGAATTGACTGGACATTTAGGCATTGTGACAATTGTCCATAGTTGCGACCGCGCTAGTCAATGATGGACACAGGGCACATTGCTACTCGCTGTTGACGGTGAAGAGTTGGTGTAGTGGAAACGATGTAATGGCGGTGTTGAGTGATGCCTAGCGATTACAATTCATCATTTCGAATTCATTTTCTATAGGTGTAGCTGGTCAGATAGATTTTGTCATGAACTCTTAATTTATATTAAGATTATTTGCAACTCGGATATTTAACCAATATAATGTTTATAATATAGGCATTAAGTCGAATTCGTGATGATCATGAAATAATGATCTAAGCGCGGTTAAGCAACATCGATTAGCAGCACGGTTAATTGATGGAAATAAGGGGAGAATCTACGTGAATATCGGGATATTTACAGACACATACTATCCACAAGTGAGTGGGGTCGCAACGTCAATCAAAGTGTTACGCAATCAACTCGAACGGGCTGGTCATCAAGTCTATATCTTTACGACCACGGATCCCCATGTTGATAAGAATATTTATGAACGCAATATTTTTCGGTTTACGAGTATTCCATTTGTTTCGTTCACGGATCGGCGCATCGCCGTTCGCGGGCTTTTTAAGGCTTACCAGGTTGCTAAGGATCTTGGCCTGGATATTGTTCATACGCAGACAGAATTCTCCATGGGGATGATTGGTAAGTTTGTTGCCAAACAATTAAAAGTCCCATGTATCCATACGTACCACACGATGTATGAGGATTATCTACATTATATTGCGAATGGTAAGTTGTTAAAGCCATACCACGTTAAGGAGGCCACACGGGCGTATTGTTATCATCTGAACGGGATTGTAGCACCAAGTGAGCGGGTTGCAAATACACTGACGGGCTACGGCGTTAAAGCGCCAATTCGCATTATTCCGACTGGAATCGACATTAATCAGTACGAGCAGCAGTCGACGGTGGATTATCGGCAAAGACTCGGCTATCAGTCTGATACGCCAGTATTACTTTCCTTGAGTCGTTTGGCCTACGAGAAAAACATTCACGAAGTCATTGCAGCCCTACCGGCGATCTTAGAACAGGTGCCGAATGCCCAACTCCTGATTGTAGGTGATGGTCCGGCACGTGAAACACTGGAAAATCAGGTTCAAGACGCCGGCTTAACGGCGCACGTACAATTTACCGGTGAAATTGATAATGATGAAGTTTATAACTATTACCAGATGGCTGACCTGTTCGTTTCGGCTTCGAACTCAGAATCACAGGGGCTGACGTACATTGAAGCAATGGCTGCGGGCCTTAAAACGGTAGTGGCTGCTAGTCCGTACACGGATCAATTACTTGATGATCCGTCACTGGGGACGACCTTTACAAGTGAGACCGATCTGATCAAGGATGTTGTGCGTTATTTACAACATCCCAATACTTTTAACGATCCCAAGCCACGGCAGAAGAAGCTTTACCAAATTTCCGCAGAGTATTTCGGCAAGCAAGTGATCAACTACTATCAAGACGTACAGCTGGCGTATTCTGAATCAGCGGATAAATCGGCGAATATTAGTAATTAACGTGTGTCAAATCGTCAATGAGCACCGCCAAACCGGGGATGCTTATTCGACGTATGACGCGTAAGGGGACGAATTATGTTAGACATTACCATGTTTTCAAAAGCTGACTCCGTCAAGGGTCAGGGAGTCGGCAGCGCCTATTTAGAATTGATGCGGTTGTTGCGGACCCATTGGCAGGATGAATTTAATATTAAAGTCAATCGATATGGGCGCTCCGCCGTTTCACATTACCATACGGTTAATCCAATGTTTTACCTGTCTACGTTTATGCCTAATCGAGGCCGTAAAATCGGTTACGTGCATTTCTTACCAGAGACGCTCGAGGGTAGCTTGAAGTTGCCACGACCATTCCAAATGATTTTCAATCGTTATTTAATCTCATTTTATAAGCGGATGGACCACATTGTGGTGGTGAACCCGACTTTCATTCCAAAATTGGAAGCATACCATATCAAAAGAGCAGATGTAACGTATATTCCGAATTTTGTCAGCAAACGTGAATTTTACGAAATGACTAAGGCTAAACAGTTGCGCTTGCGCCAACAATACGGCTATGATCAAAATAAATTCATGATTATCGGGACCGGTCAGATTCAGGATCGGAAAGGTGTTCCTGATTTTATTACGCTTGCAAAGCAGAATCCAGATATCCAGTTTGTATGGGCCGGTGGGTTCTCGTTTGGCCGAATTACGGATGGTTATCAGGAGTTGAAGCAGGTGGTGGATAACCCGCCAGCTAATCTGTCGTTTCCAGGCATCGTTCCTCGTGAGAAATTGGTGGACTATTATAATATGGCGGATCTTTTCTTACTGCCTTCTTATAACGAGTTATTTCCGATGTCCGTGTTGGAAGCCTTCAGTTGTGGGACACCAGTATTGCTCCGGGATTTAGATTTGTACCGGGCAATCATTGATGGCTACTATCAAGCAGCCAGTGATGTTGATGATATGCAACGACAGATCGACCAGTTACGCCATAATCCAGCCGGGTTGCAATTCTTGCATGACAAGGCGGTTTTGGCTGCTCAGGATTATTCGGAAGAGCGCCTTGCCAAAGTTTGGCATGATTTTTATTTGCAACAGGCAAAAGAGGGGTAGTCAATGACAAGAAAAAATATCTGGTCATTACTCGTAATGGTTGCGTTAGGCGTCGGTATTTCGTGGTACTCACTGCGCAATGTCAAACTAAGCAATCTAATGGACGATATTCTCACTTTGAATTGGTGGTGGTTATTAGTTGCGTTAGGGTGTGTCGGACTATACTTCGGTCTGGAAGCCGTGGTGGTGCAAAAGTTTGTCAGGCACCGTTATCGGAACTATCGCTTTAAGAGTGCCCTGCGCGTTCCTTTAGCCGAGCAACTATTCAACGGTATCACGCCGTTTTCTTCGGGTGGCCAACCTGCCCAAATCTTCGTGATGGCACAATCAGGGATTGATGCTGGGCGGGCAAGTTCAGTTGCATTGATGAAGTTTGTTGTTTTTCAGGCCATGGTGGTATTGAATTTCTTATTCGCCATGTTAATTGGTTTTCATTACTTAGCTGAAAAGTTAAGTTACCTGTCACTATACGTTTTGTTAGGTTTTCTGATTCACTTTGCGGTGATTGTTGGTCTGTTGCTGGTGATGTACTGGTATAACTTTACAAAACGAGCGGTGAAGATCGTCTTGATCCCGGTCAGCTGGTTTATGAAAGCTGAGCGATTTGCCAAGTTTGAAAACAATATTAGTGAAAAAATCGATTCGTTCTACGAAGAAAGCGTTCGAATGACCAAGGACTGGCGGATGCTGGTCGAAGTTTGTATCGTCACCTTCTTACAGCTACTGTTTTACTACCTGATTCCGTATTTTATTATGCGGGCAATGGGAATCGATGATGTTAATTTGATTATGGTGACTAGTTTGAACGTGTTGATCTTCTTAGTGACATCACTATTCCCGATTCCAGGTGGGGCCGGTGGTGCTGAATTTGGTTTCACGGCGTTGTTTGCTAAGTTCATTCCCAGCCACAGTAAGCTGATTTTAGCGATGCTGATCTGGCGGATCTTAACGTATTATTTAGGACTATTCTTAGGGATGATCGCCATGGCGATGCGGCCTGAAAAAGCAGAAGAAATTCCGATTGCGGCACCTAGCCGGTCGGATTCACAAGAACAGTAATTTTAATGGGCCGACATCATTGTTCGACCCATTTTTCGCGGTTACGAATTAAAGGAAGGTACTATGTTAAAGTTAATCAAACAACGGTTGGTATGGGGACTAGTGTTGACAGCGACAGTCAGCGGGGTGTTGAGCTGCAATGTAGCGGCACACGCGACCAGTAGTAAGGCGGATGAGGTCAAAGCCGCCTACGTGATGGATGCCAAGTCTGGTCAGGTCGTTTATGCGCAGAATGCCGATCAGAAATTACCAATTGCGTCCTTGAGTAAGCTCATGACGCTGTATTTAGTTGAACGGGCCATCGAGCATGGTCAGATCAAGTGGACGGATGCAGTCCCAATTCGCAAAAATGTCCGTAAGATGGCAACCAGTGCAACTTTATCCGTAATGCCGATGCCCGCCAAGGAGACGTTTACGGTTAGGGAGTTATTCGCAGCTACCTTGGTAGGGTCTTCGAATAGTGGTGCCATTGCGCTGGGGGAGTATGTTGCTGGCAGTAATGATAAGTTCATTAAATTAATGAATCAACAAGCATCCAAATGGCATTTGGATGCGAGTTTTATTAGCGCTTCGGGACTTGATAATACTGATTTGAAAAATTACGATTTAAAAATTAAGGGAACCAGCGATCAGGACCAAAATCTGGTGTCAGCAAGGGCTGTGACGACCATTGCGCAACATTTGATTGATGCTTACCCCGATGTTATTCAAGTTGCTAATCAACGTTCAGTCAAAATTCATAAGTATACGGTCCCAACTTCGGTGGAGATCCTGAAGGGCGCCGAGTACTATGATCCCCGCGTGCCAGTCGATGGACTGAAGACCGGTTATACGAATCAGGCCGGTGCTTGCTTAGTCGCTACATACCGGCAGAACGGCCACCGGATGATTGCAACAACACTTGGCGGTGCGTGGCAGTTTACGGCGAACAACAACTTGCGGCTGATGCTCAAAACGACCGAGCAGTATAAACAGGTTGTACCTAAGAGCATCAATTATCAGATTCCGGGGACGCAGACCAAAGTGCGTCTGGTGACGAAGTACAATTCAAAACTGTGGGTGAATAGTAAGCAGCCAATAACGCAGACCAAAATTGCTTTGTGGCCATTACATCGGACAGCGCCAAATTATCTGGCTGCTAATACGGCCGTTCTTAAATTGCGATTGACGGATCCATTGTCAGGAACGACGAAGGAAGTCATTTATCGGACGCCTGAAGCGCTGACGATGCTTGGACCACTTCAATGGGCAACGGCGCCCGCGAAACGGACCACCACGGGCACGTATGCGTTCGCAAAGTGATGCTCGCTTAATAGATCGTGTGATGCTGAAGACAAATAAAGGTGCGCCAACTATCGTAATTTACGAGTAGTTGGCGCACCTTTTTGAGTTGAATCCAATTCAGTCATTGAAATGACTAACAGTGATGAACTAGGACAGTTAGTTGGTGGACTGTCGTTGCTTAGTTGATACAGTTAGCAGGTTCCTGCATATATGCAGTGAGGCGATCCATGGCCTGGTGGAGCTTTTCCATGCTAGCAGCGTAACTTAGACGCACGTAGCCTTCCCCCTCGGCACCAAAACCAGTCCCTGGAATAATCGCGAGCTGATTCTTGCGTGCTAAGTCTTTACAGAATGCCATCGAGTCTTGTTCAAAGCCAGCTGGAATTTTCGCGAAGATATAAAAGGCTCCGGTAGGACGTGCGATTTTGAAACCGAGCTTCGACATCGTTTGATAAACGAAATCACGCCGAGCTTGGTATTCTTGCCGCATTGGTTGCGCATCATCGATTCCGTTGGTGAGGGCTTCAACACCGGCCTTCTGAGCAATCGTGGTTGCTGCAGTGACGTAGTATTGGTGGACTTTTTTAAGTTGGGCCGTCATTTCCTTAGAGGCAAACAGGAAGCCGATTCGCCAGCCAGTCATAGCATGAGACTTCGATAAGCCATTGATCAGGATCACTTCGTCAGGAATGAATTTAGCAATTGAGACGTGGTCGCTACCGTAAGTCAGTTCACTGTAAATTTCATCGGATACGACCCACAAGTTATGGCGATGGAAACAGTCGGCGAGCGCTTTGATTTCATCTTCAACATAGGTGACACCAGTGGGGTTATTCGGGTAGTTTAACACGATTCCCTTGAAGTTCTCGTCAGGATGAGCAGCAATAAAATCGTCGACCATCTTAGGCGTAATGACAAAATCGTTAACGCCTGTATCCATGAAGAGGGGCTTGGCGTGTGCTTCTTGAATGATGGGGATGTACGCTGGAAAGATTGGGGACGGAATGATAATGGCGTCGCCAGGATTACAGATCGTCGTTAATGCAGTTGCGATAGCTTCAGTCGCTCCCACGGTCACTAAGACTTGGTCTTCAGCATCATAGTGGACGCCGTACTTTGTCTCTTGAAAGTGGGCGGCCGCTTGGCGTAGCTCCAACAGACCTGCCATGCCAGTATAGTGGGAGTAGTTGTCATCAATCGCCTTTTTAGCAGCCGCTTTAACGTGCTCAGGCGTGTTGAAATCGGGTTCACCGAGCGTTAACTTGACCATATCAGGTATCGCACTAACTTCTTCGTCAAACTGGCGGATGGTTGAAACTTGAATGTGACTGATGGTTTCATTGAGATCGTCTCTAAATAGTGTCATATATCCGAACTCCTTTAATTTATAAGTTGTTCTAATTTTAGCACAACTTCTCACCGTCTTAGCAGGAAGTTAGGGTATAATTATAAGTGTGAAAATTTGTGGTAAAAATGGGCTTTCTACTAAAAAAACGTGTTATTAGTCCTATTTTTTGCTAGAATGTAAACAAAACTTGAAGGAGCGAGATTAGTATAATGGATAAATCTGAACTATCAGCAATTCTCAAACGACTAGAAGCCATGCGCACAACTGAAGCAACCGAAGTGCAATCACGGCGGTTCGAAAAGGAAGGCGTTCAACGTGGGCAAGTAGCGTATGATCCCGCTACCTCGACGTACACGTTACAAGAATTCAATCCAGACCAAACGTTTGAATTTGATAACATTGACCTCGTGGCAATTGAATTATACGATTTGCTAACGGATAACTAGATTCCCCCAAAATCCAGATAGATTTTCGATAGATCCATATTATGACGCGTTGTAATGTTGAAGAATTTTTGAAGAAATCTTCAAGATATTGCTAACTAGTACGCAACCGTTATAATATGGATTTGTTAATAGCAATAACGGAGGAAGAAATTACCATGCCTAAATTTATAAAAAACACGGTTGGGAAGGTCAACACAACGTTGGGCTTTTACCTCCTAACCGTGGTCTTATTTTGGCTAAAGACATATATCGCTTATAAGAGCGAGTTTACTTTAGGGGTTAAGGGACCCGTTCAGGAATTTATCTTGTTCTTGAATCCATTTCCGACAGCGATCGTGCTGCTCGGTATTGCCCTATATTTCCGTGGTCGCTTAAAGTATTGGATTATGATGATCATTGACGCCCTACAGACGACGTGGTTATTTGCCAATATCTTGTATTACCGGGAATTCTCTGATTTCATGTCGGCGGGGGTAATTAAGAGTTCCGGTGCTGCTAGTAATAACCTCGGAAAGAGTTTGGGACAGATCATTCATGGAACCGACTTCCTAGTTTATGCAGATGTCGTGTTGCTGATTCTGTTATTAGCCTTCAAGGTCATTCGGATCGATCCACGGCCTTTCAAAATTCGGTATGCTGCAACACTGACCATGATTGGGGTGGCGTTGTTTGCTGTTGACCTCGGCATGTCTGAACATGACCGTTCAGATTTATTGACGCGGACTTTTGATAACAACTACATCGTTAAGTACTTGGGACTCAACACATATGCAGGGTATAGCTTCTATCAGACCGAAAAGGAAAGTGCGACGCGCGCCCAAGCAAGTAGTAGTGATATGAAGAGTGTGCTAGCCTACCTCAAGAAAAACCAGGCTGGCGAGAACGTCAAATACTTTGGTAAAGCGAAGGGCAAGAACGTCTTCGTGATTCATTTGGAAAGTTTCCAGCAATTTTTAATTGATTATAAGGTCGATGGTAAGGAAGTTACCCCGAACCTGAACAAGTTCTATCATGATAAGAGTACTTTGAGTTTTGATAATTTCTACCATCAAGTGGCGCAAGGGAAGACCTCTGATGCTGAAATGATGATGGAAAACTCCTTGTTTGGTTTACCAACCGGGTCAGCGATGACGCAGTATGGGACGTCGAATACGTTCCAGGCAGCGCCAGCAATCCTGTCACAAAAGGGCTATACGACTGCGGCTTTCCACGGTGATGTGGCTAGTTTCTGGAATCGGGATAACGCGTATAAGTCGTGGGGGTATAACTACTTCTTCTACTCTTCTTACTATAAAGAGAAGTCAGACTACAATATTGGTTATGGCTTGAAGGATAAAATCTTCTTCAAAGACTCTGTTAAGTATTTGGAGCAATTACCACAACCATTCTACGCAAAGCTGATTACGTTGACGAACCACTATCCATACGAATTGGATAAGAAGAACCAGTCGATCGATAAGACGACGACCGGGGATTCAACCGTTGATGGCTACGTTCAAACGGCCCATTATCTTGATCAAGCCTTTGCCGAATTCATTAGTTACTTGAAGAAGGCCGGCTTATATAAGAATAGTATGATTGTGCTTTATGGAGATCATTATGGGATTTCAAACAACCATAAGGCTGCCATTGCACAGTTATTGGGTAAAAAGTCGGTAACGAGTTTCGACTTGGCTCAATTCCAGAAAGTACCATTTATGATTCATTCTGAAGGAATCAAGGGTGGTATTAACCACACGTATGGTGGTGAAATTGATGCGTTGCCAACGATTTTTGACCTGTTAGGGATCAAGAACAAGGGTTACATCCAGTTCGGAACGGACTTACTGTCGAAACAGCATAACCAGACAGTGGCTTTCCGGAACGGGGATTTTGTCTCACCGACATATACGAAGATCAGTGGGACAGTCTATGATTCGAAGACCGGTAAGAAGCTAACGGATATGACGACGAAGCAGAAGGATACTGTCAAACAGATGCAAAATCATGTGACGACGGAACTCTCACTCTCTGATCGGGTCATCCAGGGTGACTTACTACGGTTCTACACGCCTAAGGGCTTTAAGAAGGTCAATAAGTCGGACTATAGTTATAAGCTGACTAAGACCCTCAAATCATTGAAAGAGATCCAAGCTGAGAAGAAGACGAGTGTTCTCTCGAAGCATAAGGGCAAATCAACGGAGAGTCTGTATAAGACGGATGCACCAGAACTGTCTAGCTCAAGTGACAGTAGTAGTAGTTCAAGCAGTAGTTCTGATTAATCGAACTCGTATCAACTAAGGGATAACGCTGACGGCGTTATCCCTTTTTGGTTGCGGAAGTAAGCTGTCACTTGTTTTGACCACAGCGCGGTACACTATTATTAAGCCGATTGTTGCGCAGTGTGAATTGACACTGATGGTGAACGATGAAGTATTACCAATTTTGGAGTCCCAAGTAAATGCAAAGTTGGAATGGTAGGCGCGTCGCGGATGTTGTGAACCGATAAAGTACGGTGATGAGGTGGGGAATGCTGACTGATTGGTTGTCTTGATTTGGTAGATTGTCAGCGAAATAATATTCATTATGCTAGCGTTGGTTTACTTTGAAAAACAGTCGTTGAAAATTAAAGGGAGATTTATTGAACTTTTGCTTGCTATCTTAATAAAAACCCCGTAAAATATAGTCTATTGCGACATTAATCGGTGTTTAAAACTTTTCTGAAATTAATTCATAAAAAGGGTTGACCCGGGTCGTTATTCTTGGTATTATATTTCTTGTCGTTAAGAGCGATATGCAACATTACTCATTATTATGAATATTCAAATTGATGTGAGCATTTACATTGAATAGTTATTCAAAATAATTTATAAAAAGATGTTGACAGCTTGTTCTGATGATGATAAACTTTAATAGTTGCGTTGAGGTAATCAACGAACGATTTAGACCTTTGAAAACTGAACAAAGTTTCGACGAATCAAATGTGTAGGGTCTCTTGATTTTGAATCAAGAGCAAAACATTTGCGAAGTCAATTCGCTAGCAAATAAATTTTAGTACAACATTAAATGAGCTTTTTAGAACTCATCATTAATTTGAGAGTTTGATCCTGGCTCAGGACGAACGCTGGCGGCGTGCCTAATACATGCAAGTCGAACGAACTCTGGTATTGATTGGTGCTTGCATCATGATTTACATTTGAGTGAGTGGCGAACTGGTGAGTAACACGTGGGAAACCTGCCCAGAAGCGGGGGATAACACCTGGAAACAGATGCTAATACCGCATAACAACTTGGACCGCATGGTCCGAGCTTGAAAGATGGCTTCGGCTATCACTTTTGGATGGTCCCGCGGCGTATTAGCTAGATGGTGGGGTAACGGCTCACCATGGCAATGATACGTAGCCGACCTGAGAGGGTAATCGGCCACATTGGGACTGAGACACGGCCCAAACTCCTACGGGAGGCAGCAGTAGGGAATCTTCCACAATGGACGAAAGTCTGATGGAGCAACGCCGCGTGAGTGAAGAAGGGTTTCGGCTCGTAAAACTCTGTTGTTAAAGAAGAACATATCTGAGAGTAACTGTTCAGGTATTGACGGTATTTAACCAGAAAGCCACGGCTAACTACGTGCCAGCAGCCGCGGTAATACGTAGGTGGCAAGCGTTGTCCGGATTTATTGGGCGTAAAGCGAGCGCAGGCGGTTTTTTAAGTCTGATGTGAAAGCCTTCGGCTCAACCGAAGAAGTGCATCGGAAACTGGGAAACTTGAGTGCAGAAGAGGACAGTGGAACTCCATGTGTAGCGGTGAAATGCGTAGATATATGGAAGAACACCAGTGGCGAAGGCGGCTGTCTGGTCTGTAACTGACGCTGAGGCTCGAAAGTATGGGTAGCAAACAGGATTAGATACCCTGGTAGTCCATACCGTAAACGATGAATGCTAAGTGTTGGAGGGTTTCCGCCCTTCAGTGCTGCAGCTAACGCATTAAGCATTCCGCCTGGGGAGTACGGCCGCAAGGCTGAAACTCAAAGGAATTGACGGGGGCCCGCACAAGCGGTGGAGCATGTGGTTTAATTCGAAGCTACGCGAAGAACCTTACCAGGTCTTGACATACTATGCAAATCTAAGAGATTAGACGTTCCCTTCGGGGACATGGATACAGGTGGTGCATGGTTGTCGTCAGCTCGTGTCGTGAGATGTTGGGTTAAGTCCCGCAACGAGCGCAACCCTTATTATCAGTTGCCAGCATTAAGTTGGGCACTCTGGTGAGACTGCCGGTGACAAACCGGAGGAAGGTGGGGATGACGTCAAATCATCATGCCCCTTATGACCTGGGCTACACACGTGCTACAATGGATGGTACAACGAGTTGCGAACTCGCGAGAGTAAGCTAATCTCTTAAAGCCATTCTCAGTTCGGATTGTAGGCTGCAACTCGCCTACATGAAGTCGGAATCGCTAGTAATCGCGGATCAGCATGCCGCGGTGAATACGTTCCCGGGCCTTGTACACACCGCCCGTCACACCATGAGAGTTTGTAACACCCAAAGTCGGTGGGGTAACCTTTTAGGAACCAGCCGCCTAAGGTGGGACAGATGATTAGGGTGAAGTCGTAACAAGGTAGCCGTAGGAGAACCTGCGGCTGGATCACCTCCTTTCTAAGGAATATTACGGAAACCTACACACGCGTCGAAACTTTGTTTAGTTTTGAGAGGTCTAACTCTCAATTTAATAAGCGTTTTTTGGGCCTATAGCTCAGCTGGTTTAGAGCGCACGCCTGATAAGCGTGAGGTCGATGGTTCAAGTCCATTTAGGCCCATTGGAACCGAACCAGTTGGTTCCATAAGTTGAATACCTCATGGGGAATTAGCTCAGCTGGGAGAGCACCTGCTTTGCAAGCAGGGGGTCAGCGGTTCGATCCCGCTATTCTCCATTGACGACGTTAGTCGTCATTGAAACTTGTTCTTTGAAAACTAGATAATATCAAATATATTTTTTCATAATGAAACCGAGAACACCGCGTTTTTTGAGTTTTTTATTGAAGTTTAATTATCGCTAAACTCATTAATCGCATTTACCGTTAGGTAAATGAGGTTAAGTTAACAAGGGCGCATGGTGAATGCCTTGGCACTAGGAGCCGATGAAGGACGGGACTAACACCGATATGCTTCGGGGAGCTGTACGTAAGCTATGATCCGGAGATTTCCGAATGGGGCAACCCAGCAGTTTTAATCAACTGTTACCACTAGATGAATTCATAGTCTAGTTGGAGGTAAACGCTGTGAACTGAAACATCTCATTAGCAGCAGGAATATAAAGAAATTTCGATTCCCTAAGTAGCGGCGAGCGAACGGGGAACAGCCCAAACCAAAGTGCTTGCACTTTGGGGTTGTAGGACTGAACATTTGAGTTACCAAAGAACTTGATAGTCGAAGGATTTGGGAAAATCCGCCATAGATGGTGATAGCCCAGTAGATTAAATCAAATTCTCTCAGTTCAGGATCCTGAGTACGGCGGAACACGTGAAATTCCGTCGGAATCCGGGAGGACCATCTCCCAAGGCTAAATACTACCTAGTGACCGATAGTGAACCAGTACCGTGAGGGAAAGGTGAAAAGCACCCCGGGAGGGGAGTGAAATAGTTCCTGAAACCATGTGCCTACAATAAGTCAGAGCGCGTTAATGCGTGATGGCGTGCCTTTTGTAGAATGAACCGGCGAGTTATGATCCCGTGCAAGGTTAAGACTAAAAAGTCGGAGCCGTAGCGAAAGCGAGTCTGAAATGGGCGTTTTGAGTACGAGGTTATAGACCCGAAACCAGGTGACCTATCCATGTCCAGGTTGAAGGTGCGGTAAAACGCACTGGAGGACCGAACCCGTGTAAGTTGAAAATTGCTGGGATGAGGTGTGGATAGCGGTGAAATTCCAAACGAACTTGGAGATAGCTGGTTCTCTCCGAAATAGCTTTAGGGCTAGCCTCGGAATTAGGATCATGGAGGTAGAGCACTATTTGGACTAGGGGCCCGTCTTGGGTTACTGAATTCAGATAAACTCCGAATGCCATTGATTCATATCCGGGAGTCAGACGATGAGTGATAAGATCCACCGTCGAAAGGGGAACAGCCCAGACCATCAGTTAAGGTCCCTAAATGTATGCTAAGTGGAAAAGGATGTGGAGTTGCATAGACAACTAGGATGTTGGCTCAGAAGCAGCCACCATTTAAAGAGTGCGTAATAGCTCACTAGTCGAGTGATCCTGCGCCGAAAATGTACCGGGGCTAAGCATACTACCGAAACCATGGATGCGACCATTAGGTCGCGTGATAGGAGAGCGTTCTAAGGGCGGTGAAGCAAGATCGTGAGGACTTGTGGAGCGCTTAGAAGTGAGAATGCCGGTATGAGTAGCGAAAGATAGGTGAGAATCCTATCCACCGAATGACTAAGGTTTCCTGGGGAAGGCTCGTCCTCCCAGGGTTAGTCGGGACCTAAGTCGAGGCCGAGAGGCGTAGACGATGGATAACAGGTTGAGATTCCTGTACTAGTTAAGTGCGTTTGAGCAATGGAGGGACGCAGGAGGCTAAGATGTGCATTCTGTTGGATTAGAATGTCCAAGCAGTAAGTCTTGTGAAGAGTCAAATGCTTTTCACTTTAAGGACAAGCTGTGATGGGGAGCGAAATTTAGTAGCGAAGCGTCTGATGTCACACTGCCGAGAAAAGCTTCTAGTGAGTACTTAACTACCCGTACCGCAAACCGACACAGGTAGTCGAGGAGAGAATCCTAAGGTGAGCGAGTGAACTCTCGTTAAGGAACTCGGCAAAATGACCCCGTAACTTCGGGAGAAGGGGTGCTGATCGCAAGATCAGCCGCAGTGAATAGGCCCAGGCGACTGTTTATCAAAAACACAGGTCTCTGCAAAATCGTAAGATGACGTATAGGGGCTGACGCCTGCCCGGTGCTGGAAGGTTAAAAGGATGGGTTAGCTTCGGCGAAGCTCAGAATTGAAGCCCCAGTAAACGGCGGCCGTAACTATAACGGTCCTAAGGTAGCGAAATTCCTTGTCGGGTAAGTTCCGACCCGCACGAAAGGCGTAACGATCTGGGCACTGTCTCAACGAGAGACTCGGTGAAATTATATTGTCCGTGAAGATGCGGACTACCCGCGACAGGACGGAAAGACCCCATGGAGCTTTACTGTAGCTTGATATTGAGTGTTTGTACAGCTTGTACAGGATAGGTAGGAGCCATAGAAACCGGAACGCTAGTTTCGGTGGAGGCGTTGGTGGGATACTACCCTCGCTGTATGACCACTCTAACCCGCACCACTAATCGTGGTGGGAGACAGTGTCAGGTGGGCAGTTTGACTGGGGCGGTCGCCTCCTAAAAAGTAACGGAGGCGCCCAAAGGTTCCCTCAGAATGGTTGGAAATCATTCGCAGAGTGTAAAGGCACAAGGGAGCTTGACTGCGAGACAGACAGGTCGAGCAGGGACGAAAGTCGGGCTTAGTGATCCGGTGGTACCGTATGGAAGGGCCATCGCTCAACGGATAAAAGCTACCCTGGGGATAACAGGCTTATCTCCCCCAAGAGTCCACATCGACGGGGAGGTTTGGCACCTCGATGTCGGCTCATCGCATCCTGGGGCTGTAGTCGGTCCCAAGGGTTGGGCTGTTCGCCCATTAAAGCGGTACGCGAGCTGGGTTCAGAACGTCGTGAGACAGTTCGGTCCCTATCCGTCGCGGGCGTAGGAAATTTGAGAGGACCTGTCCTTAGTACGAGAGGACCGGGATGGACATACCTCTGGTGTACCAGTTGTGCCGCCAGGCGCATCGCTGGGTAGCTACGTATGGATGTGATAAACGCTGAAAGCATCTAAGTGTGAAACACACCTCGAGATGAGATTTCCCATTCCTTTATGGAAGTAAGACCCCTGAAAGATGATCAGGTAGATAGGTTAGAAGTGGCAGTGCGGTGACGCATGAAGCGGACTAATACTAATCGGTCGAGGACTTAACCAAGTAATTGGTGTTCCGGTGCATATGAAGATATTTGATATTAGCTAGTTTTGAGAGCACAAGTTTCTCAATAGTGTGGTGACGATGGCGAGAAGGATACACCTGTTCCCATGTCGAACACAGAAGTTAAGCTTCTTAGCGCCGAGAGTAGTTGGGGGATCGCTCCCTGCGAGGGTAGGACGTTGCCATGCGATTATTCCGACATAGCTCAGTTGGTAGAGCGCTTGACTGTTAATCAAGATGTCGACGGTTCGAGCCCGCCTGTCGGAGTTATCTACGGTAAGCCATGGAGAGTTGTCCGAGTGGCTGAAGGAGCAGCATTGGAAATGCTGTAAACGGGTTATACCTGTTTCAAGGGTTCGAATCCCTTACTCTCCGTTAGTTAGATATAATAAATATGACCCCTTGGTCAAGTGGTTTAAGACACTGCCCTTTCACGGCAGTAACATGGGTTCGAATCCCGTAGGGGTCATTATGGAGGATTAGCTCAGTTGGGAGAGCGTCTGCCTTACAAGCAGAGGGTCACAGGTTCGAGCCCTGTATCCTCCATCTGATGAGAGTTACTCATCAATAATTTAATAGACTCCATCATGAAGAATGATATGGCTCGGTAGCTCAGTCGGTAGAGCAATGGATTGAAGCTCCATGTGTCGGCGGTTCGATTCCGTCCCGCGCCATTTATGGAGGGGTAGCGAAATCTGGCTAAACGCGGCGGACTGTAAATCCGCTCCTTCGGGTTCGGTGGTTCGAATCCACTCCCCTCCATTCTTTATAGGGATATAGTTTAATGGTAGAACAACGGTCTCCAAAACCGTCGGTGTGGGTTCAACTCCTACTATCCCTGCCATGATGGCGGTAGTGGCGAAGTGGTTAACGCACCGGATTGTGGCTCCGGCACGCGTGGGTTCGATTCCCACCTACCGCCCTTTGATTGGGTTATAGCCAAGTGGTAAGGCAATGGACTTTGACTCCATCATGCGCTGGTTCGAATCCAGCTAACCCAGTTGGGTTTGGGCAATAAATGATGGCGGTATAGCCAAGTGGTAAGGCAGAGGTCTGCAAAACCTTCATCACCGGTTCAAATCCGGTTACCGCCTTTCCTGAAAAGGTTATAATCCTGATCAGATTTATGTTCCATCTAGTTATTATTTTGCCGGCGTGGCGGAATTGGCAGACGCGCTGGACTCAAAATCCAGTTCCCGTTGAGGGAGTATCGGTTCGACCCCGATCGCCGGTACTAAGAGGTTTTCAGGAAGCTCTAAGTACCTTTAAGAAGTCGTTATATCGTTGATATAACGGCTTTTTTGTATTCTTAGAATCATGCGAAAATAGGCAAAATGATTTTTGGGTGAATTTTCCAATTGCAAAGAATAAATTTACAATATTAGCATTGCATGAATATGAACGTAGAAATAGTCTCGTAAGCATCGAAAAGCCCTGTATTAGCATAAATCATGCTAACATAGGGCTTTTCATATTATGGTAGGTCTTTAAAACGAATCCATCCATCTAAAACTTGCTCGTTGCACTCGGTGATAACTGAAGTAGTTGGTTTAAGTCCATGGTGCTTGTTCTGCTTTGTGACTCGCTAGTGAGTTGTAATGTGTTTCTGAACCGCAGCTAGTCAAATAATGGTAACGGTGCCAAAAAATCGATATCTGTTCGTTCGCTGGCGGCGCCTTCTGCTAAAATTGCCATCTGCTTGACCACTTGGGCGCCAGCTTGGTGTAGGAGGGCGTTGGCAGCTGTCAACGAGCCCCCACTGCTAATGACGTCGTCGATAATGATAACGCGCTTATGATTGATTAGTGCGGCGTCAGTACCGTCTAAAACTAGCTGTTGTGGGGTGCTGGTCGTAATTGCGCTTACCGGTTCGATAAGCGGGTGCTGCATGTAATCCTTACGATTCTTACGTAAAACGATAAAGCGAGGGTGGTTTGTGGCCTGGCTTAGTGCCTGGGCTAGCGGAATGCCCTTACTTTCCATCGTGACTAAATAATCAAATTTAGTGGTAGTTAGCCGTTGACTGAGCTGACGGGCAGCATAGCCGGTCAGCTCAGCGTCGCCCAATAGAACGAAAGAGGCGATGCTAGTCGTGGCATTTAATCGAATCAATGGTAACTGCCGTGTCAGCGATCCTAATGTTAACTGATAAGTTTGCATATTTATAACCCCAATCCAATTAATGGTAAACCAAATTTTAGGAGTGCCCCGGTCATTAGCCCCGCGAATGGATCGACAAGGGCGGTCACGACGAGCGTTACGCCTGCAACCGTACTTAACGAGCCGTGCAAAGCGGTGGTTGCATTTTCCGGGAAAATGACAATGGTCCCTAAGATAAACAAAAAACCGGCGATTGCAGTGCTAGGCACAACTTTTCCCAGCTTTGGCAGCCATCCCAGTAATAGAATCAGCATCATGATCAACATCATTAGGATACCCGCGATTACTGGTTCAGGCGCGCTGGCTGTCGCGGAAATAATCGTTTCTACTGGCGCACCACCCAGAAGGCTAGTTCCCAGGTCTGCTAATGCCTGACTACTAGTCAGTAGATTTAGATTGACCGGGTTGGGGTGTTGTCCCGTCATTTGGCCAGTAATTAAGCCGTACGAGAGGTTAGCACCGATATTAAGACAAGCTAGACTCAGAGCACCTCGCAGGATTTTAAAACTGAACTGTGGCCTGACAAATTGTAATTTGCGGGTCGTCACATGTTCCGGTAGTGCGACGCGATAATGTGTCATCGCTGCGTAACAGCTGGTTCCAATCACTGAAACGGCAATTGTCCATACTAAATCTTTACTGATCAAATAAGTCACACCCGCCAAGCCGATTGACAGCCACCCAAATTGGGGTTGTTCGTGCGCCATTTGCAACGCGATTTTAGCCAACATCAGGCCAACTCCTGCCATCATCGCTGCCATAAGCTGATTGCCCAGACTATGAACGATGAGCGGCAGAGTACCGGTCAAGCCAATCACGAACATCAGACTCGCACCTAAAAAGATAATCGACGACCGTTCGCGTAAATCGTGTCCCAGGTGCCCGACTAGTGCGAGGGATTCCGCTTGAAATGAAACCGGTGCAACTGAACTAGCCACGCCGTTGATTAAACCAACTAATCCGAATGAAAATGCAGTCGGAAAGACCGCAAAACCGAGACTCATCGCCATAATTCCTTGTGGGATCCCGTTTAAAACGACCCCGATTGCTGCCAATAGATCCGCCAACCAATGCATATTAATACCGCCTTTTTTGTTTATACGAATAATATACGACTGATTAGGGTTTAAATCCAGCAAATTTAGGACAAAGTCAGAATAATATTGTTTGCTAACTATTTATAGTTCGTGTTTTCACGAATCACGATTAGTTGGCGCACGCTCGCAAATGGGGTATACTTAGTGCTAATTAGTGAAGGAGGGGTGGCACCATGCCAACGATTAAAGATTATTACTTGCCAAAGCGGCCAACATTATTATTTTCGTTGCATCCAGAACCAACACAAGCGATTATCAATGGCACCAAGATTCTGGAATATCGTCGGCGTTTTTTTGCACGTCCGTTTCAAGCATTTGTCTATACGACAGGGGCTAATGGGGGAATTCAACTCTTTTTGCGTTGTGATCAGGGCATGCAACTCGTGCCTGAACAATTAGCGCTTGTGGGCGCATTGTTACAGCATGACGCGCCCACAACCACCGCGGCTTATTTTGAAGGAGCTAAAGTCGGATTGGCGTTACCGATTACGGCTTTTACAACCTTACCTAACATTCCGTTGGCACAGTTACGTCGTCAGTTTGAAAACTTTGTTACGCCGCGGAGTTACGTCTTCTTAGATCAGCCTGACCGGCAAGCACAGTTGGATTGGCTATTAACGCAACCCTGTGAGTCGCTAACTATTTTGGACTGGCGCAAACGGTATGCAGCACTGGCGACTTTGTTACAAAAATGAAGCCAAGCTTGTCTTAATCGGGCTGCAACTAGTGCGCCGGTTATAAGAATCAAACAGCCACTCGTTGTGTATTTGCTGAGCAAAAGGACTTAGCTGTGACAACTGCCGCAAACGAGTAGTCATTTAGCATGACTGATTGGATTTGATCGTAAAAAAAGAACCTGCCACAAGTGGTCAGGTTCTCAGATTAATTAGAGCATTTTTTCATAGACGTAGCAAACGTCATCGACATGGTATACACCGACCATTTCGCCAACTCGCTTGAAGTTCATCTTTGCAATCAGATGTTGCATCGCTTGATTGTCGGCATGAGTATCGATACGGATGCTCTTGATTTCAGGATGATCCGCAGCAATATGAGCAATGATTTTTTCGAATAATTGAGTGGCATAACCATGACCTGCATGGCTAGAATGAATCGCGACTCGGTGAATCACGACGTAAGGTGCCGTGGTATTTAACCATTCGGCCTTCGCAGTATCGTAAGTTTCGTCTGGTGAAGGCACGACAGCGACAGCGCCGACCGTTGCGTTGTCGTCGGCATTGAATAAGTATGCTGATCCTTGCATGATGTCGGCCGTGATTTGTTTGCGAGACGGGTAGTCGCCTTGCCACTGGTTGACCCCAGCTTCAGCAAGTTGATTACGGCCGTCACTCAGAATGTCGATGATCGTATCGAGATCATCGAGGGTCGCTTTTTTAAAGTACATAATTCTAGCTCCTCTCTTGAACAGCGATTGACTGCCGAAGCAGTAATCGACTTTTAAAAGTATACAGAATTTTTAGAAAAATGAAACTATTTTCTCCCGATTCTTAGGAGATTTTCAGTGACGATTTTCAAGTAAAATCTTGCGCGCTTCTTGGGCCATGTCATGTTGCGTATTATAAGCAGCGACCGCACTCGGTGCATATTGGTAAGTATTAGTCCGCAAAGTTTGTTCATAGAATTCGAAGTAGGGTAAGTGGGTATTTTGCGCAATCGTGATAGCACGCTGCCAATCGAAATCTACGGCGCGGTAATCAGCATGCTGGAGGCCAGTCTCATCAATTGTCAGAAGCAAGTAGTTTGCTCGTGGTTGGCGTAGGTGGGGATTAATGGCAGTCGGAAGACCAACTGTCCCGGCGTTTAGAATCAACTGTCCCGTGGTTGCGTAGCGCATGATGGGCTGGTGTGTGTGCGCGTAGATGACGATATCGACATCGCCTTCAGCGGCTTGGTCAAAGTTGGCCTGACTGGCAGTTGGTGCGAGCGCGTGTCCACTAGCGACGGTCGGTAAAACGTGTTGGAGACGGATGGTTAACGGGCCGACGTGTTTGATGACTGTCATTGGTAAGTTCAGTAACCGTTCAAAGTGTGTCGAACTCAGCTGGCGCCGATCAAAAGCGGTGAGAACCGTTGCCATAATTTGTTTGGGTTTAGTAAACGTGTTGGGATTGGCTGCCATTACTTTTTGGTAGTTTTCCTCGTGATTTCCGAGAACGTAGGCGGTGGGGTGAACGCGGTCTAGTAAGGTGAGACAGCGCTCCGATTCTGGCCCGCGAACGGTCATGTCGCCTACTGTCCAGTATTCGTCAACGTGTTGTTTCTGGGCGTCTGCTAAGACTGCTTCGAGTGCAGTAGCGTTACCGTGAACGTCAGATAGGACTGCAATTTTTACCATGTTGAGATGCTTCCTTTCTACTATGTAATCTAAACTCTGGTGAGATGTTTTATTCTGGTAAACGTGGGTTTTAAAAATTTATGAATGTAACCACTATGAAAAGCCATCGTAACTTTTATCTGTTATAATGGGTATGAAACGAAGTAATATATAGCACGTATATTCAAGCCAATTCGTTTCGTGCCGTGGTTATCCTTGCGATAATCACGGTTTTTATTTTACCATAGTGCCTTATGATTAGTTTGGTTGGTGTCATTTAATTGTATCAGTACATGGAATGCGGGTGGGTTACCACACATGTAATTGCCCAGAGTTCAAGGTGACTTACATATGGTGTGATATTGTTTAAGCTGAATGGATTGCTTCTAAATATAGTGGTTAAACTAATTGTTTGTGAAAGAGGTTTTGGATAAATGATGACACCTTACAAAAAAGTTAACGTAACGGATGCGCCTCGACTAAAGCTGGCAATTAATTTGACTAGTGTCTTGTTGTCTTTTCAATGTTATTTAGTAATATGATTCGAGCCAGCACCATTGATATTGGGCATGTAGCTTGGCTAAAATGGTCATTTTAGCAATTGGGACTGTTGCGATTCATGGGTGCGGGTTGTACTGGGGAATTTTTACCTAGCATAGCAACTAGTGATAACGTTGCGATACTGTCTGATAGAAGATACATTGCGGGGTATGACTATTTATCGCTAAAAATTGGGAAATTAGTATCCACGATAATTGAGTTGGAGTATCAAAAGGCCATCAATCTGCGTATATGCTTCGCGGTTGACGGCCTTTAGTTTAGTGCTGAAGTCAAAGTAGCTATGTGAATGGATCTCATCTCAAAACAAGCTATACACCAAATAAATATTCAACACCGTAATAATTCCGGCCAGTCCATATCCCACCCACGTTACCGCCGGGCGATTAACGTGGGCCTTCATCAGGCTGGCGTCATTTGTCAGCGCAACTAGTGGCAACAAGGTAAAGGGGAGGGCGATGCTGAGTGCCACTTGCGCGTAAATGATCAAGTTTTCAAAGGCAGCGTCACTAAAGCCGACTAACATACCGATAATCAGAATCGGAATTAGCGTGACAGCGCGAGTAAGCAGCCGGCGTTGCCATAGCGGTAAGCGGATGTGTAAATAACCTTCCATGACGATCTGACCAGCTAAGGTGCTAGTGATGGATGAAATTAGGCCGGTAATTAGTAGGGCTAATGCAAATAACCAGCTCATGACCGGGCTAGCAAGGGCGCCAACCACGGTGGTACTTTTTAACCCATCGAAGACGGCCTGCAGACTCGCTAACGCGTTGGTGTGACCGAAGAAAAGCGTCCCACCAAGGACGAGCAAAAGTGCGTTGATGAGAAAAGCCGCAATCAAGTGCACTGTTGAGTCCCAATTGGCGAAGCGCAGTGCTTCTGTGACTTGGGCTGGATTATGATAATCATAACGCCGGCTTTGTGCAAGCGATGAGTGTAAGTATAAGTTATGTGGCATGATGGTTGCGCCCAAGATTCCGAGACTGAGGACTAGTGCGGTATGATTTTTGACGATCAATGGTGTTGGAACTAAGCCGAGCAACACGTTGCCAAATTGAACGTGGGCCCGTCCCACCTCGATACCAAAAATAATGCCGACGGTCAAAATAGCGACGAGGACGATTACTTCGACACGCCGAATGCCAAATCTCAAAAACAACAAGACAACTAAGACGTCCGCAATCGTCAGTAAAATTCCTGCAAGTAGTGGTAAGCCGAATAACATTTTTAAGGCGATTGCGGTTCCAATTACGCCCGTCATATCAGTCGCCATCATCGCGACTTCGTTTAAAATCCACGCGGCGTAACGCACGGGCCAGGGCAGCTTGCTAGCGATGGCTTGTGCTAAGTCTTGCCGGGCTACAACGCCTAGCCTGATTGCCAGGCCTTGCATGAACATGGCGACAATGATGGCTAATGCGAGCACGGCTAAAAGCCGGTACTGAAACTGACCGCCACCGGCTAGGGATGTCAACCAGTTGCCGGGATCCATATAGCCGACTGCCACTAGTGCACCGGGACCGCTATAGGCTAAAAATTTGCGCCAAAAGGCCGTCTGATGAACGTCGGGAACCGCGACGCTCTGATTGATTTCTTCAAGACTTTGATGACGATGTGATTGCATGGTTCGACGCCTCCTGCTTTTGGATAGCGAGGTCAGCCAGAAATTGGCTGAAGCTGGTATCCTTATTCATCGGTGGTACTAAGTCAAACCGATCACCACCGCTTGCCCGAAAGGTTTGATAATTTTGAACGTAGTCTTCCTCGAGGGTTTCCAAGCAGTCCACGACAAAGGATGGCGTAACTACTAATACGTTGCGTTTGCCAAGTTCGACCAACTGCATGAGCTCATTTTTTAAGTAAGGCTTCAACCACGGCATCGGTCCGAACTTGGACTGATACGCCGTAATGACCTTATCAGCTGGTAATTCTGGTCGCTCCGCCAACACAGCTTTGGTCGTGGCCTCGCATTCGCGTTGATAGGGATCACCATGGCGGACCATTGCAGTGGGGATGCTGTGGTAGCTGAAGATGACCGCATCATAATGATGCGCCTGATAGCTTTGCCAGACTTTGGTTGCTAGTAAGTGAATGTAGGTCGGTTGGTCGTAGAAACTGTCGATAAAGGTGTGTGGTAATCCAGTTGCTTCAACTTGACGATGGATGCCGCCGTGCGTGCTCTGGGTGTATTGCGGAAAAAGTGGTAAAATAATTGGCTTTTCACACCCATCAGCAACCATGGCTTTCAAGGTCGCACCGATATCGGGTTGACCGTACGTCATTGCTAGTCGGACGTCCCAATCGGGTAATGCTGCTTGTACTTGTTGGCAGATGGCTTGACTGTAGACGATTAATGGTGAGCCTTGTGGGAGCCAACTATCCTGATAAAAGGTGGCCGAACGCCAAGAACGGGTCGGTAAGATAATACCACGCAACAGCGGTTGCCAGAGTGCGGCTGGCATCTCGATGACGCTTGGATCACTTAAGAATTCTTGTAAGTATGTTTTGACATCCTTAGTCCGTGGGGATGCTGGGGAGCCTAAATTGACGAGTAATAATCCTGGGTGCATAGAAACCCCTCCAATGCTCTTGATAAATTAATCATAGCATAATCGTCAGCTTGTATACGGGGTTAATGGTTTATTTGTTCGATTATCTAGTGATAATCAATTTACTGCTGAAATAAATAAAATCTCTTGCTAGCAACTGGCCGGGCTAGCAAGAGATCTGAAATTGATATTTGGTTTTGTTGCAGTTCAAAAATCGGTGTCGTCGGCTGGATCGTACTTTAAAAGTAGATTCAGAAATGCCAGCAAAAGCCATGACCATGTTCGTTTTCAGGTCGTCAGCATCAAAAGACGATTGCTGGGTGGACTTGGTGAGTTGAGCTGACTAACGGGCTTACTTTGCGGCGTGGGTCCGTCGATAACGTTGATTGAGATAGTAGCCTAGATAGCAAATCGCCACGAAGGGAATGGTGTAATACAAGGCAATCCGCTGGTTAGGGTCAAACCAAATCAAGATACAAGAGAGCCCACTTAAGATAAAGGCCAGCCACGGGACGACCGGGTAGCCGGGCGTTTTAAAGGTCAATTGATCAAGCGACTGCCCACTTTTCAGGTAGGTTTTGCGGAAGTTGATCTCCGAAAGGGCAATTGCCATCCAAACAATGACGACGGCAAGTCCTGAAATGGATACTAAGACCAGGTACACCGAACCGGCGGCATAGACACTCGACAATAGGGCCAGAATGCCACCCAGCATGCTAGTAATTAGGGCGACTAACGGCACATCACGCTTCGTGGTTCGTTTGAAAACCTTTGGAATGGTTCCCTCGTTCGCAAGTGACCACAGCATGCGGGTAGACGCGTAGAGGCCAGAATTAGCGGCCGACATAATGGCGGTCAATACGACGAAATTCATTAAATCAGCGGCGTAGGGAATCCCAATCGCTTTGAAGACGAGCACGAATGGACTTTGCGTCACACCTGCTTGTTTGTAAGGAATCAGTGCGGCCATGACGGACATGCTACCGATGAAGAAAATAATCAGGCGCCAGAGGGTCGTTTTGATTGCGGTCGGAATGGTGTGGGCCGGATCCTTAGTCTCACCAGCTGTAATTCCAATTAGCTCAGTTCCGGAAAAGGCAAAGTTGACCGTTAGCATAGTCGTAAAGACGCCACCAAAACCATTGGGGAACCAACCGTTACGCGTATAGTTGCTCAGAAACGGGGCACTGGTATGACCGTGAAGTGGCAGGATACCGACCATTGCCAGTCCGCCTAACACAATAAAAGCAATGATCGCGATGACTTTGATACTGGCAAACCAGAATTCCGCTTCCGCAAACCAGCGTACGGAGAGGGCGTTAACGGTGAAGATGACCACCATAAAGACGAGGCTCCAGATCCAGGTCGCAATGTGCGGAAACCACGTTTGCATGATGAGCCCCGCTGCTGTAAATTCTGAACCGAGGGCAATCGTCCAAGTCAACCAATATAGGATGGCAACCGTAAAGCCTGTGCCAGGACCAATATATTTTTTCGCATAGACGTGAAACGCCCCGGTGTAGGGCATTGCAACTGACAGCTCACCTAGACAGAGCATGACGAGATAGACGAGGATGGCTCCAATGGTATAGGCGAGCAGGGTCCCAATTGGCCCCGCTTGATGAATCGTGTAACCGGAACTTAAAAATAATCCGGTCCCAATCACGCCACCGAGCGAAATCATCAGTACGTGCCGTGATTCCATCTGGCGACTGAGGTGGGTTTGTTTTGACATAATGTACCGGCCTTCCTTACTTGCAGAATTAATATGATTAGACTATGATTAAAAAATCAACAATGCTATTAGAATAACATAATTTATAAGTAGAAAGGAAGGCAATTATTGCAATGCTTTCATTAACTGAACAATTGAACCGGGGCCCAGTCGTCTCGGACGGTGCGATGGCTACGGAATTAGAAAAACGGGGCGTGGCAACCAATAGCGCACTGTGGTC
The DNA here is from genome assembly GCF_014131735.1 of Lactiplantibacillus plantarum. Classification (NCBI taxonomy): domain Bacteria; kingdom Bacillati; phylum Bacillota; class Bacilli; order Lactobacillales; family Lactobacillaceae; genus Lactiplantibacillus; species Lactiplantibacillus plantarum. The sequence goes on from NZ_CP039121.1 coordinate 1,248,870, forward strand.
AGCCACGGCAATGTTGGACCACCCGGATGCGATTCAAGCGGTCCATCAGAGCTATCTGGATGCGGGCGCAAAAATCATGACAACTAATACATACCAGGCCAACGTGCCTGCATTTGAGCAGGCTGGTATTGCTGCCGCACAAGCGCGTCAATTGATACAACAGGCGGTGACAATTGCTCATACGGCGCGTGATGCTAGTCATGTCACGGATGCTGTGATTGCTGGTAGTATTGGCCCGTACGGTGCTTACTTAGCGGATGGTAGTGAGTACACGGGTGCATATCAGTTAACGCCGAGTGCCTATCAAGACTTTCACCGCGAACGCCTGGCGTTGATCATGGCCGCCGGGGTGGACGTGCTTGCATTAGAAACGATGCCACGTTTAGACGAAGTACAGGCTTTGGTACAACTAATCACAACCACTTGGACGCAACAACCATACTGGGTAAGCTTTAGTATCAAGGATCCACAGACATTATGTGATGGGACGTCATTAGCTGTGGCCGCAAAGTGGGTGGCGGCCCAGCCGAACGTGGTCGCTGTGGGGGTCAATTGCACTACGCTGGAAAACATTGCACCAGCGTTAACCACTTTGAAGGCTGCTGTAGCGGTTCCGTTGATCGTTTATCCTAATTCTGGTGATCAATATGATCCCGTGACGAAGACTTGGCAAGAAACTCATTTGAGTCATCAATTTGCATCCTTTGTCCCCCAGTGGTTAGCCGCCGGGGCCCGCATTATCGGCGGCTGTTGTCGCACAACGCCGAAGGATATTGCGACGGTGGCACGGGCTCTCAGTGTTTCGGATTCCGCCAAGCTTTGAAAAATGTTAAGAAATGACGGTGTTTTAGTTCATGGTGGGCGTGTCTCCGAGATCTAAGTTGTCTTGGGGTGTTCGTTACACACTAATTATTGATTTAATTATATTTGAGCAAAACAATACCTAGCGTGCTGAGCGTCACTAGGTATGGCTAGCAATTTAATTGAAACTGGTGAAAAATCACTAGTCGGGCACTGCTGATACGGTAGTTGTTCACGACTAGCGATTTTTGTATGTCAATAAAACTGTTCATATCTTGGTCGAGTAACGTAAAATATGGTAGGGTAAAGATAGTGTATAGATATAACAGATGAAGTGGTCAATCGTCCGTGCGTACTCGAAGTTTTTGAACTCGGTGACAGGATGAGTTGATTTTTCAGATTGAGAAGGGAACGGCTAGGTGATGTATTATTTTGTGGGTACTGGTTTAGGATTGAAATTGACGGGAATTGAAAAGGCACAGTTGAACCGACTGGCGCTATTTGACGCCGCTGGTTATCAGGCTCGATGCGTCTATGTCACTTATAATCCGCGTTTACATGAGCATGCGGCCCGCTTTGGTGCGGAAGGAAAATGCTTTAGTTTGTATGATTTCTTTCAGGGGACGATGCCTGAAGCAGTGACTAAAATCCATCATGATTGGATGCACTATTGGCAAGCTGTTTGTCACTTTAAGGTGATTCAGGTTCCAAATACGACGGATTTTCGCGTCCTGGATACCGATGGTCAATATTTGATGTACGTTCATTTTGTGGACGCCGGGCGACAACAATTGGATTATGTAAATTATTTTGATAATCAGGGTGTTAAAGTCCGACGCGAATTTTATGATAACCGGGGCTTCCTGAGCCGGACAAGCTTTTTAGTGAAACATCAGGAAGTGCACACAGAAGTGTATTATGATTTACAAGGGCAAGTCAAAATTATCAAACAGTATGATATTACCGGGCCAGAGCCAAAACTACGACTGATTACGTTGAAGAACTATCAACAAAGAGACTTTTTCTTCAATACCGAACAGGCTTTTCAGACATTCTTCTTCAATGAATTGGCCACTGCTGATGACGTCTATTTCTGTGATCGTAACCGACAAACGGCGGCGGCCTTAGGTCATACGCGCCCCGCAACTCGCGTGTGTTCAGTCTTACATAGCACGCATCTACGGATTGGTGAGGACGTGGTAAGTGGGCATTTGAAATCGGTCTATCGGTATGTCCTAGCCCATCCAGACCAATTTCACCGAATTATTGTGTCGACCGAGCATCAAAAGCGTGATTTATTGGCACGCTATGATAATTTACCACCAGTTGTCGTGATTCCAGTCGGCTATACAACGGTTCATCCGGTTAAAATTGATGGTCGTGACCCGCACCGGATTATTAGTGTGGCGCGCTATTCGCCAGAAAAGCAATTACCACATCAACTGGAAGTGGTTCGTCGGTTAGTTGGTGAATTTCCCGACCTGACTTTGCAGTTGTTTGGGCATGGGCAAAAGATTGAAATGCAAATGCGTCAATTTATTCAGGCCAATCATCTAGAAAAAAATATCGTTATTCGGGGTTTCTTGCCCAATCTGGCAGAAGAGTACCAGCGGGCAAGCCTCGCCTTAATGACGAGTGTGGAAGAGGGCTTTTCGCTAGCCACAATGGAAGCTGAAAGCTATGGCGTGCCGGTTATTGGCTATCGAATTGCGTACGGGCCGGAAGATATTATCGAAGATGGCGTTAACGGGTACTTAGTGACACCCAATGATGTTGATGAGTTGACAATGAAAGTTCGTCAGTATTTACAGCACCCTGAACGACAAGCACAACTGATTACGAATGCCTACAATTCAGCAACTCGTTACAGCAAGCAGACGATTATTGAAAAGTGGCGCCAGTTAATAGCAGCACTTTAAGAACTGGTGATAGGGGCAAACAAGGCGTCTACCTAGTTTGAGAGACTAGGTAGACGCCTTGTTGTTATCTAGATATTAATAAAGTAATAAAATCAGTGCCAACTGAACGGCTACGTTGATCATGAGATGTAACCGAGTACGGCCAAAGGACTGTTGACTGAACCAGACAGCAATCGTGATGAGAATTGCAACGATCGTTTGCCAGGTCAACGGCTGCAGGAAGATGGTGATAACAAGTAGCAGGCCGGTGATGGCCGAAATCAGTTGATTGATTTGGCGTTGACGGCTGAAGCTCGGAACATATAGGAAGACATAACTAGCCAGCATGGGGGTCAGCTTCCAGAGAAAAGTAGTTGATAAATAGTTATTTTGTAAATCGAAGACGGCCACTGGGATCGTGAACGTCATGATGACGCCGAAAACGACTAGACCAAAGTAGTTTTGCATACCGAAGCGTGGAACAGCCATCACGAGCAACCACGCACTGCACGTTAATAGCAGGTACAGTAGTTCGGATTCCTTGGCAATAATGTTGGTAAATGCAAAGGCCACGGTAATTCCAATTGCAATGAGGCTCCACTGGGGAGCAATCCGCCGATCTAAGATAATGAAGACCGCGGCGGCCACGGCTAAGGTGTAGCCAATCAGTGGTAACTGCGCGGCTGAAAATGAGGCCGTTTGAAATGAGCGCCCGTAATCGAGGGCGGCCCACCAACTAATGATGCTTTGAACGATGGTAAAGATCGCCAAGGCGATGTAATCGCGTTTAATATGTAATTTTCCGATTCGAATCATATTGTCAACACTCTCTAATTAGGATAATGAGTTAATCGTACCGGTCGGGGCAGTTCCCGTCAATAATTTGACAGAAATCTTTAAAAAAAATGGTGATTGTGATAACCTTATATAGTTATGAGCCGTTCCCGAAAGGATAAGTTTAGCTTGTTCAATGAAGAATAAGTGATGCTTAGATGCCTTGTAACCGAAATTATCAAGGGGGAATTTATTGTGAGTGAAAGACACTTATTTACATCTGAATCTGTCTCTGAAGGTCATCCTGATAAGATTGCTGACCAAATCAGTGACGCTATCTTGGACGCAATGTTAGCCCAGGATCCACAAGCACGGGTCGCTGTTGAAACTTCAGTGACGACTGGATTAGTGCTGGTCTTCGGTGAAGTTTCGACCAAGGCCTACGTTGATATTCAAAAGGTCGTGCGTGACACGATCAAGTCGATTGGCTATGTTGACGGTCAATACGGCTTTGACGGTGACAACTGTGCCGTCCTTGTCTCATTGGATGAACAATCACCAGATATCGCGCAAGGGGTCGATGATTCCTTGGAGACGCGTTCTGGCGATGCTGACCCATTAGATCAAATCGGTGCTGGTGATCAAGGGATGATGTTTGGTTATGCCATCAACGAAACCCCTGAATTAATGCCACTGCCAATCGCATTGAGCCATCGGTTGATGCGTAAAATTGCAGCGCTACGTAAGGATGGTACCATTAAGTGGTTACGTCCAGATGCTAAGGCCCAAGTCACGGTCGAATATGACGAAGACAACCAACCTAAGCGAATCGACACAGTGGTCTTGTCTACTCAGCATGATCCTGATGTTGATTTGGATACAATTCGGCAAACGGTCATTGATCAAGTCATCAAGGCTGTGTTACCAGCTGATTTATTAGATGACCAAACTAAGTATCTTGTGAACCCAACTGGTCGTTTTGTTATTGGTGGTCCTCAAGGGGATGCCGGTTTGACTGGTCGGAAAGTCATCGTGGATACGTACGGTGGTTTTGCCCATCATGGTGGTGGTGCCTTTTCTGGTAAGGACGCGACCAAGGTTGATCGTTCTGCAAGTTACGCTGCTCGTTACATTGCCAAAAACGTTGTGGCTGCCGGTTTAGCTGATCAGGTCGAAGTGCAATTGGCATATGCCATCGGGGTTGCCGAACCAGTTTCGATTGCAGTGGATACTGCCGGGACCGGGAAGGTTAGTGATGAAGCGTTGATTAACGCCATTCGCGAAAACTTTGATTTACGCCCAGCTGGGATTATCAAAATGCTCGATTTGCAACGGCCAATTTATCGGCAAACTGCGGCATACGGCCACTTTGGTCGGACCGATATTGATTTGCCATGGGAACATACTGATAAAGTGGATGCTTTAAAAGCAGCATTTAAATAATGCGGTAACGTTGATTCGTTACGGTCTGTAGGTACTCGACGCTAAAAGCGACCTTTTTTCAAGGTCGCTTTTTTTTGCGGGCTATTTTAGATGCACGGGGTTTTAAAATGATTGATAGAGAAGGAGAATTACTAAGATGCAACAGCGTAAAACTAACGTAATGGCGGTTACGGTTGCCATTTACGTCGCGACGTTTATGAGTGCGATTGAAGGGACAATTGTGTCGACCGCCTTGCCAACGATTGTTGGTGATTTACACGGGGTTTCATTGATGAATTGGGTTTTCTCAATTTATTTATTGACTAATGCGATGATGACGCCAATTTATGGAAAGCTGACTGACTTGGTCGGCCGAAAACCAGTGATGCAAGCCGGACTAATTATTTTTATTATCGGGTCTATGATGAGCGGTTTGTCTAATTCGATGCCGGTGCTAATTTTTTGGCGGGCCATTCAGGGGATCGGTGCCGGGGCGCTAATGCCAGTCTCAATGACAATTATCGCAGATATTTATTCATTCGAACGCCGGGCCAAAGTGCTAGGCTTCAATAGTTCAGCGTGGGGCATTGCTTCAGTGCTGGCACCGTTGATTGGTGGACTAATTGTCGATAAGCTCAGCTGGCATTGGATTTTCTTCATTAATGTGCCAGTTGGGTTGATCACCCTTTTCCTATTTCAATTTTATTTACGAGAACCCAAACGTCACAATAACGTGAAAATCGACTACTTGGGTAGCTTTTGGCTGATGCTCTTCTTGCTGTGCTTGATGCTAAGCTTCCAACTATTGGGAAACGCCACTATCAGTTGGGTGGCCGTTGGGACTGCTTGGATCATTAGTGCGCTCAGTTTGTGGCTATTTATTCGTCGTGAAAGTCGCACGGATGAACCAGTGATTTCGATGGATTTATTCAAAAACCACACGTTTATTATTCAGAATGCCGTGGCGGCCTTAGTCAGTGGTTTCCTAATGGCCGTTGAAGTTTATATTCCAACTTGGACTCAGGGGATACTGGGTGTACCGGCTTCTTTGGCGGGATTCGCAGTGACACCGAGCTCGTTAATGTGGATCGTCGGGTCATTCGTGACGGGGCGGTTATTGGCAAAGTGGGCGCCGCGACGGATTTTGTATCTGAGTTTGGCTTTCATCCTCGTGACAAGCATTTGCTTAGCGTGGTTGCCAGTTAATACTGCTTTCCCATGGTTCTTCCTGATCACAGCGATTGGTGGCGTGGGCTTCGGAATTACAATTACAGCAACGACCGTCACGTCGCAACACCTTGTGCCAGCTGAGAACGTGGGCGTCGCAACGTCCTTCAATACGTTGAGTCGAACGATTGGCCAAACGTTGATGATTTCAATCTTTGGAATTGCGTTGAACGTTGGGATGAACCAAGGTATTCAGCACCATGCAGGAACGAACATGGCGATGATGAACAAGTTGATCAATCCACAGACAGCAACGCAATTACCGTCTCATTTGTTGCCGACACTTCATCGTATCTTATATACGGGCTTACATTGGGTCTACCTGATTGGCCTTGGTTTGGTTATTCTAGCCTTTATTGTGAATAGTTTGGATCGCGGACCACAAAAAACGGCAGCACAACACGCGGCTGATTTAAACCAAAATCAGGATTAGTCGGCTTAGTATCAACAAATTAATTGTCAAAGTGACTCATAATTTGTCGTTTATTTGATATTGACGTAAAAAAATCCGAAAAATTTTCAATAAAATTTCCATAAGTGTTATAAATAAATTTTAAGTTGTTAGACGAGTGTAATGGGCTTTATGAGGCCTATTACACTCGTTTTCATTAATATTATTTATTTGGTAACTATTTTAGGAAAATTAATGGAAAACGTGTAACAAGATTGACGGTATCAACTATTGCTAACAAAACATAATCATAGTATTATGAGTGCATAGCCTAACGATTGATGGTGTATACCAATGATGCTATATATGTGTTTTTTGTATCATATATAAACGGGTTTGATTAGGTTAGAGAAGGAAGGCAAAACCATGAAATTTCTGAGACATAAATCTTTTAGGGGAGATCCGCAAGTTCACTACAAGATGTTTAAAGTCGGCCGTACTTGGGTATTTACGGCGATGGCATCATTTGTATTGACTGCTGCACCTCAGTTAGTATCTCATGCAGATACGGTTTCGGCGGATACTAGTAGCGATACGGCAAGTAGTGCCACTAGTAGTGCCAGCTCGGGGGCGGATACGTCTTCTGCAGCAGCGAGTGCGGCGGCACTAGCTGCTGCAACGGCAAGTAGTACGTCAACTAGTACTACCAGTGACTCGTCTACGGCATCTTCTTCGAGCGAAACTGCCTCGAACAGTAATTCCGAATCTTCATCGGATAGTTCAAGCAGCGATGACAGTGCTTCAGACGCAAGTTCTGCGAGCGAAACAAGTACGACTAATGCGACAAGTACATCAAGTACTAGTAGTAGCAGTGTTTCAACGGCTAGTTCGAGCGCATCCAGCGCAAGTTCAAGTAGTAGTTCGAGCTCGTCAAGCGCTACTTCATCGAGTTTAACTGATAGCAGCAGTTCTTCCGCAGCTAGCTCAAGTACGACGAGTTTGTCAAGCAGTGCTAGCGTAGCGGCAAGTACTGTCTCGACAGCAAGCAGTGTTGCCAGCACGACTAAGTCTGCAAGTACGGCGGCTTCAACGGCAGCCATTGCAGCTTACTCGTCGGAATCGGCTGCCAGCTCAAATACCGATAGTACCGCAGCTAAGGCGGCTTCATCGTCAGCTTCATTAGCCGGTTCATACGCCACACTTGCCAGCAGTTATGCTAGTTTGGTCAATAACCTAACGACGCAAGCAGCAGTGAGTGCGGCCCAAAGTGCCTATCAAGAAGCGCTTAACGCGGCTGATTTGTCACGGCACTACAATAGTATTGCAAACATGTACTTAGACGCAATGACAAATGGTGTGGGGTCCAATGTAGATAATACATTGGCATACGCTAATGCCAACTCTTTAGCATTTAGTGCAGCCAGTGCGGCCAGTTCATACGCAGCCCTGGCTTCAACGGCCACCTCAACGGCCAGCAGTGCTGCTACCCAAGGCTTAATTAATTTAGCAAGTAGCAATTATTCCGCCGCATCTAGTGCGGCATCTGCAGCCACGGTAGCAGCCAGCTCGGCAGCTGAAGCAGCCAACAGTGCATACTTAGCCATGCAATACGACAAAAATAATACGGCCGTTACCTCAGCTTACGCCGTCGCTTCTAGCACGGCAGCTGCGGCTTCAACGGCCGCGGTTAACGCAACGACCGCTGCGATGGCAGCATCTTCAGCATATGCCGCTGTAAGTAGTAATGCGGCAAATAATGACTATGAAGCCACTAGTACTGCCTATGCAGTTACTTCCTCCGCCGCAACGGAGGCGCTTAGTCAATACGCCGCCGGGAGCACAGCTACTAGCACCGCTAGTTCGGCAGCCATTTTTGCCAATAGTACTGCAATTAGTGATTTGGCGAGTGCGGCTTCTTCAAGTGCAAACGTGGCGAATACGTCAAAGAGTACGGCTTCAAGTGCGGCCAGTGTGGCGGCAACGCAAACTGGTACTCAAGCGTCAGCTTATGCTTCAAGTGCTGCAACGGCCGCTAGCTCTGCTTCGTCAGCCTACGCCGTCGCCAGCACGGCTGCAAAATCTGCTGTCAGTGCTAGTGATCCTGCCACCGCGGACTCATACGCTCGGGTGGCCCAATCGGCATCTTCATTGGCTGCTAGTTACGCTGCAACTGCTGAGTCTAACGCGACTTTAGCTGCTAAGTTTTCGACGAATGTCGCCAATGAACAAACCGTTAGTTCCAATGCGACTTTAACGACGAGTACGGCAACGCAAAGTGTCTCGACTGGAGATACTGTGACAATTACCAACAAGGTGGGTTTGGATTCAGGATATTCAGTAAGTGGTACACCAACTTATGTTTGGTATGTCTCAACGGATGGAGCAACTTGGACGACCATTAGTGGTGCAACATCGGCAACGTATACAACAACTGCAACTACTTCAGGGACGTATTATTATCAAGCAGTCGTTAGTGGTAAGCGGGTTACAGCATTAATCTTGACTTCAAATTTTGAAGCAGCTGGTAATGTGATTACCATTGTTGTTACCAATCCAGAAGGGACCTACACTGAAATTGCCAGCAGTTATGCCAGCCAAGCCAACAGCGCAGCCTCAGTGGCAACCTCTCAAGCTGCCGCTGCAAGTAGTGCGATCAGTTTGGCCAGTTCTTCAGCTAACTTGACGGGCTCATTAGCTAGCTACTACACATCACAGGCTAATTCTTCATACAACGCAGCTAGCTCATATGCGAGTGTGGCTTCGGAGGCGGCAAGTATTGCAACTATGGCCAGTACTTCGGCCGCTTCTTATGAAGCCGAAGGGGCGTATACCAGTGCTAATATCTGGGCAGGAATGGCATCGAGTTATGCGAGTGTTGCAACTGAATATGCTAGTTCTGCAAGTAGTGCGGCATCTGAGGCAGCAGCTAGTCTCGATACTGCTTTGAAAAATGCGGTTAATGAAGATGGTGGTGATACCGCTGCTGATTATTTAGCATCAAGTTATGCCAGTATGGCTGCGTCATCGGCAAATGTGGCCGGTGACCAAGCCTCGTTAGCTGCATCCTATGCGGCCAACGCTGCTAATGCATATAACGTTGCTGGTTCTTCATTTAATACCACTGCAACTAGCAGTTATAATGCAGCGGCAAGTTCTGCAGCTGTAGCGGCTAGTTCATACGCTGCGGCAGCTAGTGAAGCAGCAAGTCTTGCTGCTTCATATGCAGCGGACGGGAATTATAATTCGGCTGCCTTGCAACAAAGCTACGCGGCTTTGCGTTTAACCTATGCCACAGATCAATTGAATGCTGCTTCGAGTGCGGCGAGTGCGATTACCCAAACGGTCGTGCAAGCACAATCCAGTTATTATAATTCGATTGCAACGGCTGCTTCTAGCGCAGCGTCAGCAGCTGAATCGGCAGCCGGGAACGCAATCAGTGTCGCGAGTTCATTAAGTGCAAAGTATGCGTCAAACACCACGTTGGGTAGCTCATACGTTGCACAAACTAATAATTATGCCGTGACAACTTTGGGTGCAGCGGCGGCCGCAACTTCAGCTGCGGAAATGGCAGCTCAGTATACAAGCCAGGCTTCATCGGCAGTAGCTGCGGGCGATTATGCTATGGCCAGCTCATATGTGACCAATGCCTCAGCAGCAGCTAGTGAAGCAACCTCATATGCGGCATTGTCTACATCCAATGCGGCTTTAGGTAGTACGGCGGCTAGCAACGCGACGAATTATTCAAACAATACGAATTCATATAAAAGCACTAATACGGGTAATGCAACGACAATTCTAGGGATTGTTATTTCTGGTGGGATGACTTCTCAACCCGCAGCAGTGACGTCGACCGTTTCTGGTGGGACCTTTACCTTGTCAGCTTCGTCAGCATTAGGACTAGGTGGGGTTGCACTATCATCAAAAACAACTTGGTATGTTCAAGTCAACGGCACTTGGATGACCTTAGATAAGGCCAGCGCTTATATTGAATCATATGATGCAGTTGACAGTGCTGGTTTACTGTCAACCAGTAGCTCATTAACAGTTACTATCAAAGCGGGCTATACTGGATCATTACTATTCCAAGCCGTACAAGGGTTTTCTTGGGACTTATTAAACTTGGCTACAGTTTATACATTTGCAAGTAATTTAGCGGAAGTAGATGTTTATAGTAGCAATATTCCAGCAACAAACATTTCCATAGCTGGTGATGATTACGTCATTAATCCAACGAACAGTTCGAGTGGCTCAAACGATAAGGTTACTAGCCAGTTTACATCAACGACTAACCCTGAGAATGCTACGGGAACGATTACCTGGACGACAAGTGATTCAAGCATTGCGACAATTGATGATTCTGGCCTTTTGACCGTTGTGTCTAATGGAACGGTGACAATCACAGCAACAATTACAAATGCAGACGGAACTAGCTATTCATCTTCAAAGACAATTACAATTGGTAGTGGCCTTGAGGATGCAACTGTTGATGCAGGAAGTGATTTGACGTGGGTTCCAGATGGCTCGACTACGGGTACTGGGACTAATGTTACTTATCAATGGTATTATTCTTCAACAGCGGACGGTACTGGAACAGCGCTGAGTGGTCAGACTGGTACGACACTTAATCTGTCGGATCTGACAGTAGGGCAATCCGGTTATTACTACCTAGTTATTACTGGATCCAATACGACTAACGGGACTACTACCACGACAACTGTAACTTTAGGCCGGGCTTACTTGACTGTTAATGCTGTTTCAACTGAAGCGGCAGATTCTGCAGCTAGCGAAGCAGCTAACTACGCAAATCAAGCGACGGAATATGGTTCAGTTGCTAGTTCTTATGCGAACATTGCGGGCGAATATGCAAGTAAAAACTCAGAAGCAAGCTCCTACGCAGAACAAGCAACGGCAGCAGCTTCTGATGCACAGTCAGCCGCAACAGCTGCTTCAACTGCAGCCTCTAATGCGGCAGCCGCCCAATCAAATGCAGATTCTGCGGAAGCTGCTGGCGAAAACTCGGCTGCTTCCAGTTATGCAGAGGAAGCTAAAAAGAAAGCGTCCGAAGCATCTGAAGCTAAAAAGAAAGCTTCAAGTGCCGCTGATGATGCAGGTTACTATGCTGATTTAGCTGCTAATGTTAGTGAAGATGACTCGGATAGTGATTCTGACGGCGACAGTGATTCGGATAGCGACAGTGATTCCGACTCTGACAGTGATTCGGATTCCGACAGTGATTCTGACTCAGACAGCGACTCGGATTCTGATAGTGATTCGGATTCTGATAGTGATTCGGATTCCGACAGTGACTCGGATTCTGATAGTGATTCGGATAGCGACAGCGACTCAGATTCCGACAGTGATTCCGACTCTGACAGTGATTCGGATTCCGATAGCGACTCGGACTCGGACAGCGACTCCGACTCCGATAGCGACTCCGATTCTGACAGTGACTCGGACAGCGATTCAGATAGCGACAGTGATTCCGACTCGGATAGTGATTCCGACTCTGACAGTGATTCAGATAGCGACAGTGATTCCGACTCCGACAGCGATTCCGACTCGGATAGTGACTCAGATTCCGATAGTGATTCGGACAGCGACAGTGACTCAGATTCGGACAGTGATTCCGACTCCGACAGTGACTCCGACTCGGACAGTGATTCCGATTCGGATAGCGACTCCGATTCTGACAGTGATTCTGACTCGGATAGTGATTCTGACTCGGATGGTGATTCTGACTCGGACAGTGATTCCGATTCGGATAGCGACTCCGATTCTGACAGTGATTCCGACTCTGATAGCGACTCAGATTCCGACAGTGATTCCGACTCCGATAGCGACTCCGATTCCGACAGTGATTCGGACTCCGACAGCGATTCGGACTCGGACAGCGACTCCGATTCAGACAGTGATTCGGACTCCGACAGTGATTCGGATAGCGACAGTGACTCCGACTCCGATAGTGATTCCGATTCAGACAGTGATTCCGATTCAGACAGTGATTCGGACTCCGACAGCGATTCGGATTCCGATAGTGATTCCGACTCGGATAGTGACTCCGATTCTGACAGTGATTCAGACTCCGACAGCGATTCGGATTCCGATAGCGATTCCGACTCGGACAGTGATTCCGACTCGGATAGTGACTCAGATTCCGATAGTGATTCGGACAGCGACAGTGACTCAGATTCGGATAGTGATTCCGACTCCGACAGCGATTCCGACTCAGATTCCGATAGTGATTCGGACAGCGACAGTGACTCCGACTCAGACAGTGATTCGGACTCGGACAGCGACTCGGATTCGGATAGTGATTCGGACTCCGACAGTGACTCGGATTCGGATAGTGATTCGGATTCAGACAGTGACTCAGACTCTGATAGTGATTCGGACTCCGATAGCGACTCAGATTCAGACAGTGATTCGGATTCCGACAGCGACTCCGATTCAGACAGTGATTCGGATAGCGACAGTGACTCCGACTCCGATAGTGATTCCGATTCAGACAGTGATTCGGACTCCGACAGCGATTCGGATTCCGATAGTGATTCAGACTCGGACAGCGACTCGGATTCGGATAGTGATTCGGACTCGGACAGCGACTCGGATTCGGATAGTGATTCAGACTCGGACAGCGATTCCGATTCAGACAGTGACTCGGATTCGGACAGCGACAGTGACTCCGACTCGGATAGTGATTCTGACAGCGATTCCGACAGTGATTCCGATTCGGATAGTGATTCAGATAGCGACAGCGATTCCGACTCAGACAGTGATTCCGATTCTGACAGTGACTCGGATTCCGACAGTGATTCTGACTCAGACAGTGACTCAGATTCCGATAGTGATTCTGACTCTGATAGCGACTCGGATTCCGACAGTGATTCAGATTCCGACAGCGATTCGGATTCGGATAGTGATTCCGATTCGGATAGTGATTCAGATTCCGATAGTGATTCTGACTCAGACAGTGATTCGGATAGCGACAGTGACTCCGATTCCGACAGTGATTCGGACTCAGACAGTGATTCGGATAGCGACAGTGACTCAGACTCCGATAGCGATTCCGACTCGGACAGCGACTCAGACTCTGACAGTGATTCAGATTCCGACAGTGATTCCGACTCTGATAGTGACTCCGATTCCGATAATGATTCGGACAGCGACAGTGATTCGGACTCTGATAGTGACTCCGACTCGGATAGTGATTCGGATTCCGACAGTAATTCGGACTCTGATAGTGATTCAGATAGCGACAGCGATTCAGACTCTGATAGCGATTCCGATTCCGATAGTGACTCAGACTCAGACAGTGATTCCGACTCCGATAGCGACTCCGATAGCGACTCCGATTCCGATAGTGATTCGGATTCCGACAGCGATTCAGACTCAGACAGTGATTCCGACTCCGACAGTGACTCAGATTCCGATAGTGATTCTGACTCTGATAGTGATTCAGATTCCGACAGTGACTCAGACTCTGATAGTGATTCCGACTCTGATAGCGACTCCGATTCCGACAGCGATTCCGACTCCGACAGTGATTCCGATTCGGACAGTGACAGTGACTCAGACTCTGATAGTGATTCCGATTCTGACAGTGATTCGGATAGCGACAGTGATTCCGATTCTGACAGTGATTCCGACTCAGACTCCGACAGCGATTCAGACTCTGATAGCGATTCCGATTCTGACAGTGATTCGGATAGCGACAGCGACTCAGACTCGGACAGTGACTCAGATAGCGACAGCGATTCCGATTCTGACAGCGACTCAGACTCGGATAGTGATTCTGACTCTGACAGTGATTCAGATAGCGACAGCGACTCAGACTCCGACAGCGATTCGGACTCGGATAGTGATTCTGATTCCGACAGCGACTCAGATTCCGACAGTGATTCGGATTCGGATAGTGATTCCGACTCGGATAGTGATTCCGACTCAGACAGCGATTCCGATAGTGACTCCGATTCGGACTCGGATAGTGATTCCGATTCGGACAGCGATTCGGATTCCGACAGCGATTCGGATTCCGACAGTGATTCGGACTCGGACAGTGATTCGGACTCGGACAGCGATTCGGACTCGGACAGCGATTCGGACTCGGATAGTGATTCTGATTCCGACAGCGACTCAGATTCCGACAGTGATTCGGATTCGGATAGCGATTCGGATTCCGACAGCGACTCGGATTCCGATAGTGATTCGGACTCGGATAGTGATTCGGATTCCGATAGTGACTCAGACTCGGACAGCGATTCGGATAGCGACAGTGACTCGGACTCAGATAGTGATTCAGATTCCGACAGTGACTCGGACTCAGATAGTGATTCCGACTCAGACAGCGATTCCGACTCGGATAGTGATTCGGATTCCGACAGTGATTCCGATTCGGACAGCGACTCGGATTCCGACAGTGACGCTGACTCAGACAGCGACTCAGGTTCCGACAACGACTCAGACTCAGACAGTGATTCGAATAACGACAGTGACTCCGATACAATCACAGATTCAGATTCAAATGATGGAACCAATTCTGACAATGGTAGTAATTCTGGCTCAGATGGAAGTTCCAGTTCAAATACTGGATCAGGTTCGGGCAATACGACGGGCTCTACTGGAAATAATTCAGGTACTGGCACTGGTACGACAACTTCATCGACTGCTTCTAACAACGGTGCTGCTTCGACAAGTACGACTAGCTTGAGTGCTGCAGCAACAAGTGGTGTCTCGGCCACAGCCGCAACGTTGGCGGTTACGACACCATCCAGTGACGGTGCTGCAACAACGTCAGCAACTGCTGCTACATCAGTGGTTTATGCCGCTGCTAGCGCTCAAGACGTTGATGCAACTTCTGATCAGACTGATTCAGATTCGAAGAGTAGTAATGATTCTGATAAGGATAAGAAGTCAGCTGATACTGATAGTGCTGATGATAAGGTTGGCTCAAGTAATACTGACGAGAATGGTAAGACTGCATCTGATACAAGTAATAATGCCGGAACGATTTTCGGTGGCTTGTTGACCGCGGCTGCAGCTGCTGGACTCGGCTGGTGGTTCTTCTTGTTCGGTCGTCGTCGTAAAGATGATGATGAAGATGACGAGAATCAAAAATAGTTAAAATTTAAAGCTGATTTGTTAGTACTGCTAACGATATACGTTGTAAAATAAGACTATTAACCAAAACGGGCGTGAAGCCCGTTTTGGCGTACATAAAAGAAAATTGAAAGAGGTAAGACTAAGATGCAAAAATCTACTGTCACCAAGCTTAAGCAAGCACTGATTGCAACTGGAAATTTGAAAGATTACGGTACAAGTACCGTAACCTTGGCACTTTCGGTATCGGATCATCGACATCGGGCCCAAGTGCGATTCTATCGTTGCGATTCTTTCAAGCAAGCTTGGATAGCAGTTGCACAACAATTAGCCAAAACCCCTCAAGCGAGTTGGGTTCGATTAGAAGCAGTTCAATCAACACAGAAGTTACCAAGAGAAACTTTTGAAAAGCGATTGGCAGCTACTTTTCGGATGAACTATTGGCGATACGGTATTAGTTTTGATGCAGATTTCAAGACAGCCTTATTGGAGATGGAAAGTAATGGACAAGCATTTTTCCGTCCTAGCAAAGCGCATCGAATTGGTAAGAATCGTTCGGGTTCTTGGGTCGACTATGATCGAGTAGAGCCGTATCTTAACAAGCGTGAAGGAGCGCTACCAGTCGATATTCGAAAGACAGAAAATGTTTGGGTCTTTACAACCGCTGGTGTATTTACTGACGGGCAGAAAATCTGGAATCTATCTGAGCAAGAGGATTGTGGTAAGGGCGTTCGGGTGGTGACTGACGAGCAGAGCGAGCTGCAATCAGCTATTGAACATGGTGAAACTTTCCTAATTAATCAGTTAAAAGGCAATGGAAAATTTGTCTACGGTTATTTTCCGGCTCGTCAAAGAGTTCTTAGCAATTACAATGTTGTGCGGCATTTTTCGTCCTTATATGCCTTGCTGGAAGCCATTCCATTCACAAAGCGTACTGAAGATTTTGCAAAAGTTAAGTTAGCGATTCAGTGGGGCTTAAAAAACGCCACGATTGAAAAAGAGGGCGCAATCTTCGTCGATGATAATGGCGAGCTAAAGTTGGGTGGACAGGCCTTGTTAATACTTGCATTGAGTAAATATCAAGACGTTACCAAGGATGATACTTTCGTGCCAGTTTTAATGAAAGCTTTTAAAGGCGTCCATTTCTTCCAAGAACCGTCTGGTAAGTTAATTCATGTCCTAAATCCAGATTTAACGGTCAAAGCAGCTTATCGAATTATCTATTATGAAGGAGAAGTCGCATTTGCGCTTTCCCGACTATATGAGTTAACACATGATAAGAATGTGATGGATCTGGTGAAGCAAATCTTGGATTACATGGTGGCTAATGACTATGGTAAATACCATGATCACTGGATTTCTTATGCAATCAATGAAGCATTACTGGTATTCCCAGACAATCATGATTATATGAAACTGGGTTTGAAAAATGTATTCAGTCATCTAAAATTCATTGAAGAGCGTGATACCACGTATCCAACATTACTTGAGTTAGTTGATGCGGCCGTCAAAATGACCGATATGATTAAACGTTCAGGTAATGAAGACTTGATAGCACCTTATGACTTGGTTCGTTTACGGCAGGTATTGCGGTATCGTGCGTTGTATGAGATTACTACTGGGTGTTTTCTACCTGAGATTGCAATGTATCTCTATAATCCACAGAAGTTCATTGGTGGGTTCTATGCACGTCATGACAATTTCCGGACACGGATTGACGATTGTGAACACTTCTTATCTGGGTTGATCAACTATTATAACTACACATATCGACAAGCATAATACTAGGTAACAGAAAGGGTGACTGTATGTTTTACTTCATTAATGAATATATTTTAGGCAAGAATTCGAGTGTTGAGCACGCGGCAATCAACCGGGTGAAATTATTTAACCACTATAAAGCGCCAGCCCAGATTGTGACTAAGATGTATGACCGTTTGCTACATCAGACCATGGGAACTTTTCAGTTAGCAAACCAGCAAGTGCTGAATATGTTTGATTACTTTCAACAAACCACGGATGTGCCAACTAAAGTTCTGCATACTGATGACATGCATCTGCCAGTTGAATATGCGGTAGAAGTGGGTGCCAACTTTAGCAAAATTTTTAATGGTGATGAACACGTTAGCAACGTCGGCTTTATTCCTGGAACGATTGGGCGCGTCTTTTACCAAGAATTCTTCGACAATCAAGGTAACTTATCTTCAACTGACCTGTGGGATTGGCGAGGCTTCAAGTCCAGTACACAATATTTTGGTCAGAACGGTAAACTGGTTTTGGAACGGTTTTATAATCTACAAGGCGAGACCGTTATTGAGCAGTACTATGTACCTGACACTAACGGTAATCCGCTAGCGTCACGTTTGATTTTAAAGAATTATCGTGATCAAGCAGAGCGCTTCTTCCAGGACGCGAACCATTTATTTCGTTTCTTCTTGGCCGAACTCAGTCATTTGGACAAGCAAACGACGACCTTTATTAGTGATCGCCCAGGTACCAGTGTGAAGCCGTTGTTGGAACTTCAGGATGATTCTCACAAGTATGTGACGGTTCCAATTTATCAGGCGAAGGATATTAATGACCCAATTCATTCCCCGTTGGACGGGTTCTTAACACCGGCCTTCGATAATCTGCAACACTTTGATGGTTTCATTACAGCTACTGAAAGTCAGGCTCAGCATCTGCGGACGCGGTTCCCTAAAGCTAAGGTGACAGTGTTACCAACTGTAACTACGAGTCCGTTGGCGCAGAGTAAACTACAGCCAATCACGGCCCGCCCCAAGCAATTGCTATACGTTGGGCGGCTGGCGCCGGATCGGCAACTGAATCAGTTAATTCGGACCATTGCGTTAGTTAAGCAACAGGTCAAAGAAATTCAGTGTGACTTTTACGGCTACGGCGATCCAGAGTATCTTAAGACGCTGAATAAGCTGGTTGAAGAATTAAAATTGACGAATAATGTGCATTTATTAGATTATCATCCTGATTTAGAAACACGTTATGATGATTATCAGCTGTTGCTCAATACCGATATTGTTGATGGTGGTCCAATGAGTATGCCGGAAGCCATGAGTCACGGAATTCCAGTGATTAGTTATCGCTTTAATTATGGGCCTAAAGATTGGATTGATGACGGTCATGACGGTTTCATCGTTGATCCTGGCAATCAATTGGCGCTGCGTGACCGGGTCATCGAATTAATGACGGATACGAAGAAGTTGACGGCATTCAGCGAAGCCGCCTTTAAGAAGCTTCATACGTCACAAACTGACTTAAAAGTTTGGCACCGTTGGCAACAATTACTGGGTATTAAGTAGGAGGGCGCATATGTATTATTTCTTAAACGATAACATGCAATTTTCAAAATCAGGAATCGAACAGGCGGAAATCAACCGACTGACTTTATTCAAGAAGCACCATGTGGCCGCTAAAATCGTGACCCGCGTATTCGCAATGAATTTGCACGATGTGCTTGAAGGGGCCAACATTGCCGATGCTGATTTTGTTAATCTTTTTGACTTCTTTTGTGGTAGTCAGTCGGTCAAGCGTCAAAGGTTTGATTTGGCCGACTTTGAAGTGCCAGCCGATGCTATCAAGACCCGAAAGGATAATCAGATTCAAGTCATGGAACGTGGTAAGTTAATCATGATTATTTACCTTCGGGCCGGTACGGAAGCCGTTTTCAAGCAGTGGCAAGCATTGTTAGATTACTTTAAGCCTGCTAAGGTCACGGCTTAAGTAGATTTGACGGCAAGGGAGGGCGCAAAATGTTAATGATTATGACCATTTATGGGACCGTTAAGATGTTTACCCGAATGATCGTGTACTGTGGCATCGGTGGTCTTGTCCTAATTGTTCGTCACCATAATCGTAAGAAGCGGCGTAACGAGATGGACGAGGGAACTAAGCGGATCATGCGTAATACCCCTAAGGATGAGAACGGTAAGTATCCGTGGGAGAAGTAAGGTACCATTGGTTTTTAAGTTAAGTATCTAATTGAAAAGACCTGTCAGACGAAGCTAATCGTCTGACAGGTCTTTTCGGCTAATTTATCGTTAAATTAACGTTTCTGAATGGCCAACAAATATGGCGGCACATGGACTTGATTAATAAACTGATATTGTAGGACTTGGAATTGATGCTGGTCTAAATTCGTTACGTAATCCAAAACGGCTTGTGCTTCTGTCGCACCACCGGGATGACCAGCATAGACTAGCAGGATAATGAGTCCGTTGGTGACGAGGCGTTCCTGAATGGCTTTTATGGCCGTTAACGTTGTCGTTGGTTTCGTAATAATTTGTTTATCGCCACCTGGTAAATAGCCCAGGTTAAAGACGGCACACTTGATAGGTTGATCAGCGGCAATCTTATCTGCGATGTGTTCATGGCCCGTTTGCCACAGAGTGACTTGATGGGTGAGCGCTGCTTTATCTAAGGCAGTTGTCGTCGCTTCAATGGCCGCTGATTGAATGTCGAACCCGTCGACGTGACCAGTAGTCCCGACCAGATTGGCGAGGTAGACGGTATCATGGCCGTTGCCAACCGTCGCGTCAATCACGTGGTCACCGGGATTGACGACTTGGTTCATTAGCGCGTGGCTATAAGCTAATGCCGAACTGAGTTGAATGAGTGTTACCCCCTTGTTGAATTCATGAATTAGGGCCGCAATCGAAGCGGTCCGTGCCGATAACGCATACTAAAACGCGCACTTATATATAGTAAAACACTTCCAAGTAAAAGGCCACCGATTGTATCGCTGGGATAGTGGACGCCCACGATGACCCGGCTGATCATCATTAACAAGATGGCCGTTATGCCGAGGGCAGTGAGCCAGCCAGTCAAGGCATTGCGGTGCCAGTAGTCAAATGCCAACACGAGCAGACTACCGATAAGGACGGTCGTTGTTGTTGAGTGCCCGCTGGGGTAACTATACCCCCCAATTTGGACAAGTCGCCAAGCGGTTGGCCGTGGCCGCATGATGACCTGTTTGATGAGATAATTACCGTAGCCGGCAATCAGCCAGGTGGTGACCCAAAAGAAGACTGCGCCGCGTGGGTTATGGCCCAGCCAGAGTGCCAGGCCGATAATTAACGTGATTATGGTGATGGTGTGGGGATTGCCAAGCTGCGTATACGTGACCATCGCGTGTTGAAACCACTGGGGACTATGATGCCAAAAATTAGCAACCGTGGTGTCAAAGTGTGTTAACCAAGGCGCCCGTTGCCATACCGCGGCCGTCCAGCCTAACCATCCTATAAATATAAGTAGAATCAAACTGTCCGAACGTTGCCAGGATCGTTGCTTCAATACTGATTCCTCCGATAAATAAATTATTGCCATTATTATAGCATTTTTATCAGGGGTCCGATTAATGCCGATGATAAAATTTATCGCCAGCGGGGCTTGGGCCCTTGAAAAAAACGTGCTGGTTTGCTACTATGAAAACAATAACTTTACGACTCTGAGAAGGAATAGTAGTGGCTGGTGTTTTGCAGAAACTCCGTGGTAGTTGCAAACGGGGATTCACCAATCATGAACTCACCTTCGAGTCTTCCGGCTGAACAAGATTGTAGGTACGGACGTGGTTTCGCGTTAAGATTCCCAAGAGGCCACGGTAACGTGGAATCATAGGTGGTACCGCGGAACCCGTTTTCGTCCTATAAGCTTAATTGGCTTATAGGATTTTTTTGTTTTTTAACCGCTTTTACTGAGTTGAAGCATGAAAATGCCATCTTGAATAGTCAGTTGGAAAGTCGCAATGCTAGCTTTTACATACAAGGCAGCAAGAAAGGGGCACTACTATGGCATACAACCATAAAGTCATTGAACGCAAATGGCAACATTATTGGAAGGAAAACAAAACCTTCAAAACATTAGATACGACGGATAAGAAGAAGTATTACGCCTTAGACATGTTCCCATACCCATCTGGTCAAGGATTACACGTTGGACATCCTGAAGGGTATACGGCCACGGATATTATGTCACGGTTCAAGCGGATGCAAGGGTACAATGTCTTACATCCAATGGGTTGGGACGCATTCGGTTTACCCGCTGAACAATATGCGCTCAAGACGGGGCATAACCCGAAGGACTTTACGGCCAAGAACATCAAAAACTTCAAACGTCAGATTCGGTCATTAGGTTTTTCATATGACTGGGACCGTGAAGTGAATACGACTGATCCAAGTTACTACAAGTGGACGCAGTGGATCTTTGAACAGCTCTATAAGAAGGGCTTGGCTTACGAATCTGAAACGTTGGTCAACTGGGCTCCTGATATGATGGGTGGAACGGTTGTTTCTAATGAAGAAGTGGTTGATGGTAAGACGGAACGCGGTGGCTATGATGTTTACCGGGTGCCAATGAAGCAATGGAGCCTCAAAATCACGGCCTATGCGGACCGGTTGATTGATGACCTGGACGATATTGATTGGCCAGAAAACATCAAAGAGCAACAACGTAACTGGATTGGCCGCTCAGTTGGCGCATCCATTCGTTTCAAGGTTGCTGGTCAACCTGACGATACCGAGATTGAAGTGTTCTCAACGCGGCCAGACACGCTGTTTGGCGCAAGTTACATGGTCTTGGCACCTGAACACGACTTAGTTGAACAATTGACGACACCCGAACAAGCGGACGCTATCAAAGCATACAAAGCTAAAATCGCCAGCAAGTCAGACCTTGAACGGACTGATTTGAATAAGGACAAGACCGGGGTCTTCACTGGTAGCTACGGCATCAACCCGGTTAATGGTGAAAAACTGCCAATCTGGATTGCCGATTATGTTCTGGCTTCATATGGAACTGGGGCCATCATGGCAGTGCCTGCTCATGATGATCGGGACTTTGAATTTGCACAAAAATTTGATTTGCCAATCAAACCTGTCATTGCGGGTGATAATGATTATGACCAACAAGCTTACACTGGCGACGGGGAACACATCAACTCAGGTTTTGTTGACGGTTTAGCTAAGCAACCAGCTATTGATAAGATGATTGACTGGTTAGGTGAACACCATGCCGGTGAAAAGAAGGTCAACTATCGGTTACGTGATTGGATCTTCTCACGGCAACGGTACTGGGGCGAACCGATTCCAGTTATTCACTGGGAAGACGGCGAAACGACGTTGGTTCCTGAAGATGAACTACCATTGCGGTTACCAGCAACTAAGAACCTGGAACCATCAGGAACTGGTGAAAGCCCGTTAGCGAATATCGACGACTGGGTAAATGTCGTCGATGAAAACGGTCGTAAGGGGAAGCGTGAAACCAACACGATGCCACAATGGGCCGGGAGTTCATGGTACTTCTTGCGTTACGTTGATCCGCACAACCGTGAAGCTTTGGCCGATTATGACAAGTTGAAGTACTGGTCACCCGTTGACTTATACGTGGGCGGTGCAGAACACGCGGTCTTACATCTGCTTTACGCACGTTTCTGGCACAAGTTCTTATATGACTTAGGCGTTGTGCCAACCAAGGAGCCATTCCAGAAGTTAGTTAACCAAGGGATGATTTTGGGTGATAATCACGAAAAGATGTCTAAGTCGCGGGGGAACGTGGTTAACCCCGATGATATTGTTGACCAATATGGTGCCGATACGTTGCGGTTATACGAAATGTTCATGGGACCATTGGAAGCTTCGATTCCGTGGAGTACCGATGGGTTACATGGTGCCAATAAGTGGATCGAACGGGTTTGGCGCTTAATGATCGATGAAAACAATCGTGTTCGCGATCGAATCACGACTATCAATGATGGTAAGTTGACGAAAATCTACAACGAAACCGTTAAGAAAGTCACGGAAGACTATGAAGCTATGCGCTTTAACATTGCGATTTCACAAATGATGGTCTTCGTAAACGAAGCATACAAGGTCGACGATTTACCAATCATTTATATCGAAGGCTTTGTGAAGTTACTGTCACCGATTGCACCACATTTGTCGGAAGAACTATGGTCATTATTAGGCCATGATGACACGATCACCTACGCCACTTGGCCAACGTATGACGAATCTAAGTTAGTAGAAGACACGGTCCAAATCGTGCTTCAAGTTAATGGTAAGGTTCGCTCGCACGCCGAAGTCGCTAAGGATATGGGCAAGGATGAACTTGAAAAACTAGCCCTGGCGGATGAAAAAATCCAGGAATTTACGGCCGGCAAGACAGTTCGTAAAGTGATTGCCATTCCTGGTAAACTGGTTAACGTGGTTGCCAACTAAGTACCACGACCAGTATCAACTTAAATGAATATCGCTTAAATTAATCGTGATGGTGACTGACAATTGTTGGTTGCTATCACGATTTTTTAACTACTCACAGAACTAATTAGTGCGGTTACGATTGATTTGGTTAAGTGAATAAAGATTCTGAGGACGTTCTGGTTCGGTTTGGGAGACAAATCACACGTGTTTTTGGTGGGCAGAGTGTGTGCAACCACCTATGCTTAACTTAAAACTAGCAGTAACGTGGTTTAATCAGCGGAAATGGATATCATGGCGGCACTCTGCTGTAATCGAATTTGAGACCGCATCGTGGCCGCTGGTAAAGCGTACGGATTGGCCTTTTTTCTGTATCAGCCATAGGGTATCGGACGGCGGTACGGTTCGCCAATAGCTGGTGCAGTTGTCAAGACCTTATCATTAAAGTTCGGTTAAACTCACGCATAAGGCCGGAATTGAATTGCAACTTGTTTGTTTTTCATCTAAAATGATTAGGATTGAATTAAGAAAGTGGGTTACGAACATGTCTGAGGAATCAAAAGCTAATCAGCCCCAGAATGCACACGTGAATTCTGAAGCCGAAGCGCACCAGAAGATGGTGCGCGGGTCGGCTTGGATGACGGCTGGGAGTCTCTTTTCACGGGTGCTCGGGGCGATTTATATTATCCCGTGGGTTATCTGGATGGGCGCTGATTATACGCAAGGTAACGCGCTTTATGCCAAGGGATATAATATTTATAGTTTTTTCCTGCTAATTGCGATCGGGGGAATTCCGTCCGCAATTTCTAAACAACTTTCCGAATATAATGCGATGAATGAATATGCCGTTGGACAGCGCTTATTCAAGCGGGGCTTGTTGTTGACGTCAGCCTTTGGGATTATTGGTGCCATTATTTTATGGTTTGGTGCTGGCTTGATTTCAACAGCTTTTGGGGGCTATGATGCCAATCTGATTCCCGTCTTGCATGCGTTGGCTATTGCCTTGGTGATTCTGCCATCGATGTCTTTGACCCGGGGATTCTTCCAAGGGTATCAACAGATGGCGCCGTCCGCAATCTCACAGTTCGTGGAACAAGTTTTTCGGGTCATCTATATGTTGGGTGCGACGTATTTCATCATGCGCGTCGCTCACGGCGATTGGGTGAATGCCGTGACCCAATCGACATTCGCAGCATTCGTCGGGGCGGCTGCCAGCTTCTTATTACTCGGTTGGTATTATTTCCGCAAACGGCCCGAGCTAAATGCCTTAGCTGCTCAGAGTGAGAACAAACTAGTTATTCCAGTCTGGCAATTGTTCCGCGATATTATTATTCAGGCGATTCCATTTATTGTGATCGATACCGCGACGACAGTCTTCAACCTGTTGGATCAAGCAACGTTCCAACCGATGATGCGGCTGGTTTACCATTTGGGTACTAAGCAGATCGATACGTTGTATGCTTACTTTGCATTTAATGCGAACAAATTGGTGATGATCATTGTGTCATTGGCGTCTGCGATTGCCGTGACGGTCGTGCCGATTTTATCTGAATCATTGGCCAGTCATAATATGCGTAATATTCGTAAACAATTGGAAGATTCGATTATTTTATTCCTATTTATCATGATTCCCGGAGCGCTGGGGATGGCCGCAGTGGCACAACCACTTAACACGCTCTTTTATAGTTATGATCAAATTGGGACCTTGATTCTGCAGATCTCAGCATTTACCGCGATTGCTTTAGGCTTTTTTACGGTGATTTCGGCGCTGATGCAAGGCCTATCACGCAACCGCGATATTATTCGCTATTACTTGATCGGCTTACTGGTCAAAATCGTGATTCAGTTACCATGTATCTATTTCCTATCAACGGCGGGGCCCCTGGTTGCGACCGCGATTGGGATGATGGTTGCGAGTCTGATGGCGATGTATGATTTGGAAGTCAACTTTGGAATTCGGTACGTGAAGTTATTACCAAAAATCAATCGAATTTTAGTTTATTCGATTTTAACGTACGTCACGGCACGATTAGTTGTTTATGGGCTGAACTTTGTGTTGAATGAGCACAGTAAGACGCAATCGTTCTTGATCGTGGCCCTAGCAGTTATCGCTGGTGGTGCGGTTTACGTTTACTTAGCACTCCGTTCACGGATGGCTGATTTGATGATTGGAACGAAAGCTGCTGGGTTACGACGGAAATTACGGATTAAATAGGTGAATTATGCGAGTAGATAAATTTTTACATGCGATGCGAATTGGCACGCGGACTCAAGTACGTCGTCTGATTAAAGATGGTCATATCACTGCCAATGGTGAGCCAGTAATCTCTGGCAAACAACAGATTAACCCTGGCAGTGATACCGTCTTTTTAGATGACGTGCAGGTCCGTTACCAACAATACTTCTATTATGTGATGAATAAGCCAGTCGGGGTCATCACGGCAACGACGGATTCCGCTGCGAAAACGGTGATGGACCTGTTCAATACGACGGATTTTCGTGACGATCTATTTCCCGTGGGTCGTCTCGATAAAGATACTGAGGGAATCTTGGTCATTACGAACGATGGGGCCCTATCGCACGACCTATTGTCGCCGAACCACCATGTTACGAAGGTCTATGAGGCTGAAGTAACGGGGGAAATCACTGCAGCTCAATTGGCTAATTTTAATGATGGGATCACGTTAAAGGACGGGACTGAATTGCAACCGGCTCAGGCTGAGATTGTTCAATTCCATGAAATCGAGAACTTTACCACGATTCGAATCATGATCCATGAAGGCAAGTATCACCAAGTTAAGCGGATGGTCGGAACGTTAGGTGAACGGGTCGTCGGGTTACGGCGAATCAAGTTTGGTTCGTTAACGCTACCCGTTGGCTTATTAGCGGGGAACTATCGTGCGCTGACTGATGACGAACTAACAGCGTTGAAGGCGGATGCGAACCAACCCGTAGGCGAATAGTGCGTGTTACGAATTCGGCCACTCTGGTTTAAACTAAATCATTAAGCCCCAACTAACTATGAATTCAAGCATGGTTAGTTGAGGCTTTTTTAGCATAATGTCGTTGGCTTGTTCGTGTTCATTATGGTCCAGCTAGCTAAGGGCGTTCAATCTGACTAAAGCGGTGCATGTAAGTCGGAATGCGGGTACTGATTTGATGCGGCAAGACGACATACCGCGTTGCAGCGAGGTCATCGGCAATGGCACTGTGCAAGTAGACCGCGCTGAGAACGGCATCGGTGAAATTATGAAATTGACTTACGAAGCCACCAATCATACCAGCCAACGTGTCACCCATGCCGCCGGTCGCCATGGCCGAAGTGCCACCGGGGTTGAACCAGACTCGTTCGTCAGTGTAGACGGTCGTG
The DNA here is from genome assembly GCF_014131735.1 of Lactiplantibacillus plantarum. Classification (NCBI taxonomy): domain Bacteria; kingdom Bacillati; phylum Bacillota; class Bacilli; order Lactobacillales; family Lactobacillaceae; genus Lactiplantibacillus; species Lactiplantibacillus plantarum. The sequence goes on from NZ_CP039121.1 coordinate 1,276,056, forward strand.
CGATGAGCTTTGACCACGGCCATAACACCTAACCGTTGTTGCGCGTCATGATTGGCAGTTGGGGTTTGATCTTTGATCGCGATGCCGCTAAGTCGTTGCCATTCCATTTGGTGTGGCGTGACCACAATGTCCGTGGCGGGTAAGGGGCGGGCCTGCTGTGCAAGCAAGGTTAGCGCCGAACCATCGATGACCAATCGTTGTGGGACGTGCGTCGCGGCGAGAACGGCGGTCAGTAACTGATCAGCGATGGTATCTGTTCCAAGGCCTGGACCGATGACGATAACGTCCATTCCTGCTAGCAGGTTTAATAAGGTGTCCGTTTGATGATAGTCAATGACCATGGCTTCGGGTAGCCGAGCATGTAGACTCGTGAAATTAGACGGGTCGGTAGCGACCGTCACCAGACCGGCACCACTATATGTTGCGGCCGTTGCGGCCATGATGATAGCACCACCAAAATTTTGATTACCCCCAATCAGCATGATTCGGCCGTAATTGCCTTTGTGAGAATCAGCCGGTCGTTTGATAATCGTTCGGCTAACAATTTCAGTTGTAATAGGTTGCATAAAATGACCAGCTTTCTAAGTTAATTTACTTTGAGTATACCATTTTCCAAAAGCGGTTACTTACGATTATTAAGTTGACGACAGCTATGATAAAATTGAGGTAACAATATGTGGGAGGAATTTAACATGTCAGTTGATTGGAAAAATGAAGCAACTAAGCATCAAGATGATTATTTAGCAGATTTAACCACCATGCTCCGCGTACCGAGCTTTCGTGACGATAGCCAGGCGACGGATGATGCACCCTTAGGCCCTGGTCCTAAGCAAGCGTTAACCACGTTTTTAGCGATTGCGGAACGCGATGGCTTTAAGACCAAGAACATTGATAACTTGGTCGGTTATGCTGAAATTGGTGAGGGGGATGAAACCTTGGCAATTTTAGCCCATGTGGATGAAATGCCTGCTGGTAACGGCTGGGATACGGACCCCTTCGAACCAACCATCAAGGATGGCAAGATGTATGCCCGCGGCGTTTCCGACGATAAAGGCCCGGGAATGGCGGCCTACTATGGCTTAAAGATTGTCAAAGAACTTGGCTTGAAGCTCAATAAGAAGATTCGCTTTATCGTTGGGACAGATGAGGAAAGTAATTGGACTGGAATGAAACGCTACTTTGAAGTTGAACCAGCGCCAACCTTGGGCTTCTCTCCAGATGCCATGTTCCCGTTGATCAATGGTGAAAAGGGAAATGTGAGTCTGCAATTACACTTCGGTCATGAAGATAATGGCGACTTTAACCTTGTTTCTTTTGATTCTGGCTTGCGTGAAAATATGGTGCCGCGTGATGCCGAAGCCGTGGTCGCGACGGATGACAACGAGCAGTTGGCGGCCGACTTCACAGCGTTTCTGGACCAGCAACCAGTAACTGGTGAATTAACGGTCGTTCCTGAAGGCGTTAAGCTGGAAGTTGTTGGAAAGGCCGCCCATGGGATGGAACCACGTAACGGGATCAATGCCGGAACCTACCTTGCAACGTTCTTGACTAACTATGCCTTTGCTGATGATGCCGCTGCTTTCTTAGACTTCGTGGCTAATAAGCTACACGATGATTCACGGGCGAACCAGTTAGGCTTAGCTTACAAGGATGACGTTATGGGTGATTTGACGATGAATGTCGGGTTACTCAGCTTCGACCATCAAAAGGGTGGTGCGTTAACGTTGAACTTCCGTTATCCGAAGGGAATCGAACCTGCTGATTTAACGGCGAAAGTCCAAGCACAGTTACCAGCTGGTGCCACGGTCACGCAGGGTGACTTCATGGTGCCACATTACGTTGACCCTGAAGACCCGATCGTCAAGGATTTGATGGACGTTTACCGGCGTCAAACTGGTGACACGGCCTCACAACCACAAATTGTTGGTGGTGGGACTTATGGCCGGATGATGGCTCGTGGGGTTGCCTTTGGGGCACTCTTCCCAGATACCGAAGATACGATGCACCAAGCCAATGAATTCCAACCAATTGACGAATTAATGGCTGCAATGGCGATTTACGCTGAATCAATTGCCGTGTTAGCAACCGACAAATAGTGATCCTTTAATGGAGGGTGATGGTTATGACGATGGTTAAACGCATTTTAGTCGGCATCGATACGAGTCCTCAGTCCCAATTAGCTTTAACGAAAGCAATTAAGATCGCGGTCGAGCAAAATGCCGCTTTGGATATTGTGACGGTCATTAATACTGAGAAATTTATTGGTGTGACTCAAGGGCCGATGGGTTTTGGCGCAACGACACCGCAGGCATTGAACGAATTGACGGCCGGTCTTAAAGCGAATCTCGCTAAGGCTCGCCAACAAGCGATGGCCGCGGGTGTCAGCGATGTGCGGGTTCACTTACATTCAGGTAATTCGAAGTTATTGTTAGCGACGACTTTACCAGACCGCTATGGCACTGACTTGATCGTTGTTGGGGCCACAGGTCTTAACAACGTGGCACGGGTGTTAATTGGCTCTAATGCTGCTTATGTGATTCGCAATGCTACCTGTGACACGTTGGTGGTGCGCACAGATGCTGATCAACAGCCAGTCAAACTGCCAAAGCATACCACTCGTCGGCTTTAATTGAAATTTTTAGGACATCCGATAGTGTGTCCAGATAAACATTTGAGCGGCTTTTTCAAGCTCGATATCGGACACAGAGAAAACCGACTCAAGGTGGACCGTTATCATCCATGACAGATTAACTGGTAGGACACAGACTAAATAGTTGTTTCGAGAATGTACAAATTCTCGAAACAACTATTTTTTATTCACTCCGAATTTGTTGGTGGGGCGCTGTTTATGAAAAAAATACATAACCCATACGTTATTTTTACATTATGCCAACATTCCCGATACGTTGGTCTGGCATGATTAAAGAGTAATCTAATAAATTACAAATAAAAGGTCGAGGGGATATGAATATGGGAATTACCTTGCAGAACATCACAAAGACGTATGATAAGGCGAAACAGCCAGTTTTAAACGATGTAAATGCCGAGATTCAAGACGGAGAGTTATTCGTGATTGTTGGGCCATCCGGTTGTGGTAAAAGTACGCTGCTGCGGATGATTGCCGGTATTATTCCAATTACTAGTGGAAAGCTGGCCATCAATGGTCAGATCATGAATGCAGTCCCACCAAAAGATCGAAAGCTGTCAATGGTTTTTCAAAGTTATGCCTTGTACCCTTTTTTGGACGTGGCTGCCAACGTTGCGTTTGGTTTACAAGCACGAAAAATGCCGGCCGCGGAAGTCGAGCGTCGGGTCAATGCCGCGTTGAAGATGGTCAATTTGACGGCTTATCGTGACCGCAAGCCGCGCGAACTATCTGGTGGTCAACGGCAACGAGTGGCTTTGGCTCGGGCGATTGCCAGTGATGCTAAGGTTTGCCTGATGGACGAACCGTTATCAAACCTTGATGCGCAACTACGCGTGCAAATGCGGACCGAAATTCGCGAACTGCAACGTAAGCTCGGATTGACATTGATTTATGTCACCCATGACCAAACTGAAGCGATGACCATGGCCGATCACGTAATGGTGTTAAATGAGCGTCACGTGCAGCAGATTGATACACCGTTAGATATTTATAATCATCCTGCTAATCATTTCGTCGCTGAATTTTTCGGTACGCCACAGATTAATTTACTGCCAGTGGTGACGAAAACCGCTCGTAATTTACACGTCGCGGAGGGCTTTCAGATTGCGCTTAACCAACCATTAAACGCGGGGAGCTATACGATTGGTATCCGACCTAATCAGCTAAACGCAGTACCAGTTACTGATGAGCGCGGTAATGGCAAGGTTACGAATGTCGAGACACTGGGCGAGATGACGATTATCGAAGTGCAGGCTGATAACGGGACGGCATTGCGAATTGCACAATCTGGTCAGGTCCAATTACCACTTGAGCAGCGGGTGAATGTAACCGTTAATGGTAAGATCTTCATTTTTGATGAGCACGAACAATTGATTGCTGAAGAGGAGGGTGTTACTAGTGATCAACTCGTTTCCGTCGATTAAGCGACGCCTTAAGCCGAAACAATCGCCAGATGCGCATGACCAAGCAACTGTGCAGACCGACAGTTTTGAATTAAAGCGTAATGATAAATATTATGCTTGGCTATTTCTTGGGCCCTCAATACTCGCCCTCAGTGTTTTTGTTTTCTATCCAATGTTACGCACCTTGTATCTAAGCTTTTTCTTGACTAATAGTCTTGGTGAACCAACCGTCTTTGTTGGTTTGCAAAATTACCTTAATTTGCTGACGACTAAGAGTTATCTTGCTAGTCTGCAAGCCACTGGAATCTATGTCGTGGGTGTGACGGTGTTCACGTTAATTGGAGGGTTACTGTTAGCGGCCGCTGCCAATCAAAGGGTTCGGGGTATCGAGCTATTTCGAACTATGTTTACCTCGACTATGGGAGTGTCTGTCTCGGTCTCCGCAATTTTCTGGTTATTCATGTTTAATCCATCCGTGGGCTTGTTGAATAAGGTGGCCATCTGGATGCACTTACCGGCAATTAATTGGTTAACGGAGCCACACTGGGCCATGGTGGCGATTATTATGACGAGCGTTTGGATGCACCTCGGATTTACTTTTCTGATCTTTTTTGGGGCATTGCAAGTTGTGCCTAAAACCTTATATGATGCGGCCGATGTGGCGGGGACCAGTCGGCGTTATCAGTTCATCCATATCACGTTGCCAATGATTTCCCCCACACTCTTCTTTGCGGCGGTGATTACGTTGATCTCAGCGTTCAAGAGTTTCGGATTGATTGACTTGATGACTGCGGGTGGGCCTACGAACGCCACCAACTTATTAGTTTACCGTATTTATCGGGATGCCTTCGTTGATGGTAACTATGCGCTTGCTAGCACGGAATCGATCATACTAGCAATCATTATTGCAGCGATTACGGTAATCCAATTCAAACTTTTAGCAAAGCGGGTGCATTACTAATGGAAAATACAATGGCTACTCAAGCCCTGATTCGACATCGAATCGGTATCGGATTCCGGTACTTGTTATTAATTACATTAACGTTAGTCATTATTTTACCGTTTGTTTTAGGGTTGTGGACCAGCTTTTTACCAACGACGACTATTGCGAAAGGATCACTGAGCGGAACCCTTTCTTGGCAGAACTATCAGGATGCGTTTACCAAAACACCCATTCTTCGCTACTTATTTAACAGTTTAGTGATTTCGATCATTCAGATGATTGCTCATCTGTTTTTTGCATCAATTGCCGCCTACGCCTTTGTGTTTTTAGAATTTAAGTATCGGGATGCGTTGTTCTACTTGGTCTTGGCAACTATGATGCTACCATTTGAAGCTGAAGTGATTCCGAACTTTCACACGGTCCGTGCGATGCACTTGTTGAATCACTATGCGGTGATGGTTATCCCGTTCTTAACTTCGGCCTTTGGTATCTTCATGTTACGTCAAGCCTTTCTGCAAATTCCACGAGACTTAAAGGAAGCCGCTGATGTTGATGGTCTCTCACACTGGCAATTTTACTGTCGCGTTGCCTTACCATACTCACGGATTAGTTTATTGACGCTAGCTGCTTACAGCTTTTTAGGAAGCTGGAACCAATATTTATGGCCAATGCTGACCACGTTTTCAAATCGGCTACGTCCGGTCCAAGATGGATTGCGGCAATTGCATTCGGAGGAAACCGCTACGAATTGGGGACTCGTTCAGGCGAGTGCCGCCATCGTGGTGATTCCAACATTGATTGTCCTTTTCTGGGGGCAACACTACTTTAAATCTGGATTGAATGAAGGTTCGGTGAAATGATGAAGATAACGCGAAAGTGGCAGTGGCTAGCCGGTATGATGGTTGTCCTCTTGGTAGTGGGTGGGGTCGCTTATAGTCGGACCCGTGTCCATGCGGATAGTAGTCGCATTAAAGTGGTGTTTTGGCATGAGATGAAAGGTCCTGGTCAACAAGCGATTGACGCCTACGTTAAAGCGTTTAATCACCAACAGTCCAAGTATGAAGTTGTAGCCGAGTTTGAGGGTGGCTATAATGGCGTCATTCAAAAAATCTTGAATACGCATGGGACGGCCGCGTCACCAGCGCTATTTCAATCGATGGATATTTCCACCAGTCAGATGTATCACAGTGGTTTCACGACACCGATGCAGAAATTTATTGACCGTGACCATTACGATGCTGATCAAATCATTCCGGGCGCCAAGGCGATCGTGATGCGCGACAATCAATTGCTAGCAATGCCGTTTAATGCATCGCAAACGGCGCTTTATTATAATAAGAGGGTCTTGCGTCAGTACGGGATTACGCCGCCACCAGTGGATCCGACTTACGATGATATCACGCGAGTCGCTAAGGCCATCCACGACAAATCCCACGGCAAAGTCAAGGGAATGACAATGGAGGCCTATTCGTGGCTATTCGAGCAGCTAGTCGCTAACGCAGGTGTTCCCGTTGCCAATCATGATAATGGTCATACTGGCAATGCGACTAAGGTCGACTTTACGAGTCCCGCGGCGATCAATGCGATGAAGTGGGTTAAAGAAAATATTGACTATGGTGACTTTATGAACTTTGGTTCGGGTGGTAATGCTGCTGCAAATGAAGCAGCTTCTTTCTTGGCAGGCCATTTGGGTATCTTCATGCAATCGTCCGCGAACACGGGTCAGTTGTATCAAGTGCTCAAAAATGATCTAGGTGTCACATATTTCCCACGGCCGAATGGTCAGAGAGCCAACGGAATCGCAGTTGGTGGGGCGGCACTTTGGATTGCGAACGATAAACCAAGCGCGGTCCAAGATGGCGCGTGGGAATTCACTAAGTTTCTCGCTAGCGCACAGACGCAAGCCGATTGGCAAGCCAAGACTGGTTATTTAGCCGTTAATAAGGGGGCTAAGGACGAGCCAACGCTGAAAAAACTATTCAAGAAGTCGCCGGTCCTAGAAGTTTCTGGTAATCAGATGCTACGAACGAAGCCTAATAATACGAACTCAGGTGTCTTTGTCGATGGTTGGGTTCCCGCACGGACGGCGATTCAAACGGCGATGCAGCAGATTTTTGCAGGCCAAGATATTCGACAATCGTTGCAAACGGCTGAAAATACGTACAATAAAGTGTTAGAATCAAATAACCGTGCAAACGGTCGTCATTAATTGGAAAGAGTTGAAGAATTGTGCCAAATATGTCGTTGATTTATGGTCATCGGGGCGTTCCCGTTAAGTTTCCTGAGAATTCGCTAGCTGGGTTTGCGTATGCCATCAGTCATCATATCGATGGCTTAGAGTTTGACGTCCATCTTACCCAGGATCAAATACCAGTGATTATGCATGACGAACGAATCGATCGAACTACTAATGGGCAAGGGGCTATTGCGGATCTGACCTTCGAACAGTTGCGTAGATTTGAATTAGCAAATGGAGAGCCCGTCCCATCCTTACAAGAATTTTTAAACTTAGTGAGTGGGGAGCCCGTTCACTTGAACCTTGAGTTGAAGACTGATCGACACTATTATCTTGATATCGAGCGGATTGTGCTACGGATGGTCCGGCAGACTGACTTAATTTATCCGGTCGTTTTTTCGTCGTTTAATCTGAAGAGCTTACAGCGGGCCTACGCCATTGATGCCAGCCAGAAATATGCTTTTTTGACTTCAGCGCGTCTGGGTAATCCGGATGAGTTTGCGACTCACGAACACTTAGAAGGGGTGCATCTTGAACACTATCAACCTGTACACCATGTTGCTGAACGGGTTTGGACAGTGGATGAGCCAAGCGTAATGCAACAATTGTTCGCAGCCTCGGTCAATGCGGTGATTACCAATAACTTTGAGTTAGCCCAACAAGTCCGGGCAGCCATGTAATCGAGCGCAATTGTGCTAGTGCGGCATTCAAAGATTGTCGTTTGGTAATGCGACACTACCCGCGCTACCTAGTTAGCTGGTCGCGAGTCATTAAGAAGTTTCTGTATTGTTTGCTCGCTAGATTGTGCGCAATAAAAGCGCTAGTCCCGATAATGGGGACTGGCGCTTTTAGCATGATTAATTAAACTGTGGTTGGATTGCGAATCTTACCTAATTCAGAATCGATTTGAGCTAGCACTGCTTGTTGGTTAGCAGGTTTTTCCAAGTCGTACTGTTGTAAATCAATCTTCATTTTAGGGCTAGCATCGTATTCATCGTACCATTTCCGATAAGCGGTCCACATCTTATAGTAATAAGATTCCAGTTCAGGGTTGTGGTCGAACTGTTCGTAGTCGCGACCACGCTTCTTGATCCGGTAAAGAATCGTATCGAAGTCAGTTTCAGAGTAGACCATCAAGTCTGGTGCCTTCTTAGGCAGTTCAGTCAATTCGGTCATCATATTGTCTAGTAGTTGCAAGTAAACATTCAATTCAGTATCAGAGATGTTTCCTTCAGCGTTGTTTTCTTTGGTGAAGAGGGCATCTTCATAGATGGAGCGGTCGAGGACGTTGTTATCGTCGGCCAATGCCTTCTTGATCATTGCAAAACGTTTGTTGAGGAAATAGATTTGTAATAGGAACCCGTAATTCTTAGGATCCGAATAATAAAGTGGCAATACGGGGTTGTCGCCAACCGGTTCGTAAAATGCCTTAGTTCCAAGGTGGTCAGCAATTAACCCCGTTAACGTGGTTTTGCCGACCCCAATCATTCCTGCTGTTATTATCACCATGATAGCCCCTCTTTATAAAAAATTGCACAATATATTGTATCTCAAAAAAAGTTTTAATACCATATAGACTTTTAATGAAAAATTTGCTTGGGAGCTATTTTCATTTATTTTTTAGCCTGTTCCTTTAATAAATCACGAATTTCTTCTAGATATTGCGCGGAAACATCGACTTCTTCTTCCTCGGGTTCTTCTGGTTCATTTTTAACCACTTTATTAATAATTTTCACCAGAATGAAAACGACGATGGCGACGATGAAGAAATTAATGATGGCATTTAGAAAGGACCCGTACTTAAAAGTAGCATCACCGATACTGAACTTTAGATTGGATAAATCAACTTTGCCTAAGAAAATCCCAATCAGTGGATTAATTAAGTTGTCTGTCAACGATTTAACAATGGCCGTAAAAGCGGACCCAATAATAACCCCAACGGCCAAATCAATCACGTTACCGCGGGCAATAAATTCCTTGAATTCTTTGATCATGCGACTCGCACTCCTTTATTAATTGACTGTTAACAGTATAGCCAAAATCAAACGCTGACTCAATCAATATACCAATCTAATTTAACCGTAAGCTTGTCCCTAACTAAAGCATACCCATACTAATTTGAGGTGGTATCATGATTAGTTTTGTTTGGATAGTGACTTAATGTTGTTCTGAATGATTGTTGTGGTGCATTTGAGACTAGTTAATGGTTTTAGCTAGTTGGGCTGTTGACTGACAAGTTAGGTGACTTAGCGTGTGTGACATCCGGTCAAAATGAGTCTGTGAAAAGCAGTCTCAAGTGATGGGGAAGTCGTTTCAATATTAGTAGGGATTTTCACGAATACTAATAATATGGTAGTAGGTTAAGGTGTTGACCAGCGAATCAGAATTAACAGCACCATTTGGGTAAAGTCGTCAACTTAGTTAGCTGCTAAAAACGACTCTCTCTGATATAGAGAAAGTCGTTTTGGCAGTGTTTCGAGATCATAAATCCAAATAACTAATTCGTCTTATTGTCAGATGCTTTAGCTTGAGCCTTTCGCCGAACCAACGTGGCTAACTTACTCTGAGTGGCTTTGACGGCGACGGGGTCTTCAAAGTCAATTTGAGCCAGCCGAGGGTAACGACGGATAAAGAACAACCAGGTCAGAGCAATAAACAGCATTAGAATCAGTGCTAAGACGCCCATCTCAGGAAGAGCAGAATTACCAGTCATTAAGGTCTGCCGCAAGCCGTTGACGCTGTAACTCATTGGTAACCACGGGTGGATTGTTTGGAAAAAGTGACCTGACAGCTGAATTGGATACGTTCCGGCTGAACCACCGAGCTGTAAGACTAGTAGTACCATACTGAAGAAGGCGCCAGCTTTGCTGAAGACAAGGTTAAGCCAAGCGACGATCGTCATGAAGAGTAGCGCCGTTAGCGTGAGTAACAACCAAGTGGCAAACGGATGAATCGGGCTGAGTCCGTTGATTAACATCATCAAGCCGAGCATAATCGTACTTTCCATGATTGAAAAGACGAGCATGATGCTGGCCTTGCTACTCCACCAATCCAGTGCCGATTGCGGGTGTTTGCGTGGGGTATACATATCAAACATCATATTGAGGGCGAGCGCGCCGACAAATAACGAGACACTTAACATATACGGCGCCATACCAGTACCGTTGTTTGGTACATCATCACGGTCCTGGTGAGTTGTAGTGACGGGTTTGGCAACTTGTTGATACGTCAGTTTTGATGGATTGAGATTCCCCTTGCTTGCGGCCGTTCCTAATTTGGTCGCTAATGCTTGGTTACCAGTTTGAATCTTATTACCAGCGGTTGTAACTTGGTTAGCACCCACGGCTAGTTGCTGAGCTCCGGTGGCTAATTGCCCATTGCCACTAGTGAGTTGCTGACTGCCATTAGCGAGTGCAATACCCGTTGTGCCGAGTCGATGTAAGCCAGTGGTGACTTGTTGACTGCCCGTAACTAACTGTGAGATGCCAGTTGTTAAGCTGGGTAGGTTGGTCTGTGCAGATTGAAGACCCGTAGCCACGCGGCTGGCACCTTGTGTTAGCTGGTTGCCCTGGGTGCTGAGTTGACGCGTGCCCGCGGTCAGCTGTTGAGAACCCGCGGCAACTTGCCCCGCACCCGTAGCCAGTTGGTGACTTCTCTGATTGAGCAAGTTGGTGTTAGCATCCAGTGTTTTAAAGCCTTGGGTGAGCTGCTGGCTATTAGTTGTGAGCGTTGTTGTTCCGCTAGCCAAGTTTGTCGCACCAGTAGTGACGGCCCCAATGCCATTAGTGAGATTAGGTAGGACCGTGTTCAGCTGGGTTAGACTAGTCCTCAGTTTGTTAGCCGCGTTACCAGCAGATTGAATACCGGTCGTCAGTGATTGCGCACCGGTAGTGAGTTGGGTGACCGTGGAGACAAGGTCAGCCTGCTGTTGAGTCGTGGCGCTGAGGGCCCTAGTCAAAGCAGTCGTATCTAGAGCCGGTTGCGTCGACTGGGCGATGGCCGTGGTTAAACTCGCAAGGGCGGCGTTGATGGCGTCACGGTTAGCGGATTGATCAACCGTTGTCAAAATGGCTGATTTTTGTGCCGCAGTCAAATTTTGACTGTTAGCGGTTGCGGCGACATTGTCGTGAAGCGCCGCACTAGTTTTAATAGCCGATGTCAGCGCACTTAGCGCGGTTTTAACGGACGATAAGTCGGTACCAGCAGCCTGCTTTTTCAGCGCTGCCACGGTTGCGCTAATCGTGGCTTGATTGTTGGTTGGTTGCTTAAGTTGCGTCTGCAATTTTTGCAAGTCGATGGTGAGGGACTGACTGTTCTGACCTAGTGTCTGGATGCCAGTAGTTAGCTGACTTGAGCCGCTCGTTAGGGCCGTCGTTTTAGCCGTTAACTGAGCGGTCTGTGCTTGTAGTTGATTAGCACCTTGACTAAGCTTGTTGGCACCAGTGTTGACCTTGCCGACACCGGCCGCATAAGCGTTTAAACCGGAACTAAGTTGTTGCGTACCAGTCGCCAGTTGAGCGGTACCACTACTGAATTGTTGCGTGCCACTGGCCACCTGATGGGCACCAGTATTGACTTTGACAGTCCCAGTATTCACTCGCTGGGCGCCAGCAACGTATTGATCAACACCTTGATTTAAAGTTTGAACCCCGGTGTTGAGTTGAGCCATGCCAGCAACTAACTGATTACTTTTGACGAGCAGTTGTGTTAGACCGGCAACTACTTTTTGGTTACCCACCTGTAGTTGTGAAATGCCATTAAGATATTGGTTTAAACCGACCGTCAGTGTTTGACTCCCTTGTTTTAGTTTCAGCGAACTAGTTGCGAGGGTGTCCAGGTTGGTGGCGATTTTTTGGTTGGCAGTTTGGAGCTGCTGACCACCGGTGGCTAGCTTTTGATTATTAGTAGCAGCTGTTTTGAGGCCACTGTCAAGTTGTTTGATAGCGGCAAACATCGTTTTGGCATAGCTCGTTGTAATCGTTTGGGCGACGGATGACCGAATCGAAGTGACCGCCGAATCGGCCATCTTGCTAGCGACGAAGTTATGTCCAGCACTTGTATCATAATGTAGCACCATGGCTTGTGGTTGGTGATTGAGTAAGGTGGTCGCGTGGCGCGAAAAATTGGTTGGAATCGTGAGCACCATATAATAGCGACCATTTTTCAAGCCAGCTTGTGCCTGACTTGCGTTGACTTGTTGAAACTTCAAAGCGCTAGATTTTTTTAAATTCGTTGTTAAATTGCGCCCAACACTGAGATGCTTCCCTTGGTACGTGACTGGCTGATCATGATTGACGACGGCTACAGGTAAATTATTTAACCGACCGTATGGATCCCACATTGATCGTAAAAATGTCACGGCATAAATTGATGGAATGAACATAATGATTGCCATGACGATAATCATTAGTTTGTGTTTGCGCATATACGCCCATTCTGCTTTAATCATCTTTACTTGCGCTCCCTTAATTGTCTATTTTGTATGAAACCCCGTGTGTGCATTAAAGAGGATAACAGGTTTCAGAAATAGCACCACATCATCAAGACAGCATGTGGGGTTTAAACCCCATTTTGAGTGCAAGTGGGGTTTAAAATTAAGGGTAAGTTATGATTTTAAAAATATTATGGGTATACATAGCATGAATTGAGCTGTCATCAATTATGATAAAAATGTGTTAGTTAGGTTACTGGTCATCAGTAAATGTGCGTCCTACATACACCTTCTAGGCTGAGCGGCAATTGCTATAACATAGCCAACGTCGATTCGGCTGCGGGATTGTCCGAACGTGGAAAAGAAGCCCCTTACCATGATATTTCAAAGTAAGGGGCTTGGTATGAGATAAGCAGTTAAGATTTCCAGACAATTAGTTCATCTGGTTTGAAGTAGAGTTGTTGGCTAACACCAAACCGAACTAAGTATTGATCTTTAGCTGCGTAGTAGGCAATGATCGTTCCCACAATTCCCAAATATGGTTTTGGTAACTTGACGGTCGTTCCGATTTTTAAAGTTGACATGATTGAAAACCTCCTAAATTTTAGTCATTATCAAGGCCGTGACGACGGTAGGCATAGAAGAAGATGCCACAGGTAATCACGAGCCATCCGAGTTGCGTCAGTACCTCACGAAGCGTCCATGAAAAGCCACCAGTGGTATACGAGGCGGTAATATAGTGATTAAGCGTGCTGCTATACAGATAACTGCTAAAGGATTTAAGGGTGGTATTGAACTGTTCGAAATTCGGTATCAGGCTTAAAATCAGCATCATTGGAATACTGTAGACGCCTGCTTGAGTTTGACTATTAGCAATCAGACCAATAATGTATCCGAGCACGAGACTCGTTAAACTAGTGATAATAGTAATCAATAAAAAGTTTCCTAAGTGAATTTGCGACCAACTGGCGCCGCTTAGGGGGACCAGTATCAAATTGGTTACAGTCATAATAGCTAGTGGTGGCAATAAACTACCGATAAAAAATTCGGGCCCGGTAATGGAAGAGGTCATTAGGACACGTAACGTATGGTGTTCTTTTTCTTCGGCTAAGGGATAACTCGTCATCATGATGCCACCCATAACGATATTAAAGCATAGTCCCATTCCCAGTAATAGGGAAATCAGAGCGACGTGTGATGGTGCTTTACTTTGCATAATACTCTTCATGAAAACGACGTACAAAATGGCCATGATTGGGGCAGTCATTAGACTCATATTTGAAATGATCAGTCTTAATTTAAGACCGAATAAGGCTTTTATTTTGGTTACTGATAAACTCATTTTAGGCTCCTTCCAGTTACGGTTAAAAAGACATCTTCAAGGGTCGGCTCGCACGAGTGAATCGTCTCAAGTTGCCCAGAAAGCATCCACTGATTAATCTGATAGGTCGTCTCAGGAGATGCGGGGAGTAACAAATCTTGCGCTGCCGATGCAATGTGGACGCGATACTGCTGGTCGCGATTATATTTTAATTGCAATGCTTGTGGGGCTGCACATTCTGCGATGCGGCCAGCGTTGAGTAAGGCGACACGATTGCAGAGACGAGTGGCTTCCAGCATATCATGAGTCGTTAGCAGAATCGCTGTACCCTGGTCGCGTAATTCCCTAATCAGTGCGTGAATTGCTTGGGTCGTGCGGGGATCTAAACCACTGGTTGGCTCATCGAGGAACAAGACTTGCGGTTGGTGAAGAATTGCTCGGGCCAGAACTAGCCGTTGACGCATACCTTGAGATAACTTACCAGCGAGTTTTTTCTTATGTTGACTGAGACCAACTCGTTCAAGTAACTTATCAACACGTGCAACCGGGACACCAAACATTTTCGCGAAGAATAGTAGGTTTTGGTATACCGATAATTTGTCGTAAAGCCCACTTTGATGCGTGACGATGCCGATTTTTTCATAGCGGTGTTCGTCGTATGCTTGGACAGACTGACCCAGGACGTAGGCTTCACCGTTCGTTGGTAATAATTGTCCGGTTAGAATTTTAATGGTGGTTGTTTTTCCCGATCCCGAGGGACCTAAAAAGCCAAAAATTTCACCTGGCTGGACGGTAAAACTAACTTGGTCCAGCGCGGTCGTATTTTGAAATGATTTGGCAATGTTAATCACTTCGATTGCATTTTTTATTGTCATCGTTGATCGCTGACTCCTTTAAATTTGATTTGGAAGCGTAGTGGCTTCTACAAAATCTAGTTTACTGGAGCAATCGTCGAATGTGATTAAATCAAGGTGTAATGGGGCATATTGGGGCCGAATGGTGCATTATTTAGGCTGAATGGTGTCCTAAAAATTGATCAAAGCTTTTAAATCAGTGAGTTTACCGCGAGAGAGGGGCAGTTTACTTTTGTTTTTCAAGATTAACGTGTAACTATTTCGGGAGTAACTGATTAGTTCCGCGATTTGTTGTAAATTAACCAAGTAAGAACGATGACAGCGAAAGAAGCCGAGCGTCGTCAATTGTTGTTCTAATTCGCTCATTGTTTGCGATGATGTGAATTGTTCGCCACTGACGTTCAGTTGACTGACCCCGTTGACACTTTCAATAAAATCGATCTCGTTAGGGCTGAAAAAGACTGTTTTATCTTCAACCTTGCTTGCAATTTTAAAAATTGGTCTAGGTGTATCTTCTGAAGTGTGTGCGGAATCGGAACTGCTTTCGGTCGCCAAATCAGTCAACTCGAGGCCCTGGTTTGGTCGATAACGAAAGATAGTCGTACTGGTTAGGACAAGTTCTTCTAATGAGTAGGAGGTCAGCAGTACGGTGACGCCGTGTTCGCGAGTATAGGCTAAGGCTGCTAAGTACAGCTCAATGCCAGCGTTGGTCAAGTTGGTCAGGGGACTTTCAATTAGCAACAAGTCCGGTTGTAGGATGAATGCCCGCAGTAAGGCCAGACGTTGTTGTTGATCAAAGGATAAGTGCTTGATCTTAGTATGGGCGACGTCTTTGAGTGCGAAATACTGCAAAATGTCATCCAGGTCCGTCTCAAAGGTGCTGATGTGTTGAAAGGTCTTCAAATAAGTCGAGACTGTTAATTGCGGATAAAAGCCGTCATCATGAAAGATGGCTTGGATACGTGCGGGAGTGAGGCCAGTCATCACGCCACTAGTTTGGGGTGTCGTTTGGCGTAATAGGTTAAAGAGGGTCGTTGCCTCAACGTGGCTCATCTGAATGCCGATGTTACTTTGCGCTGGAATGGTGAGTGTGAAATCTTTTAAAATCGTTTGGTGTGCTTGTTGTTTAAAGATGTTGCTTAACTGAATTGTTTGCATGGTGAGAACCTCGTTGTTTTTAGTGTTTGCGTGAGGTGGCTAGAAAAAGGCCATAGCACTCAGACAGATTGGCAAATCTGATGTAGACAGTAATAATATACCATATCGAAGTAGGCAGTTGTGGTTTGTCCTGATTGAGACCGTTATGTCAAACTGAAAGCTGACATGCTGCAAAATACCGCAATAAAAACAGGACAATGGACGGCCGTCATTCGTATGGCGGGTCAATATCCTGTTTTTTAAAATTAATGTTTGATGATTGAATGACTAACGAGATTGATCAAGTGGTCATAAAACACTTGGTCAATTGATAATAATAGCAATATCAGAAATGATCAACCAAACGGTCTTTGCAGGAGATTATAAGCAATTACCGGCATCACTGTTAAGCCATGTGGATGAAACTTCCTAATATAATCAGCCACAAGCTGATTAGGGCCCATTGCGATTTTTGCCGCATGTTTATGCGCCTCCATAACAATTAAGTATGGCACAGCGATTAGTGCTTGACCAATTGATTCCAGAAGCAGGCAAAGTCATAAGTTGTGACTGAACCGCCAAGCTAGAATTTGTTTTTGAATTTCAACCAATTTAGATAGTGATCATGGGCTTTTTTCAGTTGTCGGTAGCGCCGGGGTTGTTTGCGGTAAAAATCCTGATGATAATTTTCTGCTGGCCAAAATTGCTGTAAGGGCTCAATGGCCACGACAATTGGTTTTTGATAACGTTGCGAGTCCACAAGCGCTTGTTTGGATGCTTGCGCAATGGTCAATTGATGTTGATTAGCATAAAAAATGACTGGCCGGTATTGGCTACCGCGATCATTGATTTGTCCAAAGCGGTCGGTCGGATCAATTAGTTGCCAATAAATATCGACAAGATTTTGATACGAGATTTTACGGGAATCGTATCTGATTTCCACGGCTTCAACGTGCCCCGTATATTGACCACTAACTTGTTCATAGGTCGGTTGGGCCCACGAACCACCGGTATAACCAGAAATCACATTATTAATACCGGGACGCTGATCAAAGGGCTCAACCATGCACCAAAAGCACCCACCAGCAAAGACTGCCCGTTCTTCATAAGGCGAACTAAGGGGTGGGTAAGCCGATACATTGTTTTTAGTCGGCATGGGTGCGTTGCCAGTGATGGCAAGATAAAAGTCCATAACATCCGGGGTCAAGTTATTCCGCATAGCTAATGGTCGCAAATCAGCTTCGAGCTGTTTTAGTTGCCCAGTCGGCGATAGCTGTTGCCGATTATTCTTGGCCTGGACTAGTAAATGGCGTTCCCAGTCACGCGTCGCCGGGTTGATGATTAAATTGTATAAGTCGCGCATTAAGGCTTCAGGTTTTGTTTTCATGGTGTCTCCTTAACTGGCTTATTTGCCGAGTATTAGCACGTACTTGCATTTTGGCTGATTTGATTTTAGCACGGTGCTTTGGTAGCACATAATGTTATGATTTGTTTTCTATCACCCTGTCGTAAGCTACTCTAACAAGAAATGCAACCAGATGATATTGATGTGATCGTTAGTTGCATCTTAGTTATAAGCACCGTTTGGCCGACGTCAAAAATGGCGGCTATTATTGTGGGTATTATTCACCCAAGTCCAATTTGATTGGAAAAGCTTGCTATGAAGTATGGTTGATAGTTTATAATGAATCGCATGCGAAAAAAGGAGGAACTAAAATTGGATGATGAAGTCGCCAAATATACAACCCAAGAGATTTCAGTATTAGTTGGGATGAGTGTCTCTCAGGTCCATTACTATGATCGCCTGGGCCTAATTCCTAATCTAAGACGATCTGAGAATGGGTATCGTGTTTTTACGGAAAAGAATCTGATTTGGATGAAAAATTTGAAGATTTTTATTGATTCCGAAATGCCGTTGAAGGATATTCGTCAACTAACTGATTTAGTTGTTCAAGGCAAGCAAGCAACAGCGGAAAAGCGTCAAGCGATTGTTGAACATCATCTGAAAGAATTAGAGAAAAAACAGGCTGAACTTAAGAAACAGGTCGCATTCATGAACGGGTTTATTAAAACATATCAGCAAATGGAAAAGGAGTCCGATGAACGATGAATACAGTTTTAGTTATTGGTGCAACTTCGCCAACTGCCCAGGCCTTCATTAAATTAATGGAACGTGATTATCCAGAAATGACTTTAAAATTATTTGTTCGTAATCGCAAAAAGGTCCCTGCCTATCAGAAACGAGAACATGTTATTTTTCTGGGAGATGCAGCGAAATATACTGATTATGTAGCGGCACTCGAGGATGTCGATTATATTTATGATTCCGTTGGTGGGCTGAGCACTGGTCCGTACGTTAAGTTATTGTTACGTGCAATTAAGGAAACACAGGCAACAATTAAACGAATAGTCGATATTTCGGCAGGCGGTATTTACGGTGAATATTTGTCTGGTAATTTACCCTATTTATCGGCTGTTCGCACGCAACATCCTCAGTATACCCATGATCAGTTAGACAAACCGTTGTTATTTGCAAATAGTGGTATTCCCTTTACAATCTTTAGACCAGGACTAATTCAGAATGGACCCGAAACAAAAATTATTACGCACGGTCCTGAATTTAGAGCGATACCGGAGTCTGAATTTGCAATTAATCGAGATACGTTTGCTAGGGCAGCAGCCAATGCCTTATTTAATGATGACTACCACAATCAAAGTGTTGCTATTTCTAATGGTGAACTATTATAGAGGAGAAACTTTTGTATGAAGCGTTTAGTTGGAACTCTGTGCGGTATTATTAGTGCCGCTTTATTTGGGCTAGGTGGAATACTAGCACAGCCTTTGTTAAGTGAGCAAGTTCTGACTCCGCAACAGATTGTATTGTTACGGCTGTTAATCGGTGGGGCAATGTTGTTGCTATATCGTAACTTGTTTTTCAAGCAGGCTAGAAAAAGCACGAAAAAGATTTGGACACATTGGCGAATTTTAACACGAATTATGATATACGGCATCGCCGGCTTGTGCACGGCACAAATTGCCTTTTTTTCTGCGATTAATTACAGTAATGCAGCAGTTGCAACTGTCTTTCAGTCCACTAGTCCGTTTATTCTGCTTGTATTTACCGCGCTGAAAGCGAAAAGACTTCCCAGTTTATTAGCAGGAATGAGCTTAATAAGCGCATTGATGGGAATCTGGCTTATTGTTGAATCCGGATTTAAGACCGGATTAATAAAACCGGAAGCAATTATTTTTGGCCTGATTGCGGCTATCGGGGTTATCTTATACACCAAACTACCTGTTCCATTGTTAAACCAAATTGCCGCAGTGGATATTTTGGGATGGGCACTAGTTATTGGCGGTGTGATAGCGTTGATTCACACACCGTTACCAAATTTAGTTAGATTTTCAAAAACGCAGCTTTTAGCGGTTCTTATCATTGTTATTCTAGCCACCGTTGTTGCGTATGATCTTTATTTAGAAAGTTTAAAGCTAATAGACGGATTTCTGGCAACTATGACTGGACTATTTGAACCAATAAGTTCCGTACTTTTTGGCATGTTATTCTTGCACCAAATCTTAGTTCCTCAGGCCTTGGTTGGTATTATATTGGTTGTGGGTGCAATTATGATACTGAATTTACCTCACCATATCACGGCACCTGTTCCCAGCAAACCCTGTCAATGTACGATGCCTAATCAGTAGGGAATGATAAGCAATCAATAATATCAAAAGTACTGGCTTTAACAACATATTGAAGAAATACTGCCAATTAAAACATCGGTACTGCGATTACCTTTTCGTAATCATATAAAGCTATTGTTTTTTGAAAGTTGGGTCATTGAGCACAGTAATTGATTGTTTCAGTTTTAGAAATTGATTCTTAGCAGGTCGCATTTTTGAAATGTCTTAACAAACGACTAAGTTAAATTTCACAAATGGCTGTAGCACCTATAATTGCACGCTGTGCTAAAAACTGCGCGTATGTATGGATAAACATTGAGATTTCAACGCAAAAATAAAGCGGTTGCATTTCCGCACGTCTTTCGCTAGAGTGGAATAGTAAACCTAAAATGACCAAGTTTCAGATGGTCAAGCGGATGAGAGGGAACTTTAATATGTATAAAATGATTGTTTGTGACTTGGATGAGACCCTGATGAATGACAATGGTACGTTGTCAGAAAAGAATGCGGCGGCAATTCAAGCTGCGGCGGCTAAGGGTGTTTATTTTGTGCCGAATTCTGGTCGTAGTTATACCTCGTTTCAGAACGATTTGGAGACGATGGGATTGCGGGACCAACCACATCAATATTCGATTTCTTATAATGGTGGTTTGATTTTAGAGAATAAGGATAATCGGCCATTGGCGGTGAATGCCATGCCATATGAGGTTGCTAAAGGGGTGTTTGAAGCGGGAATTGCGAATCAGCAGGCGGCGACGCATGTGTACACGCAGGATACGTTATATATTTACAATCCGGTTCCAAGTGATTCAGATTATCTACAAAACCGGGGCGTGACGTTCACAACTATGACGACGCCGGACTTTGAACAATTCAAAACGATGAACGTCATGAAGATTATTATGGCCTTGCCAACGATGACTGACCGCAAGCAAATGCGCGCAGACGTTGAAGCTATTGTTGATCCAAGCAAATTAGCCGTCACTTATTCGTCCGACCGTTACGTTGAGTTTAATCCGGCTGGCGTTGACAAGGGGACCGCAGCGGTTCAATTAGGAAAGCTACTGGGAATTACGGCGGATGAAATTATTGCAGCTGGCGATAACAGCAATGATCTCCCCATGCTGAAGGCGGTCGGATTGCCTGTGAGTGTCGCCAATGGTATCGATGCAGTCAAGGCCGCAGCTAAGTACGTGACGGTCGCTGATAACAACCATGACGCGTTAGCAGAGGTTATTAACAAGTTTATTTTATAGTACAAATTTTATTTAGAAAATGAAAGTTGCCATTTGGCGTTCAACTTTTACAAGTGGTATCATGATAATTGAAAATGTGGTAGTATGAAATAAATTATTTGTTACAAATTACTGAATGGGGGAACACGCATGAGTGCGATTCGCGACGATTTAGCTAAAGCGATTAAGAATACCAACCTCGTTGAAATCTATTCCAAGGGAACCAATGAG